>DASYPT010000109.1:0-34621 GCA_036006355.1 Pyrinomonadaceae bacterium | reverse complement strand
ACGGGCGTTGCGATGTATATTGTGGGGCAAGAGAGACGGTTGGTGGATCCTCCGTCTCAAGTGGTTGCTGGGGTGAGGACAGTAACCACGAATATGGATGGGCGCGACGCACTCCCACGTATGTCGCGCCCATTCGCTTTTCTACGAACCAATTCGTTTCAAACTAACATCGAAAATTGGAATCGCGACTTCGTGCTAGAATTCACACGTTTGCTTTTTTACGTGCGGACTCGCCAACGAATTCACTTTTCCAATGCATCGGCTCCAAATCTCGCTTGATGGAAATAAACGAACGAGCATCATCTCTATCGGCCGTGGACTGCGTCGCGAGGTAGGAAATGCAATTAGCAAGTCAAACTTCTTCAAACCGCGTCGCGTTCTGGTAATCTCAAACAACCGCGTCTTTAATCTGTTTGGCAAGGACGTAATTTCGAGCCTGAGGCGTCAAGGCTTGCAGATCTTTGAATGGCTAATGCCCGAAGGCGAGAAATTCAAGTCATTTCGTGTCCTCGAACAGGCAGTGATGTTTCTGGGCAACAACGGTTTCGAGCGCAACGATTTGGTGCTGGCCCTTGGAGGAGGCGTGGTTGGAGACTTAGCAGGCTTTACTGCGGCTATTTATCTCCGCGGCGTACCTATCATCCAGGTTCCAACAACGCTTCTCGCGCAGATCGATTCGTCAGTGGGCGGCAAGACAGGAATCAATCTCCCAGTGGGCAAGAATATGGTTGGTGCATTTCATCAACCGCCGTTGGTTGTAATTGATACCGAGACACTGTCGACCTTGCCGAAGAGAGAACTGGTCGCCGGGTTCTGTGAAATGGTGAAGCAGTCACTGATTGCTTCACAGAAATTGTTTGACTCAACAACCTCACTTCTGCGCGAGATGAAAACCGATAAGAGGATTCTTCAAAGCGCTGGGTTTGAAGAGTTGATCGCTGCTCACTGCGGTTTCAAAGCGGCAATTGTTGCGAACGATGAGCGTGAGGCTTCCGGGCGCGCAGATGCGAAGTCGAGGCGGATTTTGAATTTTGGGCACACAACAGCGCACGCGCTGGAGGCAGTTACAAACTATCGAGTCTTTCGCCACGGTGAAGCGGTGGGCTATGGGATGTTAGTTGCTGGAGAGATCTCCAAGAACCTGGGACTCCTGGGTCAGGAGAAGTTAGAGTTGCTGCGCGAAGCTGTTCAACTGTGCGGTCCTTTGCCCAAAGCGGCGGACCTGGATTTGAACGAAATCATTCGTTCGCTGCAACATGATAAAAAGAGCGTTGGAGGACAGATTAACTGGGTAATGCTGGAAGACATTGGTCAGCCCAAAATAGTTCCAGGGAGTCTGATCAGTGCAAAGCTATTACGTCTCTCGCTCAGGACCGGCCTGAGTAAGCGATAGAAAGGCGACTCTGCTGATGATCAAAGATCGATCCAACGAACGTGGCGGTTCTCGCCTGAAGTTCGTTATCGTAATGGCGATTCTCATTTGCATAGGCTACGCCGCCTATCTGTATATTCCCGTTCGCTATCACGCGTACTTGTTCAAGGATTCGATGCAGCAATTTGTGGACATTGCTTCGGCACAGGGAAAGCCGCCGGCGTGGGTTGGCGAGCAATTGACAAAGATTCTGGACGAATACGAAGTGCCGGACAATGCGATCATCACGCCAGCAACTCTGGACAATCGCGTGCAGGTACGCGTCCAATTTACTAAGCCGATAGAATTTCCAGGCTATACCTATGACTATGAGTTTGATGAGACCGTGAAGAGCGCCGCGTTCTTTGTTCCGAAGTGAGCCTGAGCCAGATTTCAGATTTAGATTTCAGATTTAAGATTGAGGTCACGAGCATAGGACCTATACGACTTATCGGACCTATTCTTGCTACAAACTACCGAGCAATCTTAAATCTGAAATCTTGAATCTGAAATAACCTTAGTGGGCTGCGCCGTCGAGAAAGGCTTTTAGTTTTCTCGAACGCGATGGATGGCGAAGCTTACGAAGTGCCTTTGCTTCAATCTGTCGAATACGCTCGCGAGTCACGGCAAAATGTTGTCCGACTTCTTCCAACGTGTGCTCTGAACCGGTTGTCCCCAATCCAAAGCGCATCTTGATTACCTTCTCTTCGCGAGGCGTCAATGTTGCCAGAACCTCATCTGTAATCTCGCGCAAATTCGAAGCGACCACGGCGTCTGCTGGATTGAGGATTGACTTGTCTTCGATGAAATCGCCGAGATGCGAATCTTCTTCTTCGCCAATCGGGGTCTCGAGCGAAATTGGTTCCTGGGCAATCTTGAGAACCTTTCGCACTTTCGAAACCGGGATGTCCATCTTCCGCGCGATCTCTTCACTCGTTGGTTCGCGGCCGAGCTCCTGAACCAGGGCCCTCGAAGTCCGAATCAGTTTGTTGATCGTCTCGATCATATGAACTGGGATTCGAATCGTGCGCGCCTGGTCAGCGATGGCACGAGTGATAGCTTGTCGAATCCACCAGGTTGCATAGGTTGAAAACTTGTAGCCGCGGCGCCATTCAAATTTGTCAACCGCTTTCATCAAACCGATATTTCCTTCCTGGATCAGATCCAGGAATTGCAGTCCTCGATTCGTGTACTTCTTCGCAATTGAGACTACGAGTCGAAGATTTGCTTCAACAAGTTCGCGTTTCGCTTGTCCGGTTTGTTGTTCACCTATAACGATTGCTTGTAAAGAACGCTTGATTTCAACCGGCGGGATATTGTGATCGAGCTCTATCTGTATCAGACGCTTTTTTGCATCCAGAATCCGACGTTTGAACTCTTTTTGATCGTCAGTTTTTAGACGCTTGCGGTTAAGACGCTCGATATACGTATCGATTTCGCGATCTGCTTCGCGAACTAATTTCTGAACAGCGCGAATCGCATTGATTAGTCGCTGGCGCGCGCGTTCGGTAAGATTTAGCCGCCCGATTTCCTGCGCTACTTCAAGACGCAGGCGGGCAACTCTCCGTCGCAAGCGCGTGATCTTCCTGGTCTTCTTTCCGCGCATCGCTTGTTGTTCATCGCGTAGCTTTTCCCATTCTTTTAATGCGTCTTTGTATATCTTGCTGATGTTCGTTATGCCTTCGATCGTCCAGGCGCGATACTCCTCGGCTTTATCTTCATCGCCCGTTAGTTCAGCTTGTTCAGAAAAAGTAACGGTGTCGCGGATGTTTAATCTGCCGGCTTCGAGTTCCTCGCCGATCTTGAGAAGCTCGCGAACTGCAATTGGCGAACGTGAGATTGCCTTTTGAGTTTTCAGTTGACCGCGTTCGATTCGTTTTGCAATCGCCACTTCGCCCTCGCGAGTAAGGAGCGGAACGACGCCCATTTCTCTCAAGTACAAACGAACCGGATCGTTTGTCTTTTCGAGAGTGCCGGCCGAAAGATCGAGTTCGATCTCTTCGTCCAGATCCTCTTCTTCGTCCGCAACAACAACGGCGGCCTGTTCCAATAGGCGTTCATCGGAATCCGCAACGGCGATGTTGGAGCCTTCCAGTTTCTGAAGGACATCCTCGATATCGTCCGGCGATACGACGTTATCCGGTAGTTCCCGATTTAGATCGTCAAACGTCAGATATTTCTTATCGCCGCCCAGTTCGAGCAGCCGCTCCATGACGTCGTCCCGATCTTTGTCTTCGATACTCAATTTACTAACTCCACGTCCGGAAAGTTGCCGAGGATTCCTGCAAACGTTGTGCTCGCCATCAAATTTCAGCCTGGGCGATCTGGCTTTGGGGTTCAAACGTCTTCCGACGTGAATCCAACCCACACTTTTCCGTAATCAATTCGATCGCCTTTTTCTCGTCGCCATCACGTTCGGCAGCAGCAATCTCGGAACTTAACTCCCGAATTCGTCGATCTATGTTCACCAGTTGGAGCGCGTCGAGACACTTTTCCACGGTGACTCGCAAATCTGTCCCGCCTTCCATGTCAGGAACAACACTCTCCATTAGAAGCATCGGCAACAGCTGCTGTGCCGCAGCGTCGCCTTCCGTCTTTTCGGTCAAGTGTTCGAAAGTCGGTTCGATCTTTTCTCCATCAAGTTCAATGAGTGCATTGAAGATTGTGGCGGTCGCGAGTTCCTCATAGTCTGACTTCTGCAGTGACGGCAACTTCTCCTGACGAAGATCCGCGTTTGCTAATAACAAGGCCAACAGTTGTTGCTCGGCGACCGTCGGTTTAACGCCGGTTCGTCGCAGGATCTTTTCGCCAGCGCTTCCAGCGACGTGTGTCGATGCACGAAGCGAATACCAAAGCTCCCGACGTAAAGCGATATCGTTTATCTGCAGTTGATTCATTGCCAGATCAAAATACTCGCGCTTCTGGATACGATTGTTTACAGCACGAATATACGGAAGCACCTCTTCGACAGCTTCCGCTTTCTCTGCTGGCCGGTGAAGACTGCGATCACGAAGCGCGTTTTCAATTACGAATTGTATGTGGGGCTGGGCTTTTGCTCGTCGCTGATGATACTCGGCTGCGCCAAACTTTCTGATGAACTCATCGGGGTCAGCGTTCTCGGGCAGTACGAGAACTTTAACCTCAATATCTTCGGCGAGGAGAATCTCGATCGACTTTTTTGCTGCCTGCACACCCGCGCGGTCGCCATCATAATTAACTACAACTTTACGCGCAAACCTGCTTAATAACTTTGCCTGGTCCGATGTCAATGCAGTGCCGAGACTGGCCGCAATGTTCCGAATACCGAACTGATAAGGCACCATTAAATCAAGATAGCCTTCAACGAGAATCGCAAAACCCGCACGACGAATTTCATCTCTCGTAAGATTAAGACCAAAAAGGTTCCGTCCTTTTACGTACGCGGCTGTCTCTGGTGAGTTAATGTACTTTGCATCCTCGTTCTTGAGTGTTCTTGCGCCAAAAGCAATTGGTCGTGCTTGAACATCAAACACTGGAAACATTAATCGACCGCGAAAGCGATCATAAACTCCACCCTCATCTCTCTTAACGACGAGGCCACTACGTTCGATTTGAAATTGCGTCGCGCCTTTATGACGAAGATAAGTGATCAAACCCTCCCAGCTGTCGGGAGAATAACCCAGCCGAAATGTTCGTCTGGTTTCATCGGTGATCTCGCGCTGCTCGAGATAGTCTCGCGCTATTCGAGCTTCATTGCTTGTTTCGAGCTGCTTCTCCCACCAATCAAGCGCCCACGTGTTTAGTTGAATGATTTCGTCGGATTCTTGTCTCTTGATTGCGAACCGCTCGTCGTCAACCATCTTTGGCAGCGACATCCCAACCTTGTCCGCAACGATCTTTACCGCTTCACCGAAACCGACTCCTTCGATCTCCATTACAAAGTTGAAAACACTTCCGCCCTTGTGACATCCAAAGCAGTAGAAGATTTCTTTCGTGGGACTGACTGAAAACGAAGGGGTCTTTTCCTTGTGGAAGGGACAACAGGCCATCCAGTTCGCGCCCTTCTTTTTTAGCTGCACGTAATCCTGGATGTAGCGAACAATGTCGGCCTGTCGTCGAAGATCCTCGATGAATGTTTGGGGGTACCGCATGGGGCAGCTATTGTCTCAACTCAACCAGCGTTGCACCAGTGCCGCCCTGATCCGGCGGCGCGGCAACAAAACGAGCTACGTGAGGGTGTTCCTTCAACAGATCTCCTATGGCACGTCTTAATGCACCCGTGCCGTGCCCGTGAATAATTCGCACCTGGCTCAAGCTTGCGAGCGAAGCTTCGTCAAGAAACTTATCGACAGCATCAACGGCTTCGTCAGTCGTGTGTCCAATCACATTCAACTCGGACTGGCTCGTTTCTTCTGCTGCAGCGAGGTGAAGTTCGGTTCCGGCTGAACGCTGCAATTGTTCCAATTTACTTTTTTGAGTTTTGGCTGCGGGAGTAGCTTCAACCAGTTCGAGATTGTCGAGCTTCTCTCTGAATCTTAACGCCTTGACCCGGACTTCAGCTTCACTATCTTTAATCTTGTCTACTACGCCGATCGATCCAAACGATTTCAGTCTTACTTTATCGCCCACCACGATCTCACGTGCGGGAGCTGAAACATATAGAAGAGGTTCGGCCACAACTTCCTTGGCTTTTGGAACCACTTTACCGTCGCGAACGATTCGTACACCCTTAGATGCGACCTCGTCCGTGGAGGTTCCTGGCTCTTTGCGTGCAACCGTCGCGGCGCGTTGTGCTTCACGCTTCATCTCTGCGACTTGTCTTTGTGCCTCCCTTTCTACTTTCAATCGTTCAGCTCGATCGGAAATTCGAGAAACCAGATCGCGCGCATGCCGCTCAAGTTCAGCGACGGTTCTTTGAATGGTCTGCTCAAAGGCAGATTGACGCTGGCTTTCTCTTTTCGCTGCTTCTTTATCAAGAGACGCAAACTTCTCTGCGACGGCAGCTCGTTCTTCTTCCAAAGCGACTCTGAGCTCTTCAGCGTCCTCTGCTTCACGTTTGATTCGCTTGAGATATTCAGTGGCCTGGAGCGTTGAATCCGTAACTGATTGTTTCGCAGTGGCGATAATCTGTTCCGGAACGCCAAATCTCCTGGCAATTTCAAGTCCGGATGAAGCACCAGCAATGCCGACGATCAATCGGTAAGTAGGTTGTAGCGTCTTTTCGTCAAACTCGACACTCGCATTTATTACTCCCGGTTCGTTACCCGCGTACATCTTCAGACCACTATAGTGAGTGGTTGCGATTACATGTGCTTCGCAGACGCGGCGAAAATGATCCACGACAGCGACGCCCAGGGCTGAACCTTCTTCGGGATCAGTTCCCGTTCCCACTTCATCTAACAGTACCAAAGCGGGAGCTTTGCAGATCTCAATCATCCTGGCGATATTCGCTACGTGTGAAGTGAACGTGGAAAGATTTGCAGCAAGTGATTGATGATCGCCGATGTCTGCTAGCACAGAAGCGTAGAAAGGAAACCGCGCAGATTTCGCAGGCACTGAAAGACCAGACCTTGCCATCAAAGCCAACAGGCCCGTTGTTTTCAGAACCACCGTCTTGCCACCCGCGTTTGCACCCGAGATCACCATCGCGTTCTCATCACCATTAAAACCAAACGACACCGGAACAACGCGCTTTCCTGAGTTCCGAAGATTCTCTTCCAACAAAGGATGTCGAGCCTCAACCAACTCGAGCTCGTCGTGCACATCGTCAACAGCGGGAATTGCACAGTTGAACCGTGAATGAAAAACTGCTTTTGCATTTATGAAGTCCAACTGGGCCACCACAGCAGCGGCCATTTCAATTCCAGGAAGCTGGGAGCGTAGCTCTCCGCTCAAGGCAGAGAGAATACGAGCAACTTCACGCGCTTCAGCTTCGTGCAATCCCTGCAGTTCATTGTTTGCCTCAACAGTTTCGAGGGGTTCAATGAATGCCGTGGCGCCAGATGAAGAGAAGCCATGCGCAACACCGTGCACGCGTCCACGATGATCTGATTTGACCGGGATGACAAAACGGTCATTGCGAATCGTCACCAGTTCATCCTGGATGGACTCGGCCGAGCGGCGCATCAAATTCTCAAGTGAGCGCGTGATTCGTGAACGCAACGCTGAAATCTCGTGACGTATGCGAGCCAGTTCCGGACTGGCCCGATCGTCGATTTCGCCGGTTGGCAGGATCTTATTCGCGACGCGAGCAATCACGCTGTTCAGTTCCCGAGGCAGATTCTCGACGACGCTCCACAACACAGGCGCCATTTCGCGCTCTGCCAGAATCGCGCTCCTTGCAGATAGTGCCTGTTCGCACAATTTGGCTGTTTGAAGAATCGCGAGCGCATCGAGAGTGTTTCCTTCAATACGTAGGCGGGAGATCGTTTCAGCGGGATCCGCGAATTCGTTAAATGCCCAGTTCACTCCTCGATTGCGTAGGTTCACGCACTCTGACAGTGCCGTTAACTCTTGCCGCAACTCGTCTATGTTGTTAAGAGGCGTCAGAGCGTTAATGCGCGCTTTGCCCATCTCGGTTTGCGCGCCGCGCCTAACGACGTCGAGCAGCTGCTGGTATTCCAGTGTTGTAAATGCCTGACTGTTCATCTGATTTTGTTTTGTGAAAGGTTACCACTGCCGAAGATCAAGCGGTAGCGAAGGTCACAGATAACTCTCTCAGTGTTCATAGGAGGTCTAGACGCTAGGCCTGCGATGCGATCGCTTCCATAATCGCACAAGTAAGGAAGCGGTTTACCCCAGCTGTTTTCGGATCATCAGCACTCGGACAAGCGGGGGTAAACCGCCCTTCCTTACGTGTTCGATTATGGAAGCTAGTTACCCAGCTACCTGTTCATCGGTCGCCAAAGCTACAATGAATCAGTCACAACAATCTCGAGAGGGGAGTCTTCTTCAATGGATGAGTTTGATCGGTATCGTGCAGAGATGAATGAAAAGCTGACTGGCGGTGGTCATCTCGGAATCAAACGATTCTTTGCACTTGATACACAGGCTTATGAAGATGGCGCTCTCGACAAACGAACAAAGGAACTGTTGGGACTTGTTGCATCAGCCGTTCTCCGTTGTGACGATTGCATCACCTATCACATCAAACAATGTACGGATATTGGTGTCACACGACCGGAGTTTCTCGACGCCTTCAATGTAGCGCTCGTCGTTGGCGGCTCAATTACTATTCCCCATTTGCGACGAGCAATCGATCGCGTTGATCAACTGTTAGAAGGAAAGAAGATTGAATCCACCCCCAATTCCCATCAACATTAGACACACTAGACACTTTGTCGCGCGGCTCTTGTTGCCACTGGTGTTAGTCCTGATACCTCCGGTAACCGAGTCGAAGCATTTGTTAAAGAAGGGGTCGCTTATGAGCGTACAGGAAAGGGCCAAGGTTCGCGCTCCGGAAATAACCGGTGGACGCGGTTGGTTGAATACTGACAAGCCACTTTCGATCGCGGCATTAAAAGGAAAATTCATCTTGCTCGACTTCTGGACCTACGGATGCATCAACTGTATCCATATCATTCCCGATCTCAAGAAGCTCGAAGCGAAGTATGCCAACGAACTGGTGGTAATCGGTATTCACTCCGCCAAATTCCAGAATGAAAAAGAGACAGAAAATATTCGCCGGATCATCCTTCGTTATGAGATCGAACACCCGGTTTATAACGACGCGGATTTCAGGGTTTGGCAAAGCTACGGAGTGCGAGCGTGGCCGACGCAGGTTTTGATCGATCCCAATGGTTATGTGGTTGGTGCAGTATCAGGAGAGGGGAATTATCAAATTATCGACGAAGCCATCGCGAAGCTGGCCGATGATTTCAAAAAACGTGGTGAACTCAATCAAGAGCCCCTTAAATTGGTTCTCGAGCGCGCCAAGGTTGGTGACTTGCCACTCGCCTTTCCGGGCAAGTTACTTGCAGATGCTCAAAACGATCGTTTGTACATTTCAGATTCAAATCACAACCGACTTGTGGTCACCAAGCTTGACGGAACTTTAATCGAAACGATTGGTACTGGCGACGCTGGCTCCGTCGATGGTTCATTCGACAAAGCAACTTTTCATCGTCCTCAAGGGTTGGCACTTTCCGGTGATCTTCTCTACGTAGCCGACACTGAGAATCATTTGATTCGACGAGTGGATCTGCAGAAACGCCTGGTTGAAACGATAGCGGGTACTGGTCAGCAATCGTTGGAACGTTCTCCACAAGGACTCGCAAGATCGGTTGCCCTCAGCTCGCCCTGGGATCTCCAGCTGGTTGGGCAAACTCTCTACATTGCCATGGCTGGTCCTCATCAAATCTGGCAACTCGATCTGGCAAACAACCAGGTCTCAACTTTCGCGGGATCAGGTCGTGAAGAGCGCAAGGACGGCCCATTGCTTAACGCGGGTTTCGCACAACCTTCAGGAATTACAACTGACGGTAAGAAGATTTACGTCGCTGATGCTGAATCGAACATCATACGCGTACTCGATCCATCAAAAGATGAGGTGCAAACTTTAGTTGGCGGGGATTTATTTGATTTTGGAGACGTGGATGCTGTAGGAAATGATGTTCGGCTGCAACATCCTTTAGGCCTGCTTTGGCTTCACAACAAATTGCTGATTGCCGATACCTACAATCACAAAATCAAAGAACTCGATCCGCAAGCTCGCAGGGTCACGTCGTTGTTCGGCACTGGTAAACCAGGTCAAAGCGATGGAAAGTCTCCAAGCTTCTATGAACCTGCTGGACTCACTGCTGCTAATGGCAAACTGTACGTTGCTGACACAAACAATCATGCAATTCGCGTAATTGATCTGAAGACAAAACAGACCTCAACGCTTCGCATAAACGGATTAACTCCGCCCGCAAAATCGATGGAGAAGTCTGCTGCCGACACTGGACCGAACTCGGAAGCCATCAATGTACCGTCGCAGCGTCTCCGAACAGGTTCGAAAGGATTTCTGACTATCAATGTCGATCTACCCGACGGATATCATTTGAACCCGGCCGCCCCTCAACGCTACAAGCTGTCCGTAGACAAAGAGAGTTCGATAAAGATCGACTCAGGTCTGGCAGCGCAGGTATCTAAAGCTCTAACACTTCCCTTGCGAATACCGATTAGTGTTTTGCAATCTGGCGATGCCAATATTCGAGCACAGGTGACGCTCTACTATTGTCGCGAGGACAATACTGGTACGTGCCGAATCAAGACACTGGTTTGGCAGGCACCGATCGAAATAAGCGACGCAGCTGATGCAGCAACGGAAGTGAAACTACAGGGTAAACTGACAGCGGAGTGATCGATAAATAGGTCGAACGGATCTTATAGGTCCTATCGTTGCCTCGCTTGCCCTGCCCACAAACCCCGAGTAGTATCTGAACTCCCCTAAATCTAAATCGAAGGAGTGAGGTCGATGGCTGAAGAAGGAGTGAAGCGGACGGCTGACAAACCATTTCTCACTGACGTCAAGACTTTGCGCGATCGAGCGCGTAAACACATCGAAAATGGCGCGGTCACGGAAGGTTATTCAGCAGATCGTGAAACGGTCATAAAACTTTTGAACGAAGCGCTGGCAACTGAAATAGTTTGTGTGTTGCGCTATAGAAGACATTACTTCATGGCCACCGGCATCAATGCCGAAAGCGTTGCCGCGGAGTTTCTACAACACTCAAACGAAGAGCAAGGTCATGCTGACGAGATTGCGCAACGCATCGTCCAACTCAAAGGTGAACCAAATTTCAATCCCGATGGCCTATTGACTCGAAGTCATGCGGAATATCAGGAAGGCACATCGCTCGTCGATATGATCAAGGAAGATTTGGTAGCCGAGCGGATTGCGATAGACAGTTACAGGGAAATGATCACCTACTTTGGCAATGATGATCCGACGTCGCGACGAATGATGGAAGGAATACTTGCCGTTGAAGAAGAGCACGCTGACGATTTGGTTAGTTTGCTTGAAAAGATGGGTTAGATCGTAGATAGCAATGTCCGACGAACCTTAGTTTGTCGTTTCGTTACGAAGAGGCGTGCTCGCGACGACACAACAAACTAAAGTTCGTCGGACATAGTCGCGTAAGTACAACTAAACTTTGTGAGCGTGATGCTTTGCACGTTAAGCATCACGCTTGTTAGTCTCTGCGTATTGTCAGATAGCTCTTCAAACCCGAACACCGCCGGTCGGCCCACCCTCTGCCGCAACTGCGGAGCAATCGTAGGCGCCGGAGAACCCGCCTGTGGCGTCTGTGGCGCATCCACATCGCCACAACCACCTCCAAATGTTCCAGATCGCGAAACGCTGAGATTCGCACGCGCGATTCTCAATCGACCGTACAAGTTCACCATAATAATTTTGATTGCCAACCTTTTTGTTTTTCTTCTGATGTGGCAATCGAGCGGTTTGAATAACCAGGTTTTGTTGGGCGAATTTTCTGATCCAGTGCTTTTAGCGTACGGCGCGAAACTGAATGCACTGATAAACGCTCCGTATCATCAATGGTGGCGATTTGTGACTCCGATGTTTGTCCACGTGAACCTGATCCATATAGCAGTGAATATGTACAGCCTTTGGATCCTTGGCCCATATGTGGAAAAGATTTACGGCTCGGCAAAGTTTGTGGTGTTTTGGGTATTGACAGGAATCGCCGGTGTTGTCGCCAGTTATCTAACCGTTAGACCGAATTGGGCGGGAAGTGGATTGGGTCGGTTTTTGTTCAAGGCCGGTGATCCAGTTTCTGCTGGCGCCTCTGGAGCGTTGTTTGGTCTCGTAGGTGTGTTGTTTGTTTTTGGAATCAAGTTTCGTCATGAGTTGCCGGAAGGTTTCAAACGCGCATTTGGCACCGGTCTGATTCCGGTGATCATGATCAACTTGTTCATCGGTTTCCTGGGGCGCAGCTTCATCGATAATGCGGCTCATCTCGGTGGAATGCTGTCTGGCGCAGCGCTCGCCCTCGTAGTGGACTATCGACGCCCGGGCGACAGTCATGGCAGTGCGACGGTTTGGCGGGTGTTGCAAATTGCTGCGTTACTTTTGGTGGTGCTTTGCTTTTGGAAAGCTTCTCGGAACTTCAGTACTCCGTCGGTGGTTCAGATCTCGGTAACACCGCGGGACGTGTTTTTGAATTACGTCAACGTCATGAATCAGGCCCAGGACACAGTCGCTGCCATGGTCACTGAGAGCGATACAGGCAGCGTTGATCCGACAGTTAAGGCTTTACAAACAGTTGCGGCGCCTGATGCGCAAGCTGATGAATTGCGGAAACGGCTAATTCTGCTACTGGTCAAATCAACTACCCAGGCGGTTTCCAGTCCTTCACCGTCAGTAGGACCACGTCGCGGCCCTAAACTGGATGCCGCGATCTTGAAAGAGTTAGAAGCGTGGAAGAGCGACTACAACGCCTGGCATAAATCGAAGGAACAAAGTTTCAGTCATTAGTTCGGTAAGCATCAGGAGAAGAGAATGCAGATAAAGAAGGTTGGAGTTTTAGGATGCGGTCTTATGGGGTCAGGGATCGCGCAGGTCGCCGCGACTGCCGGATTCGAAACGGTAGTGAAAGAAGTGTCGTCAGATTTGATTGAGAAAGGTTTCAGCGGGATCGACAAGTCGCTCGCGAAGTTTGCGGAAAAAGGAACAATCACAAGCGAACAGCAAAAAGAGATTCGCGGCCGGCTGTCGGGAACAACAGCGTTCGACGACCTCGCCGATTGTGACATCATTATTGAAGCTATCATCGAGAACCTCGACGAGAAACGCAAAACGTATTCGCAGCTTGATGCCTTGTGCAAACCAGAAACCATTTTTGCTTCGAACACATCCTCGCTGTCAATTACGGAAATGATGACTGCTACTTCTGCTGAACGTCAGCGAAGATTTGTTGGCATGCACTTCTTCAATCCCGTACCGCTAATGAAGCTGGTTGAGGTTGTCAGAACGATACTGACTGATGATGACGTTTATGAGCAGGCGGTGGAGTTTGGCAAAGCACTTGGCAAAGTTCCGGTGCGGGCCAGTGATAAAACGGGATTCATCGTAAATCGACTCCTCGTTCCTTACATGCTCGATGCAATCAGAGCCTTGGAAGAGGGTGTTGGATCGATCGTTGATATTGATAATGCGATGAAGTTGGGTTGTGGTTACCCGATGGGACCATTTACTCTTGGCGACTTTGTCGGCCTCGACACGACCTATTACATCGCAGAGATCATGTTCAATGAATTTCGCGAAAAGCGTTTCGCTCCACCACCGTTGCTGAAACGCATGGTGTTGGCTGGTCTATATGGCCGCAAATCCGGACGCGGTTTTTATGACTACACAAAGGATGCGAGAAATCCGGCTCCTATGAATTTGGTTTGAGAGTGGTCTTGGGTCTTTGGCTTTTGGTCTCTGTTTGAACTGAAGATCAAATAGTCTTGAGCAAAAACCCGAGGTGTGAACAACGCTTTGTCCTCTGCATACTCTCTGCAGTTCTGAGGTGAGGTTTCGTGTAATTCGTGGATCTTGCTTTTTGTACATTGTCAGAGACGATCCACGAATCACACGAAACGACACGAAAAGCAAGGTCAAACCCAGGATGACTCAAATTCTCTTCGAGCAAACAGGCGGTCGCGCGATACTCACACTCAATCGACCTGAAAAACTGAATGCTCTGACCTCTGAAATGAAAGCTGATTTGCTCAGTTTTCTTGAGAGGCTTCACACTGACGACCGATTACGTGTCGTCGTTCTAACGGGCTCGGGTGATAAGGCATTTTGTGCCGGAACGGATATCCGTGAGTTGTCTGAAATGTCGGGCCAACTGGGACGCGAGGTTTCTGAATCAGGCCAAAAGCTGTCTCGCGAGTTCGAGAACTTTCCAGTTCCTGTCATTGCCGCAGTTAATGGGCTTGCAGCAGGTGGCGGATTCGAAATCTTGCTAGGGTGTCATCTGCGAATAGCCTCTACAGCGGCGACGTTCAGTCTTCCGGAGACATGGCTTGGGTTGATGCCGGCTTATGGAGCAACGCAACGCCTTGTGCGCGAGATTGGATTAGGTCATGCAGTGGAGTGGATGTTGACGCGAAGAACAATTTCGGCGGAAGAGGCACTCGCCTTCGGAATGCTCAATCGAATTGTCCCGCCTGGGAGGGTGTTGGAAGAAGCGCTTTCACTCGCCCACGAAATCGAGCAGCTCTCACCGCTATCGATACGAGCTTGTTTGAAAGCAGTAACAGAAGGAATCGAACTCCCACTTGAAGAAGGTCTCGCCTTGGAAACAGAACTCTTCGCTTCTTTGTTTGCAACAGAAGATGCGAGAGAGGGGACAACAGCGTTTCTCGAGAAGCGCAGGCCGGTGTTCAAAGGGAAGTAGCCACTTTGGACAACAAATAGCCAGTTTAGGCAACTGATTCTTCTAGAACTTCTGACTTTGTTGTGTAGAATTTCCGTCCCAGGAGATTCTGATTTTTATGAGTGAAGACCTCACAAAGAAATTCGCCGCCAATGAAAACGAGCCGCTTTCCCGAGTTATCAATGTCGTGCAAGGTTTAACTGTTCGGATCGAGAAACTAGATCAAAAAGTGGAAGAACGACTCTACGACACGCGACCGATGTGGGAAGTCAATAACAACGTGCACGCGTTACAAGAGGGTCAAGCGCGTTTAGAACGTGGCCAAGTCCAGTTGCAAGAATCACAACAGCTACTACAAGAACAGCAACAAAGGATGCACGATGGTCTTGAGGCTGTTTTGAAAGGTCAAGAGCGTTTGAATCATGACTCTCATGAGATCAGGACTTCTTTGCGCGACATCCTACGACGAATGAGCATCTTCAACGATACCTTGGTTGCGATTCAGGCGGACTACCGGGACATCTACGATCGCGTTCGTGGCCTCGAACTAAAATCAGAGGTAAATGGTCAATGTGATCTCTGAGTTCTACGCAGTAAACGATCTCTCACGTACAACTCGCTTGCTGCTCATTCATCCATCTCCTATACTGCAAAAGCGTTAACGATTCTCATTTGCGGAGTTGAAGCGGTTTTGCAGCCTACGGTTCACGAAGGACACCTCAATGCTGAAGGCTTCAGCTTTGGAATAGTCGCCAGTCGGTGGAACGAGTTCATCTCGGGTCGGCTGCTGGAGGGCGCTCTTGATGCTCTGAAACGGCTCGGTGCTAACGAAGATCGGGTTGCTGTTTACCGAGTGCCCGGCGCATTTGAGATTCCACTGCTCGCTTTTCGACTCGCAAAATCGCGTAAGTTTGATGCGATTGTTTGTCTCGGCACTATCATTCGTGGCCAAACTCCACATTTCGATTACATCGCAAATGAAGTGGCTCAGGGAATATCTCGAGCCGGTCTCGATAGTGGTGTGCCGGTGGTATTTGGGATCGTTACAGCCGATACGGTTGATCAAGCCATCGACCGAGCCGGCGTGAAACTGGGTAACAAGGGTTTTGAAGCCGCAGTAACTGCGGTTGAATTAGTTAATCTTTACAAGGAAGCTTTTGAGGAGGGATGAAGGATCGACGAGAGTGCAACAGGCTGACAGCCTGTCGTACAGTTCACACTTCCTGCACCATCCTTTGATTTAATATATGGGTTCCCGCCGTAAGGCACGCGAGTGTGCCTTGCAAATGCTCTTTGCGGCTGACGTTGCCGAAATGCCCGCGGACGAGGTGGTTCGCACCTACTGGTCGGAGCTTGGAGAGTCGGATCTCGACGAAACTGCTCGCCAGTTCTCAACGCGACTCGCTGAAGGAACGTTGGCGAATCTCGAACTGCTTGACGAGCGGATCCGTTCGCGTGCGGAACACTGGCGTATCTCTCGGATGGCCGTTGTCGATCGGAACATTCTGCGGCTGGCAGTTTACGAATTTCTGTACGAGCCCACGCCTCGCACAGTCGCTATCAACGAAGCTCTCGAAATAGCTCGCCGGTTCTCAACTTACGAGGCCACCCAATTCATCAACGGCATCCTCGACGCGATCAAGCGCGATCTCGATGAACAGCAACCACAGACAAACGTTCAGCCCGAAATCGAAGAATGAGGCTATTTAAGATTTAAGATTTCAAATTGAAGATTGTCGTGAGCATCGGTTTCGCTTGTATCATGTAGGTCCCTTTCCTCATGAGTTCAGGTATCAATAAGGCTTACATTTGGCTTAGCGACTTGCTGACCGGTTTGTTGCTCGGATATGGCATCTATAAGTATATCCTCGCGCTTCGTAACCGGCGGCTCGTAAACGTGAGTGAAGCTGTTTATCAAGAGTGGTTCGCCTCCGGCTATTCAATGAAAAACATTTTGACTCGGCTCGGCGGCGCTCGGGGCGTGCTGCGACTTGTTGTGACAAAGGACGTCCTGTGGGTGACTTCGTGGTTTCCGTTTTCTCTAATTGCGACATTCTATGATCTGGAGCACGTAATACCGTTGGAATGGATTACGACTGCTCAGGTGAAGGAGGGGATAATCACTAGAGGAATCCAAGTTTCGTACGTGGATGTTGACGGAAAACTTCATTCACTGAAGTTAGTTCCCAAAGATGAGAAAGGTTTTCTGAAGGCGCTGGGCACGCATTAATCGGATTTAATGTTTTTATCTGTGGACCAAAGTCATCAGCACCCACGACAAGCTAAAAGTTCGTCGGACATTAGGACCAATCCATCTTGGGGTGCAGCGTGTGCCAGGTTGTTGCTCGTTCGAATGCTAATGCCACACGGAGTGGCGCAACCTCATCATAAACGCCGCCGGTGAACATGATCGCAATGGGTCGCTCATTCACGAAGCCACAGGGCACGCAGACTGCCGGGTTACCAGTCAAATTCGTCACCAGCAGACTGGAACTCCCAGGCGCTGGGCTCACAAAAACATCCCACTGCGACATCAACTTTTCCATCTCGCGAATTAACAACGTACGAGCTCTCTGTGCACGGATGTACTCCACAGCGGGAATGAAGCGTGACGTTCGAAATGTGTTTGGCCAGTCTCCGGGAGACTGCCCTGAGAGTTGATTGACACGGCCATCGCGTGTGATGTCGTCGAATGCGGTGGCCGCTTCAGCGGATAAGATGTAGCGAAGAGATTGCGTTGAAAACTTTGGCATCTCAATCGGAACCATCTTTGTGCCTGCCTTCTCCAAGACTTCAAGCGCCGTCTTATACACTGCGCGGCGTGCTTCCTGTTGTTGACGTTGCTGGTCGTTAGTCGGTTGAAAGTTACCACCTTCAAATTCAGTTTTCAGGTAACCGATTCTGAGCGTGCTGATGTTTGTGTCGGAGTTCCAGTTAAAAGGAGCATCCCCAACAGTGATGTCCTTACCATCAGGACCATAAATGGCATTTAACGTAGCGGCGCAGTCTTCGACTCCTCGACATATTGGGCCGATCTTATCCATTGTCCAACTCAATCCCATTGCGCCGTAACGACTGACTCGTCCGTACGTTGGTCGTAACCCTGCGCATCCGCAAGTGGACGAGGGTGAAATGATTGACCCCAGTGTTTCCGTTCCGATTGAAAAACCCACCAGACCTCCAGCCGTTGCCGATGCCGGCCCTGCAGATGAACCACTTGAGCCCGTCTGCGTGTCTTCCGGGACCCAGGGATTTCGCGTCACTCCGGCAAACCAACGAGGACCTTGCGCCAGTGCCCCCATAGAAAGCTTTGCGACGAGTACTGCTCCGGCTTCGTTAAGCCTTTCAACAATTGTAGCGTCGTAATCGATCATCTGATCGCGATACGGTTCAGCACCCCAGGTAGTCTTGATGCCCCTGGTTGCAAAGAGATCCTTCGCGCCCCACGGAATTCCATGTAGCGCACCGCGATATTTACCGCGCCTAATTTCAGCGTCTGCGTCTGCCGCTTGTTTGAGTGCGAGGTCTTCAGTGAGCGTCACAACGCACAGCAGCTTCGGACCAAAGCGCTTCAGGCGGGCGAGATACATCTTCGTTAACTCCGTAGATGTTATCTTGCGAGTGTGAATGAGTTCGGCCAATTGTGGGACGGTTGCAAACGCAAGTTCTTCAATACTCTTGAATGCAGGCGGATCAACTTTGCTAAAGCGAAACTTAGTCCTCGGACCGTGCAGTTCTTTGCGTGCATGTGCGGGATGAAAAGCCGTTGCCGGTTCTGTGTCCAGAGGTATATCGATCTTTCGGACGGTTTCATAAGAGTCCAGATTGCGATTTACACCGGCCAGTGCCATGGCTTCCTGGGCATCCGTGAGTTCGATACCTATCAGTTTCTCTGCAGTATGCAGCATGTCTTTTGTGATTCGGGGAGTCGGAGTAGGCGAAGGACTTGGTGATGGTAGCGGCGACGGCGAAGGAGTTTGCGCTAACGCGCTCAGCTCAGTCTTGCTCGCGACTAAGCCCGCGGCTCCCAACGCAGGCAATAACTTCACAAACGATCGACGACTCTTTGAGGTCTTGTGCTTAACGCGAATCGCTTTTTTCACTTGTCTCTAACCTCGCTTACTGGTTTTTCATTGGAACCATAGTTTCGGAACCAAGGCCCTGTGTACTCTTTGCTCCATATTTGATCCTAATTACTTTGGCTTTGCCGAACCTATAGACAGTAACTATGAACATGTTGTCGTACTCGCTCTCAGGGATTGTAGGAACGTTTTCTCCGCTGAGTGCGGAAACCACTGCAGGAACCGTGTTGTTATGCCCGGCTACAAAGACGGTCTGACCGCGATGTTCTGTTTGCAGCTGCCTTATGAGTTCATCTGTTTGGCTTGCATTTAGAATCTTGATAGGCACGCCCTTGGCATCCGACAAAGGCGTGACTGTTTGTTGGGTGCGTTTTAGGTTAGTCGCGTAAATGGCGTTGATGTTGGCCATACTAAACATCCGCACAATTTCCCGCGCCCTTGCTTCACCTTCGGGAGTGAGATCCGGATCTGGATTATTCGGTTCGATCTTCTTCTCGGCATGACGGACAAGAATGATTGTTGTTACTGGGCGCGAGAAAGTACTGAAATAGGCGAAGACGACGACTGCGCCAAGAAGGGCGAACAACAGCGTAAAGACCACAATCGTGCGAAGACGTGTGCGTGGCTCAGGCGTTTCAGTCATTCTTCTGGATCTGAAAGGTTCGAGTCGTGCTGATTGGACCGCTACGATAACACAGGAGCAGGAGCAGAAGCAGGAGCAGGAAGAGGAAGTGGTCACTCGAAAAAGAACTTGACTGACTATTAGTTGGGAATTAGCTTTGGCTGCTCCTGCTCCTGCTCCTGCTCCTGCTCCTGCTCCTGCTCCTGCTCCTGCTCCTGCTCCTGCTCCTGCTCCTGCTCCTGCTCCTGCCACGATGCAATTGAACTGCGGAGGTGGTAGTCTAGTTCCTCAAAACAAACTAATAATCACATGACCTATTCCCTCGCTGAAACGGTTGTATCTGCGTTGGAAAGTTAACGAGGTAATTGAGATTGAGTCAGCAAAAGAGATCGGATTTATCTGAACTAATTGCCGAAGAGTTTGGCGCGAACGCCACCTACGTTCAGGGCCTCCTGGAGAGATTCCGTAGTAACCCGGATTTGGTTGACGACACCTGGCGAGCGTATTTCACCGAACTACTGGGCGATGGTGCGGGCATTCAGCAAACTTCTGGTAACGGATTGCGATCGGCAACCGTCTCAAGTAGCGTCGAGACGGCTGCAGCTCCAGCACCTTCTCGTCCACCCGAAGTTTCCAAACCTCAGGCAAAGGTGGTTTCCACTCCAGCGATTAGCGAAGACGCAGAAGTCAGCGCAATCAGGGGACCTGCACTCAAGATCGTCGAGAACATGGAAACCAGTCTTTCGGTGCCAACAGCAACTTCTGAAAGACGAATCCCGGTCAAACTGCTCGACGAGAACCGTCGAATCATCAACAAACATCTTGCTGAAAACGATCGCGGCAAGGCTTCGTACACGCACCTGATCGCGTGGGCAATCCTGCGTGCACTTGATGACTTTCCGCAGTTGAACGATGGATTTGCTGAAGTTGACGGAACACCAAGTCGCGTGAAACGAAGCAATGTCAACTTAGGCGTTGCGGTTGATCTCGTGAAGAAGGACGGCAGTCGCAGCCTCTTAGTGCCTAACATCAAAAATGCGAACACGCTCACGTTCTCGCAGTTCCTAACTGCTTACGACGATGTCGTGAAAAGAGCTCGCGAAGGAAAACTGCAGATTTCAGATTTCCAGGGCACTACGGTTTCGCTAACAAATCCAGGAACACTCGGGACAGTTGCGTCCATTCCAAGGCTGATGGCTGGACAGTCGGTGATTATCGCGACCGGAGCTATCGAGTATCCGGCTGAATACCAGGCGATGGCTGCGGAAGCACTCTCGCAGCTCGGTATTAGTAAAGCCATAGCGATCAGCAGCACTTACGATCATCGGATTATTCAAGGAGCAGAATCAGGCGCGTTCTTAGCGCGCGTCCACGAATTCCTGATTGGGCAGAAGGCTTTCTACAATGCGATCTTTTCGGACCTTGCCATTCCGTATACACCGCTTCGTTGGAATCGGGACCGCAATCCATTCTTCCTCGGGGAAGACAAGGAACGTGAACAGACCATTAAGGAAGCGCGCGTGATCGAATTGATCAACGCCTACCGGGTCCGTGGACACTTAATTGCCGACATCGATCCCCTGCATGCACTGCCGGTTCTTTATCATCCTGAGTTAGACATCGAAACCTACGGCCTCACGATTTGGGATCTCGATCGCATCTTTGTCACTGATGGTTTGGCGAATCGAGAGAGCGCGACTCTTCGAGAAATACTCGACATTCTGCAGCACGCTTATTGTGGCAAAGTCGGGATCGAGTACCGGCACATTCAGAGCAAGGAAGAGAAAACCTGGATCAGGGAACAGATCAGGCGCGAGTTTGTGCTGCCCGAGCCGATACCTGTCGAAATAAAGAAGCGTCTGCTTTGGAAATTGATTTCGGCCGAACAGTTCGAACGTTTCCTTCACACCAAGTATCTCGGTCAGAAGCGCTTTTCACTCGAAGGTTGCGAGACGGTGATTGCGGTTCTCGATCGATTGATCGAAGGTGCCGCTGAGCGTGGTGTTGAAGACATTACGTTGGGAATGGCGCACCGCGGTCGTTTGAATGTGCTCGCAAATGTGATTGGGAATTTGTGCGAACGAATCTTTGCGGCGTTCGAAGGCTCTGTTCACCCTGAGTTTCCTGCTGATGAAGGCGACGTTAAATATCATCAGGGCGCCATTGGTGAGAGAGTGACCGAGAATGGTCGGACGGTTCGCCTTCAGCTATCGCCGAACCCCAGTCACCTCGAGGCAGTAGATCCCGTTGTTGAAGGAATGGTCCGTGCTAAGCAGGATGCAAGCATCGCTACCAGATCATTGAATAGAGAGCAGGTAATCGACCTTGCACTACCCGTTTTGCTCCATGGTGATGCTGCGTTTGCAGGCCAGGGAATAGTGATGGAGACTCTCAATCTCGCAGGCCTAAAAGGTTATCGCACTGGCGGAACGATCCACATCATCATCAACAACCAAATCGGTTTCACCACCTCGCCCGAAGCCGGAAGATCAACGATCTACTCAACTGATGTCGCTCGAATGACACAGTTGCCGATCTTCCATATCAACGGTGACGATCCCGAAGCTGCATATCGCGCTTTGCGAATTGCCCTGGAGTACCGGCAGGAATTCAACAAAGACGTCGTTCTTGACTTAATCGGTTTCCGACGTCTTGGTCATAACGAGACCGATGAACCGAGCTACACGCAGCCGTTGATGTACGCACGTGTCAAAGCACATCCGGGCGTGCGCACGCTTTATGCGAAGCGCCTCATCAAAGAAGGGGTGATTACTGAAGAAGAACTGAATGGTTTGATCGAAGAACGAGTCAGGCGCTACGAAGAAGCACTGGCGAATGCAAAACGCAAGGTGAAAGAGGAACCGGCGCCTGCACAGCCTGAAGTTGTTGAACTTGATGGCTCCGAGATCGTCCCAACCGGAATCGATGCAGCGATGGTGAACACCATCGGACACAAGATTGCTGTCGTCCCAGACGGATTTAACATCAATCCAAAAATGGTGGGGCAACTCGCACGGCGCGCAAAAATGGGCGACGGTTCAATGCCTTTGGACTGGGCCTTCGCCGAAGCGGTGGCGTTTGGTTCGCTGGTCGTCGAAGGCACGCGCGTGCGCTTGAGTGGTCAGGATTCCGGACGTGGAACATTTAGTCAGCGCCATGCTGTGCTTTACGACACGCAAACAGGAAAATCCTGGTCACCCCTTTCAGAGTTGAGATCGGAAACAAATCCTGAGGCTCGCTTCGAAGTGTTTGACAGTTCGCTATCGGAAGAAGGTGTGCTGGGATTCGAATATGGTTATTCGGTGATCGCGAAGAGTTCGCTGATTCTTTGGGAGGCGCAATTTGGCGACTTTGGCAATGGTGCCCAAACGATCATCGATCAATATATCGCGGCGTCTGAGGATAAATGGAAACAGACATCGCGACTCGTGATGCTTCTGCCACATGGTTACGAAGGACAGGGACCAGAGCACTCCAGTGCTCGACTTGAGCGTTACCTTCAGCTGTGTGCGGAAAATAATTTGCAGGTCTGTTATCCAACCACGCCTGCTCAGTACTTCCATTTGTTGCGTCGCCAGATCAAACCGGGAATGGAGCGTCCGTTGATCGTGATGACGCCTAAGAGTCTGCTCCGTTTGCCGGCCGCTTCTTCGTCCGTTGCTGACCTTACTACCGGTGGGTTCAGTCCGGTGATTGATGATGTTGAGATTGCAGACGCAACCGCCGTTGAAAAGATTGTGATGTGTAGTGGAAAGGTCTTTTACGATCTGGCTGAAGCGAGAAAGAAGTCACAGGAGAAGCGGGTGGCAATCGTACGTTTAGAGCAGTTTTACCCGTTCCCGGCGGAAGCTATTCGTGAAACCTTCGCGAAATATCCGAACTTCAGGCAGTTGGCGTGGGCCCAGGAAGAACCGCGAAACATGGGGGGCTGGACATTCGTCGAGCTCCGCCTGGAAAACCTGTTGCAGGAAGATCGCCCGATATACGTAGGTCGCTCCGCTTCAGCGAGCCCTGCGACGGGGTCGTATAGCATTCACCAGAAAGAACAAGCGCAAATTGTCAGTGAAGCATTGCGCATAGACCTTGAATAGGATCTATAGGACATATTCGACTCATACAACTGCTGTCTTTGCCTCACAAAGTACTTGACGCCGCTCTCATCGCCAGTTTACTATGCCAACCATGGAACCGATCCGACTGGTTCAGCCAAACGAAAATCAGCCGCCCGCCCTTCATGAGCGGGCGATGGATAACCTTCGCTATATTCGCGAGACGATGGAGCGGGCAACTGCTTTCACCGGTGTCTCCGGCTGGGGCGAAGTGGCCATTGGAGCGACCGCGTTGCTCGCCAGCGTGATTGCCACGCGCCAACCAAGTCCAAAGATGTGGCTCGCAGTCTGGGTAGTTGAGGGAGCCATTTCACTTTTGATCGCCGGCTGGTCCATGGATCGAAAGGCTCGCGCCGCAAACATGCCACTCGTCTCAGGACCAGGTCGCAAAGCAGTGTTTAGTTTGTCACCTCCAATCGTGGCGGGAGGCTTATTAACTATCGTGCTCTTCCGTGCAGGGTTGATAAATGCGATCCCGGGCGTCTGGCTATTGCTATACGGTACTGGAGTGATCACTGGAGGAATGTTCTCGGTTCCGGTTGTTCCCATCATGGGGCTTTGCTTCATGATGTTGGGAGCAGTGGCGTTGTTTCTGCCTGAATTTGTGAATTGGTTCATGGCAGTTGGTTTTGGTGGATTACATATTGTGTTTGGTGTGATTATCGCGAGGAAATACGGTGGCTAAACAATCGACAGCTAAGAAAGAGATCGCCAGCAAGCGAGAAGATACAACGACTGGTCCGCGCGAAGAGAAGGCAGCGCGA
Organism: Pyrinomonadaceae bacterium; assembly: GCA_036006355.1. Classification (GTDB taxonomy): domain Bacteria; phylum Acidobacteriota; class Blastocatellia; order Pyrinomonadales; family Pyrinomonadaceae; genus PSRF01. Next base: position 10,284 of record DASYPT010000109.1, on the reverse strand, counting down.
AAGAGTGCTGCTCCGCATTTGGATCGCTTGATTCATGAGCGTCTTCGACTCGGAATCATTAGTGCACTTGCGGCTAATGAATCGCTCACCTTCAGCGACCTCAAAAGTTTGATGAATACGACGGACGGCAATCTCAGTGTTCACGCGCGGAAGCTGGAAGAGGCGGGTTACATCGCCTGCACGAAATATTTCGACGGAAGGCTTCCGAAGACTGAATACAAGTTGACGGCTGCAGGAAGAACAGCGTTGGAAAGTTACCTGAATCATATGGAATCGCTGATTCGCCAGATGAGGTCTGCTTAAGGAGCGACCTCTCTCTTTTTTTTTGCCAGCGACTTTACGGCGCAAAGCGCTTTGAGTGAATCGTATTGATGAACTTTAGTTTGTCGGTCAGTCGGCAAAAACCCGCTCGCGCTTAACGCCAACGAACGACAAACGAAAGTTCGTCGGACATGTTATGGAACCATTCGACGTAATCATCATTGGAGCAGGCTTAGCCGGTCTGCAATGCGCACGACTCCTCGGCAAGCAAAGCGTGCGCGTCTTACTCGCTGATAGAAAAACATCTCTGGATCAAAAGGTTCATACAACCGGAATCTTTGTTCGAAGAACTCTGCAAGATTTCGACCTCCCGGAAGATTGTCTTGGACCAACCATCCGACATGTACGCTTGTATTCACCCAAACATCGTGTGCTGCATCTTGAGAGCGAGCATGACGAATATCGCATCGGCAAAATGGCACGCCTTTACCAGCGCTATTTGAATCAGTGTGTGCACTCGGGCGTCGAATGGTTTCCCGGTGCAACCTATGTTGACTCGTATGAAAAAGATGAAGGTTCGATTGTCACGCTCAAACTCGGAAGTACGACGCATTCGATTAAAACGAAACTCCTGATTGGGGCCGATGGAGCCTGTTCACGAGTTGCTGCGGATCTGCGACTCGATGTGAATCGAGAATGGATAGTTGGTGTCGAAGACGTCTATTCAGGCGCGATCCTTGGTGACGGGCCGCAACTACTTTGTTTTCTCAACCCGGAATTGGCGCCGGGTTACATAGCGTGGATCGCATACGACGGTGAGGAAGCGCATGTCGGTGTTGGTGGTTATCCAAATCGCTTCGATCCAACTTCCGCGCTGGAGGAATTTCATCGGCGCGTTCGCGGCATCCTTGACCTGCAGATGGCGACACGAGTTGAGCGTCGAGGAGGGCGAATTCCTGTTGGCGGTGTTCTAAAGCGAATCGCAAACAACAGAGGCTTGTTGATTGGGGATGCGGCCGGCGCAGTCTCCCCACTAACCGCCGGCGGATTGGATCCATGCATGAGGTTATCGGCATTGGCCGCGAAGGTTTCGTCTGCATATCTGTCGACCGGCAACGCAGCTGTATTAACTCGATATTCAGGGCAGGCATTTCGATCGAAGTTCACTTCACGCTTGTGGGCCAGACGAATCGCTTCGTCCGTGAGATCGCCTGGACTGGCAGAAATCATGTGTGGACTTATGCGACTGCCCGGACTGTCGCGGTTAGCTGGCAGAGTGTTTTTTGGCAGTGGATCATTTCCAGATGTCGAGCCCGACCTTTTATGTCCGATAAACTTTAGTGTGTCGTGACCTGACAAACACAAACGAAGATTTCCAACATTCGCTGTCAATAACCGCATGCCTTTCGCACGACTCGACAAACTGACGTTTATCGAACATCAGAGCTGTAGTTCGGCACACAATCTTTCTGTGGCTCACCACGTTGCCGGTCCCCCCCGAGAAACTGAGAATCGTTAACCAACAAACAACGTTAAGGAGTACGACATGACAAAACGAATTATTGCGATCGCGTTTATTTTTCTCTGCACTTCCGTTTGTTGGGGGATTCTCGGTGGAACAGTCTTCTCGCGCACTTACGATTCTGCGGCGACGTCATCCAGCCGGATCGCCTCGACCTGGGGTACCGAACAGAATCAGGCGCCGCCAACAGCATCATTTAAGACAAAGGTCCAAAAGCGGGAAGAAGTTATTGAGAATGGCGTGAAGGTTATCAGGACTAAGGAGGAGGAATATGAAACTCCGCTCTCCGTTGAGCAAAGCGCAGTCGATGTAAAACTCGATCTGGAACACCGTCAAAAAGGATTGTTGTGGTACAGCACCTATAAAATCGACTTTTCCGGTAACTACAAATTCCATAATCCGAGTGACAAAGAACAGCTGGTTAACTTCAAACTTCTATTCCCAACTACCCAGGCTATCTACGACAACCTTGTCTTCACCGTTGATGGATCACCGACAGTAATCTCTAACGAAGGCAATGCGGCGATGACTTCAGTAAAGATCGGCGCCGGTAAGACAGCACAGCTCGCTGTGGGTTATCGATCGCAAGGGTTGAATCAATGGAGATACAGCCTGGGTACTTCAGAAGTTTCGCAAGTTCGTGGGTTCACACTCCACATGACGACGAACTTCAAAGATATCGATTTCCCTGACAACACTCTTTCACCAACCACGAAGGAAGAGACGAGTAATGGGTGGGATCTCACGTGGTCCTACAGCAGTCTTCTGTCAGGGTTTCAGATTGCGATGGTGATGCCGGAGAAACTCCAACCCGGTCCACTCGCAGGAAAAATTAGTTTCTTTGCCCCAGTATCACTCTTCTTCTTTTTCTTCCTCATGCTCATCATTACAACTCTGCGCGGCATCGATCTTCACCCAATGAACTACTTCTTCCTCGCTGCCGCGTTCTTTTCCTTCCACCTGTTGCTTGCTTACCTTGTCGACCACATGTCTATTCATGCCAGCTTTGCAGTTGCCGCCGCCGTTTCTGTCTTTCTCGTAGTTAGTTACTTGCGATTGGTGGTGGGAATCCGATTTGCAAGTCGTGAAGCTGCGCTTGCACAGTTTATCTACCTGGTAATGTTCTCTTATGCGTTTTTCCTGAAGGGGTTCACTGGCCTGGCAATCACGATAGGTTCGGTTCTCACTCTCTTTGTCGTGATGCAGGTAACGGGAAGGATTCGGTGGACTGAAAAATTCGCCGGTAAGCCCGTGCCGGAACCAGCCTCGGAACTTATTTAGTGGTCGGGTGTCTGATATAGGTCCCATACGTTTAATAGGACCTATCAATGACCCTGTTAATAGATCTCCATCACTTGACGTCTTAGACGTGGAGGTCTTTTCCTCCACGGGAAAGGTCCGGACGATGCAACGCGTAATATCAAGAGACCCATTCGCGCCCGGGCCAGCGAAGAGATCGGGCTTTTGGGCGAGACAATTTTCGGACGTATCAACCGAAAAACAGGATCGATTCGATGTCGTCTTCGGGATTGTTCTTCCCGTGATCTGTCTTGTGCTTGACCCGATCGTTTTTCAAGGGGGCTTTTTTGGTGAGCGCCCTGTACTGGCTCGGTTTCAGCTGTTTGCGTATCTATTCTGTGGACTGCAAATCGGCATTTTCCTCTGTTGGCGGACGCTCGCCCGCCATCTCGCGCCTGCGGCGGGATTGATTGGCGGAGTCCTTCTGGCGGGGGCATTGTTCTCCCTTGTTGTTGGAGTGTTGATTCTTCCTCTGACGCTTTTCGGGCTCATCATACTGATTGGTATCGTGGGATTCACACCTTTCCTAACGGCATTCGTTTATTTGAGAACCGGCATACGAGCGCTTAGAGCACAACAAAGAAACGTTCTCTTTGAGTCTCGATTCTTATTTGCATTAATGGCGGGATTTTTATCGGCCGCTATGCCAATTCTGATTAGTTACAAGGTCTCGAACACGATTTCGGCGGCGATGGATCAAATACTCTACGGAAATCCTCAAGAGGCACGGTTAGCGGTTAACCGTCTGAAGTGGCTGCACGTTCCAGCGACACAATTAGAGCTGATAGTCATCGCTTACAGTCGCGAAACGAATAGCGGGAAAAAGGAAGTCCTCAAACGGTACTACAAAGAGCTTACAGGCGAGGACATTGATCATGAGCTCTTCACTTTTAGGGACTGAGCGATTCTCCGTGAACCTGACGACTTTAGGGCACGTATAGCGAGCGGACATCGCATCCAGTACAAGCATTATGAAAGCAGTTCTCTCGTTTTATTCTGACGCCCTGAGGATCGCCCTCCAGTCGATCTTTGCTCACAAATTACGCGCCTTTCTCACTCTCATAGGAATCATCATCGGTGTCGCCTCTGTTACCACGGTCGGTGCTTCAATCAGCGGGCTGAATACTTACGTCGTCGATAAGGTTGCCAAGATCCTCGGTAGTAATCACTTCATGATCGCTCGCATGGCGTTCTCCGGGCACATGTCTGACGAGGAGTTCGAGAGACGGAACCGACGAAACAAGCGTCTCAATTGGGATGATTACGAATGGGTGCGTGATCATTGTGTCTCCTGTGCGGAAGTTGGGGCGGCAACGGGCACTGGCACGGACCTGAAGCAAGATGGAATCGAATTTCCTGGAGCAGTTGTTTTTGGTGCAACTGCGAACATGGTGGATATCGAAGACAAGACGATTGAAGACGGGCGCTTCATCTCTGCCGACGAAGTTCAAAGGTCAGCCCTTGTTGTCGTCCTGGGCGGCGACATCAAAGACAAGTTTTTTCCAAACGAGGATCCGATCGGAAAGACATTAAAGATTCGTGGGTTGCCGATGCGCGTCGTGGGCGTCGAAGAAAAGCGGGGGGCATTCTTCGGCGATTCGGTTGATCGCCACGTTTACATACCGGTCACAACTCACTTGCAGATCTTCGGTAGGAATGGATTGCAGATCCACGGCAAGAGTCGCACACGAGATGGATTGCAAACAACCATTGAAGATGCGCGTGTCGCAATGCGTATTAAGCATCGACTGAACGGCAACGACGAAGACGACTTCGGTTTGGTCAACGTAGAAGAGCTCAATAATCAGATCGATGAGTTCACCAGCGGTATCGCCAAAGTCGTTATTCCGATTACTGCCATTACGCTACTTGTCGGTGGCATAGTTGTGATGAACATCATGCTGGTGAGCGTTACCGAACGAACATTTGAAGTTGGGTTACGCAAGGCTGTTGGCGCAACGAAGCGTCAAATCATGGTGCAGTTTCTGATTGAGTCGGGTCTATTGTGCATGCTTGGTGGCGTCATTGGACTTCTGCTCTCATGGGGTGTTTGCCTTCTGATTACTTCGCTCGCGGGCGTCACGATGACAATCACTATTTTTTACATCATTCTTGCTTTTGGCGTTTCAACACTCGTAGGCATGCTTGCAGGAATTTATCCAGCGTTCAAAGGAGCACGGTTGGACCCAATCGTTGCTCTTACGAATGCTACGTCTTAAGAAACAGCAATGTCGTTTGTTCTCAGATTAGGCTCGAAGATTCCTAAAATGACGCTGCGCGAAACGCTCGGCATGGCGCTCGATAGTATTCGAGGCCACAAGTTTCGCAGCTTCCTTACTGTGCTTGGTATCGTGATTGGAGTATTCACCGCGATTGTGATTGCTTCCTTACTCACGGGTATGCGTCAAAGCATCGTCAATATTATTGAGGAGTACGGGACAAACAATATTTACGCTTTTCATCTCTCCACTGGACCACGCACCGGGGAAGACCGCGCAGAGCGTTTGCGAAAGCCTTTCGTTTTTGAAGATGCTGAGGCGATCAAGACGCAGGCTCCCGCCGTTGAAGATATCGCCGTTGTTGCTCCGAATGTTGGTTACAGCGGCGGTCCTTTCGACGACAACATAATGTACCAGGGTAAGAACTATCGCTGGGGCAACACTCAGGGTGTTACGTCGAACTATGCCAACATCGTCAACATTTCTTTGAAAGAGGGCCGCTTCATTACTGATCAGGACGACATGCAACGCGCCAATGTGATCGTAATCGGCGTTAACGCAGCCGATGCACTGTTCCCTGGTCTCACGAATGTTGCCGGCACTCAGGTCCGCATGGGTGGGTACAACTTTGAAGTTATTGGCGTACTCGAAAAACGGAAAGCAGGCTTCTTTGGTGAGAACGAAGAAGACAATGCCGTCTTTATTCCTTTCCGCACTGCGCAAAAGGTTGCCCCGGCGCGCGGCTACATGTTGTTTGTAATTCGAGGACGTTCCGGACAAGTTTCTGAAGCACTCACGCAGTCCGAGGAAATCCTGAGGCGTCGTCGTCACGTGAAGTTTGGCGATCCGGATAACTTCGACATCAAGACAGCTGACAAGTTTATTGAGCAGTTTGACAGCATCACGGCAATGGTTGGATTGATCGCGATTGCTATCTCGAGCCTGGGTCTGTTAGTCGGCGGGATCGGTGTGATGAACATCATGCTGGTCAGCGTCACCGAGCGGACCAAGGAGATTGGTGTGCGCAAAGCCATAGGCGCGCGTCGCAGGGATATCGTTCGCCAGTTTCTTTTTGAAGCGATGATGCTGACATTTCTTGGCGGTGTACTCGGTGTAGTGCTTTCGGTTGGCATCAGCCGTTTGTTGATTTTCCTCATCCCAAGTATCCCGGCTTCGATTCCCACGTGGGCTGTGGTTAGCGGTCTCACGGTTTCCATTGGAGTCGGCCTTATCTTCGGCGTGTGGCCAGCGCGAAAAGCGTCCCGGCTGGATCCCATCGAGTGTTTGCGTTATGAGTGAACAAATGTCCGACGAACTTTTAGTTTGTCGTGTGTTCCAAACAAGCCTGTCTATGAATTGAGCCTGCAGCATTTCATCGATCCGCCGTTAACCGGCACAACGACAAACTAAAGTTCGTCGGACATTCGGTCATCAGTGTTAATCTGTGGCCGATATGGTTGGGACAGAACGGAATCTGACGAAAGAGTTCATCACTTTTATCCAGGTCGAGAAAGGGCTTGCTCGTCACACGCTCGAGAGCTACACCCGCGACCTCGCCCGCCTTCATTCCTGGGCCGCAAAAACCAACAAACCAGTTTCGAATCTCAGTAGATCTGACTTGCGAAAATGGATTGCGAGTCTTTCGCGCGACGGACTCGCGCCGACGTCAGTTGCACGCGCGGTGAGTGCGGCGCGTGGCTTCTTTAAGTTTTTGATGATAGATGGTCACATTACTCATAATCCAGCTGAAGATCTCGATACACCTCAACGTTTCAACTATCTACCAAAATTCCTTACCGAAGACGAAATCAACAGCTTGCTGCTGACACCGGACGTTTCAACCGAAGAAGGCATTCGCGACCGCGCGATTCTTGAAACCATGTATGCGTCTGGATTGCGTGTCTCCGAACTTGTGGGATTGAAACAGTCTGATGTTGATTTGTTGGCAGGCTTGATTATCTGCCACGGTAAGGGTAGTAAAGAACGGCGAGTGCCGCTCGGCAAGAGCGCCATTCACTGGTTGCAGCAATACAGTGCAGTCAAAGCCGGCTATGGGAAGCAGTCTTCACCCTATGTCTTTCTTCATCGTGGAAAGCCGTTTACACGCCAACTCGCGTGGTCGATGATCAAACGTCGGGCGGAGGAAGCTGGCATTAAAAACGTATCTCCTCATACTCTTCGCCATAGCTTCGCAACCCACTTACTTCAACACGGAGCAGATTCCAGATCCGTTCAGGCACTGCTTGGTCACAGTGATATTTCGACTACGCAGATTTACACGCATATAACTGATGGTCACTTGCGCTCTTCATATAATCGCCATCATCCTCGGGCCAGAATTACAACCACCGATGTAAAAGATAAGACTACTTGATTCGCGCTGCATGTTCTTTCTGAAAGAGCCGAGTGAGCTCACAATCTCAACATTCATCGCCAACCAGCGAGAGCGCGCTTTTACCTATTCAGCAGTTGGTGCAACCAACGGAACGCCGCCGCCCGGTTTCATCGTTGACCACAACCGCATACAACTAGGTCGAGGAGTCCAGGCATACAAAAGAGCCGTCTCTGCTTTGAAGCAATGGCAGCAATTCGATCTGGGATGGGTCAGCATCGTACCGAAGAGTGTGCCTATTGAAGTCGGGGCAACTGTCGCTGTAAAGGCACGTGCGTTTGGAACGTGGGTCTTAAATGCGACGCGGATCGTCTACCTTGTTAATGAGACGAATGCGATTGAACGATTCGGGTTCGCCTATGGGACTCTGGCTGATCACGTTGAGTGTGGCGAGGAACGATTCATCATTGAATTTCACAAAGAGGACGACAGTGCCTGGTACGACATCCTCGCATTCTCAAAGCCACAGCATCCGCTGGTGAAGGTGTCTTACCCATTGGCGCGGAAACTTCAGAAAAGATTTGCGAGAGATTCGATGGAACACATGCGAGATTTAGTTAGTTCAGCAGAATAGCAGTCGGGAAGGGGGCAAGCGACCGGATAGTGACCACAACCAACAAGTCCCCAAAGCGCGCCCCCGCAGATTCAAGGCCCTCCTCTTCAATACTGGAATGGGGCTTTGAACCTGCAGGGTTTCGATCAGGATCTGGTTGGCAATGGTAACTCTTGGGCCGCTTACCCCGTTCCCGACTGCCCTATTTCCGATCTTTTTTCCACAAACGCGCGGTACTTCTGCGATTCGCTCTGGAGTCGTTGTTCATTCCAATGTCTGTACTCGGCAGCGATGTGAGCGGAAGCCTCAAGTTGAAGAAGACCCATGTCAGCATCTAGTCCAATCATGGTTCGCCGCATCAGGCAGTCTATCAATGTCTCAGCAAATTCCTTTTCTAATACAAACGCTATCTCTCCTGTTAAGACCGTTTGCTCCTCATCGAGATACTCCGAAAGACCTGTACTTCGACAAAAATCAATTACCTCGTGTGCACGACTACCATAGATTCTCAACAGCCTGGACTTCGCGCCCGCCGACAGCTCCGAGGATTTATCAAACTCTTCTGCAAACAGTTGGAAGTCGCGAGCTCCCGGCAGCGCCAACTCGGACGTCTTACATTCGGCACAATCCAGCTCCAGCTTTTGACAAACAAGGTCAACACACTCTTCCGCGAGACTTCGATACGTAGTCAACTTTCCACCCACTATCGATACAAGGTTAATAAGAGACGGGTGCTGCTTCACGAAATGTTTTCGTGTGATTTGATCTTCATTATGATCAGTTGTAAATGGCAGCGGCCGTATCCCGGAGTAAGTGTAGAGAACGTCACTTCGGCCGAGATTAGCATTTGGAAATAGCCGGTTGGTCTCCTTCAGCAGGTAATCGATCTCCCAGGCCGCAGCGCGCGCTTCATCTGGATCCGCTTCGAAGCGAATGTCGGTCGTACCGATAAGGTAATTGCCGTTCCAGGGAATAATGAAGAAAGGTCGTCGGTCTGTTTGAGCTTCAACATAAACTGCCAACGAGCGGGCGCCCGCAAACGGTGCGACGACTATGTGACTTCCTTTAGTGCTACCCAGTAATCGCTCGTTGGTTGGGCGATTCGTGTGTCCGAGAACTCGGTCGATCCATGGACCGGCAGCATTTACAAAGAAACGCGCGTTCACCGTGTGAGCCGCGCCGGATTGAATTTGATATCGCGCCGCCACCACCCGGGTTCCAGCGGTCACGAAATCTTCGACGCGCGCGTGCGTGATAACGGTCGCGCCCTTCTCAACCGCAGAGAGGACGTTCTCCAGAACAAGTCGCTCGGCAAATTCGACCTGAGCGTCGTAATAGATTACGGAGCCGAGGAGCCCGTTATCATTCAGCGATGGAATTCGTCGCAGTGTTTCCGTAACAGAGAGCACGCCGTGTCGAGGAAGGCTCTTGCCGCGCGAAAGAAAGTCATAGGCAATCATTCCCGCGCGAATCTTTGCGCGTCCGCGCGTCATACCTGAATAAATAGGAATCAGGATAGGCAGTGGCTGTACTAAATGCGGAGCGATCTTAAGGAGGACTTCGCGCTCGCGAAGCGATTCACGAACAAGGCCAAACTCGCCGTGCTCGAGATAACGAAGACCGCCGTGAATCAGACGCGTGGAGTAGCTACTGGTTCCGCTGGCGATATCATCTTTATCGAGGAGGAGCACCTTCAAACCGCGTAGAGCTGCGTCGCGGGCGATACCCGCGCCGTTGATGCCAGCGCCAATGATGACCACGTCGAAATTATTTGAGTCAGTGTGGAACACAAAGCTTGATCTTATCCGCAGATTACGCAGATTACACAGATTCTTTGCGCTAAACGCTGGTCTCAGCAAATCTGTCTAATCTGTGTAACAAACCGACTACTTCTTGATTTCTTAGCAAGAAGTTGCGAATTTGAACCAATAGTTACGCGACTAGACGGATCTTCTCTGTGCATCTCTGTGTCTCCGTGTCTCTGTGGTGATAAAAACGTCTCATTCACCACAGAGGCACAGAGACACAGAGATGCACA
>DASYPT010000108.1:0-9783 GCA_036006355.1 Pyrinomonadaceae bacterium | reverse complement strand
AAGATACCTGTAGCGCTGAACCTGAAGAAGCGTAGAGCATAAACATAGTTTGCATGATCCAAATGCTCCCAGACACCAAAGCTGGTTGTCCTCTGAGACGGCGGCACGGAGTTACTTATTTCTTGAGCGGTTCCACCTGCGTTGATCGAAAGGAATTTGGAAAAATTCTCCGTTGTCGTGCCGGCACAATTTGTGATTTGCGTCTGAACAATCCAGGTCCCGCCGAATGAGTGTGGATTTTGACCTGGGTCCTGCTGGAATGTTCCGCTTGTATATTCAGATTTGATTTTCTCCCCACGCACAGGAAGATAAAAAAACCCGAATACGACCATTACGGTTGTGAGAAGTACCAGACTTCTTGCTAATTGATGTGCGTACATATAGTTGTCTCCTTTATGAAATTTTTCTGAGCATTTTGTGGTTGTCAGGAACGAATATGACTCGACCAGTCATGATTCGTCCTAATTGTTTTGTCAGCTGTCGTTGACTGCACTTTTTTCTTCCTGAGGTGTAGGGCAAGCGCCCGCTCAGTCGTGAATCGTTGAGTTGGAACGGTCAACTGCTTCGCCACTACAACGTTCGTATTTGGGTACCGCAGTTTCTTTCGACAATCTTTGTGTTTTCAAGGCTCTGTGCAGTGCTGGTCCCATCATCAGGCAACAACCATTTGCCATTCCTGCTTGCGATCAAGTGGCCGAGTTCGTGCATGAGAATCAGAACTCTCGCCTCTCTCGTGTTGGGAAGAAAACTGCCGATTCTGGGGACGAATGGTTCGTCCGCAAATACCTTCGCTTTCTTAAAAGGTCCATTGATATTTAGTTGCGCATCGTCGAACACTCGAAACCTCAGCTTCGTGCCAACGACTCGCACGGTAAAATCGCCGCCCATCCGGATTCCGATGTACGAGTCGTTGATTCTTTCCTCATGAAGTTGAACGACCAGACTATCGAGAACCGCCACCCCCTCGGGGCCACCGAAAAACGCACTACATTGCCCTGGCTGTTCAAGGAGCTGCACAGCGTCTAAGTAGGCTTGATCAAGCGGTGATTTGTTATTCAAGTGCGGGGCTTCGGTGCGAAGCTGTAAGAGATGCGCACGCCTTTCTTTGGTTGAAACCTTCGCGGAAGCGCTCATCGTTACGGCAAAGAGCAAAGCTATCGCTAATACACGGCGGTTCATCGTGCACCTCGGAGTTTCTTGATTTATCGGTTTTGAATCGACAGCGTTTACTTGTTAAAGCTGCCTTCGAGGCATACCGCGAGAAGTGAGGGCGAAAAGTATCAAGATGGAGTAAGAGCTTTTTACTTTGTTCTTTGTGTTTGTGCAGCGAATCGGGCGCCTCAATACTGGGACCGCAAGCGTCCCCGCTTGGTGATAGCCAACACGGCTTGCTCACTTTTCGTTGAGACGAATCGAGTCTCAGTCCTGCTATAATGCGGTCTGCGCACGTACAAACTAACGCAGTTGGTGAAGTTCAATGCCCTCGCCTTCGCCAAATCAAGTCACACGATTGTTGCTCGACTGGAGTAACGGTAGTGAGGCCGCGCTCGATGATCTCATCCCGCTCGTCGATCGCGAATTACATCGCTTGGCGCATCACTACATGCGACAGGAACGCGCTGGGCATACTCTGCAAACGACCGCCCTCGTAAACGAGGTCTATCTCAAACTCGTCGACCAGAAGCACGTGCATTGGAAGAATCGCGCACACTTCTTTGCGCTGTCTGCGCAACTAATGCGTCGCATACTTGTGGATCACGCACGAAAACGTAATTACGCAAAGCGCGGTGGCGGCGCTAACAAGATTACCTTCGATGAGGCGATGGTTGTCTCGCCAGAACGCGGCAAAGATTTAACAGCACTTAATGATGCGTTGGAACGGTTGGCTACGATCGATGAACGCAAAAGCAAGGTCATTGAGCTGCGTTTCTTCGGTGGCCTTAGTGTTGAAGAAACTGCGGAAGTTCTTGGCGTTTCACCATTAACTGTGAAACGCGATTGGAGTATGGCTAAGGCATGGCTCTACAACTCACTTAGTAATGAAGCCTGAACGCTGGCAAGAACTGGAAAAACTTTTTCAGGAAGCTCTCACCCAGCCTCCCGAAAAGCGTGCTCATGTCCTCGAAAACGCCGATGAAGATCTGCGGCGTCACGTGGAAGCCTTGCTGGCTGCGCATGAGGAAGCAGGTACTTTTATCGAATCGCCTGCGATTGATGTCGAAGCGCGGAATATGGCGAACGTCAACAAAGAGCTCGCCGGTAAGCTCATCGGTCACTACCGTATTCTTGAGCAACTTGGCGCGGGCGGCATGGGTGAGGTTTATCTGGCCCAAGACACCTCACTCGGTCGCCAGGTCGCGCTGAAGTTCCTGCCGTCTGACTTCACTGCAGATGTTGAACGTTTGCGACGATTTGAACAGGAAGCGCGCGCGGCATCATCACTTAATCACCCAAACATTCTCACAATCTATGAAATCGGCGAGGCAGATTCCTCTCGTTACATTGCGAGCGAGTTTATCGATGGTGTGACACTTCGCGAACGAATAAGCCGCAAGCCAATAAAGATCGATGAAGCCATCGATATCGCACTGCAAGTCGCCGATGCGTTAATCAGTGCACACTCGAAAGGGATTGTTCACCGCGATATTAAACCAGAGAACATTATGATCTGCGGAGGCGGCCACCTGGGTCAGAAGGAAGGCCACGTTAAGGTGCTCGATTTCGGAATAGCAAAGTTGACGGAACCACAAACAAGCGAAACAGATTTGCCGACACGTCCTCTGCTAAGCACCAGTGAGGGAATAACGATTGGTACAGCGCCGTATATGTCACCGGAACAAGCAGAAGGCCTAAAAGTCGATGCGCGCACGGACGTTTGGAGTTTGAGTGTAGTCCTCTATGAGATGCTCAGTGGCCATGTCCCGTTCGATGGAACAACGCGGAGTCGGCTGATTGTTTCGATACTTGAAAAAGAGCCAAGGTCATTGAGTGAGATAGTCGAGAACATACCACCGGCTCTTGAATGGATAGTTAATAAAGGACTACGTAAGAACAGAGAAGACCGCTATCAAACTGCGCGTGAGTTTCAGAATGACTTAAGGGAATTCCGCAAGCATTCGGAAATTTCGCGCGCACGAGGAACGGACGAAAAAGGCAGCGCGCAGCCGACACTATTAACGAGCTCTTCGCCTTCAGCACGAAGGCAGGGCCTCGCATTAGCAATTATTGGCGCTATCATCGTCCTGACTGCGATTGGTTTCGGCGTTAAGTACTTTTGGACAAGGTTAGGCGGCCGCAATTCACCAACTCCTTTCAGTAAATTCAATCTAACTCGTCTGACAACGCACGGCAAGGCAAGTTCGGCTGTTATTTCGCCCGATGGCAAATACGTCGTGCATGTTGTTGGCACCGTGGAGCAGAAGAGTCTCTGGCTCAGACACATTGCCACTGGCAGTGATAAGGAAATCCTTCCTTCAAATGGTAGTGACATAGCCAATTTAAGCTTCTCACCCGATGGAAATCATATTTACTTCGGCAGAGCAGCACGCACCGACGTCACACTTGAGACGATACCGGTTCTCGGTGGGCCACCCAAACTGATCCTTCATGATATTGATACATCCGCATCCTTTTCTCCAGATGGCCAGCGCTTCGTTTTCGTGCGCGGATATCCAGGCGACGCGACGGCATCACTCATGTTGGCCAATGCCGACGGAACTGGTGAAGAGAAGCTAATCACTCATCACATTGACGACTTCTTCTTTGGTAATGTCGGTAATCCCGCGTGGTCGCCCGATGGAGATCACATTGCGATTGCTCTTCGCGGAGCCGACACATTCAGAAACGTTGTTGTGGTTGATGTGAAGAGTAGAACCGAAAAGCGCCTGACCTCTCAACAGTGGAATAATATTCACACGACTTGTTGGTTGCCGGACGGCAATGGCCTGCTGATCACGGCGATCGACCCAGAGCGAAAGAATACACAGGTCTTCTACAGCTCATACCCTGAAGGAAGAGTTGAGCGAATCACTAACGACCTGAACAATTATGAAGACTTGAGTGTTACGTCAGATGGCACAGGTGCGGTGACGGTGCGCAGTGAAGGAGAGTCAGACGTTTGGATCAGCTCCATCGATGATCTGACCAATGCGAAGCCGATCACATCGAACAAATTTGACGGCGTTGGAGGCATTGCGTGGACACCGGACGGAAGACTGGTTCACAGTTCCAACGAAAGTGGCACTCGCGATCTGTGGCTGATGAACGCCGACGGAACCGACAACCGTCAGTTGACTTCAAAAGCCGGACTGAATCTTATGCCGTGTGTCTCAGCAGACGGCAAGTACGTAATCTTCGATTCGAACCGCTCGCCAAGCGGATCAATGAACGTCTGGAGAGTCAACATCGATGGAAGCAAACCAACCCAGATCACATTCGGACGCCATGATGTCAATGCACAGTGCACATCTGATAATCAGATTGTCTATTCGTCTGGTGATGAGGGTCACCTCACTGTGTGGAAGATGCCGGTTGAAGGTGGAAACCCAGTGCATCTCACTGAATACTATTCTTCTGTTGCAGCGGTTTCGCCAACAGATGGAAGCATAGCGTTTACGTTCCTGGACGACAAAGCAACCCCTGTACGTTTGAGAACGGGCGTTATCTCAGCAAACGGTGGCCGTCCAACAATCGTCTTCGATTTTCCTGCTATATTTGGCACACTAGGCCCCGGTTTTTATGGCCAAACCATTAGTTGGACCAGCGACGGAAAGTCACTTACCTACATCGACACAAAAGATGGGGTGTCGAATATCTGGTCGCAACCTATTGCTGGTGGCCCACCGAAACAACTGACGCACTTCAACTCCGATTTGATCTTCTACTACGCCTGGTCACGTGACGGGAAAAAACTTGCGCTGGCGCGGGGGAGGAAGACGAGCGACGTCGTGCTCATCAGAGACTTGCAGGGTAAGACTGATGATTGAACAGCGGTCTTAGTGATGAACAGGCTTGGCGGAACCTGAAGAGTGTCAGAATCTCTGGAAACTTTCACATTGCGAATAATTGCGAATGTAAGATTTGTAAATTCGGTAATATCTAATCCGATGCTCGAGGAGTTATTCGGTTGTCGCTCTCGCGCTGACGATAAACATGTCCGCATCAGTCACTGCCAATGGCTTGGAAAATAAGTATCCTTGCGCGTAGTGACATTTCAAGAGTCTCAACTGCTCTAACTGATCTGGCGTTTCGACTCCTTCGGCAATCACCTGCATACCGAGATTGCCGACCAGCGTAACGATCGTTTTCACTATTTCTAGGTTTTCATCACCCTCAGTCATCCTCGTGATGAACGAGCGAGCAACTTTTAAGGTATCAATCGGGAAACGGTTCACATAGCTAAGAAGAGTAGCCACGGCCAAAGTCGTCAATACTTAAACCAACCCCCAACCCACGGAGCCGAGCAAGCGTGACTGTTGCCAACTCGGTCTAACATTAGTAGGCAACAACGAGCAGTCCCTCTCAAAAATTCTTGTGGCCAACTTGTGTCCAAAATGAAAAGCACATGAGGTGTAGGGAACTGTCAGAGAATGGCACAGACTGTGAAATACTCGAAAATTCTTGGTGGCTGCAACTTTCGAAAAGGCAAATACTTACGTTTTTGCCGGGTTGATGATTCATAACCCCAAGGCCGGCGGTTCGATCCCGCCCCCCTCTACCATTTCCTCAATAGATTCAAGAACTTACCGTCGACAATTCTCTACTCCAGGTTTGTTGATCTCAATGACGTGTCCTTTATATAGGCGCCCACGTAGGGAGGAAACTAGTTAGTGAGTCCGTGGGGCAATACCCCCACACGCTCGAAACGTCTAAACACACAGCAGAAACGAAGATTTCGTCACACTTGGCTCTTAGCTAAAGTTCACAAAATCTGTACGTTGATGACGGACCTGCGGGCTGAACAACTAGCGTCTCGCGTCAACGAGAACTTCCGAGTCTTTTCCAGTAACTCTCACCTTCTGGACTCATTAAAAGAAATGAGAGGCAGAAGATTTGCTCTCGTTAGGTTTGTGCTAATAAGACGTGCACGTGGTGCAAATTCGGCTGTGATGGAGTCCTCTTCCCGCCTACTTAAAGTGTCCTTAGCGGTCTCGCCGGGTTTTATCCTGAGCACTCGATCAACCAGAACAATATGATTATCACTATCACCAGCGGCGGTTAGTTTGCAGTTACACGATTCAGCGCTGCCCTTTCTGACGGCAAGGGCGTTAGCAACCACAACAATCTTTTTGCCTTCGCCTAATCCTTCTATCTTTTCGCGTGTGTCGCCAATCTTGAAACCGGGCACCGGATCGGGAAGTTTTCGAATCTGTTGAATTGTCATTGCCTCAGCTTCACCGTCAAGTGAGGCAACGTTTTTTTGACTTATTCAAATTCGAGTCAAGCGCTGGACCACAGCCAGTATCAGGACAGTCGTTAATGTTGTTTAGGGTTCCCGGACAAGTGATCGCAGTTTTCTTTGACAGGACCGAGAAGGCAGACTGATATAATCAGGGTGATCAGGATTCCAATTCGTCGCATGGCGTGAGTCTCCTAAGGGTGTTTGGAAGAACCCGAGGAACAAGCGGGCTTATATCACACGAAGCAGAGGAATTGAAACGTTGAATAATCGTTGAATAATCGTGTCGCAAAATGGGCAGACAATAATTGCGGCGGACATAAACGATTCGCAGGTGCCTTAATACACGCTCCTGATCGTTTCCCACGAGGAGTTATAAATGGAACCTGAGAGCGCTTCGCCAGTAGCTGCCGAGAACATCCAGCCGGTACGATTTCTCAATACCGATGATCGACTCGCTAACCCTGTACCCAGAGTCGCACTCTGCCTGTCAGGTGGAGGCTATCGAGCAATGCTTTTCCACTTGGGCCCATTGTGCCGACTGAACGATGCTGGTTTGTTACGAGGCCTCGTTCGCGTTTCCAGTGTGTCCGGTGGCTCGGAGTGCTTGGTCTGAAATGGAAACAACTTCAATTTGATGAAAACAACGTCGCTACCAATCTTGACGCGATAGTCATAAACCCTATAAGGCGACTGGCGGACGACACAATAGACCAAGGTTCAATCATCAAGGGTATTCTTTTGCCTAAAGTAACGATAGCAGATGAGATCGCAGCCGCTTATCGCAAACACCTATTTGGCATCGCAACGCTGCAAGACCTGCCATCTGACAATGAAGGACCAAGATTTGTAATCAACGCAACCAACGTCCAGGACAATGTTCTGTGGCGCTTTAGTAAGCCATTCATGGGTGACTACCGAGTTGGATTGATCAGAAATCCGACATTGGATCTCGCCATTGCAGTAGGTGCGTCATCCGCCTTCCCGCCGTTTCTGTCTCCAGTTATGCTCAAACTCAATCCTTCTGACTTTGATCCAACCACTGAAGCCGATCTTCAATTTGGGCCTTACACTTCCGAGGTGGTCCTTACGGATGGATGGGTTTATGACAATCTCGGCTTGGAAACAGCTTGGAAGGCATACGAAACGATACTTGTTAGTGATGGCGGTGGAGGATCATCAGATGAACCCCGACCGGCGAAAGTTGCGGGAGGTTAACGCCTAGACCGAATGCACCGATGGTTTGCTTGTTAACAACGTGAATTATCCAATGAAGTCCCGCACTGCAAAACTAATAACGCCCTAAAAAACTTTGAGAATTCGCAAAGGACTTTTCGCCACGAGTTGATCCAAAATGCGTTATCCCAAAGTTTTTGCTGGGGTGAGGAGCCTTGAGGCTGACTTAAACGGTCAGCCTTTTGGTTTTTAGTTTGGCCGACTGAGAAAACTCGCCTATGATCGATCTTCTCTGATAAGTTGCACCCCGGCGAGCCGCTGAAGGCCCTGGGTGTAACCGGGAATTCGATGATGAAGAACGCAGTTCCGATCGCAATCTGGTTTATGTTCTTTCCGCTGACGGCTTCCTTGGCGGCGCAGTCTTCTTCGCGATTTGAAGATTATCGGGTTTCGGTTTATGCCGGTCCGATCCATCAACCCAAATGGATTCGTCATATCAGTGGTGACGAATGGCGGGATAATCTCGGCAAACTTGTCGATCCTCCAGAGGTCAATTTCGCTGGAAAGTACTTTGTCGCGGTTCACAGCTGCGGAACTGGCTGCCGGTATTACACAATGACCGATCTGTCTTCTGGACGCGGCCTCGAGCTGCTGAAAGACTTTGGTGCGGCGGAGCCACCGCCGAAGACACGTGACGGATATCCTTATCTTACCGATCTAATTACCCGCTCTCATAGCAAACTACTCGTTGCGCAATATCATGTTGAGTTGCGGGAAGGCGAGGAGTGTCGTGAAAGGGCTTTTGTGTTTGATGGTGAAAAGATCACGCCAGTTAACAATACTCGGCGGACGTGTACGCAATATTAATCGCCTTGAGCGGACTCATGAGCGAGACTCAAGCGTTATGTGCTTTTCTATGCGAAAGTCATTTTCCAAGAGGTTCTTGTCACTCTGTGGCATCCTAACTTTATCGTTGACGCTCGCCTGTGGTTCTCGATCCAGCTTGAGTGCACCTGCGGCTCCTTCGTTAACCCCGAGAAACGATGTGTCGCCGCTAGTGCCTACTGAACTCAATTACGCACGGAATTTTATTCAACTGTTGAGCGACAAGGGAGTGACCATTCAAGGCGTGTTTCCTTCTAAGCTCAACGGATTCTTTCATGAGACAAAGCGAGCAGCGTTTGTCCAAACGGGTAAGGGCGTTCTCGAAGTTGTGTTCTTTGACACGGATGCCGAAGTCGAACAGATCGAGATTAACGAAGAAACGAGCGACATTCCCAACTACCATAGATACGTTATCAGGTCGCTGAAGACCACCGGAAAAATGGAAGGTGCCGCGACCTACTTTGCAAAATATCGGAATGTGCTCATCGTCACGATTGACCGCGACTTGAATCACAGTGTAAATCAACTCTTGATGTCGCAACACCGCACATAACAATCGCTTGAAGCGGACTCGCCATAAGCGTTATGGCGCAGAGTCTAAGTCGACCCAATTCCGTGCGCTGCGAGTGCGCTTAACGATCCCAATAGTTTTCTCCTTCACCAGTGTCCCTGGTCTTGAACTCGATGACGGGATTGAAGAATAAGTTAAACGGGTCGCAAATCTTTCTGGACGAAATGTTGGATGTTTGGAAGGAAGTGAGGGCGGGACTGTTCCAAACGTTCCTGGCGGAACCTTCGTGGATGTTGCGCTATTGAGCGAGAGTAATCGACTGTTGTTAACGGCTTTCTTAGGCTCGCGGTTACCTTCGTTAACTCAACGGTGGTGTTGGTGGTTTTACAGACAACACGCCACTTCGAAACCAACCGCCGGTAATCAATGTAGTGCCCGGTGCGATGGAGATTCAAAGTCGGTTGAAATTGAGGAAAAATTGCGAGAGATCGATTCGGCTCATTTTCAGTACGCTTAACAAAAACGCGTAAGCAGCGAACGAAGCAGAATAGGACCCATGGAGGGGAGGGAGCCATGGCGAAGGAACTGTTGACTGATGCGTTGTGGGCGCGGATCGCGCCGCTACTCCCGGCGGAGTCGCCGAAGTCCCAGGGCGACAGCAGACGTCTCACGTTCGTTTTTTATCATCTAGCATGGGCATTAGAAATTATCTGATTGAAGGCCTTTCCGGCACCGGCAAAACTTCGGTCTGCGATGAATTGCAGCGGCGAGGTTACCATGGCATTCATGGTGATCGCGAATTGGCTTATCAGGG
>DASYPT010000107.1:0-22585 GCA_036006355.1 Pyrinomonadaceae bacterium | reverse complement strand
GTAGTTCGATCTCGGTAATCGAGGTGCCGGGTTCTATTGAATATGACAGCGGCGGGTTAAGTATTTCTTCTACAATTCCAGAGGCCACATCCACCAACGTAACGACTGAACGCGACGCTTCGTCGGGATCTTTCGCACGCTCGGCAACGTTGCGGGTCATTGCCAGGGCAACGTAGAGTCGCGTTAATTGTCGTTCAAGATCTTCCGTCATGATGTCCGATATGCTTTAGCTTGTCGTAGCGTTCCAAATAGTGACCAGATTTTCAAGCGAGCTGTTAATGGTTCGATTCTGGTTGGGGACGTCACGACAAGCTAAAGCATGTCGGACATTACCAGGCATTCAACACTGCTTTTGTGAAAATACCCAATGCGAACAGTCCACCAAATATCGTAACTGTCCACTCGACCAGCCGGTTTGGTCTTCCCAATAGTTTCCGTGAAAGCACTATAGCGCCCTTCCAGCCATCTTGTTGGTACAGTGGAATACAATTCCCGATTGCAAGTCCAAGATTCAGAACACCAAACAAAGTGCCCCACGCCAGTATCGCCAGCATTAAGTTCACACCGATACCGGCACCCAGTACGAACAGCTGCTGATGGAGACTCCGGAGTTGAAGAACCCGCATGTCCATTCGTACGAATGCGCCGATCGGAAATAGTCTTAACTGCCAATTAAGACCCTCAAATCGTCGTTGGAGGATTTTTGGCCCCCATCCCAATCCCACTTCATTAACTGGAATGTCGCAGAGTCGCGCAGCCGTCAGGTGACCGAGTTCGTGCAGTATTAGTGCAAATGCGAAGCTGACTATGAAGTTGAGGGTTGGGGCAATCATTCCTGTGTCAAATGCTGTCAAGTAGCGAACAGATCTGTTTTTCAATCTCTCTGCGACGCAATAAGTCGAGTCGAGTATCGAAGATCAAAAACAGGAGGGCGCACGTCACAAGGGTTCCCTCCACCAAACCGACTTCTCGAAGCGAGAGAGTCAGCAGAAGAAACACTAGTGCCAGCAAGGCGATGTACAGCCTGTAAAGAAGCATTTAATAATCCTCGTTTGTTATTTGTTGGATAGTGCGAATCGGAGGGGAATTTCAGAAGGGGGGCGAGTGGGCGAGGGGGAGAGTGGGCCCCCTCCCCCTTCGCCTCGCTGAACGAAAAAGGCCTCGCCGCTTTCGCGACGAGGCCATTCTGTGAGATTTGAGCTCTGGGAGGTATTACATCCCCATTCCACTCATGCCGCCCATACCACCGGGCATCGCCGGACCGGCTTTATCCTCTTCCGGAAGCTCTGAGACCATCGCTTCGGTTGTCAGCATCAAGCCGGCAATTGAAGCAGCGTTCTGCAGTGCAGTACGAGTGACTTTTGCTGGATCGATAACGCCAGCCTTTACGAGATCCTCGAACTCTTCAGTCTGAGCGTTAAAGCCGACGTTCTCGTTCTTTTCAGCGCGAACTCGCTCCACGATCACAGCGCCTTCTTTGCCTGCGTTCTGTACGATCTGACGCAGTGGCTCCTCCAAGGCACGACGGACGATATTCACGCCAATCTGCTCATCTGGATCACCGTCTTCGTCACCCTTGCGCGCTTTCTCGAGCGCTTTGGCTGCACGAATCAAAGTAACGCCACCGCCCGGAACAATTCCTTCCTCAACGGCTGCGCGGGTAGCATGCATCGCATCCTCAACACGAGCTTTCTTCTCCTTCATCTCGGTTTCGGTCGCGGCACCGACCTTAATTACAGCAACACCTCCGACGAGTTTTGCGAGACGCTCCTGAAGTTTCTCGCGATCGTAGTCAGAAGTTGTCTCGTCGATCTGAGCACGAAGCGTTTTGACGCGACCTTCGATGTCGGCCTGTTTGCCGGCACCTTCGACGATGGTGGTGTTGTCTTTGTCGATGGTGATCTTCTTGGCGCGACCGAGATCCTCGATCTTAACGTTCTCGAGTTTGATGCCGAGATCTTCGCTGATCACTTTGCCGCCCGTCAGAATTGCGATGTCCTCGAGCATTGCTTTACGACGATCACCGAACCCTGGCGCTTTTACGGCTGCGATGTTCAAGGTGCCGCGCAGTTTGTTAACAACGAGAGTTGCGAGCGCCTCACCCTCGACATCTTCAGCGATGATGAGCATCGGCTTGCCCATCTTTGCAACCTGCTCGAGCAAGGGCAGCAGGTCTTTCATTGAGCTGATCTTCTTTTCGTTGATCAGGATGAGTGGATTTTCAAGAACTGCTTCCATTCGCTCCGGATCGGTCACAAAGTAGGGGCTGAGGTAACCGCGGTCGAACTGCATTCCTTCGACAACCTCCAGCGAGGTATCCATCGTGCGCGACTCTTCAACAGTGATGACACCGTCTTTCCCGACCTTGTTCATGGCCTCGGCAATGATGTTGCCGATAGTGGTATCGCCGTTGGCAGAAACGGTTCCAACCTGCGCGATTGCGTCACCTTTCACCGGCTTCGACAGTCGCTTAATTTCCGCGGTTGCGATTTCGACAGCCTTGTCGATTCCACGCTTCAGCGCCATTGGGTTTGCACCCGCCGCGACCGTCTTCACGCCTTCGCGGAAGATCGCCTGAGCCAACACTGTGGCGGTCGTTGTGCCGTCACCGGCAACATCAGACGTCTTGGAGGCAACTTCGCGTACCATTTGCGCGCCCATGTTCTCCAGGGCGTCTTTCAATTCGATCTCTTTTGCGACGGTCACACCGTCTTTAGTGATTGTTGGTGAGCCGAACTTCTTGTCGATCACGACGTTTCGGCCTTTCGGGCCGAGTGTGATCTTCACAGCGTCGGCGAGTTGGTTGATGCCTCTCAAAATCGCCGCTCGCGAGTCCTCACCGTGAATTACTTGCTTTGCCATTTCTCTTTCTTCTCCTGAATAGTGGGTGAAAATTTTAAGTAGAGATAGGACCTATAAGACCTAATGGACCTATCGATCAACAACTAAGAACTACTTACCCTTCTTACCGCCGCTGGCTGCGCCGGCTCGCTCAAGGACCCCGAGGATCTCGTCCTCACGCATGATGAGAAACTCTTCACCATCGATTTTGATTTCTGAACCGCTGTATTTGCCGAACAACACACGATCGCCGGCTTTGACGTCCAGTGATTGACGCGTGCCATCCTCCTTATATTTACCTTCACCAACAGCTACCACTTCGCCCTCCTGGGGCTTCTCTTTCGCAGTGTCGGGAATGATGATTCCCCCACGTACCTGCTCACCCTCTTCAATTCTCCGCACAATCACGCGGTCATGAAGAGGTCGAATGTTCGTTGCCATACTTAATCTCCTTTCACTTTCTCTGCAGATTCATTTGGTATTGGTATTAAGACTGAGCTCTCGAATTCTAGCACTCTCAGTAGCGGAGTGCCAAGAATAGAGGGTTGGAGGAGGGGTTGTCAAACGAGGAATGATTCCAAATTTAAGATTTCAGATTGAAGATTTCGGGTTTGAAATAAGTCCTATAGGTCGAATTGGTCCGTATTTGATCGCTGGCCAATCTTCAATCTGAAATCTTAAATCTGAAATTCCTTACCGTTTCGCTGCTTTTCTGAGGGTTTTGCCGTCGTGGCGTTCTTGCTTTTGATAGCTGGCGACGCGTTTTGACAGGGTGTTGCGGTGGATTCCAATTGCGGATGCAGTTTTGCTCAGATGTTGTTTGTGCCGGGCAAGTGCTTTCTTGATATAGAGCTTTTCAAACTCTGCCATGGCCTCGTCCAGAAGGATTTGGCCCTCCAACATTTCGTCAATCAGTGTTTCAAGCCGATTGTGAATCATGGTTATTTAAGATTGAAGATTTAAAATTTCAGATTGGGTTGTTTTGATAGGACCCATTCGACCGATAGAACGAATCTTCAATCTCAAATCTTCAATCTGAAATTCTAGAGCTCTTTCCCAGACAACAGCCGATACGCCTCGACATAGCGCTCGGTTGTCGCTTTAGCGACTTCAGGTGGAATTGCTGGGGCTGGCGGCTTCTTGTCCCAGTTAAGTGTCTCCAGATAGTCGCGCACAAACTGCTTATCAAACGATGGTTGTGAACGACCTGGCTCATACGAGTCTGCCGGCCAGAATCTTGATGAATCTGGTGTTAGCACTTCGTCGACAAGCGTCAAGGTGCCGTTCTTGTCCAGTCCAAACTCAAATTTAGTGTCGGCGATAATGATGCCTCGCTCTCGAGCGTAGCGACGTGCTTCAGAATAGAGTCTGATTGAAGTGTCCCTAAGACGATCAGTCGCCTCCGCCCCAATCAGGTCGCGAACCTCTGCTTCACTGATATTCTCATCATGACCCTGCTCAGCCTTTGTCGAAGGGGTGAAGAGAGGTTCCGTCAACTCAGCCGATTCAAGTAAGCCTTCAGGCAACTTGTGACCGCACACTTCACCAGTTCTCAAGTAGTCTTTCCACCCTGACCCAACCAGATAACCTCTGACTACGCACTCGACAGGAAAAACTTCTGCTCTTCGCACAAGCATCGACCGGCCGGTCAATGCTTGACGCTCACGCTGTACAGGCTCAGGCATCTCATCGATGTTGCTCGTGATTAAGTGATTCGCGACTACGTGTCCCAGTTTCTCAAACCAGAACTCCGAGAGTGCAGTTAGTACTTCACCTTTTCGTTCGATTGGAGTTGGTAGAACACAATCGAATGCGGAGATTCGATCAGTTGCGACGATGAGCAATCGATCATCGTCGACTTCATAAACATCACGAACTTTCCCACGCCGAAGTAGTTTTAGATCAGGAAGAGAAGTTTGCAGTAGAGTGGCAGCACTCATCATAAACTATCGAAAAATTTTCTTGATTAGAGGCAGTGCGGATTGTGCTCGCGTGAAAAAACTTTGTCAAGACACGTTGTGATTTAAGTACGTTGATGTCCGATATGCTTTAGCTTGTCGTGTGATTCCGGACAAGAAAGATCGAATAGTCCGCTGCGATTCGATCATTCGTATTCGGAATCACACGACAAGCTAAAGCATATCGAACTAGTTTACTCATTTCGGAATCTGTCAACGATCTCGTCCCGGCAATAATTCCACTGCCAATCTTCCCACTTATCAACTAGTCCTACTTTTACGGGATTATTCAGAACGTACCGGACTGTCTTGTCGAACTTACCTTCCCTTATTACGTGATCGAAGCTCTCGTGCTCCCAGAAACTGCCTGTTCTTCCAAGTATGAGATTACATTCTCGAGCCGTTCGCCCTTTGAGTGAATGCATAATCTTTGAGAGACCTGGGTAACGATCGATGGGTGTAATACCATCCCAACGTATAAGTGTTAAAAACTCCGATTCTGAAATGAATGGCTGAAAGATTGTGTGAACGTGATTCGACATTATTGAAAACGCGTCGAGCCTGTATGCGCTGCCGTCTAACCGGTGTAAATTTTCAGCCATTTTGTCAGCTACCATCGGTTCGGCAAGCCAGGCTGGTCCATATTCCGCGCGGTGCAGGATATCCTCAAACTTCTTGAACCATTCGCGATGAAGAGTTTCTAACCGCGTTTGCCAGTCGGAGGGACCGTTTGATTTCTGCATCGACGAGTCAATCGCACCTCGTTCAAGATTGCTTTGGATCCACTGAACTTTGGCGCGATATGAGCGAATTATTGATTTTGGTATTGAATCAGCGAGGCGGAAAGTAACAAAAAGTATGCCGTCAACA
Source organism: Pyrinomonadaceae bacterium (assembly GCA_036006355.1). Classification (GTDB taxonomy): domain Bacteria; phylum Acidobacteriota; class Blastocatellia; order Pyrinomonadales; family Pyrinomonadaceae; genus PSRF01. The sequence goes on along the minus strand of DASYPT010000107.1, from coordinate 16,916 downwards.
GCAGTGATATGAGGTCTTCGACGTCTTGTGAATGATTTGTGATCCAGGTTGCCCACGGTGAGGGTGTGCCTCCTTCTAGAGATTCTGTTGAACGATAACTATAACATTAGCAATGTCCGATATGCTTTAGCTTGTCGTGTGATCCCAGACACGAATGCCGATTGCTTCGCAGTTCGATGTTTCATGTCCGGGATCACACGACAAGCTAAAGCATATCGGACACTTCTTACAACGCATCCTTCAGTCGTTGAATTTGGGACGCATGATTGTGTGCATGGTCCGCGTAAATACGTAACCACTTCTCCACTGAGTAAGGCCCACTCTCCGTGTGAACGCCTTCGCGCTTCCATTCATCCTCGCTAAGCAAATCCAACAGCTGCGCAGTCGTGGCACGTGCTGAACGAAACGCTTCGAGTGCCGGCGCCATGTCGCGCTCGTTGTATTTCAACTTTTGAGCGAATGCATTCTCATCGTAGCCCTCGATCGTGGGATTCTCTTCAACAATTAACTTGCGCAGACGAAATGCAGATGTGCTTTCACTATCACCCAGATGATGAACGATCTCTCGAGCGCTCCATTTACCAGGTATCGGATGAGCGCCGAGGCCGTCTGCCGGGAATCCATCGAGTGCTTTCATGACTTCATCGTAACCAGCCGAGTACTTGGCAATTAGTTCAGCTCTCTCTTCAGTATTCATCGCGTCCTTCCTTTGTATCAGGGATTGTCCGTGTAACAATAACAAAAATTAGATCACATATCACCGATCTCAGATTTCAGATCTGAGTGTCCGATATGCTTTAGCTTGTCGTGACTCCCCGGACACGAGTGATCGTTGAATTCGAACGAAACAGATCCTGTCGATCGCAACGATCACTCGTGTCGGGGGAGTCACGACAAGCTAAAGCATATCGGACATCGCGCAAGAAGGAGTGAAAAAGATGCGTAGTCGAGGTTACTTCAATCACATAATGGCCGCCCTAATTTCAGTCGTCCTGATCTTTTCCTCATTTACATCTATAGCTCGATCGGCCCCAGAAGCGCTCGCTCAACAGCAAATCCGCACAACCAGGCCTTTCCCACAAACTAGATATATTCCGGACCATGATTTCGATACCCGTCATATCGCGCTGGATTTACATTTCGACTGGAACAAAGAACAGTTACTCGGCCGTGAAACGTTGGTTTTTGCTCCGCTGGTTCCGAATCTTCAGACAATCAAGCTCGATGCGGCCAATATCACTCCAACTGCAGTCAAGTTGACGGGCAAATCATCAACTGAAACAGCTAACTTGCAATTTGTTGCTGACGCAGCGAAGGAGAAGGTAACGGTTACATTGGATCGTGCCTATCAACCTGCGGATGAGTTGAGTCTCATAATTGATTACCACACGAACGGACCGCAAGATCCCAGTCGTCAAGGACTGGTTGGAGTTGGTCTGAAGTTTCTTAAGCCTGGTCCAGACGATCCTTCACGACCAAAACAGATCTGGTCGCAGGGCGAGAGCGAATACAACCATTACTGGTTCCTCTGTTATGACCATCCAAACGACTTCTTCACTTCCGAGATAACCGCAACTGTTGAAAAGCCGCTGCAAGTTATTTCAAATGGCAGGCTCATGGAGACAAAAGAGAACCAGGATGGAACCAGAACGTTCCACTGGAAAATTGATCAGCCACACGCTAGTTATCTCACCTCTATTGTGGTCGGTGAATACACAGCGGTCACTGGAGAATACGCCGGCATCCCGATAACCACTTACGTCTATCCGAAAGAAGCTGCCGAAGCGAAGATAACCGTCACGCGCTTACCCGAGATGGTGAAGTTCTTTTCAGAGAAGACGGGACTCAAATATCCATACGCGAAGTATGCACAAACTATGGCTCATGATTTCGGCGGCGGTATGGAGAATATTAGCGCCACAACGCAAACGGACAACATGATTCACGATGCCCGTACTGAACGCGATCAGACCAGCGACGGCTTGCAAGCTCACGAACTGGCGCATCAGTGGTTTGGCGACTATGTTACCTGTAGAGATTGGTCAGACATTTGGCTGAATGAAAGTTTCGCGACCTACTTCCAGGCGATGTGGGATGAATACAAACTCGGACGAGATGATTTTCTCTACTCCGATATCAAAGCAAATCAGGATTCTTATTTTGCAACCTGGAAACAGGGGATTCGCCGCCCAATCGTCACTAAGAATTATCGAGACCCTGATGCAGTCTTTGACACATATGCGTATCCGAGAGGCGGAGCAGTTTTGCACATGCTTCGCAAGAGTCTGGGAGAAGAGAATTGGTGGCGCGCCATCAATTATTACCTGAAGAAGTATGCGAATCAGCCGGTCGAGACTGAGCAGTTTCGCGTTGCGATCGAGGAAGCGACCGGACAATCGGTGGATTGGTTCTTTGATGAGTGGCTTTATCGAATGGGCCATCCGATATTCGAGGTTACCCAGCATTACGATGAATCAACCAAATCGGTGGCGTTGACGATTCGTCAAAAACAGACGAAAGATCTGGACTCTCAATATCCTCAGGTCGATCTTTTCCAGACTCCAGTGGAAATCGAGATCGGAACTGCCGCCAATACGCGGATTGAACGAGTTCGGATCGAGCCGAAGCAGGAACAAACCTTCACGTTCAAAGTCGATTCACAACCATTGTTAGTGAATTTCGATTATCAGGGAACGTTGATTAAAGAACTCAGCTTCAAGAAATCGAAGAACGAACTCACTTACCAGGTCGAACACGATCAGGACGTAGTTGGACGTATTTGGGCTTTGAACGAACTCAACTCTCAACGCAAGCAGGCAAATGTGGCGGGTGGAGACATTGATGCAATTAGGCAGACCATCGCCAAGGCAGCCACATCCGATAAGTTTTGGGCCACCAGGCTCGAGGCGGTCGCAGCTCTTGCAGAAGCAGCAGGTGAACCAGGGCGTAACGCTCTGTTAGCCGCAACAAAGGATGAGGATTCGAGAGTCAGGGCTAAGGCAATTACTTCATTGGCCGCTTCGAAAGATCCCAAGCTTGCATCTGTTTATCAGCAATTGTTGAACGATCAAAGTTACGCCGTGGTCAAGGCGGCTTCTCTTGCGCTCGGACAAACTAAAGACGCGAGCGCCTTCGCAGCTCTGATGCAACTCATCGATGAACCCTCGTGGCATAACACGATTCGAGTCTCGGCTTTATCTGGACTCGCGGCACTCGGCGACAAAAAAGCGGTCGATGTCGCAATTAAGTATGCGGCCGGGGGTGACTATCCTCAGGTCCGGTTAGCTGCGACAAAACTGCTGGGAGTTGTTGGCAAGGATGATCCTCGTGCATATTCACTACTCTCCAGCACACTTGAAGAAGGTGTTAGTCGATCTAACTTTGCTTTGCTAAATGCAGCTGCCGAATCGATCGTGTCAATTGGAGATCCGCGTGGAGTGGAACTGCTCGAGCGTTTGACGAAAGAGACTACAAATTCGCAGTATGCAACTTCTTTGGGGCATTATCAGGAGCGACTGAAGAAGGCCGTTGCCGGAGATAAATCGCGGATGTAGAGCAAATTTAATAGGACCGATTCGACTTATCGGACCTATTTCAATGTCAGAAACGGACAAATGTTTAACTTTGGACTTGAACAAAACTCTGATCCTCTTGTACTATCCTTTTGACCGATTCGCGCCCCCGACCCCAAATGGCGCCAGCCCTCTTGAGCCTCCTGCTTGTCAGTTCAGACGACTAAATTCCGATGGCCACAGCTACTGACAGACAGAAAACAGCAAAAGAAAACTTTACCGTACCTGATGCCGGCGAGCGAAAGGTCACTTTACTCGTTGTCGAAGACGACGAGAACATCTCGACCGCAATCAGCGAGTATTTCTCTCGCGCTGGGTACACCGTAAAAACCGTTGAAGACGGCCTTAATGGCGTGAAGGCAGCTCTGGATGATCCTCCGGATGCTGTCGTTCTCGATCTTATGCTACCTAAGATGGATGGGTTGGCGGTCTGTAAAGAGCTTAGAGAGAAGGTAGGCTATTTGCCGATTCTCATGCTGACCGCTAAAGATGATGTCGTTGACAAAGTGCTTGGACTCGAAATGGGTGCGGATGATTACATCACCAAACCCTTCAGCCTGCGTGAGCTCGAGGCGCGTATCAAATCCGTGCTTCGTCGTACGCGAACTGGTCCGACACCAGACGGCATTCGTGACGAGGCTCCAATCGTTCGAGGTCGTCTGAGAATTGACTCCGCCAAACGAGAAGTAACAATTGGCGATCGTCAGGTTGAACTTACGCCGAAAGAGTTTGATCTCCTTCGGCTCTTCGCATCGAACCCGGGCCGGGTATTTCCTCGAAAGTACTTACTTGAAAAAATCTGGGATTATTCCTACGAAGGCTACGATAGAACAATTGATTCTCACATCAATCGACTTCGAGCCAAGATCGAAGAAAATCCCGAGAACCCTCAAATGGTGCTAACTGTTTGGGGCATCGGTTACAAATTTAGCGACGAACAATAAATTCGTCGTCTTGCCTTAACCGCGGCCGTACCTTCACCAGACCCGGCACATCACGCCTAAAACTGGCCGGCTACAAATTGCCTTTCAAAGATTGCTCTCTTTACTCTCATGACTAAGTTTGCCACTCACGCCTGTTCCACCTCTGCAAGAAACAACTGGTTTAGAGTTGCCCTTAATTTGATTGTGGCTTTGTGGCTCATTCTCACGCCTTTTCTGCTCGCTCGAGGTCAACAACCCGAAGGTTCAATCACGCTGCTCGATGTAACTGCTCGTCCAGTTTCCAATACCACACTGGTCACGATCACCGCCGATGGTCCGCCGAATCTGGCTCAAACCTGGCAGGATCATGAGGGATACCACGTCGTCATTCCGGGTGGCCATCCATCAGAGAGCATCAAGGAAGGACGTGGCTACCGAATCCGAAGAAGTGGAAGTGCCGTTGAAGTTCTTCTTTACACCAAGGCGGGCGCCTCAGTTCAAGTTAACACTGATGCGAAGCACATCAACCTTAGTGTTGCTGGTGAATTGGAAAGTCGTGATGCGGTTCCAACGTCTGATTCAAATCAAAGTTATTCACTACCGAATTACGGTAACTCTACAAATGCACCACCTGTCAGCGACTCATCACCTGCTGTAGCCTCAACTGAAACTCGCGAACCCACCCAAGCGGTAGCTCCTGCTGACTCCAGCCAACCGCAAAGTACCGGCGAAGGCCCAAGCACAATTACGGTTGGTGAACCCCGGCGTGGGGGCGGTATTTCCAATTGGATATTTTCCTGGACGGGTACTGCGGTTGTTGTGGTACTGGTCGCTATAGCGCTCTTCTTTACGTACAGATCCCGCAAGGACTCCGGATGGGAAAGTGATCCCGATGAAGCAACTGCCGCTGACGAGAACGCTGCCTCCGAAACAGTCCCTGCCAAAGCAAAAGAGTCTATTGCGGTGAGCGTGAAGACCGACCGCCGCAAGACGAAGACAGATGTGAAACCAGCGGCGCCTTCAGCGGTCTCTCCCTACAGCGCCTATCGCATTGGTCAGGAAGTTCGCAAACTCGCTTTGGGCCAACCTCACAGAACCGAAGTAATGTCATCTCGCGCCTCAGAAGATCGCCGGGCAATCCAAACTTCGCTGATCAAGATCATTTCCGCGACCGAAACCAGTGAAGAGGAACGTGTTCGCGCCAGAAATGCTCTGGAAGGATATGGGTTTGTTTCCAGAGAATGTGCGGCCTTATTGTCCTCGTCAGATCCGTTTGACAGGACGATGGCGGCACGAACTCTTGGCGAGATCGGATCTTCGGCAGCACTGCCGTCATTGTTAGAAGCCCTTCACGATTCAGAAGCGATTGTTCGTAATCAGGTCATCTCGAGTATCGGCGAACTAAGGCTACCCTCCGCCATTGGTGCGCTCCTTGACGCAGCTCGTAATCAAAGTGAATTGCCCAAAGGCTTAGTGAGTCGCGCACTCGCTGCTTGTTCCATTGAGTCAGTCGAGTTGGCGGATGCTGTGGCGCCTTCGTTTTCAAATGATCTTGTAAGTGACTCCGGCATTTTTGACTTTACGCAGCTCGGACAGACTGAGTCGCCAATTGAAGAGCTGCCTGAAACCATTGAAGACGATAGCCTGAACGAAGCGCTCACGAAAGCAACGAGTGACAATCCTGAGGTGCGCGGTGAAGCAGTTAAGACACTTGCTCAGTTTCCCGTGAAGAGTGCCATTGCGACACTCGTCTCAATGGCGCAACAGGATCAGGAGTCGACGGTGCGTTCACTTGCCGTATCGAGTCTGGGCTTCATCGATCATGAATTGGTTTTCCCGGCAGTGCTAATCGGTATGGCTGATGAATCCAGAGACGTCAGGGCAGCGGCGGCACGTGCGCTCAGTCGATTGAGTTTTGATCGCACGGCAGCTTATGGAACCCTGGTACGAGTCGCCGACGATCAAACTCTGCGCGATGTTGCCCAGGCATGTATCAAAGCCGGCATCGTCTCCCAGAACATCGACCGCCTTGCCAGTCGCGATCGCCGGCAAGCGTACGAAGCGTTTTGTCTCATTTCATTACTTGCCAAGGCCGGAGTGACGGCACCCATATTGGAGGCAATTGAAAACCATCAAAATATGGGCGTTCGTCTCAGCGTGATCCATCTGCTCGCTTCCACGGGCAATGACTCTGTGTTTGAACAATTGCAACAGATTGCCGGCAACGATGAGCTCGCCGAGGAAATAAAGATCGCGGCGCTCAACGAAATGTACACGATTCAACAAGCAGGACGACGAGAGCACGAACGGCGCAACGAAGCTCAACTGTCGCGGGTCAACGTGTCTGAGGCGGTCGCGTTTGTGCAAACTGAAACAGACGCGAGCGAAGTGTCAATGTAGTTCCGCTAACTTCCGCCTCCCAACTGTTAAGTCAAGCGAGTTCAAAAAAGATGCGTACAGCGAGTTCATCTGAAGAAATAGACAAAGAAGTCGAAGTGAAGAAGCGCAGTTCACGACGAAAGTCGGGACCTCGAAAGCCAAAAACGGTCGTCGAGGAAACGTGTAGGGAGTTGGAGGTACACCTTCAACGATTTCAAACGAAGGCAGCGGAGGACGAAAAACGTCTAGAGAGTGATTCGCTCAAAGCCGAACAATGCGATCGAATTGATATAGAAGGAAACGGTCCTGGCGATCAGCCAGGCGGTCGTGAAGAAGATCCGATGAAGTGCACGGAGGAGACGGCTGACAACGCTGCAACTCGCAAACAGGTAGAGGCTCAACGTCAGCGGCTCGAAGAAGCGTTGTTACTTGCCAAGGAACGGAGACGTGCTGAAGAGTTGGCTCCAGACCCGGACAGTAAACCCATCGCCGGTTCAATAAGCTCTCAGACCGAGAGCGAAGAAAACTGGATGCCCTCGCTCGGTGATTTGGACGTAAATGTCAAAGAGATCGATGTTGCTACAACTGAAAAAAGTATCGCGCCTTTAGCAGATGATGGCGACCTCGTCGGCCATGTACTCGAACGGCTGAGCAGCAGTAATCCCGAGGCTCGAGCGAGTGCACTGAACGAGCTGACGAGAAATGCTCGCAACCAGGCTTTTTCGATTATCAGTAAGGCTTTTGACGACCCTTCACCCGAAGTTCGAAATGCCGCAGCGAAGGCGCTCTATTGTCTTGAGTCAGATCCGGCCTCAGCATTCGCACGAGCATTGCGTGAAGCGAATGCCCAGCGAGGCCGACAGATTGGATCATCACTGGCCGCGTCGGGTTTGGCTGGCGATGCACTCAGGAGTTTGGCCGGTTCTAGTCGAGAAAAAACGCATGAAGCGCTGGCGTTATTGTTTCTGATGGCCAAAGCCGGTGAGATTAAACCTTTGATGAGCACTATTGAAGATGGTCAGAATTTGGACATCAGGCTGGCCGTTATCAATTTACTTGCTTTGAGTGGTCGCGCTGAGATTATTCCGCCGTTCCGCCGCCTGGCAGTGCGTGGTTCTCTGCCGGCTGAGGTGCGATCCGCAGTCATGGAAGCCATCTATCAAATAACCTCACAGCAACGGGAGACGGCAAAGCGACAGTAGGCCGGGGGCAGTCGGCAGGAGCAGGACGAACCAATAGGACCTATTCGACCTATAGGACCTATTACAATCTTGCCTGCTCCTGCTCCTGCTCCTGCTCCTGCTCCTGCTCCTGCTCCTGATCCTGATCCTGATCCTGGTCTGCTCCACTCCCACCGACTAAACCTCTAGTAATTTCCAAGCACTTATTGTATTCTTCGCGTCGGTTCGTACAAGATATTGGTTCTGGAACTTGTCGTTAGACATTTTTTCTGTTCCGAATCTAAGTTAGACAGAACAGCACGCCTGCCCCCCAGGTTGCTGGGCTTCGCCATTTCGCTTTAACGGCGTCACACGAAGTCCGTCGCATTTTGACTGGAGGGGCAATATGTTTCGTAGTTCCGTAGTCGTCTACTCTTCCTGCCTGTTTCTTACCCTCGCCTTCGCTTCCGATTCCCGGGCACAAGTTCAAAACACCATCGCTCTAGCTCAACCACGACATCCCGTTTCTGTACTCGATAGTAATAAGGAGCAGGACGGTTTGGTTGGGGCGGTGCGGCGAATAAAGACGGAGTCTGCAAAGATCGAGAACGACGCGTCCGAAGGCCCTCGCGAGTTGATCGAACTCACAACCTATGGCCTCAAGGGTAACCGAATTGAGAACGTCTCATATCCCGCTTCTGACCCTGTCGTTGGAAAGCAAGAATACAAATACGATGATCGTGGAAACATCACGGAGATGACGGTACGTAACGATCAAGGTTCCATCGTAAGCAGGGAAGCCTACGACTATGAATTCGATAGCGTGGGTAACTGGATCAAGATGGTTACGAGTTTGATGTTATTCGAGAACGGTAAACTCAAGCGCGAGCCAGTCGAGACCACCTATCGCACGATTAGTTACTACTTTACAGATGAAGTGGCGAAGATTGTCCAGACTCCTGTGAAGAGTGTGGACCTCCCGGCGGCAGCTGGAAGCGTCGCGGAGAATGTAGAACAACCAAACATCAACTTTTCCACAAAGGAGAGGGATAAATCATCATCAACAGTCGTTGGCGAAGCTCCTCCCTTGCAATTGCGTCCCTCGCCCCCTGTTGCAAAGTTGGTCGAGACGAGTGCGGCTGCAACGAAACCAACCACCAGCCCCTCGACCAGCGATGGGAACGGCGAATCAACCGGTCGAAGCCGGCTGTTGAATTTAAAGAGATCTGCTGAACGAGAACCGGTTGAAACGCCGAGAGACAACTCGGCGCGCGTGGAATCAACTACGAAGGCCGCGCCCGATCCCGTAACCATTAATCCCGCGCCTAGCGAGTCAGCGTCCGTTAACTCCGGAAGAACTGAGAACTCTTCCGCGGCAGCAGCTTTTGGTTTGTACGAAAAGGGCCTGACCTTCCTGGTTGATGGAAATCTCAAAGACGCTCTCGGTGCATTTGTGGCCTCAGTGAAACTGGCGCCATCAGCCGAGGTCTATCTGAATCTGGGTGATGTCTATTTGAAACTGGAAAAAAATACCGACGCTGAGAAAGCATTTCAGCAGTCAGTCAAACTCAATTCTGAAAACGCCGAGGCACAATACGGCTTGGGCCTGGCTTCATTTCGTATCAAGCGATTTGCAAATGCTCGTGATGCTTTCAAGAAAGCGACCATCCTGGCTCCCGATATGGCAAAAGCCCACCTTGGGCTAGGACTCTCCTACCTCGAACTTAATCAACCAGACGCGCAACTCGTCGAGGTTCGAATACTTGAAAAGCTGGATAAGAAGTTGGCAAAGCAGCTTTCAGCGGCTTCCCCGCAGGTCAACTGCGGTCGCTTTACTGCGTGTCGGTAAGGAGTAGTGATGCAGAATAATAGATTTGTTGTTCTAACCGGCCACCTCAGCAATTACTCACTCTCGGATCTTGTGGGCATTCTTCGACATCAGAAGAAGTCTGGAAGATTGTTGATCGAGTACCCCAAAGGTCCCGCCACGCTGTTCTTCGAAAATGGTGAGCTGGTTGATGTGCACTTGAATGAGTTATCGGGGTTACAAGCCATCTGCGTGTTGCTGTCTCAGCCTGATGCATCGTTCAACTTCAATCCTCTAATCCGATCGTCGCAGCGTTCTATCGATCATTCGATGCAGAGAGTGGTATCGGAACTCTTCGGGTGTTGGGATGAGACTGCAGTTCAAATAGAAGCCGCTTCCTCGATTAGACCCCTTGAACTTCAATCAGATATTCCACACGAAGCAGCAGCCCTCCCCGCGCCTGTTGAACGTCTGGCTTTGCCACCTGCACCACATGCTGTTACGAGGCAAGAATCAATCTATGTAATAGCCGCAGCGGTAATCATCGTGATTGCGATTTCAACCGTTATTGCGCTTACCGCAAATCTGAACCGCCGTGAAGGGGATGCGACGTCCGTAGTTGATCGCAATGTAGTAGCAGCAGCGGTGGAGAACGGCTCGGCAAACAAGCCAAAACCAAATGAAGTCTCGAATCGCGTCACTGAATCCGGCAGATCTCGTTCTGTTTTTGCCGAACAGCGTCGCGACAATAAAGCCGCAGCCAAACGTGCGGCTGACGTGCCAGATCAGGCTGAGTCATCAGCGTCGTCCGCAAACGACAGCGTGGAGACAAAGGCGCGGTCCATAAGCGTGGTCATGCAGATTGAGAATGGACGCGTGCTCAATGCATCGATTGCAAATCACGCCGCAGGAATGGACAACTTCGAAGCCCTTGCACTTCGAATTGCAAGGCAGCGTCGTTATCCAACTGGCAGGAACGGGAATGAAACAGTGACCATCAGTGTTAACAAAGCGGAGAAATAATCATGTCCGATATGCTTTAGCTTGTCGTGAGATCCCAAACACGAACGATCATTTATTGCGATCCATTGATTAGCTCGATAGTTAGCGTTGGCCATCACACGACAAGCTAAAGCATATCGGACATAAAAACACGAAAGGTAGCGTCATGTTATTTCTGGAAAGCAAGGTTCTTAATCACACCGTAAATGAAGAAGGTCGGATCACGCTGCTACATGCTTTGCAAAAGCGTGATTTCAAGCCTGTGATCCGGTCGTTAAGGATTCATTGTTTCGAGGAACTTCTAATCGAAGCCGAAAAGCTTGCGGATGTGGAAAACACTATCGCGCGTTGGACAGCCTCCAGCACCGGCGAACCTTTCGTAGTTGGAGACCTCTTCGCTTTCGAAGACCACCTTCTGTACCTGATCTTTGAAAATGAGGGATTCGTCACTGCCGGCATTGTTTACGAAACGGAGACAGCCGAGCCATTCAGAAAGCTCAATGGCTTTTGCCACGACATTCGGTCCTTATTGATCGCTGCTCAGGAAGAGACTTCGGGCATGAACGTGATCAACTTCCCTGAATGGGAGGCAGAAACCAGATCAATGCCACAAGGCTTCAGATCTTTCGTCGAAAAGCAAGACTCCGATTCGCTCTTCACAAACTTGCGCAAGGAGATGATGGCAAGGCGAATTATTGCCGCGTCGAGTCTCGAAGATGAAGGAGCTCGCCTGTTTCTGAGAACTGCCCGCAACGCACACGAGGAAGGTTGCGCTGTCAAACTTCTCAGCGGTGACACACAGGCGGAGAGCGTTCCGATTCAGCGACTTGAAGATGTCGGATTGGTTGAACGAGAAGTGCAGGTTAGTTGTCGAAAAACCGGACACGCTCTTTTCAGGTTGCCAAACGCTGGTGCGCTCGCTGTCGTCACTGTTAGTGACGCGACTTGCAGCGAATGCGGGTCGCCGGTAGCTGACGAAAAAGTGCAGGAAGTGATTGCTCCAACACAGTTGGCGACATCACTGCTTGAGGACGGCTCGTGGTTGTTGAGTCGTATTCATTCTGTTCTGCGCGACCTCGGTGTACCTGAACGTGAAATCGCTGTGGGGCCATCGGAAGGAACAGGCTTTGGCCAAATGATGGCCAACATCTCAGGCGAGTCTTTTCTAATCACTACGAGAGACGGTGACTTGACGCCTCCATTCGCGAGATGGAGTGTTGACCTCGAGGTGGAAACTGAGGCTTCGCATCTTGTGATTATTGCAACAGGTCGGATTCACAAAGAGGCAGGGCTGCTATTAAGAAATCATTCGCGCCGCCGCGTAAGTAGCGGTCAAGACTTCGAGATGATTCTTGCCGATGACGTTGCAAGCGCAAGCCACGAATTGCGAAGCGCTCTCGATCGTGTGTCGCAGCGAATAATCGCCGAGCAACTATGCGTTCTCGACGGCAGCCTGGGTATGTCTGCGAGTCAACTGATATTAACTAAATTCCAATTGCGAAAGTCAGACAAGCCTCAGCCTGTTGAGCCGATTGTTGAGTCGCCGGCGGAGTGGTCGTCAGCTCCACCCACTCTGTCGCTCGTCGCCGCAGCATCTGCTTCATTTACACCTGATGTCGTTGCTGTTGAGCCTGAGATAATCGTTCCGGTGGACGAGATCTATCCAGAGCCTCATCAGGACATTCCGCAGTTCTAGAGCAATTTTAAATGATGGCGCGAACACTATCACTAGCCAAAAGAACTGGAAGGAATCTATCTCCCGTTCGGAAGCATGCGAAGAACGGCGGAGTCAGAACGGAAACGACTGCAATTGCCATCGTCGATGAGCGATGGCAGCAAGACATTCTGGTGTTGCGGAAAGCCGCCGAAGAGTTGTCACGGCGTCGGAGTAATCATCCCTTTCGTCGTCGAACCGACGAAGGTTCTTTTCGAGACATCTCGGCATTATTGGAAGACGAATCCGCAGCTACGCGTCAATGGGCGGTTCGAAAGCTTTACGAGCTTGACGCCGACCTTGCGGCCACTCGTGTGAATTACGCGCTTAAGGACGGGTCGCCCCAACAACGAAGAAATATCGGCACCGCCCTGGCCGACTCAGGTTTGTTGTTCGAAGCCATCGACGATTTGATGGCCGAGAATCATGAACGGTGCTACGGAGCTTTCTCGCTTCTGTTTCTTGTCGCAAAGGCTGGAGTTGTACAGCCACTTCTCAGCGTGATCGAGAATCATCCCAACATGGAGTTGCGGCTCGCCGTCATCAGATTACTTGCGTCAAGCAAGGAAATGCAGGTTGTGTCAGCACTGCAAGGCATCGCCAATAATGCCACCCTTCCGTTCGAACTTCGCTCCGCTACGCTAAAAGCAATCAACCAAATCACCGGCCAAGCCGCTTAAGTTCGCTAACACGCTTGGATCGGGGCAGTAGCCCGACTGTCAAGGAGGGCTGTTGCCTTGTAGTCCATACGACCTGAGCAAGGCCCTCCTTGACAGTCGGGCTACTGTCCCGATCGGTGATTAGCAATCATCTATCATTTCCCCTTACTATTCATTCACCGATGGATTTCAAACTAAAAACCGATTATCACCCCAAGGGTGATCAGCCCGCAGCAATCGATGCGCTTGTGAAAGGTCTCAACGATGGCGCAAAGGACCAGGTGCTGCTCGGAATCACCGGCAGTGGCAAAACATTCACTGTCGCCAGCGTTATTCAAAAGGTTCAGCGTTCAACGCTTGTGCTTGCACACAACAAAACACTCGCCGCTCAGCTCTACCAGGAGTTTCGCACCCTTTTCCCCGAAAATGCCGTCGAGTATTTCGTGTCGTATTACGACTACTATCAACCAGAGGCTTACGTTCCTGCCGCAGATGTCTACATCGAAAAGGAGGCGATTGTTAACCAGGAGATCGATCGTCTTCGAATGTCCGCAACTCGCGCTTTGTTCGAACGACGCGATGTAATCGTCGTGGCGAGCGTTTCGTGCATTTACGGTCTTGGCGATCCGGATGCTTACTACGGTCTTCTGTTCTTTATCGAACCGGGCGAGCGGATGTCGCGAGAAGTGTTGCTCCAAAAGTTGGTTGAAGTTCAGTACGAACGTTCTGACATTAATTTTCAACGCGGCAGCTTTCGAGTTCGCGGCGACGTTGTCGAAGTCTATCCGAGCTATCAGGATCTGGCGTACCGGATTGAATTGTGGGGTGATGAGATTGATTCGATTTCGACGATCGATCCACTGTTGGGTGAAGTCGTCGAAAAGCATACATCCCGAGTTCCAATCTACCCGAAGACCCACTACGTGATGTCGCGTCCAACAATCAAACGCGCAATAAAGACCATTAAAGAGGAGCTCGAATGGTGGGAACCAAAGCTCATCAACGAAGGCAAACTCGTCGAAGCCCAACGGCTGCATCAGCGAACGATGTTCGACCTTGAAATGATCAAGGAGATGGGTTTTTGTCGAGGCATTGAAAATTACTCGAGACACCTCACAGGCAAGAAACCGGGCGAGCCGCCCCCCACGTTGCTCGATTACTTGCCGCGCGACACTTTGATGGTCATTGACGAGTCGCATCAGTCAGTTCCACAAGTGCGCGGTATGTTCGAAGGCGATCAGTCACGCAAGCGGACCCTGGTCGAATATGGTTTTCGTTTGCCCTCAGCCCTCGATAATCGTCCGTTGAACTTTGCTGAGTTTGAAGCGCGCATTGGACAAACAATCTACGTATCGGCGACTCCGGGTCCTTACGAGTTGACAAAAGCAAGTGGCGAAGTTGTTGAGCAGATCATTAGGCCTACCGGTTTGATGGATCCGGAAGTCGAAGTTCATCCAGTTAAGGGACAGATTGATCACCTTCTCGAAGAGTGTCGGCAAAGAACTGAGAGGCACGAGCGTGTTCTTGTTACAACACTCACGAAACGCATGGCAGAAGATCTGACGGAGTACTTTACAGAGGTAGGGGTTAGAGTTCGTTATCTTCACTCTGATATAGAAACACTCGAGCGCATAAAGATACTTCGTGACCTGCGACGCGGAGAGTTTGATGTGCTGGTCGGTATCAATCTCTTGCGTGAAGGATTAGACCTGCCTGAGGTTTCACTCGTCGCAATACTGGATGCCGACAAAGAAGGTTTTCTGAGATCGGAACAGTCGTTGATCCAGACGATTGGTCGCGCAGCTCGCAATGCGAAGGGGAAAGCAATTCTCTACGCCGACCGCGTTACTGAATCCATGAAACGGGCAATGGACGAGACCAATCGGCGCCGAGGAATTCAAGAAATCTTTAATCGCGAGAATGGGATCACGCCGCAGACAATCGTGAAGCCAATTGAAGCAACATTGATTACGGCGTCTGAAGCTGACTACTTCAAAGTACCTACTGAGATTGAAGACATTGACGATTACTCACCGGAGAAGATCGACGCGACACTGACACGGCTGGACGCGGAGATGCGCGGTGCCGCGAAACGTTTTGAATTTGAGAAGGCCGCGGAATTGCGCGACCGGATAAGGGTACTACGCGACAGACAGCTTCAGCTTACTTAATGTCCGATATGCTTTAGCTTGTCGTGAGATCCCAAACACGAACGATCATTTATTGCGAGCCATCGATTAGCTCGATCGTTCGCGTTGGCCATCACACGAGAAGACAGAAGCATATCGGACGCAAAAAGCATGCAAACCAAATCTGATCCCGACGAGATTCAGTCTTTTCTTTCCGACGCGAGCTATATCCACGAGGGGCATGCGGACCGTGTTGTGTTGCCCGAAACGGTCGAAGAGATTTCTGAAGTTCTCGCGAATGCGAATCGCGATCGCGTGCCCATCACCATCTCCGGCGCGGGAACCGGTACAGTGGGCGGACGTGTCGCATTTGGTGGCATTGTCCTCGCAACTGACAGACTCAACCAAATCAAAAGTATCGACGCGCAACATTCTCGAGCTGTGGCACAACCAGGCGTGATTCTTTCGGATTTGCAAAGCTCAGTCGAACGCGAAGGTTTGTTGTATCCGCCTGATCCGACAGAAAGAGGTTGCTTCCTTGGTGGAACCATCGCAACCAACGCCTCGGGCGCACGAACATTCAAGTATGGTCCTACGCGAAAGTACATCGAGCGATTAAAGATTGTTCTGTCGGATGGCGAGGTGATTGACGTTCGGCGTGGCGACGTGCGTGCAAGCGGGAGACAACTTCATATTCTTCTCGCTTCGCGGACGATTGATGTGCTGCTGCCCGGGTTTGAAATGCCGCACACAAGAAAGAACGCAGCCGGCTACTTTGTGGCTCCTGACATGGACCTGATCGATTTGTTCATCGGCAGCGAGGGGACGCTGGGAGTCGTGGTCGAGATTGAAGTGCGGTTGTTACAAAAGCCCTCTGGATTGTTGAGTGGAGTTGTGTTCTTTGCTTCAGAAAGCGACGTGTTGTCTTTCGTGAATGAAGCGAGAAGCCTGTCTCTGGCCCATCGTTCCGGAACGGCTATCGCGGAACTTGATGCGAGGGCGCTTGAGTTTTTTGACAAAGAGTCGCTGGAGTTTTTGCGACAGAAATATCCGAATGTGCCGGAAGAAGCTGTGGGCGCAATCTTCTTTGAGCAGGAGACGACAACAGAAACAGAAGACTCATTGATGACTCAGTGGATGGATTTGCTGGAGAAGCATCACGCAGATTCGGACTCATGGTTTGCGACCAATGAGCAGGACCAGATAAAGCTGCGCGAGTTTCGTCACCAGTTGCCGGTATTAATGAATGAGTGGTTTGCGAAGTACAAGCAACGGAAAGTCTCGACGGACATGTCTGTTCCTGATGAGGCCTTTGCGGGGATGTTTGAGTTGTATCAGAGCACGTTAGAGCGGAGTGGCTTGAGATACACGATATTCGGGCATATTGGTGACAATCATGTTCATGTAAACATCCTGCCGCGTGATGATGACGAAGGTGCACGTGCAAGGGAGTTGTATGTGCAGTTTCTGAAACACGCCGCCTCGGTTGGTGGGACGTTGTCGGCTGAGCATGGCGTGGGAAAACTGAAGCGGGAGTATTTGAAGTTGTTTTATACAGACGAGCAGCTGCG
>DASYPT010000106.1:0-1557 GCA_036006355.1 Pyrinomonadaceae bacterium | reverse complement strand
TCGCTGGTGACGCAGCATTTGGAGACCTGTGACTTTTGTAATGCCGAGCTACGGCTTCTCGCCCATCACTGCCGAACGAGACTGAAGGATCGAGTACCGGAGATCCCAAAAAACTTAAGAATCTTGGCCGAGTCGATAATGCGGAAGCCTTCGTGATCTAGAGCAACCTACTCAGATCAATACCGATAACGTTCGTATCGCTATAAATGGAGCTTCAATTCTGCGGTATCGAGCTCTTACCTAAACAACAACCCTCCTCCCACAGTCTCGGCCGGCTTTCCCAAATTTGACGGATTGGTTTTTCCTTAACATTCCCAATTGGCCGAACTCTCGAGCAAACGGAAACACCACCATCTGCGTGAATCTCGAGCGAGGTGAGCGCGCTACATAAGGGAAGCCGTTCGTGCGCACTATGCGCCTGAGTTGCAAGGCGCCAGCGGGCTGGATCTTGAAAATAAGGAATCATCGCTTTCAACTGATTCAGGCTATTTGCGATCGGAAGTCCCGCGTGTTTGAGGCGGATTAACTCTTCAATCGCCGCAACTGCTCGTTCAGTGTTTCTTGGCCAAGTGTCACTTTTTTCAAACCAGGCCGGATCTTCGGAAGTGTTGTAGTTTTGTTCGATGGGTTGATAGAACACTTCGAGGTGGTTGAAAGCGGCGTACTTGGCAATCTTGCTCAACTCATCCAGGTTTTGTCGCATGACGACCGTCTTTAAGAGAATCTCAAAGCGTTGTCGCTTGTCACTCCTGGCTTTGGTCAACGTTTGAATACAACCCGTGGTTTTGTCGAAGAAATTCTCGCGCCCGCGGATTAGATTATGAACGGAGCCAATGCCGTCAAACGAAAAGGTAACGCGGCCAGGTTTGGCCTGGGCAATTCGTTCGAACTTGAGTTGATCATCCCAGAACCCATTACTAAGTAGTTCAATAAAGAGACCGATCTCGCTTCCGTGCTCCACGAGCTCAACAGCATAGGGCTTCATCAGAGCCTCACCGCCTGATACCACAACATGCACTGGACCAAGCCAACGTCGCAAATCCGATAGCACGGTTTGCCAGCCTTCTAACCCAAGCGATTCCTCTCGTCCCTTATTTTTCCAGATATCACAGTGAATGCATCGTGCGTTACAGCGCTCAGTCAACCCGATAGCGATTGAAGTTGGCCGACAGGCATGGGCATAGCGCCCGCCGGCGAAAGTGCGAAGGCGGTAGTTAAACCCGAGATATATGCGTCGATAAGTTGAGTCGAGGTACACGAGTTCACACGTCAGCAATGGCTGTACCGTATTGAATATTTTGAAGGTTCTGTGGATTAAGAGAGTAGGTGGAATGCAAAAGTACGCAGAGTTGCGGGAAAAAGCACAGTTGAGGACTGTTAATACGGCCTCGGCACCTCACCTGGGACATGCTGTAAGAATTACGGCCGGTGGTGCAGGACCTTTATTGCTTCCAGTGTGACCAATCCATCTTTTACCAGCGCGTCCAGTAGCGGCAGGAAACCTTCTATCTTTTCGCGGTTGTCTACGATCTCGATCACCATTGGAAGATCTTCAGA
>DASYPT010000105.1:0-5005 GCA_036006355.1 Pyrinomonadaceae bacterium | reverse complement strand
GCTTGAGAAATCATGGTGGTGCGAACGAGTACGAGCACGAGGAAGTAGGTCTCAATAGCCGATTAGACGAACTGCAAGCGGCAGTTTTAAATGTGAAATTTGCGCACCTGGATGGTTGGTCGAACTCGCGCGCAGAGAAAGGGGCAGTGTATTCGAGGCTTTTGCGTGAAGCTGATTTGGATTTCGAAGTGATTCCCCCGTTTGTTAGAGACGATGGCCGCCACATTTTTCACCAGTATGTCGTTCGGGTTCCTCGACATCGCGATCAACTGGCCCTATTTCTGAAAGAACGAGGAATTGGAACTAAAGTCTATTATCCAATTCCGCTTCATCAACAGCGTTGTTTTGAATATTTAGGTTACAAGACGGGTTCGTATCCCGAGTCTGAAAGTGCGGCGACTGAAACTTTCGCGTTACCTATGTTTCCAGAACTCACTAACGAACAGCAGGAATATGTCGTAGATTCCATCAAGAGTTTCGAGTGTTGAGCGGAATGCCCCTTAAACTAAGCATCGTCACGCCTTCGTTCAATCAAGGCAGATTTCTGGAAGAAACGATTCTTTCGGTTCTGAATCAGGGATATGAGCCACTGGAATACATCGTCATCGACGGAGGAAGTACTGACGAGAGTGTAGAGATCATCAAGCGTTACCAGGATCGATTAACTTATTGGGTCAGTGAAAAGGATCGAGGGCAAGTCCACGCAATTAATAAGGGACTCGAACGAGTAACAGGTGAGGTCTTTGCCTTCATAAACAGCGACGACATCTATTTTCCAGGAACGTTCAATGCAGTGATGAGTCATTTCGAGGCTCATCCTAAGTCGAACTGGGTTTGTGGCGATACGCAACTTTTCGGCGAAGGCCATGAGACGAAGTTGGTCGAGACTGTTGTGCCTAAATCAGCAGCTCACTGCCTCGCCTGGGAGTATAAGGCAGCGCAGCCTGGTCACTTTTGGAAAACAGAGATCGTGCGACCGGGTTTTGAAGAACGATGGAATTATGATTTCGATCATGACATGTATATACGGCTGTTGTTGAGTGGTTACGAGTGCGAGTATCTTCCGTTCCGGATGGCCGGCTATCGTTTACACGAAGTAAGCAAGACAATAGCTGAAGGCCATCGGCAGATTGAGGAGTTTGATCAGATCGCCGAGTTTTACGAAACGCGCCTCGAAGGCGCTGACAAGCGATGGTGTCGTGCTACCCGTTTCCTCAGACTTTCGTACGCCGCGAGCGAGGCTGGCAAAAGAGTGGAGGCGGCGAAATGGTTGACGCGCGCTCTCGCCACACATCCCGAGAGCTTGATGAACCGACCGTTTTGGGGCTGTCTGCGCAGGCTGGCGACTGCTTGATTTTAGGACTCAACACACATAAATTCTCAAATCCTTTTTGAGCATATTCCGAGGGGTAACTGATTAGATGGCCAATCAAACAAGAGTATTGATTACCGGTGCCGGCGGGTTTATCGGGCACCATTTGTCAAAGTATCTCGTTCAGCGCGGTTACTGGGTTCGTGGCGTAGATATCAAAGAGCCTGAATATGAGGCGACGTCGGCAAACGAGTTCAAACTGTTAGATCTAACTGACGCGCGTAATTGTCTTCAGGCAACGGAAGGCATCGATGAGGTGTATGGCCTTGCGGCAAACATGGGTGGCATTGGATTCATTGAAACGAATAAAGCCGTCATCGTTCGCGACAACACCTTAATAAATATGCATACGATTGAAGCGGCTCGCGAAAACGGTGTGAGGCGTTATCTCTATACGTCCAGTGCTTGCATCTACCCCGGTTACAAACAACGCGAGACAGACGTAACGCCTCTCCGTGAAGATGACGCTTATCCAGCTGATGCAGAAGACGGTTACGGTTGGGAAAAGCTTTACATGGAGCGTGTGTGTCGTCATTACACTGAAGACTTTGGACTCGATACGAGAGTAGTCAGATTCCACAATATCTTCGGCCCACTCGGTACATACGATGGAGGTAGAGAAAAATCACCGGCAGCGATCTGTCGCAAAGTCGCACTTGCGAATAATGGCGACGATATCGAGGTTTGGGGTGATGGCGAGCAGACGCGTTCATACTGTTACATTGATGACTGCGTGGAAGGTATTTACCGGTTGATGCGCAGCGATCATCGAGAACCGATCAATCTCGGTCAGGATCGCATGATTTCGATAAACGAGTTGGTGGATATTGTCGCGCGTATCGCAGACAAGCAGATCGGGAAAGCTTATGACCTCACAAAGCCACAAGGAGTGCGCGGCAGAAACAGCGACAACACCCGTTTGCGTGAAGTGCTGAACTGGGAGCCAACAATTACACTCGAGGACGGGCTTGAACGCACTTATCACTGGATCGCCGGCGAGCTGGAAAAGCACAACGGAACGGTGAAAAACTTCGTTGCGATCTGAGCTAACAACGGTCGTGACGACAGCGCGAGAGATCAAAACGTCTCACTCTCACCGTGGTTTTGGCCCGGTCACTGACTGCTCTGAATGTTTTGCTGACACGATCCGATGAAGCGCCAATCCTACAGATCTGAGAGAGAATTTGGACTGGTTGTGGGCGGCGTTTTTGTCCTGCTTGGTACGTGGTGGATCTATCGTGGTAAGTTCACGACCGTCAGGGATGTCGCGATCGTGCTCGGAGCAACGCTGGCCTTGTTTGGTGTGGTGTTTCCGCGAGCGTTGGTGTATCCAAACAAGGCCTGGATGTTACTTGCCGAAGGACTGTCTTATGTTTCGACCCGGATAATTCTCGCTTTCGTTTTCTTTGTTGTTTTGACTCCGATTGGTCTGATCAAGCGGGCGATGGGATGGGATCCACTACATCGAAGATCCACTCCTCGCGACACCTATTGGCGACCCTACTCCAAGCGGCAATTGGATCCGCGCCACTACGAAAAGATGTTTTAGGTAGTTCTGATGTCAAAAACACGGGTGGTTGGGGAACTTTGGGAGTTCATGCGCGAGAACAAGAAGTACTGGCTCGCACCAATCATCATCACACTTGTGCTCGTAGGTGTCTTATTGGTTCTCGCCAAGAGTTCGGCCATCGCGCCATTCATCTACACGCTGTTCTAGCGTAAAGCAGGTGCTCTCAATCAGTTGGTAAGTATACTGGGCATATCGGCGTTTTATCATGACTCGGCCGCATGTCTGGTCGTCGATGGTGAGATTGTAGCTGCGGCTCAGGAGGAACGATTCAGCCGCGTTAAGCATGATCATCGCTTTCCAATCAACGCCGCGCGTTATTGTCTGAAAGAGGCAAATCTCAACGCGAGTCAGCTCGACTTTGTTGGATTCTATGACAAGCCGTTGTTGAAGTTTGACCGTCTACTTGAAACATACCTCGACTATTCGCCTTCCGGTTTTAGTTCCTTTCTAAAATCAATGCCACTCTGGATGCGGGAGAAGTTATGGATGCCCGACCTGATCCGCACCGAATTGGCGAAGACAGGAGAAGAAGACGATCGAAAAGCCAAGAAGCTGGGAAAGAAATTTGAATGGAAGCTTCTCTTTGGAGATCATCACGAGAGTCACGCCGCAAGTGCATTCTATCCATCTCCATTCGAAGAAGCGGCGATTCTTACTATCGACGGAGTTGGTGAGTGGGCGACAAGCTCGATTGGGCTAGGCCAGGGCCATAAAATCGCACTGATGCAGGAACTGCGATATCCGGACAGTCTCGGGTTGCTCTACAGCGCTTTCACTTATTACACAGGTTTCAAAGTTAATAGTGGCGAGTACAAAGTCATGGGACTCGCACCTTACGGCGAACCAAAATATGTCAGCGCAATAAAGAAAGAACTTCTTGAGATCCGCGACGACGGCAGCTTGCGAATGAATCATGAGTATTTCAGTTACTCTCAAGGTCTGCGTATGACGAATGGTGCTTTCGACAAGCTATTCGGCGGGCGACCGCGTAAACCAGAGTCGCTGATAACCCAAAGAGAAATGGACCTCGCGCGAAGTATTCAGGTGATCACCGAAGAAGTGATGCTCAAGATGGCAAATCACGCCAGGAAGGAAACAGGCGCGAAGTATTTGTGTTTAGCAGGAGGTGTGGCACTCAATTGCGTTGCGAATGGACGGGTCTTTCGTGAAATTCCATTCGACGATATTTGGATTCAACCGGCAGCTGGTGATGCAGGTGGATCGTTAGGAGTTGCTCTCGCGGTCTGGCATCGTTATCTCGATCGACCACGACAAAGTGCCCAGAGTTGTGGCAAGTGGAGATCTCCACGTTTGAATACATCGAATGGATTAGCTCCTTATGCTGATGGTATGAAGGGGTCGTATCTTGGTCCACGTGAGACTGAAGACTCGATACACGAGTTTCTGGCGACCCAGAACATCCCAAACCACAGATATTCAAGACAGGAATTGCCGTCGGTGATCGCTGATCTTCTTATTGATGAGAAGGTCATTGGTCTGCATCAAGGGCGCATGGAGTTTGGACCGCGAGCGCTTGGTGGACGAAGCATCATTGGTGATGCCCGGTCGCCACAAATGCAGTCCATCATGAATCTGAAGATTAAGTATCGAGAGAGTTTCAGGCCCTTTGCGCCCAGCGTGTTGAGAGAACACGTTTCTGAATGGTTTGACCTTGATGCTGACAGCCCATACATGCTGTTAGTTGCGGATGTTGCGGAATCGAAACGTCGAACCATGACGGAAGGCGAGAAGTGCCTCTGGGGAATTGAGAAATTGAATGTGCCGCGGTCTGACATTCCAGCGGTTACTCATGTTGATTACACTGCGCGAATTCAAACTGTACGCCGTGAAACCAATGCGTTGTACTGGGAAATACTTGAAGCGTTCCGGCAAAAGACGGGTTGCCCGGTTTTGGTAAATAAGAGTTTCAATGTGCGAGGTGAACCGATCGTTTGTACAGCCGCGGACAGTTATCGCTGCTTCATGCGAACGGAGATGGATTATTTGGTGCTTGAGAATTTTGTTCTGGATAAGCAGCAGCAGCCGGCTTTTGGGGACAAAGG
>DASYPT010000104.1:0-15625 GCA_036006355.1 Pyrinomonadaceae bacterium | reverse complement strand
CACTTGCCGTCATATTACTTGGCGTACGTCATCCGACTTGCGGACAGAGTCTCTCATCAGCCTACACAGGCAATAACTCCTCTTCGCTTGATAAAACGAAAGCGCTCTCTTCTGGATCTGCAGGACCTCGAAGTGATTGCGGGAAAAGTGGCGACGAGATCAGGAAGTCAGCTGTTACTCGATTACACGCTCTTGGAATGTCGTGAAGCACAGTCAATCTCAACAGCGCTTACACATCTACGTCGTGTGGCTGGGGTGTAAGCGGATCCCAAAAGAAAATGACACAGCGAATTTGTCTTTCAGCCACGAGCGCTCCAATTTGAGCATCGCCGCCGTGTGGTCCACTCAGTACTCTGTGCACTCTCAAATCAAGTTCGCGACTCAGCAATGAAACGGTTGTGCCTGTCGTGTTACGTGGTTCTTACAATGTCAGCGGATGCAGTCAGTAGCACCTCGCTACTTTGGAGTGCGACGGCCTGCCGTCGCTTTCTTACAGCGTTACTTACTCGACAGTGTGCTGTGACAAAACGACGGCAGGCTGTCGCACTCCAAAGTGAGGTTCGCTTTCGTTATTTCCCGGCCGGCAAGATTTCGTAGACTGTGTTCTTGCCATGTTGTTGAGTGAAAAACCAACGCGACTGGTCCGGATTCAACGGTTTACCGAGTAGATCTGAAATTCGAATCCCACCGTCGGAAGCAATCAGTCCGGTTGGTTCGTTATCACCTTCGTTCTGAAAGCCAGGAGTGCTCGCATCCAAAAGTACAGCATCAGCTTCGGATTCAGTATCCCGTCCCAAAGCGATAAACCGCCTCGGGTTTGGAAAGTTGCCCCGTATGTCATAAGCCCAGACAGAATCGAGTGCGTTTAGTTGCTTGTGTAAGGTATCGCCTCGATCCTCTGCGACGAGGATTGTTTTGGAATCAATAAACGTCAAGTTGTCGAAGCTCGATTGCTCGGAAGTGCCAAGCACTACGATCGAAAGACTCCCATCCTGGTTGTCGGAATTGAAATCAACGCGAAAGATCGATCCCCACGCACCTCTCGCTGCCAAAGCAGGTTGGTTACCGGAATTGGCGCTTGTATCCCCGGTGGCATCGAAGATAAAACTCTTAAAACCCGAACCCGGAATGAATTGAGCATTCTCAGGACGCTTGAATGGTGTCGCACCTGCGACTTTCGCTGCCTGGTTAGCATCATAAGCGGCAGGTTGAGGATCTTGAGGATCAAGTACTCCAGTATCATGAATGACTACCCAACGGACAGGCCATGAAGTGCCTGGCGTGTGAAGCTGCAGTTGCACGTCTGAGAAGACGTCTCCATTGGGATGACTGGCGTCCACTGGGACGAACTTCAGTGCATTACCATCAATGGAAACCTGCAGAGCTTCAAGTTTTCCACCTACTAAGAGGTTGTTCCGATCGTAAGGCACGAAGCGAAATACAAATGAGTTCGGATTGCGAGCGTTCTTAGGACTCGAGGGATTTGCAGGATCTACAGGAACACTCGTTCCACCTGAGTCTTCTATGATTAGAAGATTACCTTGATTATCGGGATGAATACCTTCGTACCCGCCTTTGCCCAGAATGCCATCAAGCGTTATCACCTGAGCAGGAAAATCGGCAGTCAATTGAATCACGCCGCCACTTGTGCCGCGCTCCTGCGTAAACAATAGCGTCCGCGTAAAAGGATCCCAGGTTGAACCATCGATTGATCCGAAGCGAGTCTTGCCGTCGTTGCTCACTGGCGTGAGCAACGTTATGCGATGTGCCGGATCGGTAACGTCAAGATTGATTCGTGTGATGTACGCGAAGCCGGCGGCGTTCTCGTGTCCTTGATAGAGAAACTGGCGCCCATAGTTATAGCCTGCGGTTGGGCCACCAGGATTCTCATCGAATATCAGGTATGTATTCTCATCGGGTTCGGTCCTGGTAGGTTCGATTGACTGTGGAGGAAAGTCATTTAAGAAGCCAAACTTTGTAATGACTCCGGAGGGATTCTCCAGTGGATCTGAGCCTTGTGCAATTTTTTCTAATTTGAACCCGGAAGCAATTACATTCGCTGGATGTCCCAGGCGCGCATTCGCTAATGTTACTTCCGAGTCGATTTGATTCCGGCTGAAAGCAAAAGCGATGCTCGCAACCAAAATGACTACAAGAAAAACCATAACTGATCTTCCACGCATATATGTTCTGTTCTCCCGTTAGACAAAGGTTCACGACAAGCAATCCGTACCACTGGATTACAGCGAAATGAATCTGAAAGCTTTTGGGAAACTATGAGGTGCTAATTGGAAGGGTTTGTTAATACGGCTTTAAAAGAAAGCTAAATCTTCGATCGAGGCATCGCACATCAGCGAGAAAGACACATCACATTATTGATCTTACGTCTCGTTGAGAAACACCTAAAAACCCTTGAACAAACGCGGTGACTGCAACCTTTTAGTAGATAAAGCAAAAGATTTGAATGTTTGGATTATGAATCCCACCATGCACAACGAGACTACTGAACTTCCTACACATCTCGATCTATTTTCAGACAGGAGTGTTAGGAGTCTGGGTAAGCGAAGTCTATACGTTTTCCGATTCGACCCTCATCAGACAGTCTCCACAGCTACTTCTGCTCGAACAGCGACGCGCGCGCCTCGCTGTCGCCACATCAAGTCGAGCGCGAAGTATACAAACGCAACCGCACCTACTGCGAACACCGTGTCGCCGATCATTCGCATCCAGCGCAGGGTTTGCATCAAGTCAGTTTGCAGAAATTCAGGGCTTCGCGCCGACCAATAGCCAGCCGAAACCGATTGATAAGTTTGCAGCAAACCGACCGGGAGCAGGCTCAAGAGAATTTCCAACATCAGCCCAATGTTGATGGCCCAGAAGGCAAGCCAGATCGGTCGGTGCTTCCAAATGACATCAGGCCTCATCGCCCGCAAGCAGAACAGCATCAACCCGAGACCAAGCGTACCGTACACCCCATAGAGCGCGCCGTGTGCATGCACGGCGGTCGTGTTCAGACCCTGCATGTAATAGAGTGCGATTGGTGGATTGATCATGAACCCGAAGATGCCGGCGCCTACCAGATTCCAAAACGCAACCGCCACGAAGAAATAGACAACC
Organism: Pyrinomonadaceae bacterium; assembly: GCA_036006355.1. Lineage (GTDB taxonomy): Bacteria > Acidobacteriota > Blastocatellia > Pyrinomonadales > Pyrinomonadaceae > PSRF01. The sequence goes on along the minus strand of DASYPT010000104.1, from coordinate 12,508 downwards.
CACTTGTACTGCGCTAACCACGGCCTGGCCTTCGCACGACGAATGTTCGCAACTGCTTCGTAGCCAACTAACAGCAGCGGAACAATCTCGAGGGCGCTGAAAACAGATCCGAGCGCCAACGCGACTGTTGGCGTACCTGCAAAGTAAAGATGATGGAGTGTGCCGATAATGCCGCCAGTCAAGTAGATCGCGCCGGAAAGCAGTGAGGCTTTGGCCGCGCTCTCCGCGTGAATGACGCCAAGCTTCGCAAACAAAAACGCGATCACGACAGTGGCAAAAACTTCAAAGTAGCCCTCGACCCAAAGGTGGACCACCCACCAGCGCCAATACTCGACTACCGAGAGATGCGAACGCATGCCCCAGAAAAGTCCCGGGCTATAGAAAAGCGCGATGCCCGTGGTCGAAAGTAAATAGAGAATGATCAGCGACTTCGCGCTGCCTTTTTGCTTCAATGCTGGGATCGCCGTGCGTCCAATCAGAAATAACCAAAGGAGCAAGCCGACGAACAGGGCTGCTTGCCACAGCCTTCCTAAGTCAACGTACTCATAGCCTTGATGTCCAAGCCAGAACCAGAGGCTGCCGGGGAGTTTATGCATCACTGACATCCATTGGCCCGCCATCGAGCCAAGCACGACGATAAGGAGTGCGACGAACAGAATGTCGACACCCAGCTTCTGACCCTTCGGTTCGTAACCGCAGATGAACGGCGCGATAAAGAGACCGGCGGCTAACCATGCGGTCGCGATCCAGAAGATCCCGAGCTGCAAGTGCCACGTGCGCGTAACGACGTAAGGCAGATACTGCGCCAGCGGAATGCCGTAGAAGCCCTGGCCCTCGACGCCATAGTGAGCAGTTACCATTCCCATAGCGATTTGCATCAGGAATAAGAGCGTTACTACGGCAAAATACTTGACGGTGGCTCTCTGTGATGGCGACAGCCTGGCACCGATCAGAGGATCCCGATTTGGGATCTCCTGCGAAATAACTTCGCCTTCACCTTTTTGCGCATAGAACCAAACCATCCAGCCAATTCCGGCCAGCAACATGATCACGCTGACCCCAGTCCAAATAACTGCGCTGCTCGTCGGTACATTGCCCACCAAAGGTTCAGACGGAAAGTTACTTGTATAAGAAATCGTGTTGCCAGGGCGATTTGCCGCGGAGGCCCACGCGGTCCAGAAAAAGAACGAGCTGAGTTGCCGAAGCTTCACCGGATCAGATTGGGCGTTCTTCTGAATGGCGTAATCGCTACTGCCTTCGGTGAACAACGTCGAGTAGTGCTTCAAATTCGCTTCGAAGGCCTGAGCGCGAATCGGTTCGATCGTCAAGCGATCAGTGGGTTCGTCGTAGTTATTCTTGCGTATCACATCCTGAAGTCGTTGACGCAGCATGGCCTGCTGCTCGGAGGTAGCGCTGTCGTACGATTTTGTGAAATCTTTCTGTGACCAATCATCAAGGATGAAAAGCGATTCGCGGTGCAGGTAATCCGCGGTCCAGTCGGGCGCGACGTAGGAACCGTGGCCCCAAATCGAGCCCATTTCCATACCGCCCATGGCCTGCCAAACGTTTTGCCCGTTTTGGATGTCGTCGCCAGAGATCAGAACCTGTCCATCTGTGGTTACAACTTCACGCGGAATTGGCGGCGCCTGACGAAATATTTCTGTCCCTACCCAGCCAAGAACGCCAAAGGAACAAACAAAGATGGCAACGAAAACTATCCAAAGTCTCTTCATTACGTCTCACTCCTCAAAAAATTTGGCATTTGGTCCAAAGAAAGCTTGAGCTAGTGACTTATCGCCACCCCAGCATTAATCAATCTTGAGTCTTTCGAAGAGTCTTGTTGATTGCGGCACTTCCATTGCGACATCTCGCACCGTCATGTCTGTCGTAATCATCGTGTTCCTCCCAGATTGTTTTTCGATTCCACGCTCCGAAAGCGCACGAATAAGGAGAAGTCTTTTGTGCAAGCTTTGTGCCCGCGGATTACGGAGGAATGCGGCTTCTGCACAATTTCAACTGCGAGTTTTTGCGAACACTGAGGGGAGAAATTCGCAGTTGAATGAAACTCTTTCTGCCCTAGATCAAGGTCTTTGAAATGACGCCTGCTAAATAGGCAAGTCCGGCTGCCACCGCTCCAACTAAGAGGGTTGTTAGACCGGAATGCCACCAGGACGAGGTTGACCATCTGCTTTTTATGGAGCCAATCACGACAAAGACAGCTGCCGTTAGAATTAGTGAAGTCGTAAGGGAGTGGTCAATCCCGAATAAATACGGCAACAACGGAGCTAACCCGCATAAGACGAAAGCTGTGAACGTGCAAAACGCGGCAATCCACGGCGATCGTACCGCGTGAGGTAATCCGTATTCTTCAACCAACATCGTTCGAATCCACCGGTCGCGATTTGCTGTCGTAAGCTCCACAATTCGATGTAGGTCTGGCCCTTCGAAACCCTTGCGCTCAAAAATCTGCCTGAGTTCTTCGCGCTCGCCATCAGGCGCCACGTCGATGTGACGATCTTCGATTGCTTCCAAACGCCTCCAGTCATCGTGCTCAGCTTTGGTGCCAAGGTAATTACTGGCAGCCATCGAAAATCCATCGGCGAAGAGATTAGCAAATCCCAAGGCAAGAACTATCCACTTTGAAAGCTGTGCTCCCGCAACTCCTGTAACAACAGCCATAGTCGTTACGGAGCCATCAATACCGCCATAGATCCAGTCACGAAGATAGTTGTGCTTGGGACCGCCTTCAAGCCGTTTGCGAATTGCCGCGGGCGAATGTTCGTGTTCCATAGACCGTCATTTCAAAGCAAACAGATAACCCACCTCAGGAGTAATAACGATAGCTCCAATTAACACCTTGCGCCTGCGCACCGCCTCCCAAGATTCTGCGAAGGGGTTTTCCAACTCTTCGCGATTCTTAGAATCACATGCTTCAGGATTCTTTGGCCGCGGTACAGGTGTTGCCATTCTCACCACGTAGGTAGCAATTCAAGAACCACCGATTTCGAGTTTAGGTAAACTCCATGGACTTGCTCATTCGATACGACGGTTAGCCCTGCCCTGAGGTGCTGCCGAACAATCTGACACGCACTGATTTGCGCAGAGGTTTGAAGCGCGAGGAAACCTGGATGATGAAGACGTTAAGCAATGACGAGGCGCGACATTTATTTCAGATCACGCGCGTTGCCCGGCTTGGTTGCATTGTGAATGATGAACCGTATGTCGTGCCGGTCAACTGTTATTTGGAAGGTGATTATTTGTATAGCCACTCGCTTCCAGGGCTAAAGATTTCCGCCCTTCGCGAGAATCCTCATGTCTGCGTTCAAGTAGACCAAATCGAAACGGAGTTGCGTTGGAGGAGCGCACTTGTCTTTGGAAAATATGAAGAAATTACGACGGCGAACGAGCGCGCCGACATTCTTTCCAAGCTGCTTCGTCTATTTCCGATGTTAACCCCCGTCGAGTCCGCCATTGCCATTGACGGAGCTGCTCCCAAAGTAATTATTTTTCGAATCAAGATTGAGCGTGTGACCGGCGTGTCAGAAGGTTAGAAGCCGGTGGTTGTTACCGATTGCTCTCCGCCAGAAGTGAAGTTTCCACCCACGCTTGCGAAACTTTCCCCATTAACTTGAACCGGCTGGTTAATCAACGCCAGATCTGCGCAGCATTGCGAGGCATGTTCGTTGCTCGTAATAAGTGTTTGTTTGAAGAAAGCTGGGCGATTGTCCAGGCGGTGCGCCCAACGTAGTCAGGTGGAAGGAGATTCCGATATGAAAGTGAAAGAAGTCATGACACCAAACGCCACAGCGATTTGGCTTACGGAGAGTTTGGCGGATGCTGCGAAACTGATGTGGGAAAACGATTGTGGAGCTCTGCCGATCATCAAAGACGGGCGAAAGGTTATCGGAATGATCACCGATCGCGACGTCTGCATGGCAGCAGCGATGAAAGGCCGGAATCCTTCTGCGATTTCCGTTGAGGAAATAATGACGCGTCAAGTTTACGCGGCGAAGCCCGAAGAGAATATCGATCAGGCATTGCAGACGATGCGGGAACATCAGGTTCGAAGGCTGCCGGTTATCAACGCTGATGGAGAGTTGGAAGGCATCTTGTCTATAAATGACATTGTGCTTCACGCCAAACTTCCTAATGGCGCCTCGAGCGGCAGGATCGACTACACGGACGTAATGAAGACGTATCAGACAATCTGTCAGCATCGAGTACCAGCCATGCTCCAGGCATAACTAAGGACGAAAAAGTTGGACGTCCGACGCTGAGGTGCACATCGGCCGACCAGCCGGCTGCTCAACTTGGCAACAAGCCGGGCAGCCGGTCGGGGGTTGATGTGCCTGCGAAGATTAACCTCTATGATTCGTTCGTTGCTGCGGAAACCCACCCACCTATTGAGTGAAACCACATAAACTTTCAGTTGTTCATGCTTGCTCGAAGAGGCAAGTTCGGATAGCTCGGTTCATCAAAAGTATCGCAGTGGCCTAACTGTCTTTCTCTTCCCTAATGCAGCGAATATAATCAATAACACTCGAGTTAACCTTTAGGAGTACATTGGCTGAAATCATGTCCCCCAAAAACACAAACGAACAGATTCTAGTAGTTGATGATGATGAGGCTATTCGATGGACGCTTCGAGAAGCTTTGCAGAGTTGGGGCTTTACGTCTGCTGAAGTAGCCTCTGTAGCCGAAGCCATTAAGCACTTCAACTCAGATCTTCCTGCCGCGGTTTTACTCGATATCGACCTTCCCGACGGTTCCGGCCTCGATGTGCTGCGCGAAATCAAACGTGATCATTCTGAAGCGATCGTGATCATGATCACGGGTAATGTTCAAGTCGATAACACCATCTCGGCTCTGCGTGGTGGCGCATACGATTTCATAGCTAAGCCGATCAAGCTCGAAGAACTTCGCGTCACAATTCGAAACGCGCTTGAAACCCGACACCTGCGGCGAGAAGTAGCGCAGACAAGGAAGGAGCGGGCGCGCGAATTTGATTTCGGCCAAATCGTGGGCGAATCGCCCGCGATGAAGAAGATGTTAGGACTCGCTGCCAAGGTCGCTGAAAGCGAAGTCGCATCCGTTTTACTTCAAGGCGAATCAGGAACGGGCAAGGATCTCGTTGCGAAGGCGATCCATTACGGCTCGCAACGATCGGGAGGTCCCTTTGTTGCGGTCAATTGTGCTGCCCTACCAGCGACACTGATCGAGTCCGAACTCTTCGGATATGAAAAGGGCGCGTTCACCGACGCCAAAGCCCGCAAGGAAGGATTGTTCGAGCAGGCCGAAGGCGGAACGCTTTTGCTTGATGAGATCGGTGAGCTTGAACTTTCGCTTCAGGCAAAGCTGCTGCGCGTGTTAGAGGAAGGAGCTTTCCGGCGGGTTGGGGGTTTAAAGGACATTCCCCTTGATGTCCGTGTGCTTGCGGCATCCAACCGTGATCTAAAAACAGAGAGCGAAGCCGGACGGTTCCGGCTGGATCTTTATTATCGTTTATCGATCATTCAGATAGACATTCCACCGCTTCGCGAAAGAGGTGACGACGTTCTTCTCTTATCACAACACTACATCGATACCATTGGGGCAAAGCTCCGGCGACGCAAAATCACCGGCCTCTCGCCGGAAACGACAGCAGTATTCAGAAAGTACGATTGGCCAGGAAACGTTCGCGAGTTGCGCAACGTGATCGAACGCGCTCTTATTCTCGAAGATTCCGATCAAATCACTACTGAGTACTTGCCCGGTAGTCTCTCAATGTCTTCACTACCTGGACAATCTTCACTGGCAACCACTGACGGCTCGCCGCTCTTCGTTCTGCCGAGTGAGGGCATCTCACTCGACGAAGCCGAACTTTCTTTTGTTCGACAAGCAATCCAGCGAAGTGGTGGAAATCAAACGCGCGCCGCCGAACTTCTGGGCATTTCCCGTGACCAGCTTAGGTACCGCCTCAAGAAACTTGAAGATGTTCAGATCGCCAGCTCTGACGCCGCGAATTGATCTGTGGTAATCCTAATGACCGCCATTAATGCAAAATCGGTTGACGATAAGCTGAACCCGGAAGAAGCGCTGGAGCGTTCCGAAAAGGAACTCGCCGACATCAAGTTTGCGCTTGACGAATCGGCAATCGTCGCGATTACCGATCAACGCGGCATCATCAACTATGTCAATGACAAGTTCTGTCAAATCTCAAAATACTCTCGCGAAGAATTGCTGGGTCAGGACCACCGGATTATTAACTCGGCTTACCATCCGAAGGACTTCATTAGAACGCTATGGACCACGATAGCGAGTGGGAAGGTTTGGCGCGGCGAGATCAAGAACCGCGCAAAGGATGGTACTTATTATTGGGTCGATACGACGATAGTTCCTTTTCTCAACGCGGAAGGAAAACCTTACCAGTACGTCGCAATTCGCAGCGACATAACCGAGCGCAAACGGGCTGAGGAGCAAATTCGTGAGCAGGCTGAGCTGTTGGATCAGGCACAGGATGCCATTCTTGTACGCGATCTCGATCAGAACATCTTGTTTTGGAACAAAGGCGCCGAACAACTCTACGGCTGGTCGACCGAAGAAGTGATTGGCAAAAATGCAGAGGAGATCCTTTACAAAGAACATTCGCCACAATTCGATGCTGCTCGTCAGGCAATCATCCTACATGGAGAGTGGACGGGTGAAATGCGTCAAATGCGGCGAGACGGCCGCGAGATAATTGTAGAGGGCCGGTGGACACTGGTTCGGGATGAACAACGCCAGCCCAAGTCGATTCTGGTCATCAATACTGACGTTACGGAAAAGAAACGGATGGAGTCGCAGTTTCTTCGCGCTCAAAGAATGGAATCCATAGGAACGCTTGCCGGGGGGATTGCGCACGATCTGAACAATGTTCTTTCTCCGATCTTAATGGCCATCGACATGCTGCAACTGAAGGCTACGGATGAAAACAGCAAGAAGTGGTTGGACGTGTTACGCACGAATGCAGAACGTGGCGGAAATATGGTGCGACAAGTGTTGTCGTTCGCCCGTGGCGTAGAAGGTGAGCGCGTGGCGTTGCAACCGAAGCATCTCATCAAAGAGATCGTCAAGATTTTGCGTGAGACGCTGCCAAAATCAATAGAAATCAACTTTCACGTCCCTGACGATCTTTGGATCATCTCCGCAGACGCAACTCAAATACACCAGGTGCTGATGAATTTATGCGTCAATGCCCGCGATGCAATGCCGGAAGGTGGATCGATATCAATTAAAGCTCAGAATGTTTCCGTAGACGAAAACTATGCGCGCATGCATATCGAGGCCAAGGCAGGACGCTTTGTGGTTATCAGCGTGTCCGATACGGGACCAGGAATGAATCAGGAAATTCAAAGCAGGATCTTCGAACCATTCTTCACCACAAAAGAAATGACGAAAGGAACAGGTCTCGGCCTCTCGACTGCGTTGACGATCGTGAAGAGTCATGGCGGCTTTATCAACGTTTACAGCGAAATGCATAAAGGGAGCCAGTTTGCTGTTTACCTTCCGGCGTTGGATACGCCAGGTTCATTAGATTCGGCCGCTTCTCAAACGGATCTTCCGCTGGGCCATGGAGAATTAATTCTTGTAGTTGACGACGAGGAATCGATTCGCGAGATAACGCGAGGCACGCTGGAAACTTTCGGATATAACGTGCTGACCGCGAGCGACGGTACTGAAGCGCTGGCACTTTACGCAGACAAAAAGAACGAGATCGCAGTTGTGCTAACCGATATGGTGATGCCATTCATGGATGGCCCAGCGACGATTCGAGCGTTGCAACGAATGAACCCCAAAGTTCGAATAATCGCTGCCAGCGGTTTAGGAACCGGACACCGTGCCGGTGAAGGCGCGCTGGAAGGTGTGTCTGTCTTCCTTAACAAACCGTATACAGCCGAGCGGTTACTCAAGACACTTGCACAAGTTCTGCATACTCAGAGTTAGAGAATCACTTCGGCAGGGCGGCGGCGTTTGTCCCACGGATCGGTGAACTCAGGCTCACGTGAGTGATCATGGCGATCGAGAGTAAGCATTTCCTGGACTGCGGGAAGCTCACTTTTTGCGAAATCCTCAACTGATCCATCAAATACAATTCTTCCTGCCTCTAACACAATAACTCTTGTCTTTGGCAATTGCGTTGACGGAGCTTTGATAGTGCTCACCTGGCCCCCGCCGGCGGTTTTCGCAGAGTAGTGTGCCAGGTAATCAATCTCATGCATCTTCTTTGTAACGTACAACGACGAGATGTGGTTGATATCCCGGGCGCGAATAATAAGATCTAATACTTTGAGAGCGGCCAGTGGATCGAGACTCATCGTGGGCTCATCAAACAACATGATTCTCGGCCAACCGATGAGTGCGCGTGCTATTTCGAGCCGGCGCTTCATGCCGCCAGAGAGCTCTTCCGGAAACTTTTCTTCTTCTCCTTCAAGTCCGACGAACTGCAAGACCTCGCGAACAGCTCTTTCAATCTCTTCCTCAGACCAGCCATGTTCTTCGAGACGATAGGCGGCGTTCTCATAAACAGGTAAGCCAGTGAAGAGTGAATCCTCCTGAAAGACCAAACCCATCAATTCACCACGAATATCGATCAGTTCGGATTCATTCAGGTCTTCGATCTCGCGTCCCTCGATAAAGATCTGTCCGCTGTCTGGTTTTAGAAGACCCATCGCCAGGCGCAACAATACTGATTTGCCGGATCCTGAGATGCCAGTCAAAAAGATCATTTCACCTTGAGTAAGCGTGAAGCTTATGTCGTTTAGCGCCAGCCGATCCTCGAAGCTCAGGGAGACGTTGCGAAACTCTATTGCCGGCGTTGGAGCATTCGTGTCTTCGTTCATACTCATTTTGCGCTGCAACGTTCATGCCGTCTTCTTGTTTGCCTCAAAAGTCCAGTTTCATTGGATTCGGCTTTGCCAGTTGTTGTGAGGCATGGCTCTGCCCTGCCGTAGGCGACCGATAATTGGTTTTGGGCTTCGCCCTTCGATGTGTTTTTCCAGTTCAAGAGCTTGGGGGCGTAGCCCAACTGAAATCTAAGCTCCGTTACGGCAGGGCAGAGCCATGCCTCACAACAGCTGGCAAAGCCGATCCAATTAAGCTGGACCTTTGAGGCAAAGCCCCTTCTTCCCACGGGATCGATAGTGTTGCGGAAGTCCTGGCGGCGTGACGGTGACATTCTGTTCGTCTTCCACCCTGCGGGGGAAATTTTCCGTTGAGTTGCGAAATACCTCGCAGCTTCAGTTCCCTACGCTCTCCAAACTTAAATAAAACTTCAATAAACACATACGGAACAGCTTGTGCAGAGACCCTGGCCGGAGAGTGAGCTATGAAAATACTGTTAGCCATCGATGGTTCGCCCTGTAGTGATGCGGCAGTCGAAGAGGTTAGCCGCCGACCGTGGCCTGACGGCTCATCGATTAAGGTGCTGACTGCGTTCGAGCTGCCAATGCCACCCACTCCTGAGGCATGGGCGCTACCCGTTAACTATTTTGAGGAAATGGACGTCGCACTGAGTAAGCAAGCACAGAATATCGTTGACCGAGCGATGGCGAAGCTCAAACCAAAGCTGCCCACGACAATTTCCCTGGACGGACAAATTCTGCCTGGTTCGCCACGAAATGCGATTCTGGACGAAGCCGAAAGTTGGGGTGCGGACCTGATCGTGGTCGGTTCTCATGGATATCGTGCCTGGGAGCGATTTCTCCTGGGATCAGTGTCCCAGTCGGTGATTTCTCACGCGAAGTGTTCAGTAGAGGTCGTTCGCTGCAAACTTTCTAACGATACGAAAGACGACCGCAGTACGTCGAAAGAGAAGGAACAAAAGTAATGGCGAAGGTTTTGATCCTGGGTGGTGGATTCGGAGGCGTTGTAGCTGCTGAGCGTCTCGCTGAGCAACTCAGCGACCAACATCAAATTACGCTCGTATCACGAAGCCGCCAGTTTGTTTTCTATCCAGCACTCGTTCGGCTCGCGTTTGGTAAATGCCAGGCGACGGATGTCTCGTTCGACTTGCGGCACACAATGTTGAATCGAAACGTTAATTTCATTGAAGCAGAAGTTGCTCGGATCGATCCTTTCGACAGAATCGTGACTATTGCGCATGGTGAGATCGAGGGACAGCTTGGATACGACTATCTAATATTTGCCCTTGGCCGCCGGCTCGCGACGGAGCGAATCCCTGGTTTCTACGAACATGCTCACCATCTGCTGAATGTTGATAAGGCAATAAAGTTTGGTAAAGCCATCAACAAACTGCACGAAGGAAGAGTGGTCTTTGGTCAATGTCCGGAAGCCCGTTTGCCAGTGCCAGTTTTCGAAAGTGCCTTCGCCCTGGCTCGCCTACTCGAAGAAAAGAACAAACGCGAGACCGTCCGAATAACAGTCGTCAGCCCAACCTCGTTGGAGTCAGAGCTTGGAGACTTTGAAGCGGCCATTGCACTTAAGAAGGCACTTGATGCACATCAAATAGAGTTCTTACCAAAGCTCAGCATTAATTCACTAACGCCCGACTCAGCTATAACAACTAGCGGATCCAAACTCAATTTCGATCTGCTCATGCTGGTGCCACCGTTTCGCGGTTCTTCGGCAGCCTCATACGTGGGGATCACAAGCGACGACGGCTATATAAATGTCGACCCGACGATGCGTGTTGTCGGTCACGAACGAATGTATGCGGTTGGCGACTGCGTGAATTTCGACGGGCCAAAGATGGGCCATATGGCTGTACGTCAGGCCGAGGTTGCCGCTGCGAATCTAGCAGCTGAGATCAACGGCAACCTGCCAGTCGCTCATTATTCACATGAGATGAGACTCGTGATTGATGAATTTGGAAGTAACAGCATTTACCTGCACAAAGATCTTTGGTCTAAGGATCCAGGATTGGTAAGGCAAGGCGGTTTCTGGAGCTGGGCCAAGAATGTTCAGCAGAGATATTGGGAGCATTCGCATTCTTAGTTTCGATTTGGGAGGTAGTAGTCATGAGCGACAATCGCACAATTCACTTGGTGGAAATACCTATCGGAGGGAGAGGCGGATCTGTTTGGAACCGTTTGCACGGAGAACGTGAGGACACTTGCGAGACTCTGGCCAGAATCTCCGGACCAGGTTCCGATATATATCGCGAGTTGCTTCACTCTCGTTTGCGGAAACTTGATGCGGCGCTTGATCGGTTGATGTCCGGATCCTATGGCAATTGCTCTCAATGTGGTTTAGCGATCAAAGAGACCCGACTGGATGTCGATCCGGCTACGTCGTTGTGTCTGGACTGTTCAGGGATTTTTACCAGCGATACCGAAAAAAGTTCAGCCGCAAATGTCGTGTTGGGGGAGTTACAACCATTCGACACGATTTTGCTGGGAACGCACAACAGCGACTACCGCATCTTGCTGCTCGATCCGAAGACCGGACGGGCTCTTGTTGAGGGTGGTAGTTATCTTCTGGAACCTAGTGAAGCCTTCATCATAGGCTCAGGAAGTCCAGGATCCGCTTTTAACGGCGGTGCAATCTGTATCGGTGACCGTTTGGAGATGTGTGTACACGAGAAAATGCTTCTCACCTCACCAGTCAAATCAGTTGAGGTGAAACAGAATGCGACTGCGGAATCATTAGAAACCATCTCCACGGCATTACAGTGAATAGGGCGGATCGTTAAGTAAAGAAGGTTCCAATGAGAGCAAATGTTTTCCGAGGGAAGAACAAAATAGAGATAGCCGAGATAGATAAACCACGCGCCGGAGCAGGTGAAGCAGTTATTCGCGTGACGCTGACGACAATTTGTGGCACGGACCTGCACATCGTCAGGGGCGAATACCCGGTTGCGCCCGGCTTGATTATTGGACATGAGCCGGTTGGAGTGATCGAAGAACTCGGTGAAGGTGTTTCCGGATACAACATAGGAGATCGCGTATTAGTCGGAGCTATCACACCTTGCGGTCAATGCCGCGCGTGTTTATCAGGTCATTCATCTCAGTGTGGTCACGGTGAAAGTTACGAGGCGCTCGGAGGCTGGCGATTCGGAAACACGATCAACGGCGCTCAGGCTGAGTATCTCAAAGTGCCGTACGCGCAGGCGAATTTGGCAACGATTCCTGATGAACTCACGGACGAACAGGTGGTGCTACTGGCCGATATAGCGTCCACGGGTTTCAGCGGCGCTGAATCCGCCGGCATAAAGATAGGCGATTCAGTTGTCGTGTTTGCGCAGGGACCAATCGGCTTGTGCGCGACGGCCGGCGCGAGACTGATGGGAGCATCACTAATCATCGGCATCGATGGCGATGAGCATCGACTGGCGATGTCAAAACGAATGGGAGCGGATGTCACACTCGACTATCGCGACGTTGATGTGGTGGCGGAAGTGAAACGTCTCACTGGCGGCGGCGCCGATGTGGCCATTGAAGCACTTGGCACTCAACAAACATTTGAAAGCGCATTGCGGAGTTTGAGACCGGCGGGGACTCTGTCCAGTCTCGGAGTTTACTCAGGCAAGCTT
>DASYPT010000103.1:0-53142 GCA_036006355.1 Pyrinomonadaceae bacterium | reverse complement strand
GAGCGAAGCGACCGATTGACCTATTATTCGTACGTTTTAGGTTGGGTGAGGTCAATCGGTCGCTTCGCTCGCCGTTCTAATTCTGTTGGGCCGATTCCAAATTAGGGCACCACCCTCTGTTGAATGAATGCGGATGAGGTTTATTCAATAGAGGTCACGACAAGCTAAAGCATATCGGACATTATCCTTTTTCCAGGTTCGCATATTTCTCCACCAACTTCTTCTGACCATAACCTGGGAAGCTAACGGTAAGCTTTGTCGATTCGCCGGCGCCTTCACGTCTTAACACTAAGCCACGGCCATACTTCGAATGTCTGACATACGAACCAGGAACAAACTCGGCGGACCCGGTTGGTGATGACTCACTTGACTTAATCTTTGCCGAACTTCCCGCAGTCTGGCCCAGCATCTTATTCCGTTGCCGGAAGAACTCGTTGATCGAATCGGCGCTGTCGTATGTCTTACCGACATACCTCTTCTTCTCCTTCCGATATTCGCCTTGTTCGTAATCGATAGCACTCGTGCCCTTAGCAAACGACAACCAGGATTTGCCAGGACTGAGGTCATCGATCAGATCGATCGGCATCTCGTTTAGAAACTGAGATGGCTCCGAAGCTAACTCTTCACCGTACACACGCCGCCTCATTGCATGGGTGACATAGAGATAACGTTCGGCGCGCGTCATTGCGACGTAGGCCAGGCGACGTTCTTCCTCCAATTCAGCCGCGTCCGTTGCAGAACGAGAATGCGGAAAGAGCCCATCCTCAAGTCCGACAATGAAGACTACCGGGAACTCTAATCCTTTTGCTGAGTGTGCCGTCATCAACGTAACCGGCGCATCGCGTTTGTATTCATCCTGATCAGAGACCAGTGCCGAGTGATCGATAAACTCGCGCACTCCCTCAACTCCGAGCTCGTCGTAATCAACAGCCGCGTTCACCAGTTCCTGAAGGTTCTCGAGGCGACCATCTGCCTCATCAGTCTTTTCAGAACGTAAAGCGTTTTCGTAGCCGGTGTCCTGAATTGCCGCCCGTACAATGTCTGAGACCGGCGATTCCGATTCTGCGAGAGGTTCAGGTGTGTCCTGCTTGACGGTCCACATGCCGGCCTTGCCTTCCGAAGAATCGTCGGCCGCGGACAATTCCGTACCGGCCTTTTGGGCCAATCTGATGATGATTCGACGAAAACTCTGCAATGCATTGATCGCTCTCGGGCTGAGATTCTCGGGCTTCTTAATAACGATTCCGATCGTTTCCCATAGAGACAGATCGTAATCTTTAGCTCTACGCTCGAGCTCATCGAGTGTTTGCTTGCCGATGCCTCGAGGCGGACTGTTGATGACTCGTTCAAGAGCAATGGAGTCGTTCGGGTTCAGTGCGAGTTTCAAATACGCGATGATGTCGCGCACTTCCATTCTTTCGTAAAACGAAAATCCGCCGATGATGTTGTAGTTGAGGCCCGCGCGCCGCATCGCCTCTTCAAACACACGCGATTGCGAGTTGGTCCGATAGAGTACCGCCGATCGCAAGTCAAACTCTTCTCGCCTGTGTTCGACAATCTTGTTTGCAACCCAGCGTGATTCCGCTTCTGCGTCAAGCGCCTGGTAGTAACGGATCTTCTCTCCACGCGGATTCGAGGTCCAAAGACTTTTACCTTTACGCTGAACGTTGTTCTTAACGACGGCTCCGGCAACATCAAGGATGTTTTGAGTCGATCGATAATTCTGTTCGAGTCGAATGGTTTTGGTGTTAGGAAACTGTGACTCAAAATTCAGGATGTTCGATATGTCCGCGCCACGCCATTTGTAGATCGACTGGTCTTCATCGCCAACGACACAAATGTTCTGCTGCTTCTCTGTAATGAGCTTGATGAGAGAAAACTGAAGTGTGTTTGTGTCCTGATACTCATCGACGAGTATGTAGCGAAACTTGTTGTTGTACTTCTCTCTGACTTCCGGCACGTCACGCAGCAGACGCACGGTCTTGATCAGCAGGTCGTCGAAATCCAATGCGTTGTTAGCGTGAAGCCGTTGTTCGTACGTGTCGTAAACACGCGCCATCGCCGCTCGACGTTCATCAACGTATTCGGCTTTGGCGGCAAACGTCTCAGGATTCTCGGCACGGTTCTTTGCTGAACTGATAGCTGATTGTGTGGCGCGAGGCCCCAGCTCTTTTTCGTTGAATCCCAGATCCCTGATGCACGCCTTAAGAAGACGGATCGAATCGTCCTGATCGTAAATCGTGAACGTACGAGTGTATTTGTCGTTCAGCTTTTCGATGTCCTGACGAAGAATGCGAACGCACAAACTGTGAAAAGTTGAAACCAGAGGCCAGCTTGGAAGATTGTGATCTTTGAGTAGACGCTGTACACGCAGGCGCATTTCTTCCGCGGCTTTGTTCGTAAAGGTGACCGCCAGAATATTCCATGGCGCAACCTTTTTCTCCGCGATGAGGTAGGCGATTCGGTGTGCGATCACACGCGTCTTGCCTGAGCCGGCCCCGGCAAGAATCAGTAGCGGCCCTTCGGTGTTCGTAACAGCTTCGCGCTGTTGTTCGTTGAGTTGCGACAGAAACTCTGAATCCACTATTTAATTAGTCCTTGAATTGCTTTGAATTGTTCATGCCGGGAATCGCGCATCAGTTCGAAGAGCGCCATCTCAACTGACGAGGCAATGGCGCCACTTGATTGCATCTTCTGAAACGCCGCCATGCGATCCGTTTCTTTTCTTGAGCCAATGCAATCGGTCAACAGATGAACTTGAAAGCGAGAAGCCAACAAATCATGTACTGTCTGGTTGACGCAGATGTGAGCTTCGATACCTGCAACTAAGATTTGTTTCGTCTCTTTTCTGAGTTGTGTTTCAAACTGGTGAGCCCCGCAGGAACTGAAAGTCGTCTTTTCGATGATCTCGATAGTAGGCGGAAGCACTTCGCGTATTTCACGCGCGGTGTGCCCGAGCCCTTTGGGATATTGTTCGGTTACGAGAATCGGTAAGTTCAACAAGAGCGCCCCGCGGGTAGCGACGGCTATTCGATTTGCGTAGCGATCAAAATCCGGAATCTTGGCACGAAAAGCCTCCTGCATGTCGATGATGAGGAGCGCCGACCGTGAGAGCTCGAGAATGTTTTGGTGCATTGATTTCAGCTACGGATTTAAGCACAAGAATTTGATCGAAACAAATCTCTGTGCATCTCCGTGTCTCCGCGTCTCTGTGGTGAATAAAGCGTCTCATCACCATAGAGACACCGAGGCACGGAGATGCACAGAGTTTGATCGCAAGAAGCGGATAGAATCTCCAGCCGCCTTGCTTTACGATCTGCTCCAGTTTCAACATACTGGAGGGCAACGAAAGTGAGTTACGCATTGAAATCATCGCCACAGTTGGACTCAATTGAAGACGAATGCTGGCAGGCAGTTCTTTCCAGAGACGCGCGTTACGACGGTCAGTTTGTCTTTGCAGTCAGTTCAACAAACATTTATTGCCGCCCTTCGTGCCCCTCGCGTCGTCCACATCGCGATCGCGTCAGTTTCTTTTCGATACCTGAAGCGGCAGAACAAGCCGGATTTCGTGCTTGTTTGAGATGTGAGCCAAAACGTGCGCGCGTCCTCGATCCGCAAATTGAAATGGTTCAGAACATCTGTCGTTATCTCGATGAGACGGAATCCGACGAAGTGAGGCTTTCGGATATGGCGATGCAGGCAGGCGTCAGTGTCTTTCACCTGCAACGAACTTTCAAGAACATCATTGGGGTGAGTCCGCGCCAGTATTTGGCCGGCAGGAGATTCGGAGACTTCAAATCCCGTGTGCGAAAAGGTTCATCGGTTACAAACGCTCTGTACGATTCCGGTTTCAATTCGAGTAGTCGCCTCTATGAGCAGGCTGCCAACGAACTTGGAATGACACCAGCGACCTATAGTCGAGCAGGAAAAGGCATGCACATCAGCTATGCGATTGTTGATTCGCCTCTCGGTCGTTTGCTGGTCGCCAGAACTGAACGAGGCGTTTGTTCGGTCGCGATGGGTGATCGCGATCCGCAGCTCATCAAAGCGCTTCACGAGGAGTTCTCGGAGGCGAAGATCGAACGTGACGAAAAAGCGCTGCACGAAACAGTTCGCGTTGTGCTCAATCATTTGAATGCGAAACAACCGCATTTGGACTTACCTTTGGACATTCGAGCAACTGCGTTTCAAAGACAAGTCTGGGAAATGCTACGTTCGATACCTTACGGCGCGACGTTGTCATATGGAGACGTTGCTAAATCGCTGGGCAAGCCTGGAGCGGTGCGTGCGGTAGGACGTGCGTGTGCGACAAATCCGGTGGCGCTTGTCATTCCTTGCCATAGGGTGTTGCGAGAGGATCGCAGTCTTGGTGGGTATCGTTGGGGAATCGAGCGCAAGCAGAAGTTGCTGGATCAAGAGAAAAGGTTAACGAAATCTTGAAGATCAACTCCCCGTAGCGCGCCTGAGGTAGATTGCTTCCTGTATGGGAGCAAGGATATTTGTCGGGACCTCGGGCTGGCATTACAAACACTGGCGCGAGTTGTTCTATCCCAAAGGACTGCCCACCTCAGACTGGTTGAGTTTCTACGCCAGGTTGTTCAATACAGTCGAGCTCAATAATTCCTTCTATCATCTCCCTCCTGCGACAGCATTCGACTCGTGGCGTGACACAACACCGGTGGGCTTTCGCTTCGCGGTGAAAGGTAGTCGCTTCATTACCCACATGAAGAAACTAAAAGATCCTGAATCATCTACACCGAAGTTTTTCGCTGGTGCGAATCGTTTAGAAGAGAAACTCGGAACTGTGTTATTTCAACTGCCGCCGCGCTGGAAGGTAAACCCCGATAGATTAGAAGAATTCTTGTCTTCGATAGAGCGCGGGCATCAATATGCTTTTGAGTTTCGGGATGACAGTTGGTACACGCGCGAGGTGTACGACCTGTTGACGCAGCACGATGCGGCACTTTGTATTCATGATCTCGGTGGCAAACAGTCACCGCTGGAGATCACCGCGTCATTCACTTACATTCGATTTCACGGACCGACGGAAGCGAAATATTCGGGTTCTTATTCAGAGCCGCAATTGAAGCAGTGGGCCAGGCGTTTTGATGATTGGCGACCAAAGCTCAAAGGAATTTACGCGTACTTCAATAACGATGTGGGAGGTCACGCACCGAAGAATGCGATCAAGCTGAAGGCGTTGCTCGAGTAGTCTAAAAGCACAAAAGAACCGCAGCAGAAGAAGGCACAAAGCTAAGTACCTGGTTTTGTCTTCACTCCGGAGGAGTGCAATGTTTATGGGTTTGAGTTGTTTCAGATGGGACTTCACTCCAGAGGAGTGAGATGTTGAGCCTGGCGATACAACTTCGTCGGACGCGATTTACAAACATTTCCAACAAAGCAACAGCCAAGACATGTCACTCCTCCGGAGTGAGGCTGCCTCTCAATGACCGGCTATAAACATTGAACTCCTCTGGAGTGAAGACCAAAATCAACGTGCAAAGTGGGTGACCCTTTTGTGCTCAGGTTTGCGCGTTATCTCAGTTGGGGGAGCGAGACTGGGCGATTGTGATGGCGGGCAGTGGGGAACGCGTGTCGTAACGCGTGCCTGCTCCAATCGCCCAAGGGGCCGGAGACAGACTATTCATGCGTAATTTTCTAGCAATCTATTTCATTTTAGGACTATCTATCGCCTCTGCGTCAGCGCAGTCTGAACGTACGCTCAATCGATACTTCGAAGGTAAGCAGGTCACGTTAAGAATTGCTATTCCCCGAACCAGGCGCGGCGTTGATGTCTATCCGGAACGGGCACAGCCATTGGACATAAAAGAATACACCGAGCGTCTCAGCGAGTCTGGAGCGTTATATAACCGTGGTGAGAAGGCATCAATCAAAAGGCTTGAAGTTCATTCGGACCGGATCGAAGTCATACTTGCTGCCAACAGCACAGGATTCAATATTCACTTCAATCGACTTGAATCATGGATGTTAACGCCAGCCACTGTCGTCGACGCATTAGGTCGCTACGTTGAGTTTAACTACAACGACAAAAACGGAGCGCGACTCACTGAAGGAACTAATGCAGGTGGCTACGTACGGAAGGGTGTTGTTCACCTGGGCCCGAGAAGTACTTACCTGAAGGAAGGGCTAAGTCGCGAGGAAGTCCTGGCGTTGCTGGGTGCTCCTGGTTCAATTTTGCAAAGCAAGCGCGACGGGCGTTCTATCATCGTTTACGAATTCCAGCGCAGCGGCGATCGAGTGTTTGTTGCAGAGTTTGTCGAGGACTATTTGATTTCTTCACGAACTGAAACACGGTCGGTTGCACAAGGAATAGGTCCTATAGATCAAATAGGTCCTATGCAATAACCTATTCCACAGTCACTGACTTCGCCAGGTTTCGCGGTTGGTCAACGTCGCATCCTCGTCTTACCGCGATATGGTAGGCAAGCAATTGCAACGGAATGATCGAAAGTATTGGTGAAAGCAAATCACTCGCTTTCGGAATCTCGATCACGTGGTCAGAAACTATCGACGACATCGAATCGCCTTCAGTTAAAACCGAAATCACAATTCCTTCACGAGCCTTCACTTCTACGATATTCGAGTGTGTCTTTTCGTAGCGCAGCTCCGACGCGCGGTTGCCCTCTTCTCGCGTATTGATGAAGAGCACTGGAAGCCGCTCATCAATCAACGCATTCGGTCCGTGCTTCATTTCGCCTGCAGGATAACCCTCGGCGTGAATGTACGAGATCTCTTTCAACTTCAACGCGCCTTCTAAAGCGACGGGAAAGTTTATGCCGCGACCCAGGTAAAGGAAGTCAGTCGACCGGAAAAACTCCTTTGCCAGCTCTTCGATTCCATCCGATTCGTTCAGGAGGTGTTCGAGCTTAACGGGTAGCTCCGCCAATTCCTGCGCGTGAAACTTCGCGTCTTCCTCTGACAGCGTTCCGCGAAGTTGACCAAGGTACAGTCCGAGCAAATACAACGCGATCATCTGACCGGTGAAAGCTTTTGTAGACGCCACTCCAATCTCTGGTCCAGCATGCGTGAGAATCGTACCGTCGGCCTCACGCACAATCATTGATCCCTGAACGTTGCAGATCGAAAGCACGCGCGAACCCAGCTCTTTAGCTTCACGCAATGCTGCGATCGTGTCTGCCGTTTCTCCCGACTGTGAAATGACCAGCAAAAGGGAATCTTCGTCCATTACCGGGCTGCGATAACGAAACTCCGAAGCGTAATCGACATCTACCGGAATGCGAGCGAGCTGCTCAATCATGTACTTGCCTGCGAGCCCGGCGTGCCACGAAGTTCCACACGCAGCAATCTTTATGGAAGTGACGCGCTTGAAGTCTGCTTCGGTGATGTTGCTCATCTCGTCGAGAAACACGTGTCCCGTGTCCAACGAGATTCGTCCCTGAACTGTGTCGCGAACTGAACGAGGCTGCTCGTAAATCTCCTTCAGCATGAAATGCTTGAAGCCGCCCTTTTCCGCCATGATCGGATCCCAGGTGATCCTTTGAATTGACGGCTGCACCGAGTTGCCTTCGAAATCAGTTACACGAACAGCATCCTTGGTGATGATGGCGATCTCACCGTCTCCCAGGAAAAACACATCGCGCGTGTGTTGGAGAATTGGCGGAATGTCTGAGGCAACAAAGAATTCTCGATCGCCAAGTCCAATCACAACTGGCGGACCCTGGCGAACGGCGATAATCGTATCAGGCTCATCGGCATTAATGATGGAGAGAGCAAAGATGCCTCGAAGCTCTGCAACTGTGGAACGAACGGCATCCTCAAAAGACTTGTCGTGTTTCAGGTGCTCCTCAATTAAATGCGCGATGATTTCCGTGTCAGTTTCTGTTACGAAGCGATGATCTGATTTTCGGAGACGTTCTTTTAGTTGCAGGTAATTCTCGATGATGCCGTTATGAACAACGACAACACGTCCCGTGCAATCACGGTGTGGGTGCGCATTCTCTTCTGTAGGCCGGCCGTGAGTCGCCCAGCGCGTATGTCCGATTCCGTAGGTTCCATCGATTGGGCTGAGACGAATAGTTTCTTCCAGATTGCGAAGTTTGCCTTCAGCGCGACGTATCTCTAAATCATGACCCTCATTGACGACGGCTATACCCGCGGAATCGTAACCGCGATACTCGAGCTTGCGCAGGCCGTCGATGATCAGAGGAACGACCTGTTTGTTGCCAACATAACCAACGATTCCGCACATGTCTTTTCGTTAACTCCCCTCACATAAGTTCACTTGGTGCTTTTCTTGACTACTGCTGGAACTCCCATTACTAGTGAGTCAGGCGGCACATCTTTAGTCACAACTGAGCCAGCCCCGGTTACTGAACGCGACCCTACTCGGACTGGAGCCACCAGCATTGTGTCGGACCCAATTTTAACATTGTCTTCGATGATCGTTTCGTGCTTACGAACGCCATCGTAATTGCACGTTACTGTTCCGGCCCCAATGTTCGTCTCGTTGCCGATCGTGGCATCACCCAGATAACTCAGATGCATCGCTTTCGTGCCTCGACCAATGCGAGACTTCTTCACTTCTACGAAATTGCCCACCGTCGCTTTGTCTTCCATCGTCGTGTTCATGCGCAAATGAGCGAACGGACCAACGGAGCAATTCGAGCCGATAACTGAATCAACGATAATCGAGTGGTCCTTAACAGTCACATTGTCGCCAAGTCGCGAGTCTGTGATCCGGCTTCCCGATCGCACCACACAATTTTCACCGACCACAGAGTTGCCCTCGATAGCAACGTCCGGGTAGATGATGGTATCGCGTCCAATCTTTGCATCGGCGCCAATGTACGAATGTGACGGATCAATAAAAGTGACTCCGCCATTAATCATCAGACCGCGAATAGTGTTGCGCCGCATCAGATTTTCAAACTCCGCCAATTCAGCGCGTGTATTTATTCCAGAGACTTCACGAGCATACTGATGCAGGAAGCAGGTTACGACCCCTCCTTCGCGAAGAAGGATTGCCGGTACATCGGTCAGATAATACTCACCTTGTTGGTTTGTTGGTTCTACCGAGCGAAGTGCCTGGAAAAGTTTGCGAGTATTAAAGCAGTAGATGCCGGAGTTAATCTCCTTGACTTGCCGCTCTTCCACAGTCGCGTCTTTCTGCTCGACTATCCGAGCGAACGCATCATGTTCGTCACGAATTACACGTCCATATCCGGTCGGGTTCTCCAATCGCACTGTGAGGATTGAACAATCAGAGTTCGTTTGCTGGTGATGTTCCACGAGTTTGCGCAACGTTTCCGACTTAATCATCGGGACGTCGCCTGACAGAACCAGCAGGATCGATTCGGAGTTTTCCAGCAATTGGCGAGCGGACTCAACGGCATCGCCGGTGCCTCGCTGTTCGGCTTGTAAAGCAAATCCAGAGAGTCCGCCGATTTCGCCGCGCACCACTTCCTCTACCTCTTCAGCCTGATGCCCAACAACAACGATAATTGACAGTGGATTCAAACCGCGAGCTGTTCGGGTTACATGAGTAATGAGCGGTAAACCACCAAGTTGGTGAAGAACTTTGGCCCGTTTTGACTTCATCCGAGTTCCCAACCCGGCAGCCATTATGAGAACGTTGAGTTCGTTTGTTTCGGGCAAGAAAGTCTCCGTAAAGCTTATTTAGACTGTAACTGCTCGTCTTGCGTCAGCGCTCTGCCGACAAGCTAGAACAACCCGGGCGAGACGCTCGGAGCTGTGCCTGACCTTCTCGCCTGCGTCGAGTAAGTCCGCGCGCATCACTTCGGTCGTTTGATCTAAAGAGTCCAAAATTGGGTCGTCGATTCCGATCTGGTAGGCCTGTTCAGCCGCATAACGTTCAGCTTGTTCACGGCTAATCTTTCGATCGTTTACCACGACGAAATCGAAATTGATCTCGGGCGCATATTTCCGCAGCGTCTCAAGATGCTGAAGTGCCGTGTAACCGTCCGTCTCCCCTGGCTGAGTCATTAAATTGCTCACAAAGATCTTCGTGGCGCGACTCTCGCCAATTACTTTTGCAACCTGAGATACGAGAAGGTTCGGAAGGATGCTCGTGTACAACGACCCGGGTCCGACCGTAATAACGTCCGCACTTTTCAATTCCTTCAACGCTTGCGGTAGTGGCAGGCATCGCTCTGGTTCAAGTCGCAGATTTCGTATCGGTGCTCTCGATGCAGAGATTTGTGTTTCGCCATGTACTATCGATCCGTCATCAAGTTCAGCAACGAGGTGTACGTCACTAATGGTTGCCGGAAAGATATGGCCTTTGCTCGCGAGTACTTCAGATGAGAGTCTGACTGCTTCCGTGAAGTCACCAGTAACCTCGGTCAGTGCGGCGAGAAATAGATTTCCGAAACTGTGTCCACCAAGTTCACCTTGACCTCGAAAACGATACCGAAAGAGTCTCGAGAGCAGACTCGAATCCTCCGACAGAGCCACAATGCAATTTCTGATGTCACCCGGCGGGAGCATCTGAAGCTCATCTCGCAACCTGCCAGAACTACCTCCGTTGTCAGACACTGTGACAATTGCGGACAGTGTCTCGATCCAGATTGGCTCATCAGGCTTCGCGACTAACTGCTTCAATCCGGCAAGAAGGGTAGACAAGCCGGTGCCGCCTCCGAGAGCAACCAATCTTTGACCGCCGTTAATCATTGGGATTTTGAATCACAAACAGAAAACGAATACCGAGGGAATCATACATTATCGAGCGATGAACCGCAGAGATGGGGTTGAATCAAAGGCGACAACTCAGGCGGGGTTACTGAAGATCAGGCGATCAAAATCAGGGTCGTTGCGAAGCGGATTTAAGTCGTGATCATGCTGTGCACGCAGACGCAAATTCGGTTGTAAATCCACAGCCCGCTGGAGAGATTCCAAAGCTAAATCAATGGAGCCGAGTCGAGCACGAGTTGCAGCCAACCCGTAATGAATGTGGGCCGCTTCGGGTTCTCGTTTCAAGGCGCGTTCGAACATCTCCTGGGCTGCGACATATTCGCCCCGATTCAACTCAATGACGCCTCGATCATAAAGTGAATCAGCATCTTTCGGCAGCATGCTTTCCGTGCGAAGTCGTGCCTCAGAAATTGCGAGATAGGTGCGTGCGCGGGCAGCCACCTCCGAAACCTGGGAAAACTTATCAAGTAGGATTCGGAACTGGTTGCGGGATTCAGCAAACCGTCCACGCACGAACTCTTTGTGAGCACGCTCAAAAGCCACTAATGCCGCTGACTCGTCCTGAGTAGGCTGACGTGGTGGTGGCTGCGGAATCGGTACAGGACGGGGAATTGGTCTCACCGCTCGAGCGGCGGCCACCTTTTGCGTCTTTTTGACTCTCGAAGGCGCGACTTTCTTCGCAGGGGCCTTCTTCGCGGCTAGCTTTTGTACCTTCTTAGTTTTTGTTGGACGCTTGGCGGTGACCGTTTTCTTAGCAGCTCGACTCTTACCGGCGGTCTTTCTCGCGACAGGCTTCGCGGCAGCGGCTCTCTTGGCCTTGGGTTTAGTGGCCGGTTTAGCTTTTACTGCGCGCTTCGCGTTCTTTGCAGATGCCTTTTTTGCCGAGGATCGCGAGGTTGATCTGCGCAAGCCTTTTGTAAGACTGCTGCTCATTAGGTTTAATCTCAAAAGGGCTGCTCAGGAGGTCTGAGCAGCCGCAATATCGGCGCGCAGCTTAACATAGCTTCACCACTAAATCAATTAAGACTAAGTATTTGCGGGCGCTCTACCCTGGTGAGAACCACCTCGATAATATGCTCGAAGTATCAACAAAGAAAAACACTTGCTGGTCATTGTTTGCTATGTTACATTCCCTGTTGACCAAGGGGCGCGCGCTATTTGCCTCTACTGGTAGCCCCAACCGAAGAAGTAACCTCTTGTAGATTCAAACTTTGCGACCACGAGCTGCGTTTCGGGTTCACTCTCCAAAATAGACTTCCCGCCCCGGCCTTCAAAGAAGAGTCGTAACGATGGCAGATACCCCAATCCTGTTGCGTGAGCAGCAATACCATCAGATAAAAGCGGTCCTCGCCCGACTGCGCATGGACGCCTCGGCAAAGGTGGTGTTCTTAGTTGATAAGGACGGCCAGGAAATCGCCTCACTTGGCGAAGTGGGAAATCTTGACACAACGAGCCTGGCATCTTTGGCAGCCGGGAATGTAGCCGCGACCGGAGGAATGGCCGCACTCATTGGAGAAAAGGAGTTTCCAACTCTCTCGCACGAGGGTGAGAAGGAAAGCATTCACATCTCCGTTATTGGTCGGCTCCTTCTGGTGGTGGTTTTCGATGATCGATCCAGTTTGGGCCTCGTCAAACTCCGAAGTAAGCAGATTTCGCATCAACTGGCAACCATGTTTGACGAAATTGCCAGTAACGACTTCGACGATCTCGATTCGCCTTTCGCCGGGATTACCGACGAGGACATCGATAGCCTTTTCAGCTAACAGTAAGCGCCTATGACTTTTATCAACTACGCCTCCAGAGAGATTAATTGCAAGATCGTTTACTACGGTCCGGGTTTGTGTGGCAAGACCACCAACCTGCAATACATTTTTGATTCCACTGCACCTCAGGCCAGGGGCAAGTTGATTAGTCTGGCAACTGAAACCGACCGGACGCTGTTTTTCGATTTCATGCCTCTCGAGCTGGGCACCGTACGAGGCTTCAAGACGCGTTTCCATCTTTACACCGTTCCCGGACAGGTTTTCTACGACGCCTCACGCAAACTTATCTTGAAGGGTGTCGACGGTGTGGTTTTTGTAGCCGATTCTCAGGAAGAGCGCATGGATGCAAATATCGAGTCACTGTACAACCTCGAAGAGAATCTGAAATCTCAAGGCTACGATTTGATGAAGATTCCTTACGTGTTGCAGCTCAATAAGCGAGATCTCAATAATGTTGTTGCAGTCGATGATCTGACGGTTGAGTTGCAACGAAAAGGCGAGCCCGTGATTGAAGCCGTGGCATCAACAGGAAGCGGCGTTTTTGACACTCTGAAGGCAGTAGCTAAGCAGGTTTTGACTGAGTTGCGTAAGGGTTAGTCCAACGACTTCAACATCAGGAGTCCGTCGCCGCCGTTTGAATAGTATCGCGGTAAGCGCTGAGTGATTGAATAGCCCAAACTCTCGTACAGTTTTTGAGCGGGTGTGTTGAGAGCTCTCACTTCCAGGCGTACCAACCGAACTTGTCGCTTTCGAAATCCATCCTCAACCTGCGCCATTAGTCTGCGCGCGAGACTTCGTCTGCGGTGCTCCGGCGCAACCCCCACAGTGGTTACATGTCCGGTGTGATCCGGTTCGACAAGTCCAACCACGAAACCAACCATGACTCCGCCAGGCGTCACTGCGCGATACGATACCGCTTCGGGAGCCGTGAGCAGGTAGTCGAAAGTCTCACGACTGTAAGCTTCGCCGTCGATAAAGCAGCGCTGGTCCAGTCGCCAGCATTCGTCCAATTGAGAAATTGTCAACGGACGAACGTCGTACCGGGAGCTCCATGCGGGAGCGGTCGGCTTCTCTTTCTTCTCGGCTGGGGGAGGAACTTCCGATGGAGACCACCAGCGGGATCGAAATTTCTTTAGTACTGCCATAGCGTCAAAATCGTGATAAGCCGGCGCTTCAGTTTACCATCCGGCCTAGATTACGCCTACATGATTAACATGCAATCCCCATAACTGTAAAAGCGGTAACGTTGCTGAACGGCATGTTCGTATGCCTTTAGAATCAGCTCTCGTCCGGCAAAAGCACTGACCAGAATTAACAATGAAGAGCGCGGTAAGTGAAAGTTTGTTAATAGGGCGTCTACCGTCCGAAATCGGTAACCAGGTTTGATGGTTAGGTGCGCTTCACTTGATACGGGTACGACCTCAGTAGCGCCTTTAGTTGCCGATTCCAATGCCCGCGTTGTGGTAGTGCCGACCGCAATGACACGTCCACCAGCGCGGCGTGTTTCGTTGATCTGCTTAGCCGCCCCGGGAAGTATTTCAAACACCTCGCCGTTTACTTCATGTTTGTTGATATCTTCTACCCTCACCGGTTCGAAGGTCCCATAACCGACGTGCAGCGTAATTTCTGCTAATTGGTTTCGGTCGTTTAACGTGTCGAGTGCCGCTTGCGTGAAATGCAGTCCTGCCGTAGGCGCCGCAATTGCGCCTTGTGCTTTTGAGTAGACAGTTTGATATCGCACATTGTCGGTTAGCGAGACTCCATCCGGACGTTTGATATAGGGCGGCAGCGGAGTTGAGCCGACATCGGACAATACAGCTTCGAGCGAACCTTCAAACTCAAAGCGAACCATTCGCAAATCGTTCCCTGGTTCATCCACGAACGTTGCTCTCAGCTGTCCCTTGCCAAAAACAACCTGCATTCCCGCGTGTAATCTTGCACTCGGTCTAACCAGCACACTCCACAAATTCGGTTCTAACTCACGAACCAGAAATACTTCTACGCTTCCACCGGTGGGTTCACGTCGTCCTTTTAGTCTCGCTGGAATAACCCGCGTGTTATTAACGACAACCACGTCATTCGGTCTGATGAAGATGGGAAACTCGCGAAAGCTCGAATCGAGCCAGGTTTGATTCTGACGGTCGAGAACAAGCATCCGCGATGCGTCGCGTTCCGGTAAAGGATATTGCGCGATCAATTCCGCAGGTAAGTCGTAATCGAACTCTGAGATGTGCATGACGAGTGGTCGTTAGTGTATAGGACCTATGAGACCTATTCGACCTATACAACGACCAGCTAAACTTTATCGGACATTGATGGGTGTTCGCGATGGAAGACCGCGGTGAGTTGCGCGCCAAAGAGAAGTATCAAACTTGAAACGTAGCTCCACGTCAGTACCGCGACAACAGCTCCAACTGACCCATAGATTTGATCGTAGTGAAAATAACTCAGACTCACTGCAAAGATGTACTTTGCAATTTCCCACAATAGACCGGCGAGAAAAGCACCTGGCAAAGTGTCCTTCAAACTCACTTGAGCACGCGGCATGAACCGGTACACAAGGACAAACAAGGCAACAGTCACCAGATAACTCAACGCCGCGAACAAGACCTGCCAGAACGCACTTCCAACAGAAATCAAAAGCGGATATCTCTCCAGCTGACGCGGTGACAGACGGTTGGCAATATCTCGCAGTTGAAGCACGAAAGAGGTGAGACCTACAGAAGAAGCGAGCAGTAGTCCGACCAGTCCAACCATTCCAATCGTGAGTGCGCGTCCATGCAAGAACGGGCGCGATGTTGCCGCCCAAATCCTGTTCAGCGCTCTCTCGATTACAGCAAAGACCCATGATCCAGCCCAAAACATCACAACAACGCAAGTTATGATTGCGCCATAACCCAACTCCGACAACTGCGCGATCGTTTCCCGCAAGAACTTCGCTGAGCCCGGATAAACGTCCATGGCGTGGGCCAACATCTGACTTCCTGCCGCGAGCTTGTTGCTGATTGCGAGCAACAACAGGAGCGAAGGAAATAATGCCATGAGACCGAAGTAGCTCATGGCCGCTGATGACGTGAAGAGATCGTTCTCGTGAAATTGATGCAGCGTATGAGCAAGCATTGAACCCCACGGAGACCGGTTCCGAACGCCGAATGAATGACGCGAAAATGACAGAAAGCGCTTCATTGAACTCGTCGCGGGGTTATTTAGCGCGGGTCGAAGAGTCCGGGTCCAGAGAAGTTTGGGAGATTAATGCCGAAGTGATGATACGCCAGGTGGGTTGCCATACGCCCGCGCGGAGTGCGATCAAGGAAACCAATCTGAATCAAGTACGGTTCGATGATTTCTTCGATCGAGTCTTTTTCTTCGTGAATGGAGGCTGAGATGGTGCCAAGACCGACTGGGCCTCCGTTAAACTTCTCAATAATGGTCAGGAGCAGCTTGCGATCCATTTCATCTAAACCATACGTATCTACTTCCATTCGGTTCAATGCATCGCTCGCGACTTCTTTATTGATCTTGCCGTCGTAATCGACCTCGGCGTAGTCACGGACGCGACGAAGCAGTCGATTAACTATTCGTGGAGTGCCGCGCGAACGTCGGGCGATTTCTCGTGCGCCTTCATCGTCGATTTCAACTCTGAGAATATCTGCTGAGCGTCTGCAGATCACTTCCAGGTCTTCGTGGGGATAGAAGTCGAGGTGAAAAACGATGCCGAAACGTCCGCGGAGTGGTGCGGTAATCAAGCCGGCTCGGGTGGTAGCACCGATCAGAGTGAACTTTGGCAGTTCGAGTTTGATCGAGCGTGCCGCTGCACCCTGACCTATTAAGAGATCGAGTTGGTAGTCCTCCATTGCCGGATAAAGCTTTTCTTCAAGCGCTGGTAACAAGCGATGAATTTCATCGATGAAGAGAACATCGCCTTCCTGAAGATTGGTGAGCAGCGCAGCAATGTCACCAGCCTTTTCGATCGCCGGCCCGGCAGTTGAACGGAGTTCCGCGCCCATTTCATTCGCGATGATGTTTGCGAGAGTTGTTTTACCGAGTCCTGGAGGGCCAGTGAGTAGAACGTGATCGAGTGCTTCACGTCTTCTGAGCGCAGCCTTCATGTAGACGCGAAGATTCTCTTTGACCTGACGTTGACCGATGTATTCCTCGATGCGTGTCGGTCGGAGAGTCAGATCGAATTGGCGATCGTCGTCATTGGGTGATGCGTCTTTCATGCGCGCGGATGTTGATTCAGGAGGCATGTTTTATGTTCGACGAACTTTAGTTTGTCGTGTTTGACATCTTAGTTGGTTCGATTCAATAGAGGTGCGCGTGTACGACGTCACGACAAACTGAAGTTTATCGGACATTCAAACCCGCGCAAGTTTCCTCAGTACTCGTCGCAAAACAGTCTCAACACTCAACTCTCCACCTTCACCAATAGCATTATCGATCGCTTTCTCAGCTGACACTCGTTGATAGCCCAGATTGAGCAACGCAGAAAGAGCATCGGCACGGACATCGTCCTGCCTTACTTCGCCTGTTGCCGCTGCTTTCATCGTTAATGCTTCCTCGAGTTGTGCTGATGTAAGTGCCGCAACCCTCTCACGTAGCTCAATCACGAGTCGTTCAGCGGTTTTCCTGCCAATTCCCGGAATCAACGTCAGCCGGGCAAGATCATTCGTTCTGATCGCCGCGATCAACTCGTCTGCACTCATGCCCGACAGGAGTGTGATTCCCAACTTTGGCCCAATGCCGCTAACTGAAATGATCTTAAGAAACAGTTCGCGCTCGCGAATGGTTTTGAACCCGTAGAGTTGCAATGTGTCTTCGCGTACATGCGTGTAAATTCGCAACTGCACAGGTTTGCCTGTGTCTTCAAGATCATAAAACGTCGACAGTGGAATCGTTACTTCATAACCCACACCGCCGACGTCAACAATGACTGAGGTTGCTTGTTTCGAAAACAAAGTGCCGCTGAGATGCGCAATCATAGAAGTGAGCGGATTGTAGTTGATGAATTTTCGTTGGGCAATAAAACAACATCAGCCACAGATCAAGCAGGCAAACCAATGTCGAAAGTCAAAAGTCGAAAGTACAAGGGCACTTGGTCTTCCTCGGACATCGGACTTTCGACTTAGACTTTAGACTTTCGACATTTGTTTATCTGTGTGATCTGTGGCTCAGACTCTCCTGCTGGCGTTATACTGACGGAGAATAAGGTTCCTCCCATGAAATCCGAGAAAATATCAGAGTTAACAACGGCGAGGCTGAGTGTTTACTTGCGTTGCTTGAACGAGCTGCAAGAAGCAGGCATCAAAACTATCTCATCGCAGGCATTGGCCGAGCAGTTCAATCTGAACTCGGCTCAGATACGAAAGGATCTGGGTTACTTCGGCGAGTTTGGAGTGCGGGGAGTCGGTTATTACGTGGATGCTTTGCGCGAGCACATCACTAACATCCTTGGACTCGACAGTCCGCACCGCGTGGGTATTGTTGGCGCGGGAAGACTAGGAACCGCGCTGGCAAATTACAATGGATTGGGCAGATCGAATTTCACGGTTGTTGCTCTCTTCGATAACGACGCCCGGAAGATTGGGCAGAAACTGGGCGACGCAAAGATCTCTGTTCACGACGCCGAGAAGATCGGCGATGTGATTCGAGCAGAGTCGATCGACGTCATGGTGATTGCTGTGCCCGCGAAAGTTGCCCAGAAAGTCTTGAATCAAATCATGTCGGCAGGAATCAAAGCTGTGCTCAACTTTGCGCCAGTGTCGCTACACTCGAGACGCGGAGTTAAGGTAAAGACGGTTGATCTGACCACATCATTAGAATCGCTTTCGTATTTCCTGGCTCGGCCGTCTTCGGGTGCTATCACGCATCCTCACCCGGAACAACGTGACAAGGAAATTCGTCAAGCCGAAAAGCGGGGCAGTAGCCCGACTGTCAAGGAGGGCTGAGATCTAAAGGCAACATAATCATGCCTCGATTACTTCACCAACTTCTAGTTACGCTGGTTTTGATGACAGGAATTGTTGCGCATCAAATCATAAGCCGAAAGACTGAGCACCGCTCTGAGTTTCAATTTTCTGCGAGCAGCATCACAACCAACAAGTCTCCTATTAGTAACGTCTTCGTTCCCGATGTTGACTTTCCTGACACTTTCAAACGTTTTAAGACTTTCTATGGCGCCTCGCTGCGTTTGAAAGCGCGCTTTGATTCCGATGGGACAGTGAAAGAGGTCGCGCCGTTCCCGATGCTTCCCTACGGCGTTCCTGAATCAGCGGCGGGCCAGGGCGAATATCTCGCCTACACACCTTTCATGGTTCGATGGAAATTCGTGAAGGAGCTTCCGGTAGGTGTTACGGAAAGAGTGATTGACCAAATCGAACACACAGGGTTTTCTCCTGCCATGTTTGATGGTAAGCCTGTCAGTCAATTGGTGATGATCAATATCGAATTCGGTTATACCGAGAGCCGCTTTGCGAGCGGGTGCAGCACGATTGAAGTAACGATCATGGATGATAAGGACGTGCGATGGACCGGGAACACCTGGGTCCATCGTGATAGGGGATGCGTACTAATCTGACGCAATGGACGAGTCTACAGCAAGACGAGATCTAATAAGCGTTTGTCATCTTATGTACGAACGCAGCTATGTTGTCTCTTCCGATGGCAACGTGAGCGTGCGTCTGGATGACGGCAGAATTCTCGCGACACCGACAATGACGTGCAAAGGTCGAATGAGTGAAGACCTGATCGCTGTCACCGATCTCGAAGGCAAAGCTCTCAATGATCGACGTGCATCAAGTGAACTGGCGATGCACTTGTTGATCTACCGTGAACGACCGGATGTGAAAGCCGTTTGTCATGCGCACCCGCCGCATGGGACCGCATTCGCCGTTGCTGGCCTCGCAATCGATCAGCCAATTCTTTCTGAAGTGATACTGACACTCGGTTGTGTTCCTCTGGCTTCATATGGAACGCCATCAACTGATGAATTGACGCAGCAGATGCAACCGTTAGTGAAACGTCACAACGCGCTTTTGATGGCGAATCATGGTGCGGTTGCCTACGGTGCTGACCTGTGGCAAGCCTGGGATCGACTGGAGACACTGGAGCACACGGCGAAGATAGCGATCCTCGCGCGCATGCTTGGTGGATCGAAGAATCTGCCGGCTGATGCGATTGGGAAGTTGATCAATGTACGTGAAAAGGCCGGATATCTTACTGAAGCCGCTCGGTGCCAGGCGTGTGGCTATTTGCATGAGACGCAGTTGAGTTGTCCGAGCGGCGATCGACCACCACGCAATTACATCAGCGAAAATGGTGACAAGATTTCATTGACCCGTGAAGAGTTAGTAGAGCTGTTGAGTCAGGCAGTCGACAATCGTAAATCGTGAATCGTAAATCGTGAATCGTGAATCGTTTGACTGACACTTCGTTACTCGTTACAGTCTGCCTTCGATTCACGATTCACGATTCACGAAAGATTCCCGAACAGGAGCATCTGAATGCAAGAAGCACTCGGAATGGTTGAAACAAAAGGTCTGGTCGCAATGATTGAGGCGGCCGACGCGATGGTTAAAGCAGCAAACGTGACACTTGTCGGTTACGAAAAGATCGGCGCCGGGTTCGTTACAGCGATCGTTCGTGGTGATGTGGCTGCCGTCAAAGCTGCGACCGATGCCGGCGCTGCTGCTGCACGTCGTGTTGGTGAGTTAGTCAGCGTACACGTCATCCCTCGTCCCCATGGCAGTGTCGATGAGACTCTTCCGGTGGGTTTGGATCGCTGAGTACTCATGATCATCGCACGTATCCTCGGAACCGTTGTCGCTACGCAAAAGGACGAACGGTTAAGTGGAAAGAAGCTTCTGATTGTACGTCCGATCAACATTGACGGTAGCGACACGACTGGCTACGTCGTTGCGGTTGATACCGTTGGTGCTGGATTCCATGAACGAGTCTTGGTCGTCGCTGGTTCGAGCGCTCGGTTAGCACAGGGAATGAAAGATGCGCCGGTTGATGCAGCGATCGTGGGCGTGATCGACAATGTTGAGGTAAACAGCTCCTGAAATGCAGCTTGCACGAGTCATTGGAACTGTAGTGGCGACGGTGAAGAACGAATCACTGCGAGGTCGAAAGCTGCTCGTGGTTCAGACGCTCGATAGGCATCTAAACTCGACAGGTAAACCCATGGTCGCAGTTGATGCTGTTGGCGCAGGTGTTGGTGAGTTGGTTTTTTGGTGTCGTGGGAAAGAGGCAAGTTTTCCATTCAAGCGCGAAGACACGCCAACTGATTGCACAATAGTCGGAATTGTTGATTCTGAAGCGCACGTAACTGCAGAGCTTTGAGCTTTGTCTTGCTCCGCACTTGGATACAGTCAGTACCACCTCGCGGTAGCGGGTGGGTGCGGAGCTTGAAGTTCGAAGACTCAAACAAAACTGCGCACCCACCCGCTACCGCGAGGTGGTACTGACTGTATCCAGGTAAGAATAAGCACCATGATCCTTGCCCGTGTAGTCGGAAACATCGTAGCGACGCAAAAAAACGTGCGATACGAAAGCGCTCGTGTGATGTTGTGCCAACAGATCACGCCCGAGGGGGACGACACTAACTATTCATGTATTGCTCTTGATGCCGTCGATGCTGGGGTTGGTGATACGGTTTTGATTGTGCAGGAAGGTTGGAGTGCATCGACTACGGCAACCGGCAAGGCTGGTGCAGCGATCGATTCGGCAATTGTCGGCGTTGTTGATCGTATTGATTTATTGGCCACGGATGAACACGGATTTCACAGGTAAGTCTTTTTCTCTTTTTGATCTGTGTGATCTGTGTTGATCTGTGGCTCTAATCGCACATTATGAGTTCTGAAGTTGATCAAGCGAGGTTAATGGCTGAGAGAATCGCACGGCGCGTTTCATCTAGACCTGCTCCGCTGCCTG
Organism: Pyrinomonadaceae bacterium; assembly: GCA_036006355.1. Taxonomy (GTDB): domain Bacteria; phylum Acidobacteriota; class Blastocatellia; order Pyrinomonadales; family Pyrinomonadaceae; genus PSRF01. The sequence continues at coordinate 31,753 of DASYPT010000103.1, read as the reverse complement.
AAGCACCTTCGAACGATATAAGCGCAGAACTCCGCAGCTTGCGAACAACGCTCGGCGAGTTGCAGAACCGACTGATTCAGATTGAGTCAAAGGTTCGTGCCGGCAACCCAGGCTACTCGTCTTCGGTTGCAACGCCCCAGATGCACTCACCGTGGCTTGCAGGAGTAAATGTTAGCCATCCCAGCCAGGAACGCTTCGGTGTTGAAGAAGCGACCATCTCTGAACTCGTCGATTATTTTCAAAACGAGAAAACGTGCGGCATGGAACCCGGTGGAAGACCTTGTGACCACTGCGCGATGTGTAGCTCGAGAGGGTTTTAGGGAATTGTTAGTGGTCGGTTGTATGGGTCGAATAGGTCCTATAGGTCTTATGCAACCGACCACTGACTCTCTCTATTTATTCTGGTTCTGCCTCAAAGACTCTGAATTCAATTTTGGAACTTCCTTCGCCGCCTCATCTGCCTTGAAGTACGGCTCCTCTTTAAACCCAAAGAGCTTCGCAGAAACGACGGTCGGAAAGCTTGCTCTAGTCGTGTTGTAATCCTGTGTCGCGTCGTTATAGTCCTTGCGAGCGGTTGCAATTCGGTTCTCGGTGCCCACAACCTCGTCCTGCAACTTGAGGAAGTTCTCATTCGATTTCAACACCGGATAACTTTCCTGCAAAACGAGCAAACGACCGATCGTTCCGCCGAAACTGTTTGCCGCATCGATCACAGCCTGCTTTTGTTCGGGTGACTTATCGCCCGCTTCTCCCTGTGGCGACTGGTTAGTTGCATTCAACAGCCTGGATCGCGCCTCAGCAATTTTGCCGAAGACTTCCTGTTCCTGTACGCCGGCCATCTTTGCCGCTTCAGCCAGGTTGGTAAGCAAATCACCACGGCGTTGCAGTTGTGTTTCCACGTTGGCCCACTTGGCTTTGACGTTTTCATGCTTAGTGGTCAGCGTGTTATATCCGCAGCCGCTCGCGCCGAGTGCGATTAAGCCAATCACAAAGAGAATAACCAATCGTCGCGTCTTCATTCTTAGAATCTCCATTCTGATAGGACCTATATGACCTATTGGACCTATACTGACTGCCCCACAAACTAAAGTTTATCGGACATTGTTAGTTCATCCACCGCTTCTACCACGCGTTCAATCTGAAGCATGTAAGCACCAAAAAGTTCGTTGGCTTCAGTTTCAGAACCTGGTAAATCGCCGCCTGCGCGAAACTGAAAAATCTTTTCAAAAGGCGTTACGTCAAGCTTGAGCAGCCGCGCGGTCATGCGAACACAATCCGGTTTCGCGACTGGCGCCGGCTGACCGTGTAACAGAAGGACAGCACGAAAGAGTGCCGCGAAACTTGCCAAACTGTCGCTCATCAAATCGCAAAGTTTTTCTAATGAAACTGAGGCTGGTATGTACAGACGGCGCAATTGGATCAACTTGCTGCGCAGTTCGTATTCAGTCTGGTGACGCAGGTTGGCATCGGAGAGTTGTACAAACTCAAAAGGATCTTTGCCATATAGCACGACTCGGGCGTTAGCCATCTGATGAAACTCGATAGGAAATACGTCACCAGCGTCTGATAGTTCCTCGACAGTGAAATAGACGGGCAGCGGATGACCAAGCCGTTGCCACTCGCGCATCGGGGCCTGGGCCAAACGCAGATCCTCGGGCGTAATTCGATTGAGCGCAATTAACAAGTTGTAATCTGAACGCAGCTCGATGTGATCGCCCGCAGCGGCCGATCCATAAAGCACGACCGAAGCCAAATTCTCTCCGTGTGTGGCACGGAGATCATCGATCAATCCACTCAATGCTTCCTGAACAATCATTTTAGCCATAGCGTTGCGCCATTATAGGTCCTATAGGTCCTATAGGTCTTATTCACCAACTTCCCCCCGAACCTCCACCACCAAAACTACCGCCTCCGCCGAACCCACCACCGAATCCTCCGAACCCACCGCCACTAGAACCACCGAAACCTCCACCACTCCAACCGCTTCCTCCACCCCATCCTCTGCCGCCACCGAGGTTACTGAAAAGACTTCCCCAAAAGAGCGCGCGTAAACATCCACCACCGCCTCCTCGTCTACTACCGGCCGAGAGCAGCAAGATTATGAAAACGAGTACGAGTATTCCGCAGATCAAACTGGAGCCGCCACCGGGTTGACCGCTCCGTTCCTGAGTTCGATAGGCTTTGCGCTGATCGATGCCTTCAACGTTAAAGTCGCGCTTGGCTGCGAGCGTCGCAACATACGCTTCAATCGTGTCGAATATTCCCTTGCTGTAATTCCCTTGCTTGAACGCAGGCACAAGTTTCTCGCGCTGGATTTGTCCTATTAAACCATCCGGCAAATCTCCTTCGAGATGGTCGCCCATCTGCGTGAAATACTTTCTGTCTTGTATCGCAACGACTAAAAGGAACCCGTTTCCCTTTGCATTGCCTGGCCCGATGTTCCAACCGCGAGCAACTGCCAACGAGAAATCAAAAATGTCCTGATCGTTCGTTGTGTTTACGGTCAACACAGCAAACTCAATGTTGGCCCTTTCCTTTAGGTTCAGGTAGATAGCTCCAAGACGCTGCTGTGTAGGCGCGTCGATGACGTTCGCGTTATCAACGATTGGAGTAAAAGGAACTGGAAGGGGAACTGGTGATTGGTACTTGATTTGTGCGCCGGCGGCCACACCCAACGCGAGGACCAGGAAGAAGGTCGCCAAACCAGAACTGGCGCAATGCTTCAAATATGCAAGTCGGTTGCTCAACTAGATTCTCAAAGCTCCTCAACTATCCTTCAATCATTCGATGAAGCAGATAGAAAAGAGCCACACCTACAAAAACGACAATTGACACCGTGGGGTTTCTTTCTTCTTTGTGATTAACCTCAGGAATCAAATCACTCGCCGCCACATAAAGCGTCACTCCTGCTGAAAACGGCAGAGCATAACCTATCGCATTCGTCATCCTTGCGTTCAGAAGCGCCACTCCAATAACTCCAGCCAACGTTGCAGCACCAATCGCAGCCGTCGCCACGAGTGCCTTGTTGGATGACCGACCCGACGCCAACATGATCGAGGCTACCGTGAATCCTTCCGGCATCTTGTGCAGAAGTATCGCAATAAAAACAAGAAGCCCGACTCGGAAGTTCACCAAAAACGCGGAAGCTATCGAAACGCCATCGAAGAAAGTATGAATCCACAACCCGCCAACTGCCGTGTACGCAGCTGACGGCTGGATGAAGGATTCTGGATGGGTTTCGGCCCCGAAGTGGAAATGTGGCGCAAGGGTGTGTTCGAAGAGTTGAATGGAGAGATAGCCGCCCAACAAAAGGCTCATGGCGCCCACAACAGCGTGGGCGGCTCCTTCACCATGAAGAGGCCCGACCCAAATTCCGATGGTTTCCGGCAGAATTTCGATGAAGATCGCGGCCAACATAAAGCCCGCGCCGAGTGCAACCAGGTATTTAAGGAAGCGTTCGCCCAGTCGATGAGCGCCGGACTTAACGAGAACAATGCCTCCGACGACATTAGCGCCGGCCGCAAGCAGGCCGAACAACAGAAGCCCCCAGAGTTTGAAATCGCTGAAGAGGGTTTCCATTCAGCCCGCACTTATTCCGTCAATTGAGGTCATGTGTGGCGCGAATATACAACAAGGAGGGACCATTCGATAAAGATCAGACGCAGAGACGTAAAGCGAAGTATGAAACTGTTCTGTCTCCTTAGGATTTTGAGTTCTCGAGGAACCAGGCCAACAAGAGGCGAACACGAAGCGGCTCCTCCGCCGTCGAGCTTTCTCAGATTCGTTAACAAAACCACAACAATCCTATTGACACGTCTTCACTCGCAGCGTACTATCCTGCGGCGGGTGGTCAAAAGTGGTCGGAAGTGGGTCCAACCTCGTAGCAAACGCCGATCATTCGTAACTCTTTTCCTTTTGGCCACCCACCAAACACACGTCAGGTCCAGAAGTCATGCTGCGAGGGAATTACACGGCACGTATCGATGTTAAAGGGCGCCTCAAGCTGCCTACATCGTTTCGACGACTGATCGAGGAAAAGCACGGCAAAGAGTTTTATATCACGAGTTTGACAGGTGATTGCGTACGGATTTATCCGCTGCCTGAATGGGAAAGTATTGAGCAGCGACTCTCATTGCTTCCTTCAATGGACCCAGCGCGGCGGAAGTTCCTTGATAGAACCAACTATTACGGTCAGCAGGCAACAATCGATGGCCAGGGCCGAGTTCTTATTCATCCGTTGTTGCGCAAGAGCGCCGAAGTAATTGGCGACGTCGCTGTCATGGGCTATCTGACCTATTTGGAGGTTTGGGAGCTCGACAAATTCAAGGCTCGACTTCTCGCGGACCCGTACACGGAAGAGGACGAGGCCGCGATCGCAAGGTTGGGGATTTAACCGAAAGTTGTTCTTTGAACTTTGTATTCCGAAATTCCAGGGTCTACTTGACGTGCGAGGTTTTATTCAAAGCACCAAGCTCAAAGAGCAAAGCTCCAGGCTTTGCATCTTGAACGAGATCACGGGGCGGTGGTGATGGCTGCGCCTTTGGGGGGCATGGGCGCGCCCCATCGCCCCGTGTTGCTAACGGAGACTTTGAAGTTCCTTGCTCCAGAGCGAGGAGGTCTCTTCGTTGATTGCACGGTCGGATTAGGTGGGCATTCTGAAGCAGTTCTCAAAGCGTCAGACGAAACTCGTGTTATTGGAATTGATCGAGATCCTGCAGCCCTCGATTACACCCGACAACGACTCTCACCGTTTGGAGAGAGGTTTCAGGCCTTCCACGCAAACTTTCAGAACGTCAGCTATGTTCTGAAGCAGGCTGGTGAGACGACCGCTGCCGGTATTCTCGCTGATCTTGGCGTTTCGTCTTTGCAGTTCGATTCGGCAGAACGCGGCTTTAGTTTTCGTTTTGACGCGCCGTTGGATATGCGAATGGATCCGACGAGCGGACCAACAGCAGCTGAGCTTCTGGCGGAATTACCTGAAGTCGAACTAGCGCGAATCATTTTTGAATTTGGTGAAGAACGACGCTCTCGCCGTATCGCGCGGAGGATAGTCGAGAGGCGAGAACAAGGTCGAGCAGTTAGCACCACCAAAGAATTGGCTGACTTAGTAACGCAAGCGATCGGTAAGCACAAGGGGCAGCAGATTCACCCAGCGACCCGTACGTTCCAGGCATTAAGGATCGCCGTTAATAAAGAGCTAGAAGGGTTAGCCCAGTTTGTTGAGACCAGCATCGATCTTTTAGAACCCAGCGGACAGTTTGTTGTTATCAGCTTTCATTCGCTTGAGGATCGAATCATCAAGCAGGAGCTGCGTCGACTATCGGGTCATTGCCAGTGCCCTCCGCGTTTACCGGTTTGTTCGTGCGGCGCGCGCAAGGAAGTGGAAGTTTTGACAAGGCGTCCAGTCACGCCAGGCGCGAAAGAGCTGGACGAGAATCCACGTGCACGCAGCGCTAAATTGCGTGCATGTCGAAAGCTGACTGAATAGGACCTGTATGACCTATTTGACCTATGACAGCCAAACCCGCACGGAGGGATAATGGAAAGGTACCCACAGCAGCAGCGCAATTCTCGAGTCCGGCGCACACGCGACGTCATTGCATTATCGCGACTTGCGCTTCTTCTTTTTTGTGGATTAGTGCTGACCTGTGGATTCGTCCTCGCCGCACAGCGCCATTTCGTAGCGGTTCAATACGGTTACCAAACTGAGAGTCTTCGGACTGAGCGAAAGAAGTTAATCGAAGACAACCAACGGCTCGCTTTGGAAAGAGAGACCATCTCAACACCAGGACGACTCGAACCGGCAGCCCGGAAATTGGGTCTACAGCCGGCGAGAGCAGCACAGATTGCTCCAGTCGCTTCGCATGATCGATCAATTTCTTCTGAAGAGGTGAATCAGAATCAGACCAGCACGAAAGTGAACGCAGGGCGATAGTAATGAATGTTGCTTAGTTCCACCGAAGGCTTACGAATAGTTTGCGGCCTCACCGCCCCCGGTTAAGAAGGGAATCAACCAGGAGATGTTGGCACGCCTCGTTGCTCAATCGAAGTCCAGACCAGATGTTTCGTTCGGCCGCGCGTTGTTAGTCGCGGCCGTTATTGGCTTTTGGATGTTTGCAGTGTCAGCAAGGCTGGTCTATCTGCAGGTTTCTCAGCACGATGGTTTGGTCAACCGAGCTCATCAGCAACAACAGAACGCAATTGAAACGAGTCCAATGCGAGGCAATCTTCTCGATCGCTACGACCGGGAACTCGCTCGCAGTATTCAAACAGTGAGTCTGTTTATCGACCCCGAGGGATTACGCTCCGACGAGTTGGAGTGCACGGCCGGCGTACTCGCAAACCGACTTGGTGAGAACGAATCTGATTTGCTTAAGCAACTGCAGGATGCGCAAAATGACAAACGGCGCTTTGTTTGGATCGCTCGTCGTCTCGATGTTGAACAGGCACAACCCATCCTCGATTTAAAACTTCCCGGACTTCAATCGTTACTCGAACCGAAGCGTTATTACCCCAATGGGTCTCTTGCCTCGCACATACTCGGTTTTGTCGGACTCGATGGCCAGGGCCTCGGTGGTCTCGAGCAGTCGTATAACACCAAGATCAGCGGCGAACCTGGCAGTTTGTTTCTGGAAAAGGATGCTACAGGTAAACCTTATGAGAGTTATGAAATCGCTGCAACGCAAGGTCAGACTGTAGTCCTTACAATTGATCAGGCGATTCAGTATCAGGCTGAGCGAGCTTTGCAGGAAGCTGTTCAGCGTTCGCATGCAAAATCAGGTTCAGCGATAGTTCTTGATCCGCGTAGCGGTGAAATTCTTGCATTGGCAAATGCTCCTTCGTTCGATCCCAACGATGTTGCGGCTGCTCCGGCGGAGAGCCGCCGGAACTGGGCACTGCAGAACATTTATGAGCCAGGGTCTACGTTCAAAATCGTCGCGTTCTCAGCAGCGATCGAGAGAAAGCTTGCGAGACCGGACGACAAGATTGACTGCCAGATGGGCGCGATCACTGTCGCTGGTCGTGTAATCCACGATCACAAGTACGGCACACTGACTCTTTCCGAAGCGCTCGCAAAATCGAGCAACGTGGCTGCGATCAAGTTAGGCATACGCGTTGGAAACGAATCAATGTACGACTTCATGACCAGGTACGGCTTTGGGTCGAAGACCGGGCTCGAGTTACCTGGCGAGACCTCCGGTTTAATAAGGAGGGTGGAGAGGTGGCAACCGTCGTCAATCGGATCGATTGCGATCGGCCAGGAAGTTGGTGTCACTCCAGTTCAGGTCGCTGCTGCATATGGAACCGTGGCGAATGACGGCTTGAGAATCGCGCCCCATCTCATTCGCGAGATTCGCGATGCAGCCGGCAACGTTGTCTACAAAACTCAACCGGAACAGCGCAGGGTTGTTAGTACTGAAACTGCCGTTGCTCTACGCGGGATGCTTGAAGGCGTGACATTACATGGAACTGCGAAGAAGGCGCAGCTCGATGGTTATTCTGCGGCTGGCAAAACTGGTACAGCACAAAAGATCGATCCAAAGACACACGCATATTCGCCGACGAAGTACATCGGTTCGTTCGTCGGGTTTGCGCCCGTCAGCAATCCCCAAGTTGTAATCATCGTTGTGATCGATGAACCTGCCGGCGCTTATCACGGCGGTGATGTTGCCGCTCCTGTTTTCCGGGAGATTGCAGAGCAGATTCTGCCGGCAATGGGCGTGATGCCTGATGTCGAAACACAGTCCATGCCCTCGCTAATCGCTGAAGTGAATCCGAATCCGGAGAAGGAAGCAAAGGCACGGCAGGAAGAAAGGCGTGTTGAGGAAGAGAGGCGAGCCACGATGCCGGTTGTGGATACTACTGGAGATCGGAGCGGAGAAGTTGTCTACGCAAATGCGAATAGTAAGGCGATCCTTATGCCGGATCTGCGCGGTCGCAGTGTTCGCGATGTAGCGCGTACTTGCGCACAGCTCGGATTGCAAATGGAAGCGCGTGGAGAAGGGCGGGTTTTCCGTCAGACCCCTGCAGCCGGAAACGAGGTGAGCTCGGGTCAGGTGGTTTACATAGATTTTGGTCGAGCACAGTAAACGAAAACCCTGTTCACAAAGTCTGGAGCAATGACAAATGATCCCCGACACGTGCCTGGATGATGAGACACTGGAAAATGACGTAAGATACGGAATCGATGACTGCAGAAGGCGTTTGCGCAGTCAACGTGCAACCCTCCGGGCGCTACATCATTCCCCTACCGATGTCTCGAACGGCACGAACGCGTGCGAGGCCCCTTGTGAGAGCTACGCTGAGATCGTGGCTAACGTCTCTCTCAGTCAGGGTTCGCTCTCGAAGTTGGTTGAATGTTTGCTCGGACCATCTGATTCAGGAATGGCTGATCAGCTTGTGGAAGCCGAGCGAGAAGAGGCCGTAATAACGTGAATCTGGGCGAGGCTGCTGGTTTGATGGGCGCAGATGCCGCGAGCATGAGCGCCGAGATGTTTGACAAAACAATTACTGACTTTTCGATTGACTCACGAACTGTCGGCGCGGGCGAATTGTTTTTTGCACTTTCGCAGAAGGACTACGTCCGCGCCGGCTTCAATGGCGAGTTTGCTGATGGACATCAATTTATCGCCGGCGCATTCGAGCGAGGCGCAATTGCCGCTGTCGCTCGCAGGGATCGAGTACAAGGTGATACGGAACTGGAAAAACTGAAAGGTCGTTTGTTACTGGTTGAAGATGCGATTGCCGCATTGCAACTCTTAGCTCATCGCGTTTACCTCGCATGGGGTGGAAAGGTTGTAGCAATTACTGGAAGCGCTGGTAAGACAACGGCGAAAGAGCTAACTGCTCACGTGCTTCAGTCAACTGGTCGACGTGTTCTGAAGAGTGAAAAGAACTACAACAACGGCCTCGGGCTGCCGTTGTCGGTGTTAAAGATTGTGAGTGACGGCAATAAGCCTTCGAACTTTGATCTGGCCGTACTTGAAATGGGCATGTCGTCTCCGACACACGAGATTCAACGACTCGTAAAGATCACTCCTCCCGATGTTGGCGTGGAATTGATGGTTGCGCCGGTGCATCTCGAATACCTGGGAACGATTGAAAACATCGCGGCTGCAAAAGCAGAACTCATTGAAGGATTAAAGCCGGAGGGCACAGCTATTCTGAACGCCGACGATGAGCTGGTGATGAAGATGCGAGAGAAACATTCCGGACGAATCCTGACGTTTGGCATTGATAATCGTGCGGATGTGATGGCAACTGAGATCGATACAACTTCACTTGGCCGGATCATTTTTCGGTTGCGAACTCCCACGGGTGAAGTCATGGCGACATTGCCGATGAGCGGCCGGCATAACTTGAGCAACGCACTTGCGGCTGCAGCAGTTGGAACTTCTTTTGACATGAGCGCCGGCGAAATTGCAGCTGCATTGAGAACTGCAACGCCGCCAAAGATGCGAGGAGAGATCCTCGAGTTTGCAGCAGGGTTTACGGTGATCGACGATTCTTACAACTCGAATCCCAAATCGCTCCTTAGCATGGTTCATACGATGGCTGAAGCCAAGTCAGGTCCCGGTCGGTTGATGGTTGTCGCTGGAGAGATGCTCGAACTGGGCCCCGATGCAGCGAATCTTCATCGTGAGGCTGGGATCGACATCGCCAAACTTGGAGTTGACGTGTTGTGGGGCGTTCGAGGTTTAGCTAACGAAATAGTCGAAGGTGCCGCTTCGGCAGGACTTCCTTCGACGGCATTCTTTGACTCATCCGAGGAAGCTGCAAAAGAGATCGTTAACTACGTCAGCGAGGGTGACCTCATCCTGGTCAAGGGTTCGAGAGGTGTAGCAACAGATAAGATCGTTGCAGCATTGAAGCAGAAGTTTCCATTAATCGGAGGAGATAAATAGAAGCGTTGTCCTGCACAAAAGATCAATTTGGCTGAACAATCTTCAATCTGAAATCTTCAATTCTCGATGATCTACTTCATTCTTTATGAGCTCATTTACAACCACTTCAAAGAGAAGGACTGGTTTCTCGTAAAGGCTCTCAACGTTTTTCAGTACGTGACCTTCCGTACAGCTTACGCGTCCATTACCGCACTACTTATCTCGCTGTTCTTCGGTGGCAAACTGATCGAAAGATTGAAACGTTGGAAAGTGGGTCAACAAATCAGAGAAGAGGGACCGCAAGCACACATGGTGAAGCGCGGCACGCCGACTATGGGAGGTGTTTTGATTGTCGGCTCAGTGCTTATATCGACACTTCTCTGGGCGAGACTGAACGGGATTTATATCTGGACCACCATGATTGCGACTTTGGGATTCGCAGCCGTCGGGTTTGTCGATGATTACTCCAAGATGGCGAAGCGGCGCAGTTTGGGCCTGACCGGGCGACAAAAGCTTCTTGCTCAGTTGCTGATCGCGGTTGCTGTTTGGGCGGTTATGTACATTTCGACGAAGTATTGGGCAAGCGATTTCTCCTGGAACCTGCTTTTTCCATTTCTGAAGTTCACGGCAGAACCCTTTGGCAAGACTTATATTGGGCCGTATCTGTACCTGATTCTGATCGTGATTGTTCTGCTTGGCTCTTCAAACGCGGTGAACTTAACAGACGGTCTTGACGGACTCGCAATCAGTATTACTTTCATTGCGATGACTGCGTTGACTGCCTTTACTTATCTGAGTAGCGATAAGCGATGGGCCACCTACCTGGAACTTACACATCGACCCGAGGCTGCGGAGTTGACAGTTTTTTGCGGTGCAATGGCTGGAGCGAGTCTCGGTTTCCTTTGGTACAACGCGCCACCGGCAGAAGTGTTCATGGGCGATGTAGGAAGCCTGGCAATTGGCGGAGCGATGGGGACGATTGCTGTACTAACAAAGCAGGAGTTCATGTTGTTGATGGTTGGAGGTGTTTTTGTAATTGAAGCTCTGTCAGTGATGCTTCAAGTTGGCGTTTTCAAAATGACCAGGCGGACAACGGGAACCGGACGGCGTCTTTTTAAGATGACTCCGCTACATCATCACTTCGAGATGCAGGACTGGAAAGAGTCGAAAATTGTGTTTCGATTTTTGATTCTCGCAATTTTGTTTGCGCTGTTGAGTCTATCGACATTGAAACTGAGGTGAAGGAATGTCCGAGATGCTTTAGCTTGTCGTGCGTTGCCTGACACAAACCATCGAGTATCGCTGATCGATCACACGACAAGCTAAAGCATATCGGACATTAGTAAATGGATCTCGCAGGGAAGAAAGTTTTGATAATTGGTGCTGCCCGGAGCGGAATTGCGGCGGCGCAGTTTTTGACGGCGCGTGGCGCAATTGTAGCGCTGAACGATCAGAAGCCGCTCGACAAATGGTCGGAACAGGCACTCGCACTAAAAGAGACCGGCGTTGGCTTATTACCCGGTGAGCCGCCAACCTGGCTTTTAGATCAACTCGACGTCGTCGTCGTTAGTCCAGGCGTTCCGGCGAACATCATCCCAATTCGATACGCCGAGCGCGCGGGAGCCGAGGTCATCGGTGAAATCGAACTGGCATATCGATTTTTGAAAGGGAAGGTAGTAGCGATTACCGGAAGCAACGGTAAGACAACTACCACATCGCTAATTGGTGAGCTGCTGAAAGACTCCGGTTTCAAAGTGCAGGTTGGGGGCAACATAGGTAAGGCGCTGATATCACTGGTTGACACTTCCAGTGATGATGGGTGGACAGTCGCGGAGTTATCAAGCTTTCAGTTGGAGACTATTAGAGATTTTCGTCCGCACATTGCAGTAGTGCTGAACGTTACGCCGAATCACATGGATCGTTACGAAACGTTCAATGATTATGCCGCAGCAAAGCATCGGATCTTCATGAATCAAACTCTCGATGACTTTGCCGTGATCAATGCAGACGACCAGACGGTATCGTCCTGGAAAAGCGGGCTTAGCGCCCGGATCGTGGAATTCAGTGTAAGGCAGGAGCTCCCGTTTGGTGTTTTCTTAAAGAACGAAGAATTGATCTTTAAGGGCGCGGGGTTCGAGGAAGTCGTTCTGCGACCGGGCGAGATGAAACTACGGGGCCTCCACAATGTGGAAAACGTCGCTGCCGCGATTGCCGCCGGGATCGCAGCCGAAGCGAGCCTGAAGTCAATGCGGGAAACGGTCAAGCGTTTTGATCCGGTGGAACATCGACTCGAGTTTGTTGCGGAACTGAGCGGCGTGAAGTTTTACAACGATTCAAAAGCGACGAGTGTCGATGCCACGTTGAAAGCTCTCGAGGCTTTTGCAAGTGAACCTGGAAAGGTCGTGCTGATACTGGGTGGACGAGGAAAGAAGGCTCCTTATGCGCCGCTTGCGGACTTGATTCGGACGAAGGTGCGGAAATTGATCTTGATTGGTGAAGACGCCGAGACAATAGCTAACGAACTCGGCGAGTTGGCAGCGTTAGAACGAGCAACCGATATGCGAGATGCGGTGAAAAGATCCTTTGCTGTTTCCGAGTGTGGTGACGTCGTGTTGTTAGCACCGGCATGCGCCAGTTTCGATATGTTCGACAGCTTCGAACACAGGGGGAAAGTCTTTAAGACAGAGGTACATGATCTCAGATCTCAGATCTCAGATCACAAACCAAAGGAATCTGAGATCTGAGATCTGGGATCTGGGATCTTTAACGGCATGGCAAAGAAACTAGCTCCGGACAAATGGCTTTTTGCAGCGACTGTGGGCCTCGCGCTTTTCGGCGTCGTAATGGTCTACAGTGCTTCTGCAATGATGGCTCAAAAGGAGAACGGCAATCAGTTCTACTATGTGCTGAAACAAGGAGCGTGGGTCGGAATCGGTTTGATCGTGATGTTGCTGACCATGCAGTTTAACTATCAGCAACTGAAGACGCGCCGAGTGGTTTATGGATTGTTGTTTATTTCGACTGTGACTCTGATGTCTGTGTTCGCCTTCAGCAGCATCAATGGTGCTCACCGCTGGGTGAAGTTTCCATGGTTCAACATTCAACCTTCAGAGATATCGAAACTGGCGCTCGTGATTTTTCTCGCGTACTTCCTCGAAAAGCGCGCCGGCGAAGAAGGCGACTTCTGGCGAACATTCGTGCCTTGTGGCTTCGTGACGTGCTGGCTTGCCGGTCTGATCGTAATCGAACCTGATCTGGGCACTGCTTTGATGTTGGCTTTGATTTTCACCGTTGTGATCTATACGTCAGGTGCACGACTACTTCACCTCGGACTTGCTGCTGCCCCTGCACTACTTGGAGTCGTCGGTTTGTTGTTGTTTGTGCCGTGGCGCCTGAAAAGGTTGATTACGTTTTTGGATCCGTGGGCCGATCCGCAGGGCGGAGGATTTCAAGTCGTTCAGTCGTTGATTGCGGTGGGCTCGGGTGGAACAAATGGCGTTGGCTTCGCTCAAGGCAAGCAGAAGATGCTCTTTCTGCCGTTCGCCCACTCCGACTTTATTTTTGCTGTTATCGGGGAAGAGTTGGGATTAGTTGGATGTTTCGTCGTCATTGCAGTGTTCGGGCTTTTTCTTTGGCGAGGAATCAGAACCGCGCTCCTTGCGCCAGACAGATTTGGAATGTTGTTGAGCCTCGGGATCGTGACCAGCATCGTTGCCCAGGCGCTATTCAACATCAGTGTTGTTCTGTCGCTGGTACCGACAAAAGGCATTCCCCTTCCTTTTATCTCGTACGGGGGTTCTTCTCTGGTTCCAACACTCGCGGCGGTAGGAATCTTGCTGAACATTTCTCAGCACGCGAGCGGATCATTGAGCGGCGGCATAGTTGAGACTGCGACAAACAAACTACGAGAACGAAAGCGTTTGAGAGTTGCCGCGGCGAATAGCGAAATGCCGGCGCGGTTTTGACAAACGAAATGCGCGTACTGATCGCCGCCGGCGGAACTGGCGGACATATCTACCCGGGAATCGCGGTCGCGCAGGAGATCAAGCGACGTGACGCGAACGCGAAAGTTCGTTTTGTGGGAACGGCACGAGGCCTGGAAAGTCGTTTAGTGCCGCAAGCAGGTTTTGAATTAACGCTCATTGATAGTTCAGGTTTGAAGAATGTGAATCTCGCGGCCAGGGTTCGAGGACTCGCAATGCTGCCAAAGAGTTTTCTGTCGACGCTGTCTCTGCTGAAGGAGTTCAAACCAGATGTGGTTGTCGGCGCGGGTGGTTATGTGTCAGGTCCAGTCGTGCTGACTGCGGCGTTAGCCAAACGTCCAACGCTGGTGATGGAATCGAATGCGTTACCGGGTTGGACGAATCGGGTGTTGGCACGATACGTCGATCGCGCTGCTGTTTCATTTGAAGAGGCGTTGCCATTCTTTCGCGGCAAGGCAGTAGTTACCGGAAATCCTGTTAGGAGAGAGTTCTTTGAGATACCGAAGAAGACGCGAAACCCAAATGAGTTTTCGATCCTCGTGTTTGGAGGATCACAGGGCGCGCGGGCGATCAATGAAGCAATGATAGCCGCCTTGCCGATCTTGCAATCGTGTCCGGTCTCTCTACGAGTCAAACATCAAACCGGACCGAGTGACTTTGAAAGAGTGGAAGCGGCTTATCGCAATGCTGGTTGGACTCCAGATGTCCGACAGGCCGACAGCCTGTCGTACATTGCGGAAGTTCGCAGTTACATTGACAACATGGTTGACGACTTCGCGAAGGCGGACGTTGTAATTTGCCGGGCTGGAGCAACGACAACGGCGGAACTCATCGCGGCTGGAAAGGCGGCACTGATGATTCCGTTCCCGTTTGCTGCGGACGATCACCAGCGCAAAAACGCTGAAGCATTAGAGTCGTCCGGAGCGGCACGAATGATTTTGCAGCAGCAATTAACCGGTGAGCGGCTGGCGCGGGAGATCATAGAACTGGCGCAACAGCCATCGAAGGTCGATGAGATAGAAGCCTCGATTTGCAAATTGCAACGCGGCGATGCCGCTGCAGCAGCGGTAGACATAATTGAAAAACTAGCAGCCTGAGTCCGACGAACTTTAGTTTGTCGAGATCCAAGCCACAGATGAACACAGATGACACAGATCAGATAAAAGAAAGAATGCTTATCTGCGAAATCCGTGTTCATTTGTGGCTGATTTCTGGAAGTACGACAAACTAAAGTCCGTCGGACAACAAGAAAATGTTCCGTCGCATTCAACACGTTCACTTTGTTGGCATCGGTGGCATCGGCATGTCCGGAATTGCCGAGGTCCTGGTCAATCTGGGCTTCCGTGTTTCCGGCTCTGATCTGAAGAGTTCGAGTGTTACTGATCGACTTCAGCAAATGGGTGTAGAGATCTTTGAAGGACATGCTACGGAGAATGTGGGTCAACCTCATGTCGTTGTTCGTTCAACCGCGGTCCGTGATGAAAATCCAGAGATCGTCGAAGCTCATCGACGTTCAATCCCTGTTATTCCCCGTGCGGAAATGCTCGCGGAGTTAATGCGGCTCAAACCGCACACTGTTGCTGTTGCGGGCTCGCATGGAAAGACAACGACCACGTCGATGGTCGCAACTGTGCTCGGTCATGCGGGGCTCGATCCAACCATGGTCGTTGGCGGTGTTGTAGGGGCGTTCGGTTCAAACGCACACCTGGGAACCAGTGATTTGATGGTGGTTGAGGCGGATGAAAGCGATCGCTCGTTCCTGATGCTGACACCGACGATCGCAGTTGTCACCAACATCGATCGCGAACACATGGATTACTACCACGACATGGACG
Source organism: Pyrinomonadaceae bacterium (assembly GCA_036006355.1). Lineage (GTDB taxonomy): Bacteria > Acidobacteriota > Blastocatellia > Pyrinomonadales > Pyrinomonadaceae > PSRF01. Next base: position 16,051 of record DASYPT010000103.1, on the reverse strand, counting down.
ACGTGCGGGCTTGCTTCGCTAAGTTTGTAAACTCAGTTCCGTTTTACGGTTCGTCTGTTTTGTGTTTAGACGACCCCAACGTGCAGGCAATTATTCCACTGCTTGAGCGACGCAGAATGACGTACGGACTCAGTGCTCAGGCCGACGTCTCGGCTCATGGTATTCGCTATGACAACAATTTTGGCTCGACGTTCAGTGTTTGGCGGGGCAGCGACGTGATCGGCGACCTGACACTGCATGTGCCGGGAATGCATAACGTTTACAACGCACTCGCTGCGATAGCCGTAGGATTCGAGTTGGAAGTGTCGTTCGAAAAAATTTGTGAAGGATTGAATAGCTTCACGGGGGCAGGGCGCAGGTTCCAGGCGAAGGGTGAAGTGAATGGCGTGTTGGTAGTCGATGATTACGGGCATCACCCGACAGAGGTCAGGGCTACGCTTGCAGCCGCGAAGTTAGGTTCCGGGGGACGGCGAATTGTCGTTCTATTCCAGCCGCATCGTTACACGAGAACTCACGATCTGATGCAGGAGTTTGCACGTTCGTTTAATAACGCAGACGTGCTGTTCATTAGTGATATCTACGCTGCGAGTGAGGATCCGATTGAAGGAGTCACGTCAGAAGCCTTGACGAACGCGATCAAGCGCTTCGGTCACAAGGAAGTGAGTTACATCGGCGGGCTCGAGCATGCGGCTACGCTACTGCGCGACTACGTACAACCCGGTGATCTGGTTGTGACGTTGGGAGCGGGAACGGTGAATCGAGTTAGTGACCAGCTGGTTGGTTTGTTGAAAGAACAAGCGCAGGGGAACGCAGGTTAATCTCTGCGAGACGCAGTGAAGAAATGGCAGTGAGTGACGAATTACGAAAACGCGATGAAGCTCTCGAAGAGATTGCGAACCGTCTCGGAATTACAGCCGAACGAGGCAAGCGCTTTGCCGAGCTTACGAGCTTGCGTGTTGGTGGCTCGATCGATTGGGTGATTTCACCAACTACAGAAGAACAGGCAGCGGCGATTGTTTTCGAACTTGAGATGGCTGGCGTCGGTTGGCGACCACTCGGTTCAGGTAGCAACGTTCTTGCAGACGATGGCGATCATCATTACGTCGTGTTGAGTCTTAGTGAAATGAAGGGCGAAGTAACTTTCGATGGTGAACGAGTCTCAGTAAGTGCCGGCTATTCACTTCCTCGTCTTTGCATCGACGTTGCGCGCAAGGGATTGTCCGGGATTGAAGGCCTGGGCGGCATTCCCGGCACTGTGGGCGGTGCCTTGTGGATGAACGCTGGCGCATACGGTCATGAAATTGGAACAGTGACTGAGACAGTAAGAGTTGCTCGCGAAGGTCACGTAGTTGGCGTGCCGGGAAATAGCGTCACCTGGAACTACCGCCACACATCGTTCCAGGAAGGAGAACTCTTACTGGGTGCAACACTGCACTTGAAGGTTGACGATCCGGAAGCAATTAAGGCGCGAATGGACGATACAAAAGCGCGACGACTTGCGACGCAGCCGCATGGTTCTCGTTCCGCCGGTTGCTTTTTTAAAAACCCGCCGGCAAGCGCGGTCGGCACCGGCAAGATGATTGATGAATTGGGAATGAAGGGAACTCGACGCGGCAGTGCGATTGTCTCGCCGGTTCATGCGAACTTCATTGTTACCGAAGGTGAGAACGCTCGCGCTGAAGATGCACTTGCTCTGGCAGAAGAGATACGTGAACGAGTGAAACGTGAGCAAGGTATCGAGTTGGAATACGAAGTCGAACTCTGGCGGGCCAATGAGCCGTCATCAGAGCAAAATGATGTGAACGGTGCAGCGGAGGATCCTCGCGCGAAGGAGTAGTGACGTGAAAGATCAACTTCCAACGCAGAAAGTCGGAAATCGAAGTGGCATAGCGGGCAAGGCTCGTGCGAGCAACGCGCAGCAACGGCCCGCGCGTCGTGATCGCGAATCCAATGTCAGTTGGGGTGGGCGAGCGCGTCACCTGTTGGGATACGTTCCAGCCGCATTAAAGATCAGTCTTGCGCTGGTAATAGCGGTACTTGTTTTCATGGCTTACCGGGCCGCTGCGTCGGCGAGTTTCTTCCAGGTCAAGAACGTTGAGACGCGTGGGGTATCGCGTTCATCGAACGAATCAATAATGGCGACCGTGCGGCACGACGTTAGTCAAACAGGAGTGTGGCGCGCCGATTTAACCGCGGTCAGTGCGCATCTCGAGCAATTGCCCTGGGTGCGAACCGCAATCGTTACCCGTGTGCTGCCGGATGGAATCCGCGTCCGAATCACTGAACGCCAGCCACGGCTGGTAATCCGAAATTCAGCCGGACGCTTCATCTGGGTTGATGAAGATGCGGTTGAGTTGAGCGAGATGATGCCTGCCGATCAGATGCCGGCTTTCTTTCTACGTGGCTGGGACGAACAAGGAACAACAACCGCGCGAAGTGAAAATCAGGGGCGCGTAAAAACGTTTATGGAGTTGCAAAAGGAGTGGGAGACGCTCGGGTTAACGGAGCGCGTCAGTGAAGTTAATCTGATCGATACTCATGATGTGCGTGCTCAGCTCGCCGGCGATGATTCGCAAATTGAAATAAGACTTGGTGCGAGTGATCTTGGTCAGCGGCTAAAAAAGGCATTGGGTGTTTTGGACTCTCAACGTCAAACATCGCGCGGACCCCTCATCAGCTACATCGATATGACGCAAGGCAAGCATGCGATTGTCGGCCTTGTCTCGGGATCTCATTTGACTGAACTAACACAACCGACTGGCGAAACCGCGCCGCAGCCTTCAGGCGACGAACGAGTGAGGCCCGAGAAGGTAGCCGAGAAGAGCACGAAAGATCAAAAGAACCGGACGCAGGCTAAGAAGCCGGATCAAAAACGTACTTAATGCCCGCTGTTCTCAACTAAGGAGCACTGTTTGATGGGCAAGCGCACCCAACACACGATCGGTCTCGACATAGGGACAAGCAGGGTGACGTGTATCGCAGGTGAACCGGGTGAGGGCGGGTTGCTCGAAGTGGTAGGCATTGGCGAAGCTGAAGCTCGTGGACTACGGAAAGGAGTAATCGTAAACCCCGATGCCGCAGTTGATGCGATCAAGAAGGCAGTCGAAGAAGCGGAGCGAATGAGTGGGCTCGAAGCGGAGGAAGTGACGATCAATTTGGCCGGCTCGCACATCCTCGGATTCAACGGTCAGGCAATAGTAGCCGTCTCGGGTCGTGATCGAGAGATTGTTCCGGAGGACGTACGCCGAGCTATCGATTCAGCATGTGCAATTCAATTGCCTGCCGGACGTGAGATTGTGGATCGTTTGCCTCAGGAGTTCATCGTCGATGATCAGGACGGAATAAACGATCCTGTTGGAATGATTGGAGCGCGTCTGGCTGTCAAAGTCCACATTGTCACGAGTCCGGTTACGGCGCGTCAGAACGCAATCAATGCGGTAAACCGGGCGGGTCTTGTCGTCGCTGACATGGTGTTGGAACAACTCGCAGCCGCCGAAGCTTCGTTGACTGAGGATGACAAAGAGTTTGGAGCGGCGCTTGTGGACATAGGCGCTGAAACTACAGGGCTAATCATTTATCAGCGTGGCGCAGTTCAGCATACGGCAGTGTTTCCGCTTGGAGGATCGCATTTTACCAACGATATCGCCTTTGGTTTACGGACACCGATTCCTGAAGCCGAAAGGATAAAGCGAACCGTTGGTTGCGCTTGCAGCACTTCACTTAGCGAAATGGAGCGAGGTGAACTTGTGGACGTTCCCTCTGTTGGTGGACGGCCTCCGCGCCAACTCTCGCGCCAGATTCTCTGCGACATCCTGCAGCCGAGAGCAGAAGAAGTGTTGATGCACGTGGCCGACGAGATCAAAGACGCTGGGTGGGAACGTCAGCTATCGAGTGGAGTTGTTTTGACTGGTGGTGGCGCGTTGCTCAACGGCATGACAGAGATTGCTGAACAAGTCTTCGACGCGCCGGTGAGACCAGGATATCCCGAACGCGATCGATTTGGCGGTTTGATTGAAGACATTCAAAGCCCGGCGTGGGCAGCAGCAGCAGGTCTTGCATTGCTGGCTCACCGCTCTCAAGCAGCAGAGATTCGCACCGGCATCAGCAGGCGCGGTTCGACAGGGAAGCTAACGCATTTCGTATCACGATTTCGAAATCGTTTTGGTAGTATTTTTTGACAAGTTGTTGTATGCTTGCGCCCCGGTTGCACAAGATATTGTCCGCAAGATATCGATGCCGATGGCGCCAGAAGCCCAACATAGAAGAAAGAGGCCTTGGAAGCCATCCCGTTTTGGGAGAGAGGAACTGACTATGACACCGGACACTCGTCAACCCGGAACCGGCATTAATATTTTCATTGATGATGATCCGCCGCTCACCGGAGCGCGGATAAAGGTCATCGGCATCGGTGGTGGAGGTGGTAACGCCGTCAACCGAATGATCGAGTCGGGCATTGAAGGCATTGAGTTTTTAGTTGCCAACACTGATCTTCAAGCACTGAAGCGCTCCCGCGCGCCAATCAAAATCCAACTTGGTAGTCGTCTTACAAAAGGTCTCGGTGCCGGCGCCGATCCCGGAGTTGGACGTGAAGCCGCGTTGGAAGATACAGACAAAATCATCGAAGTGCTTGAAGGCGCTGACATGGTTTTCGTCACCACAGGCCTCGGCGGTGGAACCGGCACTGGGGCTGCGCCTATCGTAGCGTCACTCGCTACCGAACTTGATGCGCTTACCGTTGCTGTTGTAACCAAACCATTTCACTTCGAAGGTCGCCGCAGGATGCACCAGGCGGATCAAGGGTTACGCGAACTCCGCGAGTGCGTTGACACGGTGATCACGATTCCAAATGAGCGTCTGCTGCACACGGTCGATCGTGGCGTATCGCTTTCGGACTCCTTTAGAGTTGCCGACGACGTTCTACGTCAGGCAGTGCAGGGCATTAGTGACCTTATTACAGTGCCTGGTCTGATCAATCTCGACTTTGCGGACGTGAAGTCGATCATGCAGGGAATGGGAATGGCGCTGATGGGCGCGGGAAGAGCGACTGGTGAAAATCGAGCGATCGAGGCCACACAGCAAGCGATCTCTTCGCCGTTGCTCGAAGAAGCCACAATTCAAGGTGCTAAGGGCGTTCTCATAAACATCACTGGCGGACCCGATTTGACTCTGTTTGAAGTAAACGCCGCTTCCTCGATCATTCGCGAGTCGGCAGATGATGATGCAAACATCATCTTCGGTGCTGTGATCGATGAGAATTTGACGGACGAAATGCGGATCACTGTGATCGCAACCGGTTTTGACAAAGAGAGTGTTGCTGTCGCTTCCGCCGCGTCGTCCACTGCACTTCCAGTTCCGCCGCCGCGTTACATTCCACGACCGCCCGACGAGTTGCCGCGTCCAATCATCAACGCTCGCGCCGATGATTTGGATGTGCCGACGTTTATTCGAAAGAAAGCGGACTGACGTCTATTTAGGATTTCAGATTTAAGATTGCAGATTGGATCGTGTACGGTCCAATCTGCATTTTCATTAAGTCCCCACTCACGGCGAAAGCAATCCGCCCCGTTCCGCTTAAATCTTAAATCTGCAATCTTCTGCGCTTTGCTTTTTCGAGTCGTGTTGTGTAGCATGTCGCTCATTCCTTGCAGGATTTTCCATACGGGTATTGATCGTTCCTCTCCTCGGGTGGCCGCAGCCTGCGAGAGCCATCGGCGTCGATCCGTCGAGGCAAATGTCCTGTCTTAAATTTCATGAACGAGCGGTGCGACCGCAACATGATTTATGGAGGTAATTATCGGTGAATCGTAAACTCATTAGAACCACACTCGCGGAAGTGAAGGGAAAAGCTCGCGAAGTACCCCAGCCCAGAGAACGTTCGAACGGATCCCGTGGGTCGAACGAAGGAGTACAACAGCGAGCACCTCAACAACAGCCCACGTCAGTTCAGGTAAAGAAACGCGTTCCACCTCCTACCGAAACGAACGCCGAAATCTTTTACTACAAGAAACAGATCGACGCTCATACTGTCATGGTGATCGTTCTGCTCGATGGTGAGGAGATTGAAGGAACAATTGAGTGGTACGACAGAGGAGCCCTCAAGGTTAATCGCAAATCAGCGCCTAACCTTCTCCTTCTCAAACGCAATATCAAGTACATGTATAAGGCAGACGAGCGGGTTACGCCTGCCACGGAGTAAACCGCTAATGCCTCGCCCCTAGTACCGTGCTGACCAAATAGTGCGTCGCCTCAACAAATGCGACAGTCAGACCAACCTTCAGACACTTCGGGATCTCGATCTCGGCGAGTTTTGCCACGTATCGGCATTACGATGGGTGACCCGGCTGGTATCGGTCCCGAGGTAGTACTGAAAGCCGTAGCCGAAGAAGAAATCAGACGAATTTGCATACCGGTGATCATCGGCGATGCGCAGTTGTTGGCCCACACCGCCCGCACACTTGATTTGCAGAGCGGTTACGACATCATCCGCAAGGACGAAGAATTCCCTGATCAGATTTCCGAACCCGTTATCTACCACCTCGATAACATAAGCGGCTTCATTGAACCCGGTATTGAGTCGGGTGCTGCGGGGAAAGCCGCGGCAGGTTACATTGAAGCGGCAGTTGAGTTGTGTGCGGCGGGAAACATCGACGCGATGGCAACTGCTCCAATAAACAAGAGAGCATTGTTTCTTGGGGGCTATAGTTTTCCGGGCCATACCGAGTTTCTCGCACACCTAACCGGCGCCGAGGAATATGCGATGGCCTTCGTCGCGGCAAACCTGCGAATTGTTTTGCTTTCGACTCATGTGCCACTTTCACAGGCGATTAGAATGGTTGAGCGCGATCGTCTCGTTGCAGTAATCAACCTCACGAATCGCGAACTTCAACGCTGGGGCATCGAAAGACCGCGACTCGCTGTAGCAGCACTTAATCCTCACGGCGCTGAAGGCGGGTTGTTTGGGATGGAGGAGGCTTCGGAGATCGCTCCAGCAATCGAAGCCTGTCGTGGAATTGACGATATAAATGTGCATGGACCGTTTTCGGCAGACACCGTTTTCCTGCGAGCCTCACGAGGGGAGTTTGATGCGGTCGTTGCCTGCTATCATGACCAGGCGATGATTCCTGTTAAGTGTCTGTCTTTCGGAGAAGCTGTAAATGTGACGTTGGGACTGCCATTCATAAGGACGTCGGTCGATCACGGCACCGCTTTCGACATAGCCGGTAAAGGGTTGGCAGAACACTCCAGCATGGTTGCAGCGATAAAACTAGCAGCGGATCTTTCAACGCAGGCTGGAGAAAGCTGCAGAGCAGTAGAGGTTTAATGGGAAGATAACCATGTCGAGCACTGAAGAAACTCCAAGAGGTCGCATACTCATCGCTGACGACGATCCGGCCATTCTCAGACTGATCAGCACTATTCTCGAGAAAGAGAATTTTAGTGTCGTCCATGCTCGTGATGGCAGGGAGGCTTATAAAATTCTGCAGTCAGACGCAAACTTCACGGCCGCAATTCTCGACGTTGTAATGCCTCACATCTCCGGGACTGAGTTGGTAAAGTTTATGAAGGGTGAAAGCAGGCTCATGCGAATTCCGGTAATGATGATGACTGCGGAACAAGATCCCAAACTCTCGTCTGATAGTTTCTCAGCCGGCGCGGTTGTCTTTTTGCCAAAACCATTCACAACGGCCCAACTTCAAATCATGCTCCAGATGCTCATAGGCAAACCGGACAACTAAAGCGTCGTGCGTATTCACTTCATCATTCGAATTGGTTTGATGATCAGCTTTTCATGTTTCTACGCGAATGCTGTGCATGCGGAGCTGAATAAGAAAGAGGCGAAACGACTGATTAGCAAAGTCGCCGGAATGTCACTCCCCTCGAGTGCAGTCCGAATCGAAAGCATCAACTCTACCGGTGAATCAACTGCCGAAGTTTCGACGGAACTTGAGTTAGTGTTTCGGCTTGCTCGCGATGATTCAGGGCAGTGGCAAGTGAAAGAACTGCGAACTGCCGACGCGCGTTGGGAAAATATCGAGTTAATACTTCACGCAGCAAAGATTGATTTGCAGGAGGATAAGTGCGGAACTAAGGATGCGCTGGGCCGGGTCAAACCCGAATCCGGCTTGAACGTGAAACGAGCCAGATGTCTAATCGCGAGCCTCTTCGATGTGCCAATGCCTTCAGATTCAGTTCGCATTCAGGAGATTTCAGATCTCGGAGTGGGTTCATCGGCGCTTGCGGCAAGTTTGGTTCGTGCAGACTTTCGGTTCGTCAGGGATGCTCATGGATGGCGAGTAAGCGAGTTCCATTCAGGCAATCGCTCATGGATTAAGTTGGAGTCGGTACCGGATGAGGTTGACTCTTTGAAGCGAACCAGGACCAACGAGGATATGAACACCATCGCCACCGCTCTGGAAGCCTACCGGCGTGTGCACGGCTCGTTTGTCATCGCGGAAAAGCACTCTGTCTTGATCGACACTCTTACCCCACGCTTCCTACACAGGGTCATTCGACTCGATTCCTGGCATCACCCCTTTCAGTACCAGGGCGCCTCTGACCACTTCACCATTCGTTCCCTGGGACCCGATGGCAAAGAGAACACCGCCGACGACCTCGTAGTAACCAGGTGATTGGAAGCTAACAGCCACTCCATGGACGGTAGCCAGACCGTTAAGAAGGGCTGAAATCCCATGCCTGCCCCTATTAATTGCCATGAGCCGTCCTTAACAGTCGAGCTACTTCCCCGTCTGGCGCCGACTGCCGAGGCTTTCTCTTAAACCCCCAAGAACTAAACTCTTGACTGGCCGTTGCCGCGGGTGTTAGGTTTCTTCAGTGGCCTCTTCCTGGGCCCGACTCGTGAAGACCATCCCAGCGCCATCCGTGTAAACGCACTAGGCCCCGCCGATGGTGCAACTCAGCTAAAGGGATTTAGTTTTGCTAGCTGGACGCAAACTCCTACTCGCCGACGATTCGGTTACCATCCAGAAAGTCATCGAACTTACATTCGCCGACGAAGGCGTGCGGGTCGTGGCTTTCAGCGACGGAGCAGCGGCAATTGACAGGCTGGAGGAGGAAGCCCCTGATATAGTGCTTGCAGACGTTTTTATGCCGTTAAAAGGCGGTTACGAAGTTTGCGAGTACGTCAAACATAACGAGAAGCTCAAACATATTCCGGTGATGCTACTCGTTGGCTCATTTGAGCCGTTCGACGAAGCGGAGGCGCGCAGAGTTGGCGCGGACGATATCTTGACGAAACCTTTTCAATCAATTCGACGCCTGATCGAAAGAGTAGGTGGACTTGTAAGTAGCCCGCCTCCTGTGGACGCTGAAGTTCCAACTGCCGAACTGCCGAAGACGGAAGACCACGTCGAAGAGAACGGCAGGTTGAACCCTGAAGAGTTGGAAATAAGCACGGCGGATACGATGCCGCTGCCCGAAGAACTAAAAGCAACTTTGGAGATTCCACAATCAAGCGTTTCGACGCAAAACACACAGAACCAGATGGAGAGACCTGTGGCAGAAGTGATTGAAGCTGAACCGGCGGATGCTTTATTGGATCTCGACGAGTTAGAACCTGCTGGCGCATTCGCGGACGATGAATTTGTACTGGACCTTGATGAGCCCGAATTTGACAACGCGATTGCTGTCAGGCAGGAACCAGAACCAGCGCGCGCGTTTGTTGAACCAGAAGTCACTGAGGCTGTGGCTGCTGTTGGTGCGCATGGGTTTTCATATCAACCCGAGGTTCAGGCGCCTTCGTATTCCGAAGCGGAAGAGATTGCGTATGAAGATCAGGTGCATGAGGTCACATCGGAACCTGTGCAGACAGCCGAACCGGTTGTTAGCCAGGCCAGTAATGTTGTTCCCGGTGAACTGTCGCAGGAGATGATCGATGCGATTGCACGTCGTGCGGTTGAGATGATGTCTGACAAAGTTATTCGCGAAATTGCATGGGAAGTAGTTCCTGATCTGGCTGAGTTGCTAATCAAGCGAAAGCTGGAGGAGTCACAGATCAAATAAAAGTTGTAGAGAGTTCATGAAGAGAGCAGGCGACCGGTTTGGTCGCCTGCTTTTTTTACGACATCTTCGAACAGAAGTCCCAACCCCTAACACACGAAAGCTCTTCTGTCGGAGCACGTCCGTCCTCGGACGCCCCCCTTCGAACTGTACCCTGGCAAATTGGAAACGGAACGTGTGTTCGATGGGGGCGGTGAGGACGGTCGTCCGGCAGAAGAGCTTTCGTGTGTTAGGACCGGGCTTCTGATCGACGGGGGCGACCGAGGACAAAGGCGCTTTCGGTCGATGGTGACGCAGCTTTTGAGGTTTTTGGTTTTAGTGACGTAGACTCTTTGCTTTTAATTTACTAGGCTGGCAAAGCTCAAAGTACAAAGCACCAGTTCAACAAGATGGACATCCCTAAACAATACGATCCGAAACAAGCAGAACTGCATCACTACGAACGCTGGGAAACCGCCGGCTATTTCGCTCCTGAAATCAACAAAGACCCGAACGCTCCGGTCTTTACTATTGTGATCCCTCCCCCGAACGTCACCGGTTCTCTCCATATGGGGCACGCACTGCAGCACACCATCATGGATGTGATGACTCGGCACAAACGGATGACTGGTTATCGCACTCTTTGGTTGCCTGGAATGGATCACGCTGGTATCTCGACGCAGTTAATGGTCAACCGGGAATTGAAGAAAGAAGGAAAGAACCGGCATGATCTCGGTCGAGAAAAATTTGTCGAACGCGTCTGGAAATGGAAAGCTGATTCGGGTGGTCAGATTACCGTTCAGATGCGACGCGAAGGTGCATCGGTAGACTGGTCGCACGAGCGGTTTACGATGGATGAGGATTTGTCGCGAGCAGTGCGAGAAGTGTTCGTGCGGCTTTATGAAGACGGGATGATCTATCGAGGTAATCGCATCGTTAACTGGTGCCCGCAAGATCAGACCGTGTTGTCAGACTTGGAAGTTGATAAGGCGCCGCAGGCAGGCAAACTTTTCTACCTCCAGTATCCAGTGAAGGGAAGCGATCGACGAATAACAGTCGCGACGACCAGACCTGAAACAATGTTAGGTGACACTGCTGTAGCCGTGAATCCTAACGACGAACGCTTCCGCGATTTAGTTGGCGCTACCGTTCAGTTGCCTTTGACCAACCGCGACATACCCGTCATTGCCGACGAATATGTGGACATGGAATTCGGTACTGGCGCGGTGAAGATTACCCCGGCACACGATCCGAATGACTATGAAATGGGTCTGCGTCACAAACTCCCGGAAGTTGTTGTTATCGATCAGTTCGCGAAGATGACGAAGGATGCCGGTGATCGGTTTGCCGGATTGGATCGATACAAAGCGCGAGAAAAAGTCGTCGAGGAGTTTGAACAAGTCGGGCTTCTCGAAAAGGTTATTGATTATGAGTTTTCAATCTCGCGATGTGAACGCTGCAAGACGGTTATTGAGCCGTTGATTTCCACACAGTGGTTCATGCGTATGGATGGGCTTCGCGATCTCGCGCTCGAACTGATGTCTGAAAAACACAAACCAGCGTTTGTACCCGAGGTTCCCTACGAACGAATCTATACAAACTGGCTGGAAAACCTGCGCGACTGGACCATCTCGCGTCAACTCTGGTGGGGCCATCAAATCCCTGCGTGGTACACAAAAAACGGTGAAGTAGTTGTCGCCAGGTCAGAAGCCGAAGCACGAGCGAAGGCTGGAACGAGTGATCTCATTCAGGATCAAGACGTGCTCGACACCTGGTTCTCTTCCGCACTTTGGCCATTCTCAACCTTAGGCTGGCCGAACGTAACGGAAGATTTGAAGACGTTCTACCCATCAAGCGTTCTGGTAACGGCACGCGACATCATCTTCCTCTGGGTTTCGCGAATGGTAATGATGGGCGCGAAGTTTATGGGTCGTGAGCCGTTTGATGACGTTTTTATTACAGGCACAATCCTCGACAGCCAGGGTCAGAGAATGTCGAAGACGAAGATGAACGGCGTCGATCCGGTAGAGGTCTTCGACAAGTACGGAGTCGATGCGACACGTCTCACTTTGGCGCAGGTTGGCACGACGGATATTCGCTGGAATGAGAAGCAGGTTGAATCGTATAGAAACTTCGCCAACAAGATTTGGAATGCGGCAAGGTTTTGCTTGCTGAACTCAGAAGGCGCCTCGGTGGACGCAGGCCTGCTCGTGCTGGGACCGCAGGCGTCCTCGCCTGCCCCCATGTCATCTCAGGCTCAGGTTGGTAACACAGCAGGCGACGTCACATACGGTCCCAGCATTCACGATCGCTGGATAATTTCGCGGCTTAATAAAACGGCCATCAGTGTGAATCAGGCGCTCGCCGCTTATCAATTCCATGAAGCGGTACAAACCCTGTATCACTTCTTTTGGGACGACTTCTGCGATTGGTATATCGAGCTCACGAAAAACGATGTGACTGGGGAGGAAGCTACCCAGCAACGAAACAATGCGCGCTCAAGAGTGATAACCGTCCTTGAGCAAGCATTGCGCCTTTTGCATCCTTTTATGCCATACATCACCGAAGAATTGTGGCAACGTTTGCCCGGTGTTGGTAAGCAATCCTTGCATCCTGCATATGCGGATGCAGAGCCGACGATAATGCTTGCTGCTTATCCGGCTGGAGACACATCATTAATTGACGAAGAAGCGGAGTGGGAGATGCAGGCAACGATCGATTTGATTTCGCGTGTGCGAAACATACGCTCTGAAATGAACATCAAGCCTGGTGAACGCGTCCGCGTCCTGGTTGGTGCGCCAGACGAACGACTGCGCAGTGTCTACAATTCAGCGGGCGCCCAAATTTCAAGACTGGTGCGCGCTTCAGAGATTTCAATCAGCGATCGTCTCGAGGCGCCGCGAGCGTCAGCGAGGGCTGTACTCGTGGGTGGCGCGGAACTGGCTGTCCCACTTGAAGGTTTAATCGATTTCGATCAGGAACGACAGCGCCTTCGTCGTGAACAGGAGAAGCTGCAGTCGGAGGCTACGAAACTCGAAGCTCAATTGCAGAATTCAAATTTTGTCGAGCGCGCTCCGGCCGAGCGGGTCGCTGAAGTTCGTAATCGAATCGCTGACATCGCACAACGAACGTCCCAACTGCAACAAACAATCGAGAACCTGCAATGAACTGGTTCGACGAAGGCGCGCTCTTCTCTCAGATCGGTGTCTTCCTGCGCGAAGACATGGGTCGTGGGGACATTACCACCCAATCCATCATCACGAGGAACACGCGCGCGCGTGGCCGTTTCGTAGCTAATGAAACGATGATTGTTGCCGGTTTAGAAGCGGTCGAAGAAGTGTTTCTGTCACTTGATTCGCAGCAACAATTGGAAGCGTTTGTGTCTGACGGTCAGGAAGTAGAAGCAGGCAAAGTCATAGCGCGGACAGTAGGCTTTGCAGATGTTTTGATAACTGGCGAGCAGGTAGCGTTGAATCTTCTGCAACGACTCTCTGGCATTGCGACGATGACATGTGAATTTGTGAAAGCGGTCGGGGGCACGGCTGCGCAAATCATGGAAAGTCGCACAACCACGCCGGGCTTACGTCTGCTGGAGAAGTATGCGGTTGAACTTGGTGGGGGACGAAACAGCAGGTTTGGGCTTGATGACGGAGTAGTCATCACGCCTAACCACATTGCGATCATCGGGGATTTGGAACGTGCTGTACGAGAAGCAAAGGAGAAACTAGGTCACCTTCACAAAGTGAGCGTTTACGTCAACACGGAGAACGAGGTGAAGGCGGCGATTGGTGCAGGAGCCGACGTGTTAATAACGGACGGCCTGAACGCAAGCGAAGTTGGCAAACTCGTGAAGCTTGCAAAGGATCTCTCGTCGTCTGTAGCGATTGAATGTGTTGGAGCGTTTTTAGTTGATGGAGTTCGAGATTATGCGGAAGCTGGTGTGGACTTGATTTGCGTTGACGCACTAACGCAGTCAGCCCCGGCAAAGAACATCACCTTCAATATCCAACCGTATTGAACCTGTTTGGATCGATGGCGACGTTCTCATCCGAGCTCGCACACTTTTGGATCAATGACGCTCTCCACCGTTCATAAACGAGCCAGGCGCGCACTCGAACGCCAACTCGAATACCAGGAGCATAAGGCCAAATCTGTTGTTGGTCGTGAACCGGAATTCGTTGCGGCTATGCAACGCTCGTCAAAACGTGTACGCGACCTTCTCGAATCATTCAAACCAATCGATAGTCAGGCGCGCGTTATTGAAGTCGGCAGCGGAGCGCACGGATTGATCTTTTATTTTGGCGCGCATCATGGAGTTGGTATCGATCCTTTGGCCGTTGACTATGCGACGCTGTTTCCTGCCTGGCAACGACGTGTTGCAACTGTAGCTTCGTTTGGTGAGAGACTGCCGTTTGCCAATGACGCCTTTGATATCGTCCTCTGCGACAATGTCGTCGATCACGCGGAGTCGCCTTCTGGGATCGTTGAAGAACTTGTGCGAGTCCTGGCGCCTAATGGACTTTTGTATTTCACCGTAAACGTGCATCACCCGATCTACTCGGCGGCTGCGGCCGCGCATGCAGGCTGGAGTTCGGTGGGGGTGCCGTTTGAGGTGGGACCGTTTGCCGATCACACCACTCATCTAACTCCGACCAGCGCAAAACGGCTGTTTGAGGGATTGCCAATAAACGTCTTAAGCGAACGGACGGGAATCGACGAGGCCAAAGCGCGTGCTCGTACGCGGCCGCCCCGTCACTTTGGTGACCGCCTGAAGCGGGTCTTTTACAAGAACGCGCTGTTCGAGATTGTTGCTGAGAAGAAGTCCGGAATATAGGACCGAAATGACTTATTCGACCTATGACCTGGCACTTTTGGAACCGGAGGGTTGCCTCTTACGTGCAACGAGCATCTCCCTGAGGCTTGAAGGCATCTCGAACCAGGGTTATCTTAAAAGAGTTTTGAAAAGGAGTTTGGTGATGACCTCTTGGGTTCGTAGTTATCTGAAATTGGCGATGGCAGGCTTGCTAGTGCTTAGCCTGTTGGTTGTGGGCGTCGAAGCTCAGAAGAAAAAGAAACGGTCACGCAGAACTCGAAAGCCCGCGGCCGCCAAACCGGTCATCACAAATCCCGACATCGCCCCACCCACCACGACCGACGCTAACGGAGACGTGAAGATCATCAGCACTGCCGATCAAACTGAAGCCGAAGCGGCGTCCGAAACGGCGCAACCTAGGAAGCCAAAATCCTCTTCGTCTCCTGAGGATATGCAGCAAACGATCACTACACTCTCCAATCAGGTCAATAAACTCAATAACAAGCTGACGGAAATGCAGGAGATCGATCGCTACCAACTCGACATGGAGCGACTGACTCGTGCCGAACAGAGGGCTGAACAGGTTCGTTCCCAGCTAATTGATACGCAAAGCAAGATGGCTGACCTGGAAGCGAAACTTGATCAAGTCGAGTATTACCTGAAGCCGGAGAACATTGAACGCTCTATCCAGGGCATGGGTACAGTCCATCCTGAAGACGCGCGCGAATCGCGCAGGAAGCAGTTGGAGAACGAGCGGAGTCGTCTGCAATCACAACTGAAGCTTCTCGACACAAGCAAGACTCGATTGGAAACGTCAGTTGGTACTGCCGATGCGGAAGTAGACAGCTTGCGCGCAAAATTGAATGCACGGCGTGATCAAATGGATGCGGAGCCGGCACCTTCACCATCACCGAAGAAGCCGGACAATTGATCACAGATCTCAGATAAGCTCGAAACACACGAACCAAACTGAGGCTCTGCGCCTTTTGAGACAGTCTCTGCGGTTCGGCGAATTTGCGAAAGTTTTCTGCAGTACTCGTCGTAAACCTACCTATTTGCCAATTCGCAAATTAGAACGAACCTACGATTGTTTGGAGATCCACTCTTTCTCGAACGTCATTCGGGATTTTCTCTAAAAATTCGTTGACTTTTCCTCCACTTACGGGCATTAATCAACCTATTCACAAGGTGGGTCGTTCGGTCCACATCGCTCAAAACAATCAGCGTCCTGGTTCCCCTGCC
>DASYPT010000102.1:0-53299 GCA_036006355.1 Pyrinomonadaceae bacterium | reverse complement strand
CGGTTCACGCGTTAATGAATCAAATAAAACGCAGTCTGTCGCGGCCGGAACCACTTCATTCCATCCTTCGTCAGATATGCATCGTCTTCCATCATTATCGTGACCTTCTGTCCACCCCACTCGGGAACCGGTGTGCTTGTATTCAGTTCGATCGAAGTATACGAACCTTCACGAAACGGCGGTTCGAGTGGAGCGCCAGCCACGGGCCGACGAAAATCTACACTCGCACCAAGTGCATGTCCCTGTGTGCCTACCGAATGAGAATAGATCATCGCTTCAATTCCGAGTGTCTTCATGTCTGCCATCGTTGCATCGTACACTTCAAAGCCTTTCGCGCCCGGCTTGATGTGAGTGAAGAGTGCGTCCTGAAGACGGTTCGTATTTGCTAAAGCTTTCTTCAACCCCTCGGGCGCATCTTTTTCACCGGGTTGCAATACATAACCCATCTTCTGCCAATCGGTACTAAGCCCGAGGTAGTTCAATCCGCAATCAATATGGATCACATCACCACGCTGGATCACTGCTGATTCATCTGCGACGTCCAAAAACTGAAGTGTCTTGCCAGTCTGTTGATTAAGTCGCTGGATTCGAAGATCAGCTTGAAACCACGTATCCAATCCGAAATTGTTGATCTGTTGCAGAAACCAAAAACGAACATCCCCGGCCGTTGTCTTGCCGGGCGTAATGACCTCGTTTGAGAAAGCTCGCTGCGTCAACAAGTCAGTAAGTGCAACTGCTGTTCGGTAATGTTCGAGCTCCTCAGGTAAGCGCGTGTCCATGTACTCGACGATCAACGGCGCTGCCGGCACAAAACGTGCTGCATAGTCCTGGCCCAACATCTCTGTAAGATACTTGAAGGAGTCATGCGTCAAGCCATTTGTCGCGCCCCGCGATCCTCCCATGTTGAGTGCGATTGTTTTGGGCTTTCGTTCGTCGACAATGCGACGCAAAGTCGAAGCGATCTCTGCGCCGGGAGGAGTTAAGACTTCGAAGAAATACTTTAGATGTTCTTCTCCGTAACGCACCAACGCCACTCGATCGAGTTTGTCGCCACCTCGATCTGAAAAGATAAAAAACTCGCGTCTTCCGGCATACGGAAGAGGAGGCGCGATATAGGCCGTTACCGGATCAGCATGAAACTCTTCATTCACCACTATCCACATGTCGATCTTCTGCTGGCGCATCATCATAAGCAGCATTGTGTCGAGTCGCTTCTTTAACCAGCTCTCTCTGACGAGTTGTTGTTCGCGTACCGACAGGAGTTTTGGGAGCGGCTCCCGTTTCGAGGTTTGGGAACTAAGAGAACCAGAGAGCACAAGAATTAGAACGATGGTTGCTAACAAAGACCTGTGTAGTGTGTGGCAGATCATTACGCTCCTTTTACCGATTGCCTGATGGCGTGGTTATTCGTGTATTTCGTGTGATTCGTGGACCGCTTCTTGGGATTAAATAGACGATCCACGAAACAACACGAACTTAGCATTAAGTTCAATCTGGTCACTTTTGAAGATGCATGATAACTTGATCCACAACCCCCTCAAATAGCGTTCTTGAACGTACTTCTTTAGTCGCAGGAAAGGAGGCGTTAAATGCTGAAGCGACCACAAAGGTGCGGTGTGTTCGTTGTCGTGACCATTTTCGCAATCTGCGTTTCGCTTTCAATAACTGAAGCGTCGAAGAGCCGGCGGGAAAATCAAGCGGCAGGACTGGCTGCATGGGACAAGGTCTACTCTGTCCTGACCTCTCCGCGTTGCATCAACTGTCATACGGCAACGAATTACCCGCAACAAGGTGACGATCGACATAGACACTTTGCAAACGTGATTCGTGGTCCGGAAGGAAAAGGAGTGGCCGCTCTTAATTGTGTCAGTTGCCATCAGGAGCGCAACGCCGACAGTACCGGAGTTCCTGGTGGGCATAATTGGCATCTCGCTCCGCTTTCAATGCAGTGGCAGGACTTGAATGATCGACCATTATCCAGCTCTGCTGTTTGCCGGGCCGTAACAGATCGTTCCCGGAACAACAACATGGACGGCGCAGCTCTGTTGAAACATCACACTGAGGAGCAACTAGTGCTTTGGGCCTGGAATCCAGGACGCCGTCCAGACGGCTCGTTGCGCACCCTGCCGCCGATTTCTCATCAGGAATTCGTGGCCGCAACTCGTACCTGGGTCGAAGCGGGCACACCGTGTCCGAAAGGAAGATGAAGCCATGGCAACTTTTCATCTCAATATAAACGGTTCAGAGAAAACAGTGGACGTCGATCCTTCAACTCCACTTCTGTGGGTATTACGAGAAGAACTCAAATTAACGGGTACAAAATACGGTTGCGGCATTAGTGCTTGCGGCGCGTGTACTGTGCACGTTGCGGGTATTGCAACGCGTTCATGCGTGGTCCCTGTCGATCTTATCGGCGACCGTCCGATCGTGACGATAGAAGCGATTGGTAAGGATCCTGTTGGTCGGGCAGTGCAGAATGCGTGGATCGAAAAGGACGTCGTGCAATGTGGATACTGTCAGAGTGGTCAGATTATGAGCGCCGTCGCCCTTTTGAAAGATACAAAGAAACCCACTGACAAGAACATCGAGGAATCAATGGGCGGCAATCTCTGTCGTTGCGCGACATATGTGCGCATTCGTGAAGCGATCAAACGCGCATCACAACAACTCGGATAAGGAGGCGATTCATGCAACCGGCACTCAAGGGCGAAAACGATCTTTCTCTGAATCGACGAAGCTTCCTTCAAGTGACCACCGCAGCTGCCGGAGGTTTATTGGTTTCACTCTATCTGCCCAGGATAACCTCAGCTCAACAACCACCAGCCCCAAAGGTTTATCCACCAGATGCGTTCATACACATCGCAACTGACGGAAAAATCAACATCACAGTTAACCGGCTTGAGTTTGGGCAGGGAGTACAAACTTCGTTACCGATGGTTCTTGCTGATGAGCTGGACGCCGATTGGTCACAAGTTACCGCCGAGCTCGCGCCGGCCGCGGATGTTTACAAAGATCCATTGTTCGGCATGCAAATGGTTGGGGGGTCCGGTTCTATTGCGCACTCCTTTCAGCAGTACCGTGAGCTTGGCGCAAAGACTCGCGCGATGTTAGTCGCTGCTGCGGCGGATCGCTGGCAGGTGGCTGCAAATCAGTGTCGAACTGAGAACAGTGTCGTGTATGGCCCAAACAATCGCTCCGCCCGCTACGCTGAGCTCGCAAACGATGCCGCTCGTAAGTTGGTACCAGACAAGGTCGCTCTCAAGAATGCTTCCGAGTTTCGCCTGATCGGTAAGCCGGTAAAGAGACTTGACAGTCCGGCTAAGTGTGACGGCTCGCAAAAGTTTGGTTTGGATTTAGATCTTCCCGGGATGAAGATCGCCGTTGTTGCCCATCCACCGGTGTTTGGCGCCAGGGTTAAGACTGTCGATGATCGGGAAGCACGTGCCCTTGCAGGAGTGCGTGATGTGTTCGAGATGCCTCTTGAAAAGGGGACGGGTGTTGCCGTCGTTGCCGATCGTTTCTGGACGGCAAAGCGGGCTCGCGACTTACTCAAAATAGATTGGGACCTCACAGGCCTTGAACGTCCTGACACTGCCGAGCTCCGGGCGAAGTACAAACAGCTTGCAACCACAACCGGAAACGTGGCCGCCACTCGCGGCGACGAAAAGGCACTGGATCGCATTCCACAGCCGAACCGCATCGTTGCCGAATATGAGTTTCCTTACCTCGCTCATGCTCCGATGGAACCACTAAACGCCACCGTTAATTTTCAAGGCGATAAAGCTGAAGCCTGGGTTCCTTCTCAGTTTCAGACAATGGATCAAGTGATTATCGCGCAGGCTCTCGGTCTGAAACCTGACCAGGTTACGTTCCATACGGAGTTCGCCGGCGGGGGTTTCGGACGACGAGCAACTACCGATTCACATGTTCCGAAGGAAGCCGCAGTAATTGCCAAACGCTTCCGCGATACTCCGATCAAACTGATCTGGACACGAGAGGATGATGTTCGTGGTGGCTATTATCGTCCGATGCACGCCCACCGCATTGAAATTGGACTCGGGCCGGACGGTATGCCTTCGGCATGGCGTCATGTAATAGTTGGACAATCATTGCTGGCGGGAACTCCTTTCGCCATGATGATCAAGAACGGCGTGGATGAAACTGCGGTCGAAGGAACGGCGGACACGAGTTATAACATTCCGAATTTTCACGTGTCCGTACATCACCCGACTGTAAATGTGCCCGTGCTTTGGTGGCGATCAGTTGGACATACCCACAACGCGTTTGTAATGGAGACTTTGATTGATGAACTGGCGACGCGAGCGCGCGTCGATCCGATCGCTTATCGAAAGAAGCTGCTCAAAGCGGATGCAAAGAAGCTTCACTCGGTGCTCGATCTGTTAGACCAGAAGAGTGCGTGGCGAAAAAATTTAGCAGCCGGGCGAGCGGTCGGAATCTCCAGCCACGAGTCATTTGAAACTGCGGTCGCCTGCGCCGTGGAAGTTTCGATTGAAAACAAACGCCCGAAAATTCACCGAGCCACCGTCGCCGTAAATTGTGGTTTGGCAGTTAATCCTCTCTCGGTCGAAAGCCAGTTTCAAGGCGGACTTGGTTTCGGCGTACTACAGTTAATGGCGCAAGGTGCGATCACGTTAAAGGATGGGCGCGTTGAGCAAAGGAACTTTGATGGCTACACACCGGCGTACATAATCGATGCCCCTTCGGCAGTTGACGTTCACATCGTACCCAGCACGGAGGCACCCACGGGTTGTGGCGAACCTCCCGTGCCGGTGATTTCACCGGCGGTGGTGAACGCGCTTTCAATATTGACCGGAAAACGTTACCGCACGTTGCCGTTGGTGAGCGTTTGATTTGCCGAGAAGTTTTGGAGTGCGACGGCAGGTCGTCGCACTCCAAAACTGTTCGTAGTATGCTAATGCCCTCTCCTCTTGGTTTTTAACCCCCAGGACAATTTACTCGGCATCATTGGTAATGATGAAGGAGAGGTGTGATGAAACAGATCAGACTAATCGTCGGCTCCATTTTCTTGATGGTTCTCCTGACAGGACTGCCTGTAACGACAGATGCAGCCCGCAGTCGGAAGAGTCATTGCACAGACAGGTGCGCGGACACTTACCACGTGAAGAAGGATGCTTGCCGCATGATACCGTTCAAGACTGAACGTAAGATCTGTGAACGAAGAGCAAAGGAAGCGAAGAACGATTGCAAACATCGATGTAGCTAGAACCGGATCACTTTTTCCATTCAATCGGAAATAGTTTTCCAGCGGCTTCGGTATTCAGCTTAAGACCGACGAGTTCAGCGGCGCGGGCCAGTACAGGGTCTCGATTTGCTGCGAGGTCGCTGGCGTTCGGCAGCAACACTTCGTCCGGAATCACGCCAACGTGTTCAAGACTTTTGCCATCCTTCATGATGACATCGGCATTTGTGATGCTTGCGCCATAAATGCTAACCGTTTCGAGTCCAACCTGGTGCCCATATTGTTGACTCTGCATAACCGCACCTGCAGAAACATCGCCCACAACAATGCCGCGCTTTTCGAGCTGGATGACGCGCGCGAAGATTTCGGAGGCGGATGCAGATCTACCGTCGATCAGTACGACCACTTTTCCCCTGAACCCTCTGTTTGCCTTCGTCTCCGCGACTTCTGTTTTTACCTCTTTGCGGTACTTCAAATCAGAGACCTTGATGTCCTGTTCAAAGAAGTATCCGATCAAACGTTTCAGCATGACGACCAGGCCACCGCCATTGCCGCGTAAATCGAGTATCAACGCGCGGTGCTTCTTGACGCGATCCATAATGTTATCCAGCTCGCGTTCATCGTAAATATCAAAGCCCGGCATCTTCCAAACAATCACATCGTCCGATTCGTAAAAGCGATCGCGGTTGAGGTGCGCCTGGTTCTCCGCTTCGACCTCGAGATTGGGAACATCACCGGCCCAGCTCGTCAGATCGAGTTGCTTCTTACCTTGCTGAATCTTTGCGAGGACATCCAATTGCCGGGGCGCGCCGTCCGGACTTTGCACTACGAGGCGCATTCCCGGTTTCGGTCTTAAGGTGTAGTAGTAATACTGCATCTTCCACAAAACTTCCCTCGTGGGCGTGAATCCATCAATGGAAAGAATCTGGTCACCCCTTTTCAATCCTTTGGCTTCTGCATCGCTACCTGGCTTAACCGCGACCACATAGCATTTGTCTCCGACTGCCTGCATTTGCCAACCGTATTCGACCTTTGCAACTCGACTGGGTGGAATGAAGAAAAGATGAGAATCGTCGAAGTCGAGCAATGCTTGCGCGATCACTCCGAAGATTTCGCCATTTGATTTCGCATTCTTGATCCTCTCGTCTGCCTGGCTAAATCGTTCCTGGAGATCAATGCCGCGATAGTTCGGATCGTAATAAGTCTTTTCGATGTCGAGACGAATCATCTTCAACATTTGACGTCCGGCATCGCGATCATAATTCGTGATGGATTGGCCTGAAGCCACAGTAAATAAACCACAGGTCAGGAGGATGGGAATCGCGATTAGTTCGCGCACTGATGTGATTCTCAAGATATAACTACCTCTTGTCATTTGCTTAGAAATTCCTGCTGTCTGTCGTGGTTTGGAAGAAGCTTCTGCACGAAGAACGTGAGTACTTGCCTTTAGGTTTCAACGGACAACACTGGCGTGCATCTCCCGTCATGTTGGTTGCACGATCGCAGAGTACCGGTTGCCTCGCCGCGGTCACGGCGAGGCCGTGTCAGGTTTCGCATTGAAGGGCTTCGCCGCTTCAGATTTAAACGTACCAACCGTTGAAAGCACGTAAAAGACAATCGCAATGAGCGCGACATACTGGAAGCCCAACAACATCGAACTATATTCAGCCAATCCCCCGACGATCGCACCGGCGATGTTAATACCAAACGCACGGTCAGGGTTGACAGTTCGCCTGAACGAATCTGCAAAGATGATTCCCGCAAATAAGATTGGCGCGAAAACCAGGACACATGAACCAAGAATTTGAATGGTTCGGTTCATTCCGAGAAAGAAGTCGATGGGTGCAATTGTATTGAGCGTGAGCGCGATCAGGAGGCCAGCATAATACGGCCACAAACGGCTGGGCTTGAACCTGATCGTCCAGTAGTTGGCAAACAAAATCATCAACAACAACGCAAAGAACACCACTGAATTCACTACCCACGTACTGCCAAACAACAAAGCCATCGTGACCACAGCCTTCGTCTCAATGAGCATAAAACCCGCGCCCAGGAAAAAAAGTCGAAGAATCAGTGAGATGCTTTCTTCACCATTCACACTTTGCGTTGACTTGATCCGGCGCATGAACAGAAAGATCAGTAACACGCCTGTCGCACCCATAATCAACATGCCACGCAAACTCAAAGTCGGTATCATCGGCTTACGCAGATATAAAAAAGGCCAATCGTCCGTGGCGGTGCGCAGTCTTTCCTTAGGCGGTGAGACAGTAGCTAACCCGAAGTGGAGATAATCGTTAGCCGGCGGAGTTAGTTGTGCCAGTTCAAAGCCGTTTGGCGAGTCGGGACCTGGCGACACATTAGCGCGCAAACGGTAATCGGGCCGTGTGGCAAATGCTTTTCGTAAATCGTCGGTTCCGCCGGCAAAGAATATTGTGAAGTCTCCAAACGTTGATTGCTCAGGTTCGATGATCTTCCGGTAGGGTAGAGTTAGCACTAACGGATTGCCCGCACCGAATACTTCTTCCAAACCCTGTTGCAAACGAGCTGCAAGCCAGCCCTGTCGAAAATAATTGTAGATTACAAATTCCCCAGTCGGCTTCAGGTGCCTTCGCACGTCTTCAAATGCCTGGCGTGTAAACAAAAAACTCTCAAGACGAATGTTGCTGTAGCCGCTATGCAACACGAGCGAATCGACTAATGCATAAACGATCAAGTCATACTTTCGAGTTGTTGAACGCAGGAAGTTTCGTCCGTCATCAAGATGAATCTCAACGCGTGGATCCTGATACGGGTAATCCGGATGATATTGTCGTCCGAGCCTGTTTATGGCGGGATCGATCTCAACTGCATCAACATGTTGAGCACCCCACTGTAATGCGCGACTGACGTCGTTTCCAGAACCAGCGCCAATAATCAATACATCCGCAAACGCCGGTCTGCCTGCATCTCGATTCAATAAATGAGGCAGGGCATAGGCTGGAAACGTTTCATTACGCGAGACCATCTGCTGGTGATAGATCAAGTTCACCGACAGTGAGAGATCAGGTTTGTCGAAATCTATCCGGTAGTAAGGTGACCAGAATTGTTGGTTTTGCTTGCCATTTTGAGCGGGGACCAGGCCAGCGAGCATTACCACCAAAAAAAGTAGCAACGCATTAGTCACGGCGATGATTGGTTTTTGAAGACGAGTGAAATAGAAGTAACCAATTCCAAGGGCGACCGATAGAAACCACCACACAGCTGACAACTCGAGCCGCGAACATGCGGCAAACAGAACGATACCGATGAGGCTACCGGTAATATTCAAGGTATAAGCTTGAACTCGATTAGGCCAACGTTGAAGTGCGCGTCCCAATTCCTGGCCGGGTCCAATGAATGCGAGCGCGATCACGATGAAAAAGAACCCGCATAACACTTCGATTGGAATAGCAAAACGAGAAAGATCCTGCGTGTGATACTCAGTGCCAAAGTAGACCTGTTGTGGCGACGCTTGATTGCCGACATCGACAAACTTGATAAATGATCCGCTGCTAATCTCGATGCCGTGTGCAGCAACGAGTGCAATGACGAGGAGAACGGGAGTCCAGGTCAGGTAGTTAATGCGATCGCGAGCAGCCAAACATCCGACAGACATTCCCAGGAACGAGGCTAGGAGTACGACGTTTGTAAAAAAGGTTAAGTAGAGAACATGAGCTGGAAACCAGCGAATACATGCAAGCTCGAGAAAGAGGATTAAGACGCTTATTAGAAACAACTCAAAGCCGTTGGTGAAGCGGGAAGGAGTTTTGAATTGGGTCATGTAAACATTGTCGCAACCAACTGTACTTCGATAACGATGAAGTCTTTATAGCACACCAACGGTTGCGGGCGGTCAGTGGTAAGAAGTCGGTACCACCTCGCGGTAGCGGGTGGGTGCGCAGCTTGCTCGGTCATCGAAGTTGGCAGATCATCAACCTGGCCATTTCCACATGATAAGGATGAACCACCTTGATGAAATGTGATGTGATAGTCTCAAAACACCAAGAGAAGCTACGCACCCACCCGCTACCGCGAGGTGGTACTGACTTCTTGCCATCCAGAAGCGTCAAATCAGAGGAATCTACAATGTCGCAACCTGAAGTCAAACTCGAATACGAATACTCCGAACCTGAATATCTCGCAGCCAGCCGCCTCTTCTTCTTCAGTTCGCCAAACGTAATTGCGAGGTTGATCGTCTTTGGGTTGCTGCTTGGAGCCGCGGTGATTCTGCTTGGACTGCTCTTCACCGATTTGTTGATCTTGTTTCCAGGACTTCTGTTTGTCGTACTCCTCGAAGCTGCTCTTTTCTACAACGTGTTAGTAACTACACCACGAAAGTATTTCCGTGGAGACGGAAAATTTCGCGATCGGTATGAAATCACTTTCTCCGACGAGGGCGTCAAGCTCAAGACATCACAAATTGATTCGAAAATGGCGTGGAGTCTTTACACAAGAGTGGTCGAGGGACGAGATATGTATCTTCTGTTCTACGGAAAGGACACGCGGATGATGACTGCCGTGCCAAAGCGTGTCTTTAGTAGTAGCGAGCAGGAGCAGCTCTTTCGAGAACTGATAACTCGACACATCACTAATCATGCTGGCCTGAAGCCGGTTCCACCCGGCGAAAGTGAGTACAAACCCAAAAGCCTGACACCACCTGATTGGCGGTGATTTGGAGTGCGACGGCCTGCCGTCGCTTTGTTACAAGGCTACTTTTACGATTGCGCTGCCGCCCTTAGTGGTAACCATCATCCTAACGTCTGCTATAGCAAAAGCGACGGCAGGCCGTCGCACTCCAAAGGACTCTTGAGGCGCAATCAAACACGCGGTAATATCCTCACCCTAGCGATCAACTTTGACTATCCCCCGCCCGAGTTCACGAGTTTCGTATGCAACGGAGGTCGACATGTCCCCATTGTTCCCTACAATTCGTACCCCTTTGACTTTGGTTTTCGCAGTCATAGTAGTGACCTGCTGTGGCGCTCAGCGCTTAACGTTAGCCCAGGAAACCCAGCCCGGTGGTCACGTTCATTACACTAAATCAGCGGATCAGGATAAGGCTGGGCCCGGAGGTGTACTGGCGCCGCGTCTGCAGAAACTCGGAAACCATCAGTTTCCGGTAAGCACAAAGAACAAACAAGCGCAGCTCTTCATGAACCAGGGACTCAATCTTTCCTATGCCTTCAATCATGCAGAAGCCGCGCGCGCATTTCGGGAGGCGGCACGCCAGGATCCCAATCTTGCAATGGCTTATTGGGGACAGGCGCTGGTGCTTGGCCCAAACATCAACGCGCCAATGGATCCACATGCGGAAGGGCCCGCGTTCCAGGCGCTCAAGAAGGCCATAGAGCTTAAGCCAAAGGCATCCCCGCGCGAGCAGGCATACATCGACGCACTCTCCGAACGTTACTCAGGCAACGCAGCTGATCGGCACGCTCGCGATCAAGCATACGCCGCAGCAATGTACAAGCTTCAGCAAAAGTTTCCCGATGACCTCGACGCCGCAACACTCTATGCGGAATCGATGATGGATCTTCGCCCGTGGGGATACTGGACCCGAGATGGTCAACCGTACCAGGGAATGGACGAAGTCGTTTCGTTGATCGAAAAGGTTATAGCGAAGAATCCGCTGCATCCAGGCGCGCTTCATCTGTACATTCATTTGCTGGAAGCGACCGATAACGTCGGCAAAGCCGAAGGTGCGGCTGATCGTCTTCAGACTTTGATGCCGGCAGCCGGACACATGGTCCACATGCCGGCTCATATCTATCAGCGGGTAGGCCGATACAACGATGCGGTTCGCAGCAACGAACTCGCCATCGCGGCAGACGAGGATTACATCTCGCAATGTCAGGCCCAGGGTCTATATCCGATGGGTTACTATCCCCACAATATTCACTTCCTGTGGTTTGCCGCTACTGCTAATGGCGAAAGCAAAATCGCCATCGATTCTGCTCGGAAGGCTGCGTCAAAGGTCCCTGACGAAGCCTTGCAACAGGTTCCTTTGATGGCGATCTTTCGCGTCGTACCTTATTACGCCCTGACGCGCTTTGGGAAGTGGGACGACATGTTGAAGGAACCAGAACCGCCCGCCTTCAGTCCTTATGCAAGAGGTGTCTGGCACTATGCGCGCGGTATAGCCTTCGTTCGGAAGGGCCAGTTGGATGAGGCGAACCAGGAGCTTGCGAAAGTGAAGGAGCTTTTGACTGACAAAGCGTTAGACCAACCACTCTTTTCGCCCAACACCGGACATTCGGTGCTCTCGATAGCTCCCGAAGTGCTTAGCGGCGAAATCGATGCCGCCAACAAGAATTACGACAGCGCTATCGCTCATCTTGAACGTGCCGTGCGTTTGGAAGATGCACTGGTTTATACAGAGCCGGCTGAGTGGCATTATCCGCCACGACAAGCGTTGGCAGCAGTGCTTCTGCAAGCGGGACGAGCGCCCGAAGCCGAAACAGTCTATTGGGCCGACCTGAAGAAGAACCGGAACAACGGCTGGTCGTTGTACGGGTTGATGAAGGCGTTACAGGCGCAAGGTAAGACCGCAGACGCCTCATTAGTCGAAGCACGTTTTAAGAAAGCGTGGGAACGGTCGGACATCACAATCGCCGACTCTCGATTCGGTCAACAGGCAGCGACGGCGCAACGATAAGTAGGAAGCGTGGCTAGCCACAGATTTCACAGATAAACACGGATCAGCTTTCAGTTTAGAGAGAATCTGATTTGTGTTCATCCGTAAGAATCTGTGGCTAGTTCTTCCGGCTGCGAAAATTGTTCATTCGGTGATAATCTTCAAGCACTCCCCAACCAATCGATTCCAAGAACAGTCGAATGCGTTCTTCATATTATCTACCCCTGCTTCTAATCCTCAGCCTTTTGTCAGGAATCACCGTATCTGCCCAGCAGTCACGCGAGAAACCCAAGCTCAAAACGTTCGGCTCCAGTCTCAAAAAACTCAAATGGGATCCCGAACGGAACCAAACCTCTGGCACCAATGCAAATTCTTCTTCCGATTCGGACGATGATGTCATTCGAATAGAGACCTCTCTGGTAGCCAGCGACGTGCTCGTGCTCGACGCCCGGGGTCGCGCTGTCAAAGGCTTAGTCGCTTCGGACTTCATCATCGCTGAAGACGGAAAGCCCGAACAAGTTGGACACTTTCTGCTCGGTAGCAATACCAGCGTTCCCCGGTCGATTGCGCTGATAATCGATTACAGCGGCAGTCAGTTTCCTTTTATTCAAAACAGTGTCGAAGCGGCGAAGGTGCTGATTGATAAGCTTGGTGCTCTCGATCGCATGGCGATTATCACCGACGACATTGAGATGCTTTGTGACTTCACCAACAACAAAGCTGAACTCAAAAAGAAACTCGATGTCCTTATCGAACGAAGTCGTGGCAAGAAAGGTCTACTCGGTTTCGGCAAAATGAACCGCCGACTCGGGCAAAGCGCTCAATACAGTGCATTGATGGCGACATTGAAAGAAGCGTTTGACGAAGAGGACCAACGTCCAATCATTGTCTTCCAGACTGATGGCGACGAGGCGAAGTATTTGCGCAACTCGATTATCGTTCCATCGGTGCCGCCAGGATTACCTCCGGAATGGATTCCCGCAGCGCAGGCCGACGTTGAGGCGCAACTCAAGCTACAACGCGACGGCATGACGGAATTCAGTTTGGATGATATCTATCGTGCCGTGGAAAAATCGCGGGCTACGATCTATACAGTGATACCGGAACCAAAGTTCGTAGGTCTAAGTCCGGAACAGCAGGTTGAAGCGTTACGCAATGATGATGCGCGTGCTATGAGTGAGTGGTTGCCGACACTTTCAAAAGGGGCACAAGCAGCGTTCAAAGCGCGAGATGAAGCCAGACGAAAGTTGACCCCTATTCAAGCATTGCGATATCGCGCGGAGGAGCGAGCAAAACTGCAGTCGGCATTGATGGAAGTGTCGAACATTTCAGGCGGCTGGACCGAGTTTCTGGAGAGCCCTTTGCAGGCGCAAATGATCTATTCACGCATCTTTGCCGACATCAATGACCGTTATATCGTTGGTTACTACCCGTCCAACAAAACGCGCGATGGCCGGCGGAGAAAGATCAGCATCGAGGTTAAGGGGCATCCGGAGTACACGATAATTGGGAGGAGGTCGTACTACGCGGGGCGAAGGTAAGTTTTTGGTGTGAGAAGGGCTGAATCATTTCCCATCTATCATTTGACATTTTTCAGTTGGTCATTTTTTCAGATGTCCGACGAACTTTAGTTTGTCGTGGCTTACCCCAGCAGCACCTAAGAAAACGGAGTCATATGAATCGACGCACGACAAACTAAAGTTCGTCGAACATCTGAAAAAATGACCAACTGAAAAACGTCAAATCATATATGGAAAATGGTTTTGTTCTTCCTCCCGCTAATCCATGAACATTCCGCCATTCACTTCAATCGTCTCGCCCACCACATAACTCGCCGCGTCTGAAGCGAGGAAAGCGATCACTCTTGCCACTTCTTCAGCCGTTCCTATCCGACCCAGCGGAGTCGCGTTAACGTTAGCCTTCATCATTTCCGCGGTTGAGAATTGTTCGTGGTAGGGCGTATCAATCACTCCGGGCGAGACCGCATTTACGCGGATGCCGAATGGGGCCAGTTCCTTTGCGAGTCCTTTAGTAAAACTGATGATGCCGCCTTTTGCAGCTGCGTAATGAATCGCGCCGAGACCTCCGCCGGTTCGACCCGCAATCGAGGTAAGATTGATAATAGAACCGCTCTTCTTCTCGATCATCAACGGGACAACGGCCTTGCTGCAAAGAAAAGCACTCTTCAGATTGAGATCAATCACTTCATCCCAACGCTCTTCGGTCAATTCCCGAATGCGCAGCCGTTCAATCAATGACCCTGCGTTATTCACGAGGATATCCACAGCACCAAACTTATTGACCGTATTCCGTACCAGACTCTCGACATCACCTGGCAGGGTTACGTCGGCGCGAATCGTAATGGCACGACCGCCAGCGGTGACAATCTCATTCCGTAAGGCCTCAGCACCACTTTCGTTCCGATGAAAGTTAATGGCTACAGCTGCGCCACAAGCTGAAAGCGCGACACCCGTGGCGTAACCGATACCGCTGCCTGCGCCGGTAACGATCGCTACCTTGCCTGTTAAGTCCAGATAATTTTTCATGTGGAGAATGCTACCGCGGATCAGGACCGGCGCGAAGTGTCCGATATGCTTCTGTCTTGTCGTGACGTGACAATAAGTAAGAAGTCAGTCGGCAGGAACAGGAGCAGGAGCAGGAGCAGGAGCAGGAGCAGGAGCAGGAGCAGGGGCAGGCAAGATTGTAATAGGTCCTATTGGTCGTATAGGTCCTATTATTGCCTGCTCCTGCTCCTGTTCCTGCCGACTGACTTCTTACCGACTTAGGCCAATACACCCCAGTCGGCTTCGTAGTCACTCAGTGAAATACCGAATCGTTTGATCTTGCAATTCAGCGTCGTGACTTTTACGCCCAGGAGTTTGGCAGCGCGTCGCTGGTTGCCACGCGTCCGATGTAAGGCCTGACGGATCAACTCTATCTCGTAACGCTGTACTTCTTCGTGAAGTCCAAGCTTCCCGTTTGACGTAGCCTGGTTCGTTTTGCGCAGTGCATCGACCTCGCGCAGAAGACTCAATGCCGCTTCTCTGACACTGTTCAGATTCTGTAAAGCCAACTCGGACGGTCTCGGTGGAGCATCGTCAGAGGGCACGTCTTTTTCGGGCATCCATGTGCTGCTCATCACTTACCTCCTGGTTGTTTGTCATCCGATGTAGTCATTGTGGGGAGCAACACAGAGCCTACTTTCATTGTCGATTTTTAATTGCCAATTGCCGATTTGGCCTTTGGCCTTTGGCCTTTGGCTTTAGGCCTTCGGTTAGAGACTCGGGAGTTCATGCTTTTCCCGAAGCCCCAAGACCAAAGGCCGAAAGCCAAATCCACAATTGGAAATCGGCAATCGGCAATGTCCTCATCTTATTCACGCCTATTTATCAAGAAGTTCCCGAAATAATGCGACTGCTCGTTCGTCGCCCGTTTGTCCGAGGGCTTGAATCGCCTGTTTGCGAATTGCCATCTTCGGATGAGTACGAGCTACACGAATTAGAATTGGAACGGCCTCATCCTTCTGTCGACGTCCGATCGCAATCACAGCTTGTCTTTGAAGCTCGGTTTCCAAATCGTTGTCAATCGTTGTTGTCAGGGCGCCCAGACTCTTCTGACCAGCGATGTGGCCAAGTGCCGAAATTGCGGACTTCCGTAGGTCGAAATCCTTTTCCGACTCAGCGATTCGTATCAAATACGTGGCCGCTGCGTCTGTGTTGTCATTCCGGGCAATCCCCGTCAAAGCACGTCGTCTGAGTTCACGCGAGGTCTGTGTCTCGTAAAGGTTCTGCAGAAGCGGAAGAGTCGCCGGCGAGCGGCTCATTCCCAACGCCGATATGGCATTCTGACGCGTTTCGTCGCCCTCTTGTGTGTTACGTACGATCTCAGCGAACAAAGTGTTCTTGGCAAGGCTTTCCGGTGTGTTCCCCAGCCAGTAAATCGCTCGGGAACGGATGGGCTCGCTGACGGGCCGTCGAATAAGCTCTATCAACATCGGATCGACACGCGCATCGTCATGGAGCGCGATTGCAAATGTGGCCCGATCGGCAAGACGATTTACTTCCGGCGACGCGGATTCAATGATCGATTTGAGGTAATTCAGGCTCTCTTCGTTGCCAATCCGTCCGGCCCAGTACACCGGATATCCGCTGAATTCGTGCTTGCGTTTCAGGTTAAAGACATCGGCACGCGTGAATTGTTCCCGTTGAGTGTCAAACAGGAAGAACAACCCGAGCTCTCGCGTCTCGTATCTTGAATCGAACATCATCGATGTTCCATCCATTGAGATATAGACGCCGCCGTTACTGTCCACGACTTCGAAATCGGTAGCTACTCCTGGTCTGACTTCAAACTGATAACCAACCCAGAAACGACCTGACGAAGAGTTATTGCGACCCTGTAACACTGCACTGTCGATCTTTGCCTTGAGCGTCGCGCCCTCTACCGGAATAAACGGCTTGGTCTGGCCAATGACGAAAGCAGCCATCGAAAGTAACAGACCTGTTACTAAGACGATCCTACGCATTCGCTTATTAACCCTGAGTCTCCTTTGTACGACAGGCTGTCAGCCTGTCGTACTACTTAAGCAGTTCTTCCAGGAATTGAAGAACCTTCGGATCGTTACTTCTACTCAACCAGCCAATGGCTCGTTTGCGACGTTCCATTGGAGTTTGTGGGTTACGGGCAATTTCGATGAGCTTTGCAACCACACGCTGATCATTCAAGCGGCTGCGAGAAGGAAGATTCCCTGGCGCGATTGTCGTCATGCCAGGTGCCCCCGCGGATGCATAAATCACCGTGCCTGACCCAAACGCGTTCATGATCTGATCCTTCACTTCTTCATTCTTCTCGCTGTCGTAAAGACTCAACAGATTGTCGATAGCGCTTTCGCCGACGCGACGAGACAGCGCGCTTATTGCCGCCTTTCTGAGTTCGATTACGTCGGAGCTACGAGCAATCTCGAGCAGCTTTGCTCCGGCGCGCTCGCTCCTCCTGTTGCCGAATCCTGCAATGACGGACCTGCGAATCTCCGGCGTCTGGTCTGCGTCATATATTCTGAGTAACGCATCAACCGCCGGTTCACCAGGACGCGTCGCGATACTCGAAATAGCGATCCTTCGTAAAGATGTTGGCCTGTTACTACTCGAAGCTAGTTCGACGAGAACTGGAATTGCTCTCTCGCCGGTGTGTTTACTCAGTGCGTACAACGAGGCTTCAATGATGTCGTTATCTTTTGCGTTGAGCGCAAACTCGCGAAGCGCATCAATGACGCTGTCATCATTTGTCGCACCGAGAGCTGAAATCGCTCGAGCGCGTAGTTTGAGATCTGATTCGTTGCGCGCAACTCCGATGATTACAGGCGTAACGGCTTTACCGCCGTAACGACCTAACAACGACAGAGCAGCGCCTTTACAGCGTACTGTTTGTGCAGAGCCGGGTTTCAGCCATTCAGTTGCGGCAACGACTCCGCGCTGAACGTCTGTTTGAAAGAGCGCCTGCAAGACCACGATCTTGAACTCGCATGGGTCGTCGCCGGCTGCGTCGTCATCTGGTTCAAGGGCCCAGATTGTTGCGTTACCCGACGGTGCTGCGATGGCGACTGGAGCCCGCCCGACACCTACACCTGTTCCGCTCCCCACTCCCTCAATGATGGAAAAGCTCGGAGCTGGAGTGGCGGCTTCATACACATAATGACCCGCAAGGGTTTGCGCCAGCAGCAGACGCGCATCCTCTCGCCAACTTGTATTTGGGTACTTCTCCAACAATTGAGCGAGTGTCTGCCGGCACTGATCCGTTTTCGACTGCTTATTCATCGCGTATGCCATCCAGTACATC
The DNA here is from genome assembly GCA_036006355.1 of Pyrinomonadaceae bacterium. Classification (GTDB taxonomy): domain Bacteria; phylum Acidobacteriota; class Blastocatellia; order Pyrinomonadales; family Pyrinomonadaceae; genus PSRF01. Next base: position 35,591 of record DASYPT010000102.1, on the reverse strand, counting down.
GCGGCGTCTGCGTTCTTGTCGTTTGGGTACGTGGCGATGAGCTGGTTGAACTTCTCCTGCGCTTTAGTCCACTCCTGATCGGTGATTAGATCGCGGCCACTGCGAAAGATAACGTCCGCTGCATCGGTTTTAGTTTGCTGCGTAAGCTGATTTGAGCTGCGGACACGCTGACCCACCGTCGGGCCGGCAATCGCCAACAGCAGGATCATCAACAACAGCAGATTTGTGTTAACAACGGTTCTTTTACTCATCTTCGTCTTCCTCACATTAGCCAGGGTCCACTAATACCCGATCAACGCAGCCACAATTTCGGTCTTCTGCACACGATCCTTGATCACACGTACCTCTTCTGGCTTTGCCTGGTCCGGCAAATTGGCGATATCGATCAAGAGCGGTTCGAGATCACTCAAAAGCATTTTGGTGGGATACTTCGCTTTCATTTCAGCATCACGGCGCAGAACAATGTTTTCATTCAAGAGTCGACGCGAGAGCGCCTTGTCGTACGAAACATCTATCTCGACGTCGTTATCATTCAATTTCACGTTACGTATCGACTGCAGCAGGTTTTGAGTTTGCTCGATATGTTTCGCAGTCTCTTGATCCTCAATGTCCTGAACTCCGAAATCGGATGACAAAACATCAGACTGCTCGATGTTGATTGCTTTAACAGCGTGTAACTTGCGGCGCACAGAGTTCTGATTACCAAGCGCAATGTGCTTCTGAGGTTCAGCCGAACTCGAGGGCACCGGTGCAGGAGGCTGTTCTTTCGGGCTCGATTCTCGTGGTGTCACGGTCTGAGCAACGAATGGTTTTGGTTTCTGGGTCTTCAAGTAGGTCGCGTAAATCACCAGCGCAAACACAACCAGAAGAGCTACCGCTGCGAAAGAGAACGCAAACGACGGAACGCGAAACAGGGCAACAAGGCGCGCACCAAAACCGTTTTCGGAAACCGGAGGCATTGCCGGCGTGGCGGTTCGCTCTGCAACTTGCTCCCACAGCGACGATGGAATCGCGAGATCACGATCGTAACGCGAAAACAGTTCCTGCTCCGCCGCAAAGGTCGCAGTTTCCGCGGCACACGACGAACACGCAGCCAGGTGTGCTGCAATTTCTCTCGCCTCGCGGTCTCCCAACTCGCCGTCGAGATATTCTTCCAATGCTTCCTGACAACTTTCACACTTCATAACCAACTCCTGCGTACGGCTGAATGCGCCGTCGCATTTCCGCTCGCGCCCGATGCAAATCTGTTTTGAGCTTCGCCAGCGAGAACCCGGTAATCTCTGCAATCTCCTCGTAGCTGCATTGGTGAAATACCTTAAGCGTGAACACCAGCCGCTTGTCGTCGTCGAGTGCTTCCAGTGCACGTCGAATCAGCTCGTTCAACTCTTTACTCAACAATCGATCAACTGGAACTGGCTTTTGGTCGCTCACATCCATCACCGATTCATGTTCCAGCGTCACCTGCATGTTGGCGCGAGTTCGTGCTCTCAATGATTCGCGTGCAACGTTTCTGGCAATACCGAACAACCACGTTGACAGCTTTGTTTCAGGCTTCATCCTATGAATTGCCCGGAACGCTCGGACGAAGGTTTCCTGCGTCAGCTCTTCGGCCAACTCACGATCGCTCACCATGTCGTAAATGAAGCCGATTACCGGCCGCGAATACCTATCAAAGATCAGACGAAATGCCTCTTGGTCACCCTGGCAGACGCGAGTTACCAGGTCTCGTGAGCTGTTCATGAGAATTCCGGCAAAGGCACCAGGCTGAGCTTCCAGATTTAGTTCATCGAGCGCCAGCCGTTTCATCGTCTCGGTAGGTTAGTGCAGAAAACTACGGAAAAGTTTCAGGGAAAATGTGAACGAACCCTGGTTTGTCGTGACTCGCCATCTATAAAACGTTTGGGAACGGCGAATGTCACAAAAAATTTCGATGTGGTGGGGCTGAGGAAATGTCCGACGAACTCTGTTGTTTGTTGTGACGTTTCTTATCCACAGATTACGCAGATTACATAGATTTCTTAAGAGCAACCACTCACGATAGCCCTAATAAAATCTGTGTAATCTGCGTAGTCTGTGGATAAGAAACGTCACGACAAACTAAAGTTCGTCGGACATTCATGCGGTAACCAATTCTTCGTCGATCTGATTCAAAAATTCGAGGGGCTCTACGATTCGACCCTCGATAGCTGAAGCAGCAACCACATAAGGTGAGGCGAGGTATAACTTGCCAGGTCCGCTGCGCCCGGGGAAGTTACGATTCTGGGCGCTAACTGTAACCGTTTCGGCGGAAGGTGATGCACCCGGTCCGGCATTGATACAAGCGCCGCACGACGGGTCTATCAACTCAGCGCCCGCTCGCTCGAATATCTCGATGTAACCTCGCTGGCGTGCGTACTGTTTTATTCGTTGGGAGCCAAATTGAATGTAGAGATGAACGCCCTCGGCGACTCGCTTTCCAACGGCCAGCGCATTTTTCAGCACTTCAGCGTACATATCCATGTCTGCCATTTTTCCACCGGTGCATGAGCCACCGTATGCCGCGTCGATTCGCACCTCCTCCGTTAGGTCATGAATTGGAATGCCGTTACGAGGATCGCCAGGCGTTGCGACCATCGGAGTTATTTCATCCAAATCAATTTCAAACGAGGCGGCATATTCAGCATCCTCGTCGCTAAAGGTGAATCCTTTCCGAATTTCTTCCGCATCGAGACCACGCGTACGAACAATGTAGTCAAGCGTCGCTTCATCAGGCTCAATGATTCCTGTAGTGCCTCCCGCTTCGACGGCCATGTTGGTCAACGTCGCGCGTTCATCCATTGGCCAGTTCTTCAAGTCTTCGCCGGTAAACTCCAACACCTTGCCAATGCCCTTGCTCGTTTTCATGTACTCAGAAGCGAGTATGTGAAGCATCACATCTTTAGCAGCAACGTCGCTTCGTTTCTTTCCCTTCAAGACATAACGAACGGTTTCAGGAACGCGAATCCGAATATCCTTCGTGTACCAGGCGTTTGCCATGTCAGTTGACCCAACACCGAAGGCAAAACATCCAAGCACACCGGCCATGCAAGTGTGAGAATCAGTCCCAATTACTATTTGACCGGGAAGCGCGAGATCCTCAACGACTGCGTTGTGACAAATGGCTTCAGACCCGCCTTCAGGATTCTCCCCATAGAGTTTTATCTTCTGAGAAGAAGTGAAGCTTTCCTGCGTCGTCGCCAGTCCCTGCGCCTTTTCAAGTAAACCCATCTCTCGATGTTTTGGCGACATCACGCGTCCGAGAAATGTCAGGTGATCGCGGAACGCAAACACTGATTCAGGCTCCGATACTCGAGCATCGTTTCCTAACGCTTGTTTGAAAAGCGACTCAGCCATCGGTGTAACGTATTCATGTGAGAATCGAACATCTGCAACGGCAAACAGGGCATCGCCGGGTTTCACTGCTTCAACACCAACCTTCCCGGCGGTCACGAAAGCATGACGCGCAATGATCTTTTCAACGATGGTCATCGGCCGCTTCGTCGTGGTTATTGCTGGCGGCGAGATCTTTCCGGAAAGCCTGGCCTTGTTGTAATTGAATAATCCGCCGTAAGTGACGATGTCCTGCGAGATTGGATCAAGACCTTTGGTGAATTCCGGCAGCGGTATCTCTTCGCCTCGTCGAATGCGATCGATGAGACTGAAATCAGTCGAAGTTAGCAGGCCTATGTTTTGGGAGTTCTGACCGTAAATCTTTTCAATGCTCTTCGCGATTACAAGCTGTATACCTGCGGCCTTTTCGGCGTAGGGTGCGGTTTCTCTCGATGAACCACAGCCTTTTGATAAACCAGAGACCACAACTGCGAAGTCGCCCTTTTTGACTTCATCCTTTTGTACTGCGCCCTCCCGCATTCCTACGTAGACAAACTGACCAAGCGTTTCATCGTAGTAGAAACAGACCCATCCCGGGGTTATTTCGTCAGTGGAGATATTGCTCATCAATGGCAGATCATCGTTCTGAAGACGTTCGGCAAGTGCGGATTCCAGCTCATACGCAGCGGCTGAATTTGCCTCGAGTTGCTGGCGGATGAGGTTTGTGTCTTCAGTCAGAAATAGAATACGTCCGGAGAATTTGATGTGATCTGGTCGTCGTTCACTGGTCATTCTAATTAACCCTGGCTTCTTGTACGACAGGCTCTCAGCCTGTCGGCGAGTCTATGGTCACCAACACGACAGGCTAACAGCCTGTCGTACGCTGCCATGCGGCATTGGAGGCAACATTGTGATATTTTTTCATCCAACAAATGATTATAAACCGCGGGCGAATAAAACCTTTAACGGTCTAATCAGCGTCTAAGCGATGCCGACTAGCCAATCGGCGAATGGAAGCGAAGGATGGTCTTAAGATGAACGGATTAGTCAAAAAGTTGGTGTTGAGCGGACTTCTCGCGACGTCCATGCTTGCAGTTGGATCCAATTATCACGTTGCCCTTGGTCAGGAGACGGACGACCCGGCCAAGATTGCAATCTACAAACGATTCTACGACAACTACCAGGGAAACAAGGCCGTCGCATACAAGGCTGCCCAGGACTATGTCGCGAAGTACACCAAGGACAAAGATCAGTACGTCGATTATTTACAGAAGTGGATGAAGGCTTACGAACACGACGAGCGCAAGCGCAAACTGCCGGGACTGATCAACGAAAAGCAATTCTCAGAAGCCTACAGTACTGGCGCCCAAATCCTCAGTGCCGAACCCAACTACCTTCGTGCTCAAATCGATCTCGGTTATGCGGGTTATCTCGCCGCTTCGAATAAGGACGAGACGCACAATGCTGAAGCACTGAACTATGCGCGTAAGTCAATTCAGCTTATAGAAGAAGGAAAAGTGCCTTCCGAGTGGGCTCCATTCAAGGGCAAAGACGATACGTTGGCGTATCTCAACTATGCCGTTGGATATTTGACCTTGAAGACTGCGCCGGAACAATCCATCGATTCGCTGATTAAGGCCGCGCAGTACGAAAGCGAGATTCGTCGGACTCCGTCAACATATTATTTCCTGGCTGTCGCGTATGAATCTGGTCCTTACAAAACTTTGTCCGCTGCCTATCAGGCAAAATTCGCCAACCAACCCGAAACCCCAGAAAGCAAGGCCGCACTAGACAAGGTGAACGTCATAATGGACCGGATTATTGATGCATATGTGCGTGCGATCAATGCCGCAGGAACGGATCCAAAAACTGAGGTGAGTCGTAAAGAGTGGCTTGCTGCGGCGTCTGGCTATTACAAGTTTCGGCACGGTGGAAGTGATGCGGGACTGACGGAGTTGATCGCCGGCGCCATGCAAAAACCATTACCGCCGAAACCGTAAACCCGAAGCTCATTATGGTCGCTCGCAAACCCGAAGCCCTTCTCCCGGATCTCGAGACTCTCGAGCGCCTCGGTCGCGCCCGCGCATTTATCGACCATTGTTATGACCATCCGCTTAACCTGGATCAAATTTCCGAGAAGGCCTGTTTCTCACGCTATCATTTTCTTCGACTTTTCCGTCAGGCATTCAAAAAGACGCCGCACCAGTATTTGATTGAACGTCGGATTGAAAAGGCCAAAGAACTTCTCACGGCTGACGAACTACGTGTAACCGACGTTTGTTTCGAAGTTGGTTTTCAGAGTTTGGGCTCATTCAGTAGTCTTTTTCACAAGTGGGTAGGACACGCTCCTGCAACTTATCGAGAAAGAGCACGAGCAAGAGAATTGGCTAAGCGAAAAGTGCCAGGTTGTTTCCTTATGATGTATCGGTTGGAGGGGTCTTAGGTCTTTGGACTTTGGACTTTGGTCTTTGGACTTTGGTCTTTGGTCTTTGGTCTTTGGTCTTCAATTTTAGGCCAATCGAATTCATAATCAAGAACCCAAACCAAAAATCAAACGCCAAAGACCAAAGTCCAAAGACCACTCCCGCAATTTTCAAGAAGCAATTGGCTCGCGGTTCCTCTTATCCTTTCAAGTCAAAATCAAATCGAGGAGAACACACGATGATTCGAAAGATGTCGCACGCCACTATCTTTGTGAATAATCAAAACGAGGCACTGGAGTTCTATCGCGACAAGCTTGGATTTAAGGTTCATACCGACGCGATGGTTGGCGATGACTTTCGCTGGTTGACACTATGCACAAATGACCAGCCCGACTTTGAGATCATCTTGTTGGAACCAAATGCAGGTATGTTGATGGACGAAGAGACTGCTACCCAATTGCGAGCGATTATGGCCAAGGGCGTCCTCGGAGCCGGTGCATTCAGTACCGACGATTGCCGCGGAACATACGAGGACCTGAAGGCAAAGGGCGTCGAGTTCCTGTCCGAACCTGCGGAGCGACCCTATGGAATAGAAGCAGTGTTCAAAGATAATTCGGGAAACTGGTTCAGCCTCACGCAGCCGAATGAGTGAAGGGATTGCCGATTTCCGATTGGCGATTGGCGATTGCCGATTTGGCCTTTGGTCTTAGGCCTTTGTGTTACACGTCGGTTCGCTCCTCATGCTTTCTCGCAGACCCAAGACCAAAGCCCCAAGTCCAAAGACCAATCGGCAATTGGCAATCCGAAAATCGGCAATAACCTAATTGGCAATCGTCTCGCCTCGGTTGTAGGATAGCCGCGCTCTCTCGCCGCAACACTTTAAACCTGGAGTTTCCCATGCTATGAAACACACGAATATTCTCTCAATATTGGCAATCCTTCTCTTGGTCGTTTCGGTGAGTGCAAGGCCTGACCAGCCAAACATGCAGTCAGCCAGGACAAATCTGCAAAATGCCAAAGCCAACCTAATCGCAGCCAACCCTAACAAGGGCGGGCATCGCGCCAAAGCAATCAACCTGGTTAACGAAGCCATTGCCGAAGTAAATCGAGGAATTGCATTTGACCGTAGACACAACCATGCGATTCTCAACGCTCTGCCAGACCAGCCGCACATGCAAGCTGCTTTGGAGTTTCTTAGAAACGCCAAGAGCGATCTCGAACGGGCAACCACGGACAAAGGTGGGCATCGGGTTAACGCAATCAAGCTCGTCGATCAGGCAATCGACGAAACGAAAAAGGGTATTGAAGCCGGCGAGTAAAAACTATAGGTCCAATACGTCCTACAGGTCCTATTTTCCGAAACCATGGCCGCTCGCATCAAGTGGACCGATCGCACATTTGATTTCAACTTCCCGACCGGACTGTATCCGGAAATGATCGAACGTCTGCGCGGTGCTCCTGCCAGGTTGGAGGAGCACTGCAGCGATGTACCTGAAGACGCGCTAACGCTTCAGCAGGATGGTCGTTGGTCTATGCAGGAGAACGCCGGTCACTTGCTCGACCTCGAATCCCTCGTTCAACAACGAATTGGTGAATATATGTCGGGCGCGGAGGCACTCCATGCCGCCGACATGTCGAACCGCAGAACGTACGAAGCCATGCACAACGATGTCGCGATCCAAACAATCCTTAGTAACTTCCGACGCGAACGTATGATCGTGGTCGAACAACTTTCCAGCCTTGATGCCGAGATGTTCGGTCGAGTGGCACTGCATCCGAGACTCAAGGTGAAGATGCGTTTAGTTGACATGCTTTACTTCCAGGCGGAGCACGATGATTATCACTTAACGCGCATTAGTGAACTGCGACGTTCATTGCTGGCAAAGGAGCCAAGATGAAATTCCTAGCCCCCGTTCTTCTTTCTATCTTCCTCTTAATTGCAGGGTCAAAGCCGACTCAGAATGCGAACCACATGTCACATCCAACTCTTGAGACGCTCGACAAAACCGACTACGACACCTTAATCGATCAGCAAACTATCGACTGGTTGCTTTCGACTTACAAGATGCTGCACGCGGCACCGGAACTCTCCCACCACGAAGAAAAGACTGCAGCATTTTTCGCAGGTGAACTACGGAAGCTCGGGTACACCGTCACCGAACATATCGGCAAATATGAGAAACCTGAGTGGACCGGCTACGGCGTCGTTGGCATCTTGAAAAACGGCGCGGGGCCGACTGTTCTGATTCGCACGGAACTCGACGCCCTTCCGGTTGAGGAAAAAACTGGAGTGCCCTACGCCAGCAAAGTGAAAACGAAGAACGATGCGGGTGTGGAAGTTAGTGTGATGCATGCTTGCGGTCACGACATTCACATGACCAGCATGCTCGGAACTGCAAAGGTGTTGGCCGAACGAAAAGGCGAGTGGCACGGCACGTTGATCATCCTGGGCCAACCAGCGGAAGAAACAATTGATGGCGCACGTGCAGTATTACGTGACGGACTCTATTCAAATTTTCCGAAGCCGGACTTTGCGATTGCACTGCACGATTCCGCCGACATTGAAACTGGAAAAGTTGGCTATGTGCCCGGCTATGCAATGGCGAGCGCAACCGGCATCGATATCAAGATTCGCGGTCTGGGTGGACACGGTTCAAAGCCGGAAGCGACAAAGGATCCGATTGTCGTAGCTGCTCAGGTCGTGATGGCACTGCAAACCATAATCAGCCGGGAAAACTCTCCACTCGACCCGGCGGTTGTAACCGTTGGTTCGATTCACGGCGGCACGCGCTACAACATCATTCCCGACGAAGTTAATTTGCAGCTGACAGTTCGCAGTTACAAGGAAGATGTCAGGAAACGAATCCTCGCTTCGATCGAACGAATCACAAAAGGCGTGGCTGCCGCGGCGGGAATTCCCGAGGATCGAGCGCCAATTGTGAAGGTGAGTGAAACGGAAATAACTTCGGCCACTTACAATGATCCGCAATTAATGGAGAGGCTCGCTGGTGCATTCAAAACAGCGCTTGGCCCGGAAAATGTGATGAAGGTTTCTCCAGTGATGGGCAGTGAAGACTTTGGTTACCTGAGCCTGGAGCAAAAGATTCCTTCGGCGATATTTTGGTTAGGCGCCGTCGATCCAGTTAAGGTGAAGGAGAGTCAGGAACGAGGCATCGCTCTACCGTCTTTGCACTCATCACTCTTTGCGCCCGTGCCGGAGCCTACGCTGCGAACCGGCGTAAAAGCGATGACTGCGGCGGTGTTGGATTTGATGAAGTAGTCAGTGGCAAGCAGTATAGGACCTATATGACCAATAGGACTTATTATCAACGAGTCAATGGATCTAGAAAAAATTCGACAATACTGTCTATCCCTCCCCCACGTCACTGAGCGGGTGCAATGGGGTAACGATCTGCTGTTTAGCATCGGCGGAAAGATGTTTGCTGTTGCTGGACTTGATGCGAAGTATCCAACCAAACTCTCTTTCAAGTGCACGCCGGAAAAGTTTGCTGAACTAGTGGAACAGGAAGGAATCATTCCTGCTCCTTATGTTGCCCGGTACCATTGGGTTGCACTTGAAGACCTGAATGCCTTACCGCAAAAGGAATTAAAAGCACTCCTGCAAACTGCCTACCAACTTGTCCACGATAAGCTTCCGAAGAAGGTTCGGGAGGGATTGGCGAAATAGATTTGCCCGAGTCATTTTCCATATATCATTTGGCATTTTTCAGTCGTCATTAGTTAGGTTGGGCTCGAATAAGAGCGATGACAACTGAAAAATGTCAAATGATATATGGAAAATGACTCGGCCCTGAGACAACCCTCTATACCGCTTCTTCTTCAAACAATCACTTTCCCCGTTCTCAAAGCATTCCCATCCACTCGGAGGTCCCGATGAGAGTTAGGTTCCGCTTACTTTCGCTCCTCTTATTTCTCTTCGTTTCCATTCATGCTGCCAAGGCCAAAGATTCCGCCGAAGTGCTTGCACTCAATGCTGCCTCGTCAAATGCCGCCGTTGCTAAGACCGCGATTGCGGAATTGCGCCTCGCTGGTCCTGCGGGCATGCGAATGCTGATGAACCAGTATGCGGAAGAAATTGCTCGTCATATTTCCAATCCAACAGCCGCAGCATCACCGGAATGGCAACGAATCTCCGCCGCGCTCGATGCGGTCAGTCAACAACGAAACAGTTACCTCTCCGGTCTCTACTGGTACACAGATCTGTCCGAAGCACGAAGGGTGTCCGCGCAAACCGGCAAACCGATTCTATCGTTGAGACTGTTGGGGAAACTTACTGATGAATTGAGTTGCGCAAACAGTCGTTTCTTCCGCACGGTTCTGTATTCAAACGTAGCCATATCCGCAACTCTTCGCAACGAATTCATTCTTCACTGGCAAACAGTTCGTCCGGTGCCGCTGATTACGATCGACTTTGGTGACGGTCGCAAACTTCAGCGGACGATTACCGGCAACAGTATCCATTACGTCCTCGACTCTGACGGACAGGTAATTGATGCGATTCCGGGTGTGTATGGTCCAGCAGCCTTTACGCGAAGCCTCGCAGCCTCGGAGATCTTGTTTGCCAGTTTGAAAGGAAAGACTGACAACGAAAAGCGGCGGCTGTTGATGGATCACTACTCTTCTCTGAATAACAAGATCTCGCTTGCCTGGCTTGCCGATGTAACGAAACTTGGGGGCAGGAAACCGGAGGGAGTCAGTGTTCTGGTAAACGAAAAAGGCGAAGCGTTGAGCATTATGCCGCTCGCGGTGTCAAAAGCGGTTACCGAGGCTTCCGTCCTGCGCTCGATGACGGCTGGCTCTGAAGCACTGGGACGAATTACAGACGAGGAGACATGGAACAAAATCGCTGAAATGCACAAGGCTGATGCCGTTCTCGATGACCAGAGCGTTTCGCTCATCAAGAAGCAGAACCCGAATCTGTCGAGCGAGGAGATGACGAATCTGCTAAACAAATTTCAGAATTCAGTCGCTCTCGATACAGTCCGAAACGAGTACAGGATGCGTACTCGGTTGCTCGCATGGTTGATGAACAACTCCTTGCGCTCAGACGTAGACAAATTTAACGAAAAGGTCTACGCGGAGTTGTTCTTCACGCCAAAAACGGATCCATGGCTGGGTCTGTTGATGCCTGACGCGTACACCGCGATCGACAATAGCGGGGTGGTGAAGAGCAATTAAGAATTCAAGATTTAAGATTTCAGATTTAAAATTGGCCAAGAGCCAAGGGTCAGAGCGGGCGCCGCCAGATAGGACCTATAAGTCCTATAGGTCCTATTCGACGGATGACACGTGAAAAGTCTTCGGTTCTGACTGGGTTTGCCTCATAATCTGGCGCAGTAACTCCAAGCCCACGAGAGAAAATCCAACATGCGCCGAGCCCTGCTACTACTGATCTTCTTTGTTCCCTTAGTCTCGTTTGCACAGACAACTCAAGACAAAGTTCGTGCGTATCGCCGCGCGAACGAACACAAGATCCTTCGCGAGTTTGTTTCCCTGCTTGCGATCCCGAACGTCGCTGCTGACACCCCAAACATCCGCAAGAATGCCGAACTCATCGTTGACATGATGAAGCAACGTGGTTTGAACCCACGATTGCTTGAAGGGCAAACTCCAAATGTGCCGCCACTGGTCTATGGCGAATGGAAAACTCCCGGTGCTTCTCGAACATTGATTCTTTACGCTCATTACGATGGTCAGCCAACGGACCCAAAACAGTGGAACGGAACCTTGCCCTGGCAACCCGTATTTCGCAGCGCAGCATTTGAATCTGGCGGCAAACTAATTTCGGCTCCGGCGGACAATGAAGCAATAAACCCGGAATGGCGCATCTATGCTCGCTCAGCTTCAGACGACAAAGCAGGTGTAATGGCAATCCTCACCGCCTTCGATGCGCTGAAGGCAGGAGGACTCAGTCCGAGTGCAAATATCAAGTTTGTTTTTGAAGGCGAAGAAGAAGCAGGATCATCTCACCTCGGCGAAATCATCAAACTCAATAAAGAGCTACTCGAAAGTGATGCCTGGATCATCTGCGATGGACCAGTGCATCAATCAGGGGTGAAGCAGGTCGTTTTTGGCGCGCGTGGCGACGTCAACGTTGACCTGACTCTTTACGGCGCGAAGCGTCCATTACACAGCGGACATTACGGCAACTGGGCTCCAAATCCTGCTTTGCTGTTGGCACGTCTACTCGCCACGATGAAGGATGATGATGGGCGAGTGACAATCGATGGCTGGTACTCTGATGCCGAGCCGCTGGGTGACGCGGAGCGCAAAGCCATCAGCGAAGCGCCGCAATACGACAATGAACTGAAGACTCAACTCGGTCTTCGACGTACGGAAAACTCCGGAAAGAGTTTGATGGAGCTGATCAATATCCCTTCTCTCAACATCAACGGTTTCAGTAGTGGCGATGTCGGTGCACTTGCGAGGAACGTTATCCCGACCACTGCCTCTGCAGTTTTGGACCTTAGACTTGTCAAAGGAAACGACTACCATCGCCAGATCCAACGTCTCGTCGATCACATTCGCAAGCAGGGCTACTTTGTGGTTGATCACGATCCGACCGATGCTGAACGCCGAGAGTATCCGTTGTTGGCAAAAGTAATGGCGAGGGCCGGTGGCTACAATGCTGAGCGCACTCGCATAGATCATCCAATTTCACTCGCCTTGATTGCAGCAGTGCAAAGCACCACGAAAGACAAGGTAGTCCTGCTGCCGTCGTCTGGAGGCAGTTTGCCGCTATCGGTGATCACTGAGAACCTGAAGACCGTGACGTTGTCCGTCCCTATCGCAAACTACGACAACAATCAACATGCAGAGAACGAGAACTTACGCCTCCAGAATTTGTGGGACGGGATCGAAACGTATGCGGCCATCATGTTGATGAGGCCGTGAGGACTATGCTCGGCGTTTAATTTTAGAGCTTTGTCCTTCGGTCTCTAGTCATTGAGTAAAACGGACACTCAAAGGCCAAAGACCAAAGGCCAAAGACCATTTTTTAGAACGTACAGTTGTATGCCTTCATTGAAGTGCGTGCGTTGTCGTGTGCCGTCTTACAAGCCGCCGCTAATGCTGGCCTGGTTTGTGGATTGGCGGCCTGGGCATGCCATGCTTTCTTCCAATTGGCCAAGGTTGTATCAAACGTTGGTCGTGCTGCGGCTGGAACTTTGTCGTGAACGCAGGCCTCATAAGCTTTCAGGAATGCGTCGCACTCAGGAACACCGACTTCACCTTGAGAAGCAGAAGCAGTAGTTGTGGTTGCAGCGGGTGATGCTGCTGGAGCTGTTGGAGATTCGCGATTGGTCGTCGATCCAGACTTCGCACAGCCGATCATCAATACGGTTGAGATAGCCACTAACAGTAGGAGAGAGAATATCGACTTATTGTTTTTCATGACTCAGGTAAACCTTTGGGCCATCGGCAAAAGATGAAAAAGCGTCCGCATCATACACGAGAAAGCTGAAGGGATATATAGAATTTCGGAGCTATTAGTCAGTAGTCAGTGGTCAGTAGTTTGTGGTCTTGGGTCTGGGGTCTTCGGTTTTTGGTTTTCGAAATACTGGTTCTTTCCCAAAGACCAAAGGCCAAAGATCAAAGACCACTAGCTACTGACCAGTGACAACTGACAACTGACAACTCAACTGACAACTGACCACTGACTATTCTTCAACTTGTTCCACCGTTCTTCTTTCGATACCATAAGCCTACTTTTCCACAATTAAAACAATCGCGGGGGTGCTGCTAATGAAAAACGTAATTAGCATGGTCGCAGGCCTGCTTCTCTTCTCGAGTTGCGCTCGTGGACAAGACATGAGCGGACATAACCACGCAACACCTGCACCTTCTGCTGAGGCGGTAGAGTCACAGGACTGGGCCAAACAGCGGCTGGCGAAGTCTCCCCGACACCAGGAGTGGGTCAAAGTCAAAAACGGCAATCGTGAGGTAAATAGCTTCGTGGTCTATCCCGAAGTGAAGAACAAAGCCACCGCCGTGGTTGTGATTCACGAAATCTTCGGAATGAGTGATTGGGTACAGAGCCTGACCGATCAGTTAGCTGAAGCGGGCTACATCGCAATTGCGCCGGATTTGCTGTCGGGAATGGGTCCGAACGGCGGTGGAACAAGCTCACTGGATCGAAATGGCGTTGGGCAGGCGATTCGCGACCTTCCACCGGATCAGATCACCGCCGATCTGAACGCGGTTGCTGATTACGTTTCGAAGCTACCGGCGGCAAACGGCAAGGTAGTCGTGACAGGTTACTGCTGGGGTGGAAGCCAATCTTTCCGATTCGCGACAAATCGACCGAGCCTGAAAGCGGCCTTTGTCTTTTATGGATCCGCGCCAACTACCTCAGGCTCACCCAGCACAATCGATAAGGAAGCGCTCGCAAAAATAGCAGAACCTGTTTACGGCTTCTATGCTGGAAATGATGCACGAATCGATCAGACTGTCCCACCTACTACTGAAGCGATGAATGAATTGAAGAAGACTTACGAGCCGGTAACCTACGAAGGAGCTGGTCACGGCTTCATGCGCGCGGGCGATGCTCCTGAACCAGCGGCACCCACCGCTACCGGCAATAAGGAGGCAGACGACAAAGCGAAGGCTGACTACGCGGCTTACAAAGCGAACAAGAAAGCCCGCGACGAAGCGTGGGCGAGATGGAAGAAGATTCTGGCAGGGATCTAGATCTTCGCGGGTCCTGGCCATAAGTCCTATTGGTCCTATTGGTCCTATAAACCCTTCAACCCATGACGAAGCGAAAAATAATTGTCTACATCGCAACGAGTGCCGACGGCTACATTGCTCGCACCGATGGAAGTGTTGACTGGCTGGATCGACCTAGAACTGCCGGCGACTACGGAATGAAGAACTTCTTCAAATCAATCGATACGATATTGTTTGGCCGGAAAACTTACGATCAGAGTTTGAAGTTCGACAAGAAAAGTGTGGAAAGCAATCTGTCGAAGACCAAAAACTATGTCTTCACGAGCAAACCGCCGAAGTCCAAATTAAATGTAGCCTTCGTGAACGAGCCCGTAAAAGACTTTGCGAGCCGTTTGAGGGCTACACCTGGTAAGAATATTTGGATGATGGGTGGAGGCGGACTTATTGGATCTTTCCTGGACGCCGGAGAATTGGACGAATTCATCATCCACGTCATTCCAACCTTCATTGGCGAAGGAATCCCGCTCATCGCGCCGCGTCATCGCAGTGTTGAATTATCGCTTTTATCAACTCACGCCTTTAACGATGGGGTTGTGCGACTACATTATCGGGTTGAAAAGAGTTAATCCGCAGATTACACCGATTACGCAGATTCCAATTTAAACATGCCAGGCGTTCAAGAAAAATCTGCGTAATCCGCGGAATCTGTGGATTATTCTTGCTGAAATTAAGATTCACCGCAGTTGCGAATGCCTGAGGCTGTAGCGCAGTTCAAGTTGCGACTCAGGCTTTCACAAAGCTGCGGTGAAGGTCATCCTGGTGCTTATACTTTGTGCTTGGAAGTTGTCTTCACTCCGGAGGAGTGACATGTTTATAGATCGCGAACGAGGCAGCGCCTGCACTCCTTTAGGAGTGCTATGTCCCAGCCACGTCAACTGAGAAAAGGCTATCCATGTTTCGAGCGCTGGAATTCAAACACTGGCGTCCACGATCGCATCGCACTCCTAAAGGAGTGCCTGCCTTTCTCGTTCGCGATCTATAAACATGCCACTCCTCCGGAGTGAAGACACCTCACGAGCGTTAAGCACTAGTCCTTAGCCAACACTTCCCGGAAAAATTCGACCGCCCGCGGATCTCCCGACTCTCCCAAAGACCTGATCGCCTGCTTTCGCACTAACTGATTCGGGTGTGACCGTGCAATCTTGATCAGGATCGGTACCGATTCCTCCGAGTGCCGTTCACTTATGGCCCGCACTGCTTGCACTTGTACTTCAGTATTTCCATCCGCGCTCTGAGCCGTAGCACTGAGAAACTCAAAACTCTTTTTGCCTGCGCGTTCACCTAACAACCTGATTGCCTGCTTGCGAAGGTCCATGTTGTCATTGCCGCTCGCAACGGCAAATAGCTTTTCTTCAACGCGCGGACTCTTAACATCTGACAGTGTCTGCAAGATCGCCCGACGTACCTCAACCGACGGTTCCGAATCAAACAACTTCAGCAGATCATCGACCGCTGCATCGCCACGTTCGCTCAACACGCGAATCGCCTGTTTCCTCAATTCCGAATTGTTTTCACTCTTCGCAATCTCCAGCAAGCGGCTTTGAGCACGTGGACTGTTCGTTTCCGAGAGCGATCGAAGTGCGGCTCGTTTTACATCCAGTTGAGGATCGTTTGAATAGATCTTAAGCAATTCATCGACTATGTCATCTCGCTTGAAATGACCCAACTGCCGTACGGCAGATCTGCGCGATTCCCAATCGCCATCGTTCTTCGCAACCCCAATCAGAAACGTAAAAGCAGGCTGCTCGTCAGACGTATTGCCAGCTGCAGAGATTATTCCCCGCCGGATCTCAACGTCCTTTACAGTCTCATAAAGGCTTTGGATGATCGGCATCGTGCCCCGGTCGTGACCTTGCCCGATCGCGTATGCCGCCTGACGTCGAATCTTTTTGTCTTCCGTTTCATTGCGAACGAGGGTGGCCAGGAAAGTTTGTTCGCCCCCGACCTGACCAAGCCAGTAAACAGACGACGATCGAATTCGCTGATTGGCTGAATTGGTGACAAAGGACTTCAACATTCCAGCTACACGCAAGTCATCGTGCAGCGCAATTCCCAGAACTGCCCGTTCACTCAACTGGTCGAGGGGAGCGGCAGCAGCTAACGCACGCAGGTAATTCAAACTCTCTTCGTTATTCGCGCGGCCTAACCAATAAACAGGATAACCACTATATTCACGTTTGCGCTCGAGGTTATAGACCTCCATCCGGGTAATCTGATTTCCGGATGGATCGCGCAACAAGAAGATCGCGAGATTCCGCGTCTCAACAGGCATGCCATCAGCCGTTGTGCCAACAAACACGGTGGTGTCACCCATCGTGTTCATTGAACCGTGAAACTCGCGAATTGCAGGATCGATCGCAACACCAGACCGAACATCAAACGCGTACGCTGACCAGTAAGGTGATTGCCTGGCCCTGGCCCTTTCTCTTGCGGCGTCGAGTCTGGCCATCAGGTCGGCGCCTTCGACCGCAGTGAAACTTTGGACCGTGACTGTAGGTGATTGCGATTGCACATCGCCGATCGCAGCTTCAACGCTCGCGATCGGTTTTGCGCCAGCGCAGGAAACAACGCCAAGCAAAAGACTCAACAAGAATGTTTGACTGATCTTCGATCGTTGCATGGTGAAATCTCCTCCCTGGTGTGCGACGGCCTGCCGTCGCTTTGTGAAAGGGCTACTTCAGCGACGGTATTTATTTACCCAACATCAGCGGTGACAAAGCGACGGCAGGCCGTCGCACTCCAAAGATTCACTACTTCAAAAGTTCTTCCAGGAACTTCAAAGCTTCCGGATCTTTGCTCTCGCCGAGATACCTGACGGCGAGTTTTCTTTGCTCGACCGATGGATCGCTTCGAGCGATTGTCATTAGTTTGTGTACTGCACTCTTCTGTTTTGAATTCCCAAAACCTCGCATTAGAGCGGCTCGAAGCTCAGGGTTTTGTTCTGAGTCATACATTGCTACGAGCTGATTCGTCGTCTGTTCGTCGTCGTTATCACCGAGGACGCGAATAGCAAACTTTCGCAAGTCGAGCGCGTCGTTGCTGCGGGCGATTTCAAACAGTTTCGCTTGCGCACGCGGATCTTTGTTATTGGCGAATGCGCGAAGTATTGCCTGCTTGAGTTTTAGATCAGTTTCCGATGTGTAAAGCTGCAGCAAATCGTCCATGCCGATGCGGCCATGATCCGCCAGCCTGCGAATGGCTTCGTATCGCATTTCCGGAGTGTCGCCGGATTTCGCAACTGCAAGGATCTTGGTCCGCGCACGCGGATCGTCGCGATCCGCCAACGCCCGCAACACTTGCATACGAATCTCCGGGGTCTTGTCGGAGTCGTAGATACGGATTAACTCGTCCAGTGAAGCAGCATCTCGTAGATCCGCGACGTATCGAATTGCATATTGCCTTGTAGCGAGGTCGGGTCCACTGCGCGCAATCTCCAGGAGTTTTGCGCTACCTCGCTGAGTCCGACTATCAACGAGTGCTCGCAGGACCTGGACTCTAATCTCTTTCGTTTGATCAGCATCATAGAGTTTGATTAGTTCATCCACGACCTGCTCGTTGTGCTGATCTCCCAGACGTTTGATTGCGGTCAGACGCAGCTTCAGATCTGGTTTGAGAGCACTGTTTGCGCGAGCGATGTCGAGCAGGATGGGAACTGCGCGCTCGCCACCGTAAGCGCCCAGCAGCGAGACAGCTGCCGATTGAAAGCCCGGACATGCGGCTGAATTTGCTTTCAAAGAATCCGTAACGATGGTAATCGCGCGTTCCTTATCTGCCTCGAATAAACTTTGAAGTGCGAGTACTTTGATTTCGCAATCTTCATTATTCTTAAAATCAGCCACGACATTCTGATAGCCCATCACGACCAACAAAGCTTCCGCTTCGCGGCGCCAGCTCGAGCCGGGAAAGCGTTCGATCAATCTCTTGAGAGGCGTTGCAGCTTGCTCTTTCAGGTTCTGCTTTTGAAGTGAATACGCATACCAGTAGAGTGCGGCATCTACGTCTTTTTCTTTGGGGTAACCTTTGATGAACTCGCTGAATTTCTCCGAAGCCTTCTGCCAATTCTGTGCTTCGATAAAATCACGTCCCTCCTTGAAGATTTGTGCAGCAGCTGCGTTCATCTTGCTGGCCTGCACAAAACGATTGAGCTTTTGTATCTCCTGATCGACTGCCTGGGTTCGTTGCGTGTAAATCAGAGCGGTCGCCAAAAAAGTCAGGCAGCACAACAGCGCGAGTGCGGTTCTGGTTCGTGGAAAATAAGTAATAAGGTGTTTCATCGTCGTCAATCCTCTAATAGTTGATATTCCTTTAGTCTTGCCGGTTCACCGCACAGGCACAGAGAACCCGAGAGCGAGCGCAGAAGATCGAGCGGTGATCAAAAACGCACATGACATCTCCATGTTCCCTGTGCCTCTGAGGTGCCCGATGTTGCCAGCGGTATAGGTCCAATAGGTCATATAGGTCCTATTCTGATCGGACATTCATGAGAGAAAGAGCCATTAATCAAGTGCACGAGCAAGCGCAGTCGAATTAACTTGCAACAGAGCAACTATGTTCTTCCGCTCCACGCGATCTTTGATGGTTTTGACATCCGCGGCCCGAGCGTTCGCTGGAAGATTGGCGATATCCAGAAGGATCGGTTCGAGACTTTCGAGCAGTGAAGACACTTGCGCATCGCCGGACGCGTCTGCCTCACGGCGAAGGATCATGTTTTGATAGATAAGTTTTTGCGCCAGCTTCTTCTCGTATTCGAGTTCAGGAGCAGCACCAGGCTTACCGGGGCGCACGTTTCTAAATGATCGAAGCAGCAACTCTGACTTCTGAAAATGGATCGCGGTCATCGTCTCGGCATCGGCTGAACGAACTCGTTCTGTATCGCCCGCGGGTTCAGACGTGTTCAACGCAATGTTGTCCGGTTGTGGCTCGAAGGCGAGCGGCGGCCGCTTCTTGCTGGGCACCACCTTGTTCTTTTCTGGACCAGCAGGTGTCGGTGACTTCTTTGGAGCAGTTTGTTTTGGTGTGCTTACTTGTCCGCTACCGCCGGTTGAACCAGATTTCGGCGTTTGATTGTTTCGATTGGAGTTGACGCCAGCTATCTCTGGATTCGCTCCTGGATTTGACTTCAGCCTCGGATAAACGAGCAGAGCAATAACGACTCCGATAATTAACAAGGAGGCTAAAGCAGCAACAGCGGGATTAAACGCCCAACGCCAAACCGTTCTCGCTGGTGATTTCTCCTTGCCGAGAATTCTCGCCAGCGCTTCGCGTCGCGCCACGGGTTTGAACGCGACTGGAAAATCAGCGATCTGTGTTCGCAGGTTCAGAAAGTCAGACTTTGCTTCCTGACACTCGTTGCAAGTTAACAGGTGACGTTCCAGTTCCCTGGCTTCGTCTGGTGAAAGTTCGCCGTCTATCAGCGACGAAATTTTTTCAGTGCAATCGCAATTCATTTCTTAATGTCCAATCAACTTCAGTTTGTCGTGTGTTCCCTAACTCGCCCTTCGAAAAATTAGGCGCGCGCTTCGTATCGCTTCGCCTTCTTCGTCCAACGTTCTCGCAACGCCGCGCGTGCCCGAAAAATATCGACCTTAACCTTGCTTTCCGATACGTTCAGCACCTGACTGATATCCCGGTAGCTGAGCTGCTCCTGCTCCCGAAGCAACAAGGCAACGCGCTGATCTTCCGGTAAAGTTCTCAACATCGATAGCACCAGCTGCTTCCGCTCAGCAGTTTCATATTCCTCTTCGGGGTTTCGGCTGCGTGGCGTCATAACTTCCATTACTCGATCAAAGAGCCGGTGACGCGTGTTCGACTTGCGAAACTCGTTGATGGCGAAGTTCCGGGCGACCCGATAAAGCCAAAAGCGGGCCTGCTCGTGGGGCAAAGTCTCCCATGCCGTCCGATGCAGTTGCAGGAAACTCTCCTGTGCCAGATCCTGAGCCAGCTCGACGCGACCTCCCAATAAACACTCCAGAAACCGGCATAAGCTAGGGTAGAACTCCTGAAACAGCATGGTGAACTCTTCATCTTGGCTCGCCATATGCTGCGCTACGTCTCCTAAAACACGTGGGTTCGAGAAAAGTTACAAGAACTTCGGTCTTTGGCCTTTGGTCTTCGCGGGTCTCTCGACGGGCAACTATTACCAAACAGAACAAGTGAGCCAAACAGAACAAGTGAGGAATCTTCAATCCATCCCATTTTTTCTCGCCGCCGGGTCTTTCAGCGGATAAAATCCCCGGCGCTTTGTCCTTGAATCCCTCGCAAGGAGAATTGAATGTTCAAACGTTACTCGTTTTGGCTATGGCTTGCCGTGGTGTTCCAGTTACTAAACGCAGCGGGTCATTCTTTGAGCTTTTTTGTTACCCAAGTTCCCACGAATGATACTGAACGACAACTTCTCGATCTCATGGCGAATTACCGATTGGACATGGGTGCCGGATTCCATCGCACCACCCACCAACTCTTTACCGCACTGAGTGCCTGTTTTCCGCTTTTCTATCTGCTGGGAGCACTCAACAACATCTATTGCTTGAAGAAGAAAGTTGATGTCGGCCTATTGCGTGGACTACTGGCAATTCAACTAATTGTCTTTGGAATTGCTTTTGGCGTGGTGGTTGTTTTCGCCTTCCTGCCACCAATTCTGCTGACAGGTTTGGTCTTCGTCTTTTTGGCGGCTGCGTTCTTTTTGACGCCGCGAACAGAATAGAACCTATAGGACGTATTGGACCTATTTTTTCAACGACTCACACGTTGTTCAGGATCGCCTTCGCTGTCCCTGAGAAAATCTGATTCTTCTCTTCCGTGCTGATCTCCAAACTCTCGATCGAACTCACCGCTCGATCAATCGATCCAAGCAAGTGCGGATAATCACTTCCCATAACCATATGATCTGCGCCCACCATGTTACGAACCATCGTCAAAGTGTGCGGGCTAAACGAAACGGTGTCGTAGTAGAGTTGCTTCAAGTAGTAGCTCGGCAACTTATCTATCTTTGCTCGACAATCCGCGAAATCTCGAAAACCGTTATCCATTCGCTCCAACAGGTAAGGCACTGCACCACCGAGATGTCCAATGATCCAACGGATGCCAGGAAACTCTTCAAACATTCCGTCGTAGCACATCCTCGCTACTGCCAGACTGGTATCAAACGGAAAACCAATAATCGGCCCCAGCACGTATTCACGAAATGCGTCTGCATTTGCAGGCAGCATCGGATGTAGGAAGATGCAAAGCTTCATCCGATTCGCTTCCGCAAAGAACTCGCGGTATTGCGGAGACGTTAAGGGCTTCCCTCCGATGTTGCTAAGCAGAATGACGCCGTTAAGTTTCAATTCTTCAATTGCTCGATGAAGTTCTCTCAAAGCGTCTTCGCCAGCGTCCATGGGAATAGAGGCAAAGCCCTTGAATCGCGTTGGGTGCGTCGCAATCAGCTCAGCATATGAATCATTAATCATTCGCGCGACACTCAACTGATGCTCCGGCGGTGCGAAGAAGACATTCGGTGTCGACAGTGAAACAACTTCTATATCGATTCCTACCCGGTCCATGTCTTCGATCCGCTGCGATACGTCCGTCATAGCGGGAGTGACACCAAAGAAACGCGCACCGCGGTAGGTAATGATTGTTTGACCTGTCGAACTCTCAGCAAACGAAAACTCAGACGGCAGGTCGCGTATGGCCTGAAAGTAACTGTCGGTGTAGAAATGCGTGTGGAGATCGAGCTTCTGATTTGTCATTGAAAAATATTCGCCGCAGCCAAATCTGATGTGGTTTTTGGTCTTAGGTCTTAGGTCTCCCTGTGACAACGAACACCAAAGACCAAAGGTCAAAGGCCGAGCCACTCACAAACGAAGTTCGTATCTCTCCTCCGTTCTAACTGCTCCCCAGATCTCGTGCGTGTTTTGTTCGGTGAGTTCAAATCCGGCGTCTCGATAAAGATGCGCTGCTGTTGTCAGTTCGCTGATGGTCCACAGGAATACAGCCTTGTAATTTCGTTGACGGCAAAAATCAACCGCATCTCTCAAGAGCCTTTTGCCAAGTCCACGACCGCGCGCGTCAGGATGTACTAGAAACCATCGTAGCTGTGCCGTTCGATCAGGCTGGTCCACAATTGCGATTGCGCCAACAATTCTTCCATCAAGTTCAGCGACAGCAAAGTAATCTTTGTTTGAGTCATACTTCTGCGCAAATTCTCCGATGCCCGCCGCCACATAGCCCTCAAAAGTATGATCTAATCCATACTCAGCCGCATACAAAGTGCCGTGCAAGTATGTGATGTAACCGATGTCGCCCGGTTTGACGTTTGTGCGGATATTCATTGAGCGAAAATGGATGAGATAAGGATTGATGAGCTGAATAGGTCGAATAGGTCCTATTGGTCCTATGCACACGCAGACTTTAATGCTGAACATAATCCCGCGCACACGCCTTTAGTCTCGTCACGCCACCCCACGCTTCAAACTTCATTCGCGCCGCCTGTTCAATTCGATCAGAAGTCATAAAGGGGTTTGCTGAGTCACGCGTGCCCGGGAAGATAAGCACGAGCGCACGCGATACAGTCCAACCTCGTCCGGCAAACTCACCACGTCCTCTGATTTCATTGTAATTTCGCGGCGGAGCGGTTTTGCCAAGAAGCTTTGCAGCGAGCGCTACTGTGCCTTCACCAAGTCGATTCACCGGCCCAAGATCGCCCACAACTGAGAAAACAGGAGCCGGGTTTTCAGGTGTCATGACTACAACCAGATCGCCGATCTTCGCATTTCGCTGGCTAAATTCGGAGAGTGCGTTCTGGGGATTACGAGGCAGAACGATCGCCGGGACCTCCAGAGCATCAACATAGTTGCTGATGTCACAAACGTTTGAGATGTTCGGCTTATGAAGTGTGGTGGCAGAAACCAGAAAACCGTTAACTGGTTCGCACGGTTTGCCATTCTTGAAAGGAATGATGTCAGCACTGATCCTGGTCTGCTTCAACTTATCCGCGGGCCAGCCGGCAGCAAACGCCTGTTGTGTAAGTATTCGACGGTCACGCATGCCTTGACTAGTTAGACCTGCACAAGCATCAGTCATGGCATTGCAGAGATTGTTAATGGCAGTGTCAGCTCCCCAAAAGTCTGTGACGCTGTATGAGCGTCGCGTGCCGTCGGTGTTTACGTTGAGAGCTTCAGCAAAGAAGAGCGCTGAGTTAGTTTGGTCCGCCCAAACCGCAGTGTTGCCTCCGGGCGCGTCAGCATCGCGTTGTAGAAATGCCCGTTTCATCCTGCATTCCTGAGCAACGACGAAGGTTGAGGAGACAATGAAGAACGCAAGGAGGATGAAGATTCTTCTCATGGTAGTCCAACCTCGGCTGAGTTAGCGAAACCGCCATTGGGTCAAGTCATTTTCCATATATCATTTGACAGTTTTCAGTTATCAATTAGCTGGTGATTGCCAGTTTCCGCCCGGGAAAATTGATAACTCAAAAATGTCAAATGATATATGGAAATTGACCTGGTTTACGATTCATATATCTTCGCAATCCGCCGCTGCAATTCTTCCTCAGACATGAGTTCCGATCCCTCAATCTGTTGAAGTCTTACTCTTACTACTTGATCGAGATACGGAATTATGATGACTAGCGGCCCAGACTGAACCCCAACAAACCTGCCCATACGAAATATGACAGCACGCTCATTCGATTTCACGAATCGAACAGTCCTGGCTGCAACAATCAACAACAGGATTATGAGAAGCGCATAAAGAAACACGCAATTTTTTATTCGTCTTAGTTCGTGGATCCATTACTAGCCTGGAATCAATCCACGAATCACACGAACTAACACTAACAGACGCTCTCCGGTTTAATTAGCGAGAAGTTTGTTCTTTGTTAGAAACCCCTGGACCGTCTGGTCAAACTCCTGAGGCTTCTCCATCATCAGGAAGTGACTGACTCCGTCCCACATTACAAACTCGAGATTAGGCGCCAACGACCGCAGAAACGTTTCCGTGTCTGGTGTCCAAAATGGGGATTTGGCCAATACTGCCAAAACGGGGACGTTGATCTTGTCAGGCGCATAAATCGTTTCGTCTGCCATTCCTTCCATGGCGCTCATGCCGACGTAATCGGGAGTGGCCAACATCGCGGTTCTGACCTCGCCTTTCAGCTTTTCGTCTTTCATCTGCGCGACGATTCCGTCCACTATTCGTACGGAAGTTTCCTTATAGTTTGTCTTAAGGGGAGCCATGAACTGTTCCATCTGCTCTTTGGGAAACAACATACGAAGTGAGCCATCAACGATCACAAGTCCGGCTGTCTTGTCTGGAAACAATCTATAGAACTGGCGAACTACGGGCGTACCCATACTGTGCCCGACCAACACAGCTCGCTTCACCTTCGCGTCTTGAAGAACCGCTTCGATTGAACGTGCCAGATACTCCATCGTGTACGACACATGCGGCTTGTCGCTTTGGCCATGGCCGGCGAGATCGACCGCTATAACTCTCATTGCAGGAAAATCGTTCAATTGCGGTTTCCAGAATTCGGCGGAACACGTCCAGCCATGAACGAAGACCAGGGCTTGATCACCTTTACCGCGGTCGAGGTAATGAATCTTTATGTCTCCAAACTTTGCAAAGCGACTTTGAATGTCAGCACTCTTTGCGGTCGCGGTAAATAAAAGGAGACCACACACAACCAGAAGTAGCTTTTTAAAGGGAATCATTTCGGAAACCTCCGTAAAATTTCTGCAAAGGATACACCAAAGTTCGAGTGAGTGAGAGGGCGAGAGGGCGAGAGGGTGAGTGGGTGAGAGGGTGAGTGGGTGAGAGGGCGAGAGGGTGAGTGGAGGGGGAAGCGCCCACTCGCCCACTCACCCTCTCGCCCTATCGCGACCGACGCTTCCGACGCCTCACAACGACAATCTAATCGTAACATTCGGCCCGTGTCTCGCAATGTTATAGTGGATTCGCAGAATCGTTCTTCAACTCCCTGGAAACAATAGGGGCAGCGGCAAGTCCCGGCGCAAGCTTCTCCACCTACCTCAACTTTCGGGTTACAGGCACAACATGTCGGAAGGAACGGCAGCAGTGAGCACGCGACCAGTTTCGAGCAATGGCGAGCGTCAACGCACAAATATCAACAAAGATAACTGGCTTGGCTTTGTTGGCGATGTTGTCAACTTTACCGGCGAGGTGCGCTTCAAGTCGATGTTACGAATCGACGGTCACTTTTCCGGCAACGTTACATCTCCTGATGGGACGTTAATCATCAGTACTGGCGCCGAAGTGACAAAAGCGGTGATCAACGTGGCGGTGGCTAAAATCAACGGCACCGTCGAAGGTGATATTCACGTCAGCAAGGAACTGGTTCTTGGACGGACGGCGGATGTCAAAGGCAAGGTTGCCGCGCCCGCACTCGTGGTTGAAGAAGGAGCCAGGTTCAACGGCAGTTGTCGCAGGCCCTAGCGGAAAACTACGTATTTAACCTAGTCGAGCTTCGCTACCTCAACGAAATACAGATCCGTGGCAACCTGAAACTCATCTTTCTTTAGCGACGTTTTCATCGTCTGCCATTCAGTCGTTGGTTGAATAAGTTGCCAGTTGTCTTTCGTGCCAACACGAATAGGCATCGCAAAGCCGGTCTCGTCTGTCTTCCAGCGATAAGACACATTCCCGTCCGCAAACTTCAACTCCAAAACCGGCAGAGCTGTGTGACGAAGATATTGGTTGAAGATTGGCGTGAAGTTCTTCCCCGTCCGCCCGTTGAAAAACTCGACGATGTCTTCGGTCATGATGTTTTGGTACTTGAAGTGTTGATACAAGTCATGAATCAAAGCAAACCAACGTTTATCGTCGTCGATAACACTTCGTAGCGTGTTCAAAAACAGCGCGCCCTTGAAGTACATGTCCTGTGGCGGCTCAGCATTAATCCCATGCGGCGGAATAATAGGCTGGTGATTTCGAACCTTCGATTTGTAGCCGTTGGTGTATTTCAAGCCGTCAGCTTTGCCATACATGTACTCGACGTAGAGACACTCGAGATACGTAGTCCATCCTTCGTGAATCCACATGTCGGATGTGTCAGCTGCCGACACGCTATTGCCGAACCACTCATGCCCACTCTCGTGAATGATGATGAAGTCGAAACGTGGACTGATCCCAACGCCGGTCCAATCTTTCTCGAGATAACCGTTAGCAAAATGATTCCCGTATGTCACAGCGCTTTGATGTTCCATGCCTGAATAAGGCACTTCAATCAACTTGTAACCATCTCTCTTGAAGGGATACTCACCAAAGTAATGCTGAAAGGCTTCTAGCATCCCCCTGGCTTGCGCAAACTGTTTCTTCGCCTTGTCCACGTTTTCAGGTAAGGCGTAGAAATCGAGTGGCAGATCACCGAGTCGATCTGACCAGTGTTCATAGTGACCAACGTTTAGTGAAACGCTGTAGTTGTTGATCGGATAACTGACTTGCCAATCCCACCGCGTGTATCCATCTCCCAGGTCGGTCTTACCCAGGAACTTGCCGTTCGAAACATCAACCAGATCATTCGGTATTGAGACGCTGATATTCATTCCTTCGACTTCATCGCGCCACTGGTCTTTGTTGGGCCACCAGATGCTCGCGCCTTCACCTTCGCAGGCTGTGTTGATCCAGGGACGACCAGATGGATCTTTCCTGAATGCGATTCCACCGAAACGGCCTGTCTCGAGTGGATGACCCGAGTAGTAGAAATTGATCGTGACCGCCTGACCGGCTTTCAACATTTCGGGAAAATCCACAAACACAGCGCCGGAATCGCGGGTGAATTTCAATTGGCTCTTTGGACCTGGGTTTTTGGTTTTCGATTCCTGAATCCATTCAATTGAATCGACGTTAAGGGCCTCGTGAAGATCGAGTTGAATGCGATTGTCATCCTTCAACATCTTGAAGCGAATTTCAGTGTAACCCTTTAGAAACTTCTGATCCGGATCTACGCGAACATAGAGATGGTAGTAGAGAAGGTCGTTGTTTGAACGATAACGACCGTACTCGCCGCGAAGGATGTTGGCGCGGGTCGGTTGCTGGTGAACTTGCGCTTCAAGGGTTGCAAAGCAAGCGAGAAAAAGAAGAAGTAAGAAAGATTTTGAAAAGGTCGACATGTTTTTAGAGCGGCGCAAGTGGTCAGTATGGGACCCATATGACATTTGGACCTATTGACTAAACGCTAAGCGCTGAGAACTATTGCCGTGCGGGTTCAAGCTTTGCAATCTCCGCCAGCGCCATCTCGTACTCGACAAACCTTCGATTTCCGTTATCACGCACCCAACGTAAATGATCGAGCGCTGCGTCGCGTTCACCCTTCAGGGACAAATCCAGACCTGCGTATGCATGAGCCTCTGTCTGTTCATCGTTCGTCTTAGCCTGAGCTATCAGGTCCGAAAGACTGAGACTTGCATTCAGATATTGCAAAACCGGGTATGGCCAGTCCGTTGGATCTGACTGCGCGATTGCATTGACCAACTTCGTTTTTGCGAAATCGTCTTTCTTTAACTGTCGCAGACTGAGATACCAAAGCAGGAACATATATTGCGAATGTTCGTCTCGCCAGCCTTCAACTCGAATGTAGTTATAGGCATCGCCTGCCGCCGCTTCCGCGTTGCCGCGTCGGAAGTGGAGATATCCCGCACTTCGATATAACGACGATTGTTTTCGATCGACGTTACCACCCTTTTCGAACGTGCGGATTGCTTCGTCTTCATTCCCGGCTCGCAAATACGCAATGCCGAGATCTGAATAGAACGATCCTATGTCAGGCTTCAAACTGATCGCTTGCTTGTAGTGCGTGATGGCGTCGTCGTACTTCTCATTAGAGGCAAGCATTTCGGCGTAGTAATAGTGTGCAAGATAATTATTGTTGTCGACTTCAATCGCTGACTTGAACAATTTCTGCGCCTCGGCTTCCTGTCTCTCTGCCAGTCGAACAACGCCGAGTGCGACTTGCCCATCGCTGAACTTGGAATCTAACGCGATCGATTTTTCCAGGAAACCTTTGGCCTCCGGTAACTGACCAAGACGAAACAGTAAATCTCCCTGGTAATACTGTGATTGAGCATCGGAAAGCACTTCAGATGTCATGTCCTTCTCGATGGTTAGTTGCTTCTTAAAGGTAATCGTCAAAACCGGAAACAAAAAGCGACGAACATAATTGTCTAATTCGTTTTGAAAGGTGTTTAAGTCAACTCCAAATGCCTTTTGAAAAGCTTCTTCAGTTTGCATTCCTGAGTTCAAAAAATTAATGAAGCTGACTAACTGTGGTTGTCGCTTCTGATCGTTCCCATTCATCAAATAGTGAACGAGCGCCCACGACTCCGCATAGAACATCCCAGCCTTGTTTGTCTCGTTGTAATGCGGCGACTTTCGATCGACAGCAAGAAGCGTCTTGAATGGCAGCATAGGTTCACTGCGCAAACGAAAAATGTGCAGCTCTACCGGAATACCAAGGTTCACCTTTAACTCACCCTCTGTGTCAAAGGTGCTATAGAACTCGGCCAAACCTTCGTCAAGCCACAGCGGCAAGCGCACAAGACTGTTATGCAATACGAAATGTTCATACTCATGAAAGATCACTTCGTAAGGATTAACCCCTACTCTGTTTAGCGACAAAGCGATGTAGTTTCGGTGTGGTCCGGGAAGAAAATAGCCGCCTACGTTGTCTCTGATCTTTCCCTGGTAGCGAGGCTTGAACTGACGAAACGATTCATCTGCCTTAAACAACACTACGGTGGTTGGAACTGGAGTAGAGATCGACGCCTTCGGCAGAATCAACGATAAAGTTTGACGAAACTGCTCCAGCTTGAATGCGATCTTACGCATATCGCTTTCGCCCGCATTTCCAACGAGTGTGAAGTTTTTGGACTGTACTTTTGTCCACGCGTCCTTTCCGAATGCCGGCGCAATGGCGAGTAGGATCCAAATGAGGATGAGTGGGGGATTTCGCTTCATTAGTAGTGTTTGGAATAGGTCCTATAGGTCAAACAGGTCATATACTGCTGAACCTGATCGCTGACTAACCCGCAAGCCATGTTGCCACATTCCGAACATAGGTCTTCACATCTTCAAGCCGCTGCGGTTCGCGTTGTACTTCATCTCCCGGAGGCTCAGTCAAAAAACTCGGACAACCCATCGATATGTCCCAGTTGTAGTCGACGAAATGATGGAAACTTGATTCGGCAACGGCGCGACCAAGTTCGTTGCCATGTTGATCGGCTGACCTCTCAAAAGCCACGGCGAGATTGAATGAGCGATTTGTTACCTGGCTCTTACTCTTCGCAACAATCCTTGCCGAGTTATCGCCTTCGGGCACTCCGACAGCTCCTTCATGTGGATGGGCGGGAAACCACTCGATTAAACCCGATGGATTCTCTTTACTGCGCATTAATTCATGAACCGGATCGACTGCAGTAACGCGCTGATAATTGCCGTTTGCGCCTGAATGATAATTGGGCCACGACAGCTCGCGATTGTCCTGATCATCACGGACATGTCGTGATGGATCAGGCTCCATCTGTTTCGTGTGAAAGAAGTGGGCGCTACCTACGCCACCAAGAGTACACAAAGACAGTCCGAGATCCTGGTGATCGCGCGTCGCCATGATTCCGCCGCCGTTTTGCCGAAACCGGGTGATCCCGCGACAGTCGTTGACACTTAATCCCTCTCCAAGATCGACCGCGAAGAGCCACAACTCATTGAAGTCTGATTCGAAAAGACTACATAAGACGCTGTCGTCACCCGATGCATTTTGCTGACGGTCGCGGGTGGTAACTTCAAACAGAGCTGAGCCTTCTGACGCTCGGGCGGACCTCAAATGTTCCCTAAGTAACGAGAACCTGCCGATGTGCCAATTGTCTTCCTCATAGGGAATCGTTGTTTGCAAAAGAATGCGTATGGGAGTGCTCATAAATCAACCCTTTAGTTCGTTTTAGTACTTGCCTGCTCGGTGATCGAATATTCAAAGTCGTAAAAATGCTTCCCGCCTTCAATCTTGATCGAGAAAGAGCCTGACAACCCAGTCAGATCACCAGTCCCCGAGTCCGGAACGACTATTACTTTAAGTTCGCCTACTCCACGATTCATGATGCCATGGTGTTGTAGATAAAAACTCCCGCTACGTCCTTTGATTGAACCCGTGACTTTCTCGAGTGCGACATAGCCAGCTGAACCCTGGACCGGCGTGCCCGTCATCACCATCAGACCCTTGCTCGTTCCTTCAATGTCACCCTCGAATTGTTTATCGATGGTCATACGACCAACGATTGCCTCTCCGGTTTTGTCATCCTCCGGAGTTAACTTCACTTCAAATGTTCCCGATGCATGTTCCATCTTGTCTCCGATTTATTTGGTCTTGGCGATTGGTCTTTGGTCTTGGGTCTTTGGTCTTCGGGAAGATTAGTCTCTTCCGAAACTCAAAAGCCAAAAACCAAAAGCCAAAGGCCAATCTTAATACTCAATCAAACTCAAACCTCTTACTCGACTGCTCCGCACCTACTCTTCCCATCGCGATCTCGGCCACGTAGTAATTCTCACCTTTGACTGGTGCGCCGGCCATTCGTCGAAGCATGGCGATTTGTCCAATGTGTGTTAGTGAATCCGCAACAGGACCCTGAAACAACTTCTCAGCAGGACAATGCAGTTGTTCTTCGGAAGCCAGGTAATCATCAAAAGCCTTAACGGTCGCGAAGAAACGTTCGACCTCAGCGTCCCAGGCTTGCGGCGTAGAGTTGTGCCAGGTCTGTTTTCCTCGTGCCAGCGAGAGCGCCCAGTCATAGAGGTCTCCAATGTGAGCAAGAATCTGCTCGGGAGTTCTGGTTGTTTCGCTTGCGCTAAATGAATTGAAGCCGGCGGGCGCCGCTTTAACCGCTTTGCCTCCGCGATACGCAACCGTTGCTACTGTGTGACGTAGCAACTCTCGTTTGTTATCCGGTGAAGTCTTCATGTTTACCTTCTATTTCTGACTTTTCGCGAGTGCAGCCTGCTCGTTGATTAGGACTTTTCCATGATCGACGGTAATGACGTCTCCTTGTTTCAACATGCCGTAGGATGTGCCATTAACAATCAACTCCTCGCCCCGGATAAGTACGTCAGCATCTCGACAAGGCATGAACTCGTACACTTTGGTCCCGTCAGGCAGGTCTGTCAGTTGACGAGGCGGGGGAACGCTCGTGCGATAACAGTCAGTCACCTCAATTCTGTGTCCCGCAACTGTCGATTCGACTCGGCCGAGTAGCAGGTCGTTTGATCTGCTACACGATAACTGCATCACCATGAATACAACGAGGACACACGTACGTTTCGCGATTCGTCGTCGTTGAGGTTCTGACATAGACCTAAGAAAATATCTGGAGAACGGAGCCGTTGGAGATTAAAGAAACTACATCGATTGGACTATGACAGAGGTAATCAACTCCCGCTTCAAAGAGTTCCTCGCTCGATCCATATCCGTAAGTAACACCGACTGAAACGAGGCCGTTCCTCCTGGCAGCGATCACATCGTGTTTTCGGTCACCCACCATGACAGTCTCAGTTGGATCCAGGGACCTGTTCACGAGTAATTGTCTGAGCAGCTCCGCCTTATCGTCAAGACTACCCTCCAGGTCGTTTCCACAAATCTCTTCGAAGTAATCCGCAAGTCCAAAGTGTTGAAGTATTCGTTCGGCAAACACCTGAGGTTTTGAGGTCGCAACGAACAATCTATATGAGTTTGAACTCAGTCGTTGCAACATACTCGGCACTTCCGAGTAAGGGGTGTTTTCGAATAGCCCGACAGTTGAGAACCTCTCCCGAAATATCGCGACGGCACGTTCAATAAGAGCGTGATCTGCGGATTTGCAAACTGAACTGAAGGTTTCTCGAAGTGGCGGACCGATATATCTGGCTAATTCTTCATCTGGTGGACACGAAATCTGTAACGTGGCAAGCGAATATTGAATGCAACGCACGATTCCTTCCGCAGGATCAGTCAGCGTGCCGTCCAAATCGAAGAGAACGTTCATGAAGCGTTTCATGGTCCGGAAGACCTGCAACCCGGCGCGGTAGAGGGGTTAGTGTCCAATGCTTATATTCAGATCTCTGAGCAAACCATCACTGATTCCATAGATCCATCCATGAATGGCCAACTCCTGACCACGATTCCACGCGTTTTGCACGATGGTCGTTTTGCTAACATTCAACACCTGGTCGCTAACATTCAACTCGCAAAGACGATCTAATCGTCGCCCGTCGTCAACGATCGTCTCCAGCTCTTCGTTGTGTTTGTGCATTACGTCTTGCACGTGTCGCAGCCAGTTATCGATCAAACCGAGTTGTAGATTATCCATCGCCGCCTTTACGCCACCGCAGCCGTAATGACCGCAAACAATCACATGGCTAACATTCAACACATCAACCGCGAATTGTAGAACCGATAAACAATTAAAGTCAGTATGCACAACAACGTTCGCAACGTTGCGGTGAACAAACATGTCACCAGGTTTTAGTCCAACTAGTTGCGTTGCCGGCACTCGACTATCTGAACAACCAATCCACAGATATCGCGGAGTTTGTTGTTGTGCGAGCGAGTTGAAGAACTGCGGATCGGAGGCCTTGATTTCTTCGGCCCATTGTCTGTTCTTTTCGAGTAATTCCTGAAGGTCTTCCATTATTTTTGCTATTCCACTTGGATGAAGTCAGTACCGCCTCGTCTGGATCTCTTTGTGCTCCTCTGTGTCTCTGTGCCTCTGTGGTGATGGAAACTCCTTATTCACCACGGAGACACAGAGACACAGAGGAGCACAGAGAGATCTAGACAAGTACTAATTTCATCCAACCTGAGCATCGATTATCTTACTGAAGCGTTTACCTGACCACGATAGCGAAAGTAAATAGAAGACGAAATAAAGAACCAACATTACTATGACGACCCACCATAACTTCTTGCCGAACAATAAAATCGCGATCGCTCCTGGCACAGTTCCAAATAGAACACCGACGAGGGCGTCAATCGGCGAGCCGCCTGAAGAAAAACGAAAGAACTGCATTTGAAAACGATGACTCACCGAGAGGAAGTTGCCCCACGTCATATAAGCCAGCGCCAGCAGCATCGCCACGAGAAATCCTAATAGGATCACGCCGAGTTCCAAAACCCGGAGCCCAAGAAGAAAGAGCGGCACCAGCTGAAGGCTCACTATGATCAAAAATGCCACGTTCTTGCTGCGTACGATCTCCTCACCACTCAGCGGCGCCAGCGCATATCTCTTCAGGCCACTCCGCGTATCGAGACCAAAACAGTTGAAAACGACACCCGCGTTTGGGAAAAACACGGCGAGAATAAATATCCAAAAAACTTCTGCTGAGTGCGACTCAGCGAACAACAGGTAGAAACATCCCATGGCACTCAGCAAGATCCCAAAATACAGATCAAGGAGTCGCGTGAAATAGCGTAAATCCTTCGCAGAAAATGGGCCCGTTTTCCCGGCGAATATCGAAATGAGTGAAAGTTTGCGGGAGCGGTACTGCTCGTTCGCATCAAGACTAAACTTGAAGGTCCATACCGCAGCTATTCCGGTTATGACGAGCATCAGCAGCAACAAACCAAACGGCAACCAGATTGATTCACCGAGTGCGGTTTTTGTAACGAGTGTAACGGGAGAAAATCTAATCGTAGACAGTGAAATGAAGGTCCTATCGGCTCGCGCGATGTAGAAACCAATTACGACGAGTGCACCCACGACAATCCCAAAAAGGAGCCGCCGCAAACCTGGGATGCTCAATATTTGAGAAACCGTCAACCCAAGAAGCCAGGCACTCAATATGTACAGAAGAGCTGCAACCATTCCGCTCAATGGTCGAGGCGCTCGAGCCAGAGGAAAAGCGATCGCGAGTGAACCTGCAACGACCATCCACGCGAAGGGCGGGATTAACAGCGAACCAGCCTTAATCAAAAACAGATCTTTTAATGACAATGGCAAATGACGCAGAGCACGAGTTGCAACCGACAATCGCGCGCTGCTCAGCAGCGGAAACAACCAGGCTAGACTAATCGCAAACAGTAACCGTTCGAGACTCTTTCCGTTACCCTTCGCGATCTGGTCGCCTGCGAATCCCAGAGCTCGAATGTACTTCATGAGGAACAGAACCGAGATTATCAGTAAGATTCCCTGATTACCCACAGTCAAACTACCAGGCCGTATTACACGCCGCCAATATGCTCGCCACTGGCATTTAAGAATTGTTTTTATCTGACCCATTCGAGCGTTTCCAAAGTTCGACGCCGACCGACGTAGTTGAAGAACAGATCTTCGAGCGTTTGGCCCGACCTCAAAGTCTCCTCAACACTTTGGCTGCAAACGATCTCGCCGGAAACGATGATTGCAAAGTTTTGAACGAGTCGCTCAACTACTTCAAGGATGTGGGATGTGATGAATATCGTCGCACCTCTGTCAGCCATCAACAACAACAGGTCTTTGATGTTTCGTGACGCGACTGGATCTATCCCTTCAAACGGCTCATCCAGAAAAAGCACTTGCGGGTTGTGAATCAAAGCCATTGCCAGGGCGCATTTCTTCCGCATTCCGGTGGGAGCCTGGTCCACATAAGTGTTGCGAGTTGAAGAGAGGTCGAGAAAATCAAGAAGTTGTTCCGCACGTCGTTCGGATTCCTCTCGGCCCAACTCATGCACTGCGCCGGCCATCATCAAGTGTTCCCAAATAGTGACTGCGTCAAACAGTGCGAGGTCTTCGGGAAGTACACCGATCTTCTTCTTTACTTCAAGTGGATGAGAGAGGATCGATAAGCCACAGATCGACGCATCGCCACGATCTGGTTTCAACAAACCGGTGAGCAGTTTGACTGTGGTTGATTTTCCCGAACCGTTCGGGCCGAGAAATCCGAAGATCGTTCCCTTTGCAACGTGCAGATTGAGATTACTGACCGCCAGGAGTCTTCCAAAAGACTTGGTGAGTCCGTTCGTTTCGATCGCTGCCATGCAGGTTAAACGCGCATTGACGACCGCAGGTTTCGGATAGTGTCCGATATGCGTCTGTCTTGTCGTGACGCAACCAACCAGGCCCTGAGTTATCCTAA
>DASYPT010000101.1:0-6268 GCA_036006355.1 Pyrinomonadaceae bacterium | reverse complement strand
GTCCGTGTTGGGCACGTCACGACAAGCTAAAGCATATCGGACACTAAGCGGGGGGAACAAACGTTGGCTCTAGTTATCTACACGAAACCAGGTTGTCCGTATTGTCAGCAGGCGCGCGAGTACTACAATTCGAAGGGCATTCCATTTATCGATTACGATGCGCAGAACGATCGCGCTCGACGCGCGGAGATGTTTAAGTATTCTGGAGGCGACCCGACAGTTCCTTGTATCGTGGAAGACGGCAAGTACAAGGGCTCGGGCTGGGGCAACCCGCCTCGTGGTTGAACGATTCACGACTAGCCGGCAGGTTGCCGGCAAAACAAACTAAAGCTCAGTCTCCCCTCAATAGCGCAGAAGTAGTGCGTCGTAGTACGACAGCTGTTAGCCTGTCGTGGTTCGTTGATGCGGCGACAGCTGACAGCCTGTCGTACAAGACTTAACGCACGGGCGTACTCACCAACCAAAAGAAGGTCCGACATGATTAAATCAAAACGAATTGCGAGAGCGGTGTTTCTATGCGTTGTTTCGAGCTTGTTTCTGTATACAACTGCGACCAAAGCACAAACCAATGGAGGGGCAGCACCTCAACCACCAATGACAGAGAAGAAACCAAAAACAACAAACATCCACGGCGTAACGCTCGTCGACGACTATTTCTGGCTGCGCGAGAAGACCAATCCGGCCGTAATGGCCCACCTGCAAGCGGAAAACGATTATGCCGATGCCATGATGAAACCCACATCCGCGTTGCAGGAAAAGCTCTACAACGAGATGCTCAGTCACATAAAGCAAACGGATGACACCGTCCCTTACAAGTGGGGCGACTATTTCTACTACCAGCGCACCGTAACTGGATTGCAGTACCCGATCTTCTGCCGGAAGAAAGGAAGCACTACTGCACCTGAAGAAACCGTGATCGATGTAAATGAACTTGCCAAAGGTGAGAAGTTTATGAGCGTTGGGCAATTTGTTCCCAGCGACGACGGGAACCTACTTGCTTATACAACCGATAACACCGGCTATCGCCAATACACTTTACATGTCAAAGATCTTCGAAACGGGCAATTGTTTCCCGAAAAGATCGAACGCGTAAACACCGTCTCCTGGGCCACTGACAACAAGACTCTGTTCTATGTGACTGAAGACGCAGTTACCAAACGAAGCGACAAGTTTTTCCGTCATGTGCTTGGGTCAGATAAAAGCGATTTGATGTTTGAAGAGAAGGACGAGCTCTTCGATATCGGGAACGGGCGAACTCGCGATGGTAAGGTGATCTTCCTCGAATCCGCCGCCAAGACTTCTACCGAAGTTCTTTACCTATTCGCAGACAAGCCAGACTCGCAATTGAAGGTTGTTCTACCTCGCGAACCAGAACACGAATATGAGGTAGATCATCGTGGCGACCTTTTCTACATTCGCACAAACAAGAATGCCAAGAACTTCCGGATTGTAACGGCCCCTGTTGATGATCCGTCTGAAAAGAACTGGAAAGAATTTGTTGCTCACAGACCCGCTGTGAAGGTCGAAGACATTTCGCTGTTTGCGGACTATGCCGCTTTATCTGAGTGGGAAAACGGTCTGCAGCAGATCGAGATCATCAATTTCAAAACAAACAAACGCAACCGCATCGAGTTTCCTGAACCGGTTTACTCCGCAGGGGCGAGTTTTAATCATGTATTCGACACCAACGTACTCCGTTACTCCTACAATTCACTCGTAACTCCAAACTCAACGTTTGATTACGACATGAATACCGGTAAATCAACACTGCGCAAACAAACGGAGGTACCCGGAGGTTTCGATCGAAGTAACTACAAATCGGAACGAGTGTTTGCGACCGCCTCGGATGGAACAAAGATTCCTATGTCGGTGGTCTATCGCAAAGGCGTGAAACTCGATGGCAGTGCGCCGATGCTCCTTTACGCATATGGCTCCTATGGAATTTCGATTCCTCCTACCTTTTCGTCGAATCGACTCAGCCTTTTGGACCGGGGTGTGATCTATGTCATCGCTCACATTCGAGGCGGCGGCGAACTTGGAGAAGAATGGCGCCAGGCCGGCAGGATGATGAATAAGATGAATACGTTTACCGATTTCATCGCCTGCGCAGACCATCTGATCAAGGCAAAGTACACCGGTAAAGATCGAATTGTGATTCAGGGTGGCAGTGCCGGAGGATTGTTAATGGGCGCCGTCAGCAATCTCCGACCGGATCTCTTCAAGGCGGTGATTGCTCAAGTTCCGTTTGTCGATGTCTTGAATACAATGCTTGACGCTTCGTTGCCACTCACCACGAGCGAGTATATCGAATGGGGTAATCCGAACGAGAAGCCCGCATTCGATTACATGAAGACGTACTCACCGTACGACAACGTCCAAAAGAAGGATTACCCAGCGATGTTGGTGAAGGTTTCAGTCAACGACAGCCAGGTTCCGTACTGGGAAGGCACGAAGCTCGTTGCTAAGTTGCGGGAACTGAAGACGGATAAGAATCCGTTGCTGTTGAAGGTTAACTTCGGCGCAGGTCACGGCGGCTCCTCGGGGCGATATGATGCGTTGAAGGAAACTGCTTTTGATTACTCGTTCATGCTCTGGCAGATGGGGATTGCAGACAACAGCGTTTCAAAGATGGAGTAAACATTAGCCGCAGATTTGAATGTCCGATATGCTTCAGCTTGTCGTGTGGTCCCATTCGAGCTACTTCGTATCAATCCGATGAATCTCGATCGGGCTTCGTCGGTTGCGACACGACAAACTAAAGCATATCGGACATTCGCTTAGCTGTGGCTTCTCCTATTTCGATCTGGGATCTGGTTCTACGACCAACGGTTGCGTCAGAGTTTGTCCGTCAACTGAGAGCCTCACCGTGTATCGACCGGGTAACACTGTCGGGCGATTGAATCCAAATCCACCGCCACCCCCTCCTCCTCCTCCACCCTGACCACGTTGCGTTGCGGGCGGTGGTGTCGGTCGTAGATCCCACACCCAACGATGCATTCCACTCGCAGCTGATAACGGCTCTGGTGTCGGACGCCAAAAGGCTGGGATATTCAGTGTATTTGGATCGACTGGCGTTGGGCGCTCTTCACTCGAATAACGACGAATCAGTTCACCAGCCGGATCCATGATCTCGAGTGTTACCGATCCTTTCGCCGGCGCTTTCAGGTAGTAATCGATCACCGCGCCGAATGGTGGATTCTCTGCAAGCGCTTCATCACGCGGTTGAGGAGTACCATTGTCACTGCCCGGGGTTATATTGATCGCAACAGCGGGTTTGAAGAGAAAGGCGTTCGACTTCGCCACGTTATCGTCGATTTGACGAAGCGCTGTAACGTTGTCGAGCACCCAGAATCCACGCCCGTGTGTAGCAATAATCAAATCGTCCCGGTGAATCACCAGATCACGCACAGAAACGGGCGGCAGATTTAACTGCAACGATTGCCAATGATCACCGTCATCAAATGAGACGTAGGTGCCGAGTTCAGTGCCGGCAAACAACAAACCGCGACGGTGCGGGTCTTCTTTGACGGTCTGAACATAAACGCCGGCAGGCAAACCAGTCGTAATCGCAGCCCACGTCTTTCCCGAATCTCGCGTTCGATAGATGTATGGCTCGTAATCTTCCAACTGGTGACGCTCTACGGCGGCGTACGCCTCATTAACGTCAAAGTGCGAAGCCTCCATCATCACCACTTTGCTCCACGCAGTGACCTGCGGAGGCGTCACATTAGTCCACGTCTTACCGTCGTTGTTGGTCAGTTGCAAATAACCATCGTCAGTCCCGACCCAAATCATCGGTGCGCGCAAAGGTGATGGGGCAATTGTGTAGATTACGCCGAGACGCTTTGCAGCAGTTGTGGTTGGTGGAACATCCGCGGCAGCAGCTTCATTTAAGTTTGAAGGCGCTCCCGGTTCTTCGCGAGTTAAGTCCTGGCTTATTTGGGTCCAGCTTTCGCCGCCGTTGGTTGTCTTATAAAGATACTGATTAGCGAAGTAGAGTGCGTGCTTATCAGCCGCTGAAAACACTAGTGGCTGAGTCCACGCGTGCCGAAACGGGCCGCCGCTCGCACCACGTTCGGGAGACACGTTCTGGGTTGCGCCCGTCACAACGTCACAGCGTTCAACGTTGTCACCGAATAAGATTTCGGGATGGAGCGGATCGGGTGCCGTGTAGCCGGACTCGCCGCCGGCGCACATGCCAGTCCAATCATGATTTGAAATTTCAGAATGACTACTACGAGAAGGAACGCCAATGGCGCCGCTGTCTTGTTGCGCACCAGTGAGCCAGTAAGGAAACCGGTTATCCGCGGCGACGTGATAGAGCTGGGCGGTTGATTGGTTGTACCAGGAGCTCCAGGTTATCGCGCCATCTTCAGTCACGATGCATCCCTGATCACTTCCGGAGATCATTCTTTTTGGATCGTCAGGGTTAATCCAGAGC
Source organism: Pyrinomonadaceae bacterium (assembly GCA_036006355.1). Classification (GTDB taxonomy): domain Bacteria; phylum Acidobacteriota; class Blastocatellia; order Pyrinomonadales; family Pyrinomonadaceae; genus PSRF01. The sequence continues at coordinate 1,827 of DASYPT010000101.1, read as the reverse complement.
TGATGATAATCATCCCCGCCGGGTGCGCCTTTGATTGCTGTCCAATTTTTTCCACCGTTGGTTGATTTGTAGATGGAAGTGTTTTGTACAAAGACCGTGTCCGGGTCTTTGGGACCTGCCGTCACCTTGCTGAAGTACCAACCTCGTCCCCAGATGCGATTGTCCGCTGAGACTTTCGTCCAGGTTGCTCCTGCATCGCTCGATGAAAAGAGGCCTCCTTCTTTTGCATCAACGATTGCGTAGATTCGATTTCGATTGGTTGGTGAAACAGCGAGCCCTATCCTACCGACGCCTTCACTCGGAAGTCCGTTTGTAAGTTGAGTCCAGGTGTTGCCGCCGTCTGAAGACTTGAAGATACCTGCACCCGGTCCATTTGCGGGGGCGTAAATAAACCATGGTGGACGCCGAACGTTCCACATGCTCGCGTAAATAATTTGCGGATCAACAGGATCGAACGCGAGATCGATCGCACCCAGCTCCTCGTTCTTGTACAAGACCTTCTGCCAGGTGGCGCCGCCGTCTTTTGTTCGGTAAACGCCACGATCCGGATGCGAACCATAAACGTGGCCGAGCACTGCAATGTAAGCGAGATCCGGATTCTTTGGGTCTACGATAATCCGTCCGATTTGTCGCGAGTTCTCCAGTCCAAGATGTTTCCACGTCTTACCAGCGTCAATAGACTTGTAGACTCCATTTCCGAACGAGATCGAGTCGCGCATGTCTGCTTCGCCAGTACCAACGTAGATCACATTTGGATTTGATGGAGCGACTGCAATCGCCCCAATCGATGCGACCCTTTCTGAATCAAATATGGGAGTCCAGGTTCGACCAGAATTGATTGTCTTCCAAACCCCGCCTCCTACTGAACCAAAGTAGTAAACACTTGGTTGACCAATGACACCTGTAACTGCATTCACGCGACCCGCGCGGAACGGTCCGATATTGCGCCAACGTAATCCGGCGTAAAGGTTGGTCGGGTATTTTTCCTGAGCCGTAGCCGTTGAGTGAAAATGCATCGCGCCAACTGCATTCAGCGTCAGCACAAGCACACTAACGGCGCACAGACTTCTTCCACGGAAAGTAGACATGGATGGGCTCCTCAAACTTTTATCCACAGATTAGGCAGATTACACAGATTTAGATCAAACTGTGTCAAGCAAGAATCTGTGTAATCTGAGTAATCTGTGGATGCTCTTTGATTTGAGATCGTTGGGGTTGCAGCATTGTCGAACTTGGGGGTTAAATAGGCCGCAAACAAAAATAACCCAGACTCCCAAGAGGTCCGTTTCGCAACGTCTCTGCTGCCACGTTGTCAACAATTCCCATGGTAGGCTCCACCCTTGGCAACTATAAGATTCTCGAGAAGCTCGGAGAGGGCGGTCAGGGAACTGTCTACAGAGCTATTGATTCAAAGCTCGGTCGGACCGTAGTTATCAAAGTCCTGCCCGCCGAACTCACCTCGAAGGAAGGCAATCTCAAACGTTTCGAACGTGAAGCCCGACTCGCCTCAGCTCTTGACCATCCGAACATCTGCACAATTTTTGATCTCAATCAGATCAACGGCATTCACTTCATATCTATGCAGTACATTGAAGGTCGCAACGTCCGGCAATTAGTCAACGGTCGTCCACTATCACTGGAGAGCGCCCTCTCAATTACTTTGCAGACAACGGACGCGCTCGCTGCCGCGCATGCGCGCGGGATCATTCATCGGGACATCAAGGCCGGGAATGTAATGGTGACTCCGTCAGGCCAGGTAAAAATTTTGGACTTCGGACTGGCTAAACTGCTCGATGAAGACGCTGCACGAACTTCAGGTATTCATCA
>DASYPT010000100.1:0-105966 GCA_036006355.1 Pyrinomonadaceae bacterium | reverse complement strand
GGCCTGCCGTCGCTTTGTTACACGGATAGTTACTCAAGGCCTGCTGTAACAAAGCGACGGCAGGCCGTCGCACTCCAAAGTAGCGAAGGAATGATGCCAACAAGGAGCCGCAAAGTTCTGTTCATAGCAGTTATCGTCGTTATTGCAATAACAGTATGGTTGATACTCGCTCAGAATTGTCCGAACGCAGGCATTGCTTTCACTAAACGCGCTCGACAGCTTCACATCTTGAAGAATAGAACTGCATTACCGATGTCTTCTGATTTCGATTCCAGAGTTACGCTCAACTCATTGCTTCAATCAGGTGATGATAAGGATCGCTGGCTGACAAACCACGCTGCCAGAATTCAAGGCGAGGTGATTGACGTTGCGTACGCGCGACCCGAAGCAACCAACTGTTTCAGTCCATGTCGTCGCGATATTCACATCTTGATCGCGACACAAAAGCCGGCTCGAAAGAACGAACAAGTTGTCTTGGAAGTCACTCCCAATCTGCGAGACTGGGCTGCGAAACAAGGAATCGATTGGACAGAAGGAAGTCTCAGAACGCAGCTAATAGGACACTGGTGCGAATTTGCTGGATGGCTGTATTTCGACGTTGATCACGCTGACGAATCTGAGAATACTGCGGCGCTCAATCCAAACAACTGGCGCGCGACCGCGTGGGAGCTTCATCCGGTTACAGAGATCACAGTCATACGATAAGCGTTGTAGTTTTTGTTCTTTGTAAGCGCCCGAGTTGATAACACGAAATAAGAGGTGGAAGTCAAAGTGCAAAGTATGCCATAACTCATTTGCCAGTGGTGTTTACCTATTAAGAGCAATTGCGATCTTTATTCGCACGCAGGTGGTACCAACAAAGGAGGAAATCATGCGTAGTCTTATCATACTTGCAGTGATTGTTGTTTTTTCCGGCAGTCTGGTTGCGCAAACGCCCTCTGCCGCAGCAAGAGCTCAAGAGCTAGCGGCTTCGTTCAATAAGTTTAAGAGCATGTCCAGGACGAAGTATGGCATCACCAAACAAAAGTACAAGGACGTGCACTGTGAGGCACTTGTCCGGCAAAGCGCTAAAGAGTACGCCGGAGTCTACGAAGCTTCTGATTTGGGTTACGTCATTGAGGTACGCGTGGGGAACGACGGAGTAGTCACCGGAGTTGGTTATGCAAACGGCTCAGTTAGTTTCACCCTGGAGAACGGACGGATTGAAGCGGGTTTACTCACCGCCACGAAGGCTTACAAGAACGGAACTCGAGAAACATTCGAGGGGGTCTTCATTACGCGCACTGACAAAGAGAGTCCAACCGATCGAGGGGTAACGACAGTTGGATTGGGCGTTCATCTCACCGTGCCTGTCGAGATCAATGGGTCGACATATGACAGGTTGTTCTACCAGTTACGCTAAACGCTCGCGACATTGCGGCCCTGAAGATGAGAGGCGGCCATTACGGCCGCCTCTCAGTTTTTAGTGTATCCCTTTCAGCCTTTCGGTAACGCTTCAGTGCGACGGTTCACCTCTTCCCAATTGACATTTTGTAGAAACGCATCAACGTACTTCGCGGCTGCCGCGCCGTAATCCATCTGATAAGCATGTTCATACATGTCGAGTACAAGTAGAGGTCTGGACATTGGCGCGTTGTGCATATGATCCCAGGCCCAGTAATTATGGAATTCGCCGGTGTGTGAATTCCAGGCAAAGATTGCCCAACCTGAACCGCCGCCGAGAGCATTTGCGGTCTTCTTGAACTCCGCTTCCCACTGTTCGTAACTGCCAAACCACTCTTTGATAGTGTCAAGAACTTTCCCGCCGGGTTTCGGATCGCCACCGAGATTGCCGAAGTATAGTTCATGAAGTACTACTGAGCCGGTGCGGATCAACTCTTCGCGCTTCAGGTCGCCGTACATGTACGGTGGAACATCGCTGTCGCTGAGTAGTTTCGAAAGATGCAGCTCGACGGTGTTAAGAGCTTTAACAGCGCCGCCGTAGTTATTCTCCCAGTGCGAACGGATCAATTTTTCTGAGAGTCCTTTAAGCTTTGCCGGGTCGAAAGCTAATGGTTTCGGTTGGTGTTGTCCGCGAAATGCGCGAGCAGTCGAAACATCACCTTTTGCACCTTCATTCGGTGACGCCGAGAGCGCATTTCGTGAAAAAGTAAGAGCAAGACCTGCGCTGGTAGCGGCGATTCCTGAGATCGCGTCGCGTCTAGTTATTGCTTTCATAAATGCTCCGATTCTGTTGTGTCGTGGTTAATCCGAATTATACGAGCCGGCCTACGTCCGCGACGTGAAATCGGCATCTGGGTGTGCCTTCACGATCGCACTCTTCTTGAACTTTTAAACCAATAATTTCGGCGAGAAGTGTTTCGGCAAGTTTGCAGACTTCTGGATGTTCTGCAACCGCGGCCGATAGCGGACAGCGCTGACTCGTGATCAAGACTTCGTTTTTCTCATTTTCGACGCGCACCGCTCCCCCAATGCTTTCCATTGCAATTACGGCGTCGTCCAGACGCTTTGAAAGTTTGTCTTTCTTTTGGCTCGAAGACTGTGCCTTTGCCAGAGAACGACCAGCCTCTCTCATTACGTCTTCGAGTGCTTTGGGAGAGATACGTCCCTTAAGCGCGCCGATTAGATGGTTCACAACAGCGTCATACGCCTTCGGAAACAGTTGCTCACCCTCGTCAGTCAGCTCGTACGCAAAGTGGGGTTTGCGCGTCCCTCGTTGAATACCGCTTTGCTTCACAAGGCCATCGCGTTCCAGAGACAACAGGTGAGCACGGACTGCGTTATCCGTTAGTGCCAAGTCAGCAGCCAGGTCATTAACTGTCTTTGGCATTCCCCGCAACAACATAACGATCCGACCGCGCGACGTCTGGAAAAAGCGGTTATTGAGTTTTGTCTTCTTCATTTTCGGCCGAAGTATCGCACGAATTCTTAATAAACACAATAAGTCAAGGTAGTCCTTGACTTATTGTGTTAAAGGAGTATGCTGCAACCACACAGCGCGTTTGGACGCGAAATTCAAATTCTACGAGAGGGAATCCAATGGAACACATTATCGACGACGCACGTCAGTTCGGTGTTCGTGCTCAGGTTGAGCCGGACGTCGATCGATCAGCCAGCGAGGCATATCGCATATTGCACCTGGCCTTCACAGTGGCGCCTATCGTTGCGGGGCTGGATAAGTTCTTTAATCTACTTGTTAACTGGGAACAGTACCTGCCATCGTTTGTGAACAAGATGGTAGGTGGACACGGACACGGTCTCATGATGGTGGTGGGCATCATCGAAATTGTAGCGGGATTAGGAGTCGCGTTTAAGCCTAAGGTTTTCGCATATGTAGTCTCGGCCTGGCTGTTACTGATTATCGTAAATCTTCTGATGATCCCGGGTTATTACGATGTTGCGCTGAGAGATTTTGGCTTAGCTCTCGCCGCGCTCGCACTTGCGCGATTAAGTCGCTAGCTTTGGACGAAATTTTGAGGTCGGCGCTGAGCGGGCGAAAGCGACGCGGGGTTAATGAATATTTGGAGTGCGACCTGCCATCGGCTTTGTTAAAGCAAGGTGAGGCTGTGACAAAGCGACGGCAGGCCGTCGCACTCCACACTCGCGCTACTCCGGATGGTTCTTGTCCCAATCGGATCTTGTCATCGGTACGATCGATTCCAGTTTCGCTTTTGCCAAATCGGAATTGAGACTCGGCATCTCCTTCGCCAACCAGTCATCAAAGCTCTTCACGACGTTGGCTAGTTCACGCGCGATCGCATCAGCTCGTTCAATCTGTGTTTGCGACGGCCGGCCTTCGTAGAAGTTGACGTTGCCGTAAAGATCTGCAAGGTTTTCACGAAGGCGCTCTTCACCCGTGATTGCGCCGCCCTCTTTAGTCGCAACGATCTTTTTTCTGAGTTCATCGATTTGATTCTGAGCCGTTTGTAATTTGGTTAGCAGTGGGTCGCTCGCTGGCAGCCCTTTAACTCGTTGTTGCAGCGCCGCACGCACGCTATTGATCCGATCCACCGCAAAGGTCATATCACCCAACAGCGCGTACAACTTCATCGTCAGCGAGAGTTGTTCCTTCCGATCCTCCGCTGAATGAGGTGAACGAGGATCAGCGGTAACGACTAGCTTTGTGGTGTAGATATTCTTGTCTTTGGTCATGCGGACGGTGTAGGTGCCCGGTAATACACGGGGTCCGGTAACCGCTCCGAAAGCACCGCTCGCAGCTGTTGGAACTCTGGGTGCTTTCAAACGCATCGACCACGTTGCCCGATTGAGTCCGCGACGTTTACTGCTGGGAATCGTCGTCACAACCTTTCCGTCTGGATCCAATATCTCGATTTTCAAATCGCCGAAGATGTGTCGCTTTTGTTGATAATACGTAATGACTGCCTCACCAGTGGGATTTGGTCCAACAAAAGACGCATCCCCATTCGCCCAGCCGCCGCCCGCCGGGATTCGTTGCACTGTAGGTCGAGCTTCAATAAATGCTGCCTCTTTCGCAAGAACTTCAGGAGTGAGAGCACGCAACGGAGTGATGTCGTCAATGATCCAAATTCCGCGTCCATGCGTCGCAATAATTAAGTCTTTATCTCGAGGATGAATTGCCAGATCTCGCACGCCAACATTCGGAAGATCGCCTCCTTTGTACTGTGCCCAGTTTTTTCCACCATCAATAGAGATCCACAAACCGAATTCTGTTCCCACAAACAGAAGGTCGCGGTTGACAATGTCTTCCTTCACCACGTGCGCATACCCCCGCACGCTGCTGTTTGGGCCAATCAGCTGTGTCCAGGTGTTTCCGAAGTCAGTGGTCTTGTAAACATAAGGACGCATGTCACCGAAGGTGTGAAGATCAAAAGTCGCGAAAGCAGTACCCGTCTCATAATGCCCTGGCTCTACAGAGGTCACCCATGCGTTGGATGGCAGACCCTTGATATTGCCGACGACATTTTTCCAGGTCTTACCTCCATCGCGAGTTAACTGTACGTTGCCATCATCGGTGCCAACCCAAACCAGGTTCGGATCTCTGGGAGACTCAGCGATGGAAAAGATCGTCGTATGCATCTCAGCTGACGAATTGTCTACAGTGATACCGCCAGACTGTTCCTGCTTTTGCTTTTCCGGATTGTTTGTAGTCAGGTCGGGTGAAATGCGTTCCCACGTCTGACCGTGGTCACTTGACCGAAATAAAAACTGGGCGCCGATGTAGACAGTCCCTTTTTGTGTCGGGCTTAGGTGGATTGGAGTGTTCCAGTTGTAGCGAAGTCTTCCTTCGTTGTACTGCGGAAGCGGTTTAATGTTCCGGCTCTCGAGCGTTTTGCGGTTGATGCGACCAATTTCGCCGCCTTGACCCTCGGCATAGATATAATCGGGGTCAGCGGTGTCTGCGAATGCCCAGAATCCATCACTGTTGTAAATATTTTCCCAGCGACTATTCGTGATGCCGCCTGGATAAGAGGAATCGCCGACCCATGAACTGTTGTCTTGCAGTCCTCCATAAACACGATAAGGCAAATTCATATCAACGCTGACGTGGTAAAACTGCGACACCGGAAGATTGTCTGCTTTCCACCACCGATTGCCGCCGTCATACGAATACCAAACGCCTCCATCATCGCCGATGATCAAATGATCGGTGTTGTTGGGGTCGATCCAAACGTCGTGAAAATCACCGTGCGCGCCGCCTGAGATGTCGCTGAAACTGTTGCCGCCATCGCTGCTTGCGATGAGGGATATGTCAGGTTTGTAAACCTTGTTTTCATCCTTCGGATCAATGATCAGATTTGAAAAATAGAACGGACGCCAAATCATGCTTTGACTTCGATCGAGCTGTTTCCACGTCTTGCCTCCATCATTTGAACGATACAGACCATCCTTTGGTATCTCAGCTTCGATCGTTGCGTAGACTACATTCGGATTCGACGGCGCCACAGCGACGGCTATTCTGCCCCATGGTTTCGAAGGCAAACCAGCAGCGCTTTTGTCTTCCAGTTCTACCCACGACGAACCTCCGTTCGTACTCCTGAACAGACCGCTGCCGCTAAATGCACTTGGTCCGTCTCCACCGGACCGGAACGTCCAACCCTTGCGACGAAAATCCCACATGGTCGCGAAGATAGTTTGAGGATTCGCTCGATCGAATGAAATCATCGAACACCCGGTTGAAGCATTTGCGCCTTTAAGAATCTTTGTCCACGACTTGCCGCCATCGGTAGTTTTGTAGAGTCCGCGTTCATCACTGTCACTCCAGAGTTTTCCTGGTGCGCACACGTACACCGTGTCAGTGTTATTTGGATCGACAAGGATTTTTGAAATGCGCTCGGACTCTTTCAAACCGACGTTAGTCCAGTTTTCTCCTCCATCATTCGATTTGTACACGCCATCACCAATCGAGACACTGTTGCGCGTCCACGATTCACCTGTGCCAACCCAGACAATCTTTGGGTTCTTAGGGTCGATAGTTACGGCGCCAATTGACTGAACGGGCTGCTTGTCAAACACTGGTTTGAAGGTGGTTCCTCCATTAACCGATTTCCAGACACCGCCACTCGCCGACCCGATGTAAACAGTTAGTCGTCGTCCTTCCTGGACAGCATCGATCGCCGCGATTCGACCACTCATCGCTGCTGATCCGATGTTGCGGGCGCCAAGACCTGAAATTGTGTCGGAGTCGAACTTGGTTGCGACCGTCTGTGCGGAGCCCGCAACGGAACAGAGCAGTAGGAAAAGGAAACAAAGTCTGATTTTCATGTTTGGTAAATTCCTCGGCCGATGGAGTTGCACACACTCAGTACGACTTAGTGGCGTTTCGTGTTGATTCGTGGATCGTCTCTTCTCACGGTTCAAAGCCACGATCCACGAAACGACACGAATCAACACGAAATGCCATTAAGCCAAAGCCGCTTCCCAAGTTCGTCGCAAAAGAAAGATCCAACCTTGCACGACAAAGATTGCAAACTCTGTTCTACGATTGCTTACTAAGGAGCAGGCATCGAAAATCGCTTGTCAGCGATTTCAACGTTCGCTTCGATTGAATCGTAGATTGTTTTCTGCCGGCCCTGACTACCCTTGACGTTTGTTTCAATCGAGAAGGGCAGATACCAACCAGCCACCTGTTTGTAGTCACCCAAAACAGTTTCGTATTCACGCTCTGCGCCGCGTATCATTCGCTTGGTGTCTATCTTGATTGGTATGTAGAACTCAGAATCCAAATAATAAATATAGACATCGCCATTGGGTTTGGTGATTTTGAGATTAATTGTATCGGTGCCTTCAAACTTGTCAGTCCCGGCGAACTCTATCTTGTAACCTTTCGCTTGATAGTCTACGAGTGGTCCGTCGAAGTCCGAGTCCTCGAGTATTGATTTCATTTCCTCTTCCCCTAACGACTCGGCATCTTTCTTTCCGTTCCACGGTATGATCTTCCAACCCGACTTACCGTCATAAGCATTGATCGCGGTCATACCCATTAGTGAAAATTCTTCGCGCACGGCGTTTGAACGTTTGTTTTCCTGCAGCACCGGCGCTTCGAAACCGCCCCCACCAATGAACTTGCCGGTTCGTCTCAGTGTTTTGACAGACTTGATTTTGTCGATGCCGCCGACGTTCTTCAGATAATTGTTGACGACTTGATCGACGGTTTGTGCGTTAACGGCAGTTGCAACTCCGCCAAGTAACAGGACGGTCCGGATTAGTCTCCACATCAGAGTCTCCTTACACTGATATCGATTGCGAACTGACGCCTGGAGGCCGTCAGTGTCCGATATGCGTCTGTCTTGTCGTAACATGACAAACAGGTACCTGTCGACTTCAAATGATTGTTCGCGTTGGTTACGACACGACAAGACAGACGCATATCGGACACTGACTGCCTCCAACTCTCGCTGGTTGTACTCTTCAATTACTCACACTCGTCAGCAAAGCCAGACTCGAGGCATCCCGTATCAGAATGTTCGAACCGAGCAAAACAGGTGTTGCAAACGTTGCACTGTTGGCCACCTGGTACTTCCGCTCGACTGTGAACTTTGCCTGCTCTCTCTTAGCGACTATCAGGTCCGCACTGTTCGTCAAATAGATGACGTGTCGAGGTGTTAACAACACCGAAGCATGTTCGCCTTCGCGCCCTTCAGTCGCCCACTTCAGAGCGCCCGACTCAGCATCGACCGCAACGAATTGTCCTTTTCGCTTTGAATTGTGCGCATAGATTAATCCGTCTCCGTATACGGGCGAGCTCATGTACATGGCAACGTCACTATTTTTCCAACTCTCAGTAACTTCCCATTTGCCTGATGTAAGCTTGATCGCGAAGGCGTGTGTGCCTTGTCGAGGTCCGGAAATGATAAACTTCGATCCCGTCCAGATCGGCGTCATGATGTTCTCATGCCATTCGTCGGGAAAGGGCACTGACCAGAGTTCCTTTCCAGCTTTCGAATCGATACCGACAATCGATTCCTGAGTCACCGCGATAATTTGTTTGCTACCGGCGACCTCGATCACCGATGGAGATGCGTAGCCAGGTCCAGGTCCACTCCATTCCCAAGTCGATTTACCCGTAGTCGGATCGAGACTCAAAACTTGTCCGCCATGAATGTCGCTTCCCACCTGAACAATCAGTTGGCCATCGACCATCAAAGGAGACGCTGAGGTTCCGCAGAAGAGTTTTGACGTATCAATAGTCTTGGAGAAGTCGCGCTTCCATAACCCGCGGCCGGTTGTAGAATCCCAGGCAGCAAGAACGCCAGTGACTCCGAGTGTGAACAGGCGAGTGCCGGCAACGAGTGGTGTGGCATGCGGACCCTTGGCCATTTCCGAGGCGTACTGGTTCTTCTGAAATGAAGCAGGATACTGTTGTTTCCAGATTACCTTTCCGTCAGCCAGATTGATCGCCATCACGATCTCATCTGGATCTCGACGACTACTAACATAGACTCTTCCTTTTTCAACCACCGGTGACGAATAGCCTTCACCAATTTCGACGCGCCAGGTTTGATTCAACTTTTCGGGCCACACCTGTGGTTCACTGGCCGCGGCTACGGCACCGTTACGAGAAGGCCCGCGCCACTGGTTCCACTCCTGAGCGACTGCCGATTGTGCGAAGGCGAGAAGAAGCGAGAGGTACAGAACGATTTTCATTTTTTATTCCCTGCGAATTATCAGACGACGACCCGGGAGACCGGAGCCACAGAAATTTAGGTGAGCAACGCGGGGTGATAATAACGCGTTTGTGAGTTAGGTAGAAAGAAGTTAATCCATAGATTAAGCAGATTACACAGATTTAGGTCATTGCCGATTTCCGATTGCCAATTGCCAATTCCAAATTTTCGTGTGACTTGAACGGTCGTGAGTGCGGATAGAAATTGGCAATTGGCAATCGGAAATCGGCAATGACCTAAATCTGTGTAATCTACGTAATCTGTGGATATTCGAACGGGCTAGAATACGAATCGCGCTTGCAGCTGGAACACCCTCGGCGGGTCGATGTGAGCGAAGGCTGGGATTGCGTTTGTCGTTGTACCAACTCCACCAACAAACTGACCAAACGTTGGCGCAGGTGTAGCGGCGTCGCCATAAACAGTTACGCCCCGACCGAGAAAGTTTCCATGATTGAAGAGGTTGAAGCCTTCAACTCGCAAATGAATACTCGTGCGGTCTGACGTCTTGATCTTTTTCTCTACAAACGCGGCGACATCCTGTGTCGCAGTTCCGCGAAAGGCTGATTTGCCGATGATCACTCCCTGAATCACAGGGCGGTCATTGTTCAAACCATCTCCGTTGTTATCGATACCCGTAGTTGCATTGAAGGTACGTGCAGAGGCGAACATGCTAACCGTGCCTGCGGTGATCTCAAACGGAAACCGGTAAAGGAAAGTGATTACAGCGCGATGTCTCTGATCGACGACGCTTGGTCCCCATTCATATCCACCTAAACGCGAAATGTTGCTCTCGCTTGGGGCAATGCCATTACCATCCGGCTCGAAGTTATTGCTTGCTTTTGAAAGGGTGTAGCTCACGGAGGCAAACATGTTCCGATTGCCGCGATAGCTCAATTGAGTTTGCAATCCATCGTAATCAGCTTTGCCAAGGTTCATGATGACGTTGACCTGACGCACTCCACCATTCACCGGCAATATCGGGCGGGTCTGATTGGCCAGGGTAACAACGTTGCAGTTTGCAATGGGTGGGACCAGCACTGAGCATCGAGTTTGCCCGGGCGCCGTTCGGTTGAAGGGTGCAGGTGCATTTAGATCGACGGTTCGATCGAGGTTCGTCCAATGCTGATGTACAAAGTCACCACCGAAGAAGAACCCTTTGAAGAACTCGCGTTCTGCTCCAACTGTGGTCACTTGACTGCGCGGATTCACTAACTCATCGGGATAGTTGGGCAAGAGGTCAAAGTTCAGACCATATCTCGCAAACTGTTCCTGATAGAAAGAACGCAGTCCTGCTCTAATCGTGATATCGCGAGCCGGTAACTGTGAAGCTGGAATCGTCTTTGGGTTGACTGCGACAGGGAGGCAGGAACCGACTAAACATGTGGGAAATCCAGTTTGACCTGGCGTTGCTGTATAGGTTGTTAACCCATCGAGTCCGTTTACTAGATAACCGGCAACTGCGTTTGCGCGAATCTGCGTGTAGTACATCGCGTAACCACCGCGAATCGAAACGCGTGAGTCACCATTCGGATGCCAGGCGAAACCGATGCGTGGGGCGAAGTTGTCTTTAGCGTCTGTGAGTGTTTGCCGGTCGTAGCGCAGGCCAAGATCCAGCGTGAAGTTGCTGCGTACGTGAATGCTGTCCTGAACAAAAACTGTATTGAGCCACTGTGGCAAGTTGTAGCTGTTGATTCCGAAATCAATTGGTTGAGTGTAGTTCTGGACATCCGCCAGAGTCAGTTGGCCAAAAGGAGCAGTGGTCGTATTTTTGAATGTGAAGGTGCCAAGAATAGCGGTGCCGGGCTCGCTGCCTGTTCCTCCCGATCGGTGATGAACGATGCTGCCGCCAAATCTTAAGTAGTGCATGCCGTGCGACCACGACAACGTGTCAGAAAACTGCCATTGATGTCCCCAGAGATCTGATGCGCGCGATTGTCCTATGGTAAATGGAACCGCGCCGCTGCGAGTGTAAGTTGTCGACAGGTTCTGCGCTTCCCACAGGGTTACCGGATCGCCGTGTAGATATCCACCCCGCGCTTCGTTCAGTAGTTTCGGACTGATAACCGCAGTGTGGTTGACCTGGAATGTCCATGAACGCCGAGTATATCGACGTGCAACGCTCGGTGCATTCGTTCCACCAACGGCGTCCTGTGGATTGTCGTCAAAAAAACGATCGACATTGAATCGAAACATCAAGTTTTGATTTGTCGTCAGCTTGTGATCCAACCTGCCGTTAAATAAAAACTGTCTGTAATGACCGGTGACGTCCAGATGACCATCTGGAGGGAGCACAAACGAAGGTAACGTTGTAGAGAGAAAAGTGGTGCGATTTTGCCGCGTGTAATCGGCGGTCGCAAAGAAGAAGGTTTTGTCTTTGAATATTGGTCCACCGATCGTGCCGGAATACTGCTGAAGCGCGTCTGGTATATCCACTGGATTGATTGCTTGCAACGTTGATGGTGTCACGCAGCCAGGGACCGATGGTGGGCAAAAGCCTTTGGTAGAAAATGTTTCAGCCTGCCAATCACCCGGGCGAAACATGAAGAGCCCTTCACCGTGTAATTCGTTGGTTCCGGACTTTGTGACGATGTTCAGTGCCGGGCCTGCAGTCCAGCCAAACTCAGCCGAGAATGCATTTGAGATAACAGCAATTTCCTGAATTGAACCAAGAGGAACGGTTGCGATTGAGGTCTGACGACCCCACCCTTCATCGTTATTCGCACCATCGAGAGTTACCGTGGTGGTGCGACGCGAGCCCGCGCCGGTAATGAAATAGACTTGATTAACGAAAAGATCACCAGTCCCTTTTCCCTGTCGGAATGCCGAGTTAAGAAGCGGCAAGTTGCTGACTTTGCGGCCGAGAATTGGTGTCTCGGCAATCTGTGTGCTTAAAAGCGGTAATCCAATTTGAGGATTGTTGCGAACGCCTTCGGTGGTTCCGAACACAGTGACTTGTGCTGACTGTGATCCGGGTAACAACGTAACCTTCAGCGTTGCGGTTTCACCAGAGCGGAGCATGATCTCCTTACGTTCTTCGCTGCCGAATCCATCCTTGGACACGGTAACTGTGTAGCTGCCAGTCAACGACAAGCCGGCGATGGTTACCGAGCCATCAGAACCTGAATAGCTTTCACGCGTGTCGCCCGTAGCGTTATTTAGCACTGATACTTTTGCGTCCTTAACCACCGCTCCATTTTGGTCTACTGCGGTGACGATCATCGAGGCAGTGTTTGGAGACTGTGCCAGGAGAGAAGAAGTGGACAGGTAAAACGTGATGATTAAAAGAACACAAAAGAACAAACGGTTATGACTAATCACCTCAGATACCTCAATTGTCTTATGGTTCGCACCCTAGATTTAGGTTCAGGCGATGGTTCGGATGGGTGCGATGTTGGATTATATCCGAAGTTAAGGACTGTACGAGCGGATCCGGACTACTACCAGCGCTCGTAATGATTCATGTCCCGATATGCGCTAGAGCTTTGCAAAAGTCTCCACTCCGTAGGAGTGATGTTTATAGAACCAGGGGCAGTTAGTAGTTGCACTCCGTAGGAGTGCTATGTGGCGCCAAAAAAGAATTGCTCCGTGGCTTTTACAGTGTCGCATGTGAATTAAGATTGGTCGTGAACAACACCACATGGCACTCCTCCTACGGAGTGCGATCCATGCTGGCCCTCAATACTATAAACATGGCACTCCTACAGAGTGAGGATTTTTGCAAAACGGCTATTTTGCTTGTCGGCTGATCCTCTAAAAGTCCCGGCTCCTTACTGTATTAGGTGATGGTTTCGTGTTGTTTTAATGCTATCGCTTTGCGAACACACGACAAGACAGGCGCATATCGGATAAGAAGGGGAGACCATGCGGAAATTAAGTGTCTTCAATCACATTTCTCTAGATGGATACTTCGTGGACAAGAACGGCCAAATGAGCTGGGCCAAAGCCCATCAGGACCCGGAGTGGAATTCATTCGTGGCTGACAATGCTAAAGGTGGAGGCGAGCTCATGTTTGGCAGAGTCACTTATGAAATGATGGCAGGATTTTGGCCAACTCCAATGGCGAAGGAGATGATGCCTGAAGTTGCCGAACGTATTAACAGTGGACCGAAGATCGTATTCTCAAGGACGCTGGACAGCCCTGCCTGGAATAACACGCGGCTGATTAAAGGTGATTTGGTTGGAGAAGTGCGGAAATTAAAGGAAGAGCCCGGCGACGGGCTGGTAATTATGGGAAGCGGAACTATCATCGCGCAGTTAGCTCCGGCCAAATTGATCGATTCGTATCAGTTTGTCGTCAATCCAATTGTACTTGGCGGAGGTAGAACGATGTTTCAAGATCTGCCGAATCAGTTGAACTTGACTCTTAAAGAGTCGAGACGGTTCGGTAACGGGAATGTTGTACTGACATATGCTGCGTAGTCCTTGATGCTTTGTGCTTTGTACTTGGATGAGGAGGCGGATAGCGAATTAGAACGGCGAGCGAAGCGACCGATTGACCTCGCCTAATATGATCGCTGGGTTACAGCTGGCGAGGTCAATCGGTCGCTTCGCTCGCCGTTCTAATTCGCTGTCTACGGCCCCTATCAAAGTACAAAGCACAAAGTATGAGAAACTCACCCCACTGCGTTTCGCGCTATCACCTCTTTGTAAAACTGTGCACTGAGTTTCGGCGTTCTTTTTTGCGTCGCGTAATCGACATAGTGCAGTCCAAAACGATTTGTGTATCCGTCTGCCCATTCGAAGTTGTCCATCAAACTCCAAAGGAAGTAGCCACGCACGGGAATTCCATCAGCCGTTGCACGTTGTAACTGTGACAGGTAATTGCGCAGATACATCACGCGGTCCGTGTCGTAAACGATCCCATCGCCCGCGGGAACATCTGAGGATGAGCATCCATTTTCAGTAATGTAGATTTCCTTTACGTTCCAAATCCTGGCCACATGTCGTGGTCCCCAATAGAGTGCTTCTGGTCCGATGTTGAGCCATGTGGAGGCCATGTGCGGATACGATTTTGGGTGAGGGACAACGGCAAAGCCGATGGGTGAGCTGTCTGCACGAATATAGCTTGGGGTGTAGACGTTGATTCCTACAAAGTCGAGGGGACTAGAAATTACCTTCAGATCTTCAGCAGTGAACTTTGGTGCATCTGCTCCAGCATTCGACAGATAAGCATCGGTGTATTTACCTTCCTGGATAACAGTCATATACGCTGCGTTAAGTTCACGTGCTGCGTGCGTTGCGGCTTCGACGTGTGCTGGAGTCTCGATAACCGGCACACAAATCGTCATGTTTTCCGCTAATCCAATTCTGGCTCCGCTCTTTGCTTTGGCGCGAATTGCCTGAACGGCAAGTCCATGTCCTAACACAGCGTAGTGGCGTGCTTGATTGAATCTTCCGCGCGGCAACTTCA
This sequence comes from Pyrinomonadaceae bacterium, assembly GCA_036006355.1. Lineage (GTDB taxonomy): Bacteria > Acidobacteriota > Blastocatellia > Pyrinomonadales > Pyrinomonadaceae > PSRF01. The sequence goes on along the minus strand of DASYPT010000100.1, from coordinate 91,410 downwards.
AGCCGGGTGCGTGGATTCCCCAGAGGTGTCCAACCTCAAGGAACGCGCCGAACTCGTTAATCGTGAAGAAGTGCTTCACTCGATCAGACAGCCGCTCAGCTACATAGCCCGCGTAATCTCCAAAAGCTTTGGAAGTATCACGTGATTCCCAGCCACCTTTGTCTTGCAGGGCTTGAGGCAGGTCCCAATGGTAAAGAGTTGCGAAAGGCTGAATGTTATTAGCGAGCAGTTCGTCAACGAGTCGATTGTAGAAGTCGAGGCCTTTTGGATTCGGTTCACCAGCGCCAGTCGGAAAGACGCGGGGCCAGGCGATTGAGAACCGGTAAGTTTTCACGCCGAGGTTCTTCATCAACTGAATGTCGTCTTTATACCTGTGATAGTGATCGTCAGCGACGTCACCGGTCGCATTGTCAACAGTCTTGCCGGGAGTGTGAGAGAACGTGTCCCAAATAGATGGACCTCGGCCATCTTCGTTTACCGCGCCTTCTACTTGATACGAAGCCGTTGCTGTTCCCCAGAGGAAATCCTTCGGGAATGTTCGTGCCTGCGTTGTCTGCAGAGATGTTTCAGAAGCCGAATCCAATGAGCCAAGAGCAGTGGACGTCGTCGTTGCGACTGTCGCGGAAGCGGCAATCTTTGCAAACGTGCGCCGCGATATTTTTCTCGTCATCAGCTTTCTCCGGATTGGTTTTTACGATTGAAGGCATGCGAAGGTTAACCGCGAGCCCGTACATTGACAATGATTTTTTGTCCGACGAACTTAGTTTGTCGCGCGTGGCGATTAGAACTGGATAAATATCAAGCCGTTTATAGATTCAGACTTCTTTATGGCGCGCACGACAAACTAAAGTTCGTCGGACAATTTATGCTAAAGTCCGCGCCATGAAAATACATCGTCGAGATTTCCTGGTTGCATCGTCGGCCACACTCGTTTCCTCAAAGCTTTCACTCGCAGGCATTAATCAGAGAAACAAACAAGTTCCAGTGGTTGCACCGACAGGTAGACAAGTTGCTGTCTACACAACCGCCGCCAAGACGAATCTTAGAATTTCGCAAACGGCCACAGCGTCTTTCAAACGCGTCGGCCAACCAAAGGAAACGCAAATCTGTGTGTTCGTTGATCCAGCTCGTCAATTCCAAACATTTCTTGGAATTGGCGGTGCGCTGACCGATGCGTCGGCCGAAGTTTTTGCGATGCTGCCTGAAAACAAACAACGTGAGCTACTCAATGCGTACTTTGATGAGAAGCAGGGAATTGGTTACAAGCTCGCGCGTACCAACATTCACAGTTGTGATTTTTCGAGTGACAGTTACACATACGTTCAAGAAGGTGACAAATCCTTGCGGTCGTTTACTCTGAAACACGACCAGCAATTTCGTATTCCTTTTATTAAGAAGGCCCTTGCCGCGTCTAAAGGACAACTGCAAATGTTTGCGAGTCCGTGGAGTCCGCCCGCGTTCATGAAAACGAATAACGACATGTTACACGGCGGGAAGTTGAAGCCGCAGTTTTATCAATCGTGGGCCAGCTATTATTCGAGATTTATAAAAGCATACGAAGCCGAGGGGATTCCAATTTGGGCTGTCTCCATTCAGAACGAACCGATGGCCACTCAGACCTGGGAATCGTGTATCTACTCGGGCGAAGAGGAGCGAGACTTCCTTAAGAACTATCTTGGACCAACTCTTCATCGTGAAGGATTGGCGAGCAGGCGGATTATCGCCTGGGATCACAACCGGGATCTTATCTATCAGCGCGCCAGCACGATGCTTCGCGATCCGCAAGCGGCAAAGTTTGTCTGGGGAATTGGCTTCCACTGGTATGAGCCATGGAGTGGCGGCGAGCCGATGTTCGACAACGTCAGGCTCGTCTACGAAACATTCCCGGGCACAAACTTAATCTTCACAGAAGGCTGCGTGGATCGATTCGATGCCGAGAAACTCAACGAATGGAAGTTTGGTGAACAGTACGGACGCTCAATGATAAATGACTTCAATAGTGGAACCGTCGCCTGGACGGATTGGAACGTCTTGCTCGATGAGCGAGGTGGTCCCAATCACGTTGGCAATTTCTGCTTCGCGCCCGTTCATGCAAACACGAAAACAGGAGAACTCAACTACCTGAGTTCCTATTTCTACATTGGCCACTTCTCTAAGTTCATAAAACGAGGAGCAAAGCGAATTGCCAGTTCACCAAGTCGCAGTCAACTGTTATCCACGGCATTCCGAAATCCTGATGGGCAGACCGTTGTTGTAGTTATGAACCTGACCGACAAGGAGGCTTCTTATTGGTTGTGGCAAAACGGTGATGCGGCGGAAGTGAATAGTCAGCCCCATTCGATTCAGACATTGGTGTACTAATGGCTTGCGGATCGGACGGGGCGAGTGGGTGAGTGGGCGAGTGGGCGAGGAGCGCGAAATTCATCACCCACTCGCCCACTCACCCACCCGCCCACTCGGAGAGATTCATGACCTGGCAACCTCCTTCACACTGGCTGAAAATCTCTACGATTGACATGCACACTGGCGGCGAGCCGCTTCGTGTGATCGTTGATGGCTTGCCGCCTATCGAAGGCCGAACTGTTCTCGAGAAACGTCGCTATTTTCGAGAACATTACGATCACATCCGAACCGGTTTGATGTGGGAGCCACGAGGTCACGCTGACATGTACGGTGCTGTTATCTCCCCATCGCTTGATGCGGATCTCGATGTGTTTTTCCTTCACAACGAAGGCTACAGCACGATGTGCGGGCACGCAGTGATAGCGCTGACTAAATTTGCAATCGAGACGCAACTCGTAAATAAATCAGAACTGGAAATCAATGTACCTGCCGGAAGAGTTCACGCTCATGCGACAGTTGAGAATGGAATCGTAAGGGAAGCATCCTTTCGCAACGTACCGTCGTTTGTCTACCTCCGCGATCGCACTGTAATGATTGATGGAATAGGAAGGATAGGTTTTGACGTTGCTTATGGCGGCGCGTTTTATGCATTTGTCGAGGCCAAAGATGTCGCTCTTGAGTTAACGCCCGGGCACTCCAATCGCCTTATTGATCTTGGCCGGCGCATTAAGCTGGCGGTGATGAGTGAATTTCCGATCGAACATCCGTTTGAAGATGATCTGAGCTTTCTCTACGGCACGATTTTTACTGGATTGCCACAGATTGCCGCTCATCACAGCCGCAACGTTTGCATCTTTGCCGATGGAGAATTGGATCGCTCTGCAACTGGAAGTGGTGTTAGTGCCCGTGCGGCTTTACATCATGCGAAAGGTGAACTGGGACTTAACGAGCGCATAGTTATTGAGAGTATTTTGGGTAGCACGATGTCAGTGGAAATTGTCGAGCTGACTAAGTTTCGAACTTATGATGCAGTAATTCCTAAGGTAAGTGGAACAGCTTCATTTATTGGGCGGAACGAGTTCTATTTTGATCCGGCGGATCCGTTTAGCACGGGATTCATATTGAGATGATCTTAGGAAGTTCAATTGGAGGTTATAGGACCTATAGGCTCTTAGGACCTATTGCCGGTGTCTTCACCCCCCGTCGTAAGCCTTTTCAGCTTTTACGCTGACGAATTCATCCGTCTCGATGATGTAAGCGGTCAGGTTGTAACCATAGACACAACCTGTATCGAGACCGATAGCTTTCTTACCGCGTCTCGGTTCTGGTGCGGGCCAGTGACCAAACAACACGGTTTTCTCGCCATAGTATGCGTGGTACCAGGGTGTACCTTCATCGCTTTCGCGATCAGGTCCAAGAGTCCTGATTCTCGTTAGGTCGCCAGTTGTTTGTGAATGCAACTCCACATTAGGACGTAGGCCAGCGTGGACTACGAGGTGCGAACCGAGGTCAATCATAAATGGCAATCGATTAAAGAAAGCGGCGTACGCATCCTTCTCGCTTTTTAACCACTTGTGGGTCTCTTTCTGTGCCGAGCTGAGATCAATATCTTCACCGTTCCAACGCCGGCGCAATGCCAAATCATGATTGCCTATTACTGTGGTAAACCGGGCATCCGTCATGAACAGTTCGAGTACTTCACGGTTCTTGGGTCCTTTTGTAATTAGATCGCCGACTGCGACTACGCGATCCCCTTCGCTAAAGTGGGCCTCTTCGAGTAGCGCCATCAGTTCGTCGTAACAACCATGAATGTCACCCACAACTATTGTGCGACCAGCCATCCTAAGCTCCGTTTTCAGAAAAGATTCAGACGATTTGCAGTCTATTGTATTGCTCACTGCCAATCAACAACGCATCCAAACAAAGCAGCCACAGATGACAGAGATCTAAATGTCTTATCTGTGTCATCTGTGGCTAATGATCACTTATAGATGTACGTCGAACTTTCCTTTTGTTCCCACTCAACGCTGTCAATATTCTCGCTGTCACCAGCCAGAATCTCTTCACTGAGTTTACTAGTGCTGATAATGGTGTTGAGGTTCACTAGATAAACAATCTTACCCATCGGATCATCTTCATCCTGACGATTCAGTTCGCGTAACTCTGCGTCAAACTTGTGGCGCGCAAAAACACTCTTCAAGACTTCGTTTGTTATATCCACGTTGCGTGTGTCTACCGATATTTCCATCGAACGAGTCACCAGCGACTGTTCAAAGTATTCGAGAACCGAAAGTGTCAACAGAACAAACAACGTGAGGATGACCGCCATGTCCCAACGTCCAACACCCGCTGCAAGACCGACGCCCAAACAGATAAGGAGCACAGTGATCTCTTTGGGGTCCCGGATGTTCGTGCGAAAACGAACGAGAGACGCAGCCGCGAAAATCCCAAATGCTCGTGCGGCGCTATCACCAACTACCATCATCATTGCCCCGGCTACGACAGCCATCAAGATCTGTGTTTGAGCTACGAATGGATTTCGCCGGCTAAAAGAGAGTCCACGTCGTGGACGAAATGCCAGGAGTCCCGCGAGAAACGCTGCCAATGAGAAGCGAAGAAGGATCCTGGCCGCTGTTGCCTCCCAACTTGAATAACTTGAGGGTAAGAGACCGCTCGCATCCGGGCCAAAGAGTTCCCAAATCAGCGGACTTTTATGTTGTTGGCTTTCGTCGGTTGATTTTGTGCTCTCGGTTGTTGGCGGGACGGTCGCAGGCGAGTGTGATACATAGGCTAGAAGCCCGCTCAGTATCAGTATTATGCTGAGCGTCGCCAGAACGCCGACTGTGACCTTATTCATCTTTGATGTCCTTTCACAATTTGGAGTGCGCTAAGAAATCAGCCACAGATTTGCACGGACAAACACAGATCATGAAGAGGTAAAAATCTGCTCTGTGTTTATCCGTGCAAATCTGTGGCTGATTCCAAAGTTTATGTATCCTTTGCCCAGAGCCGTCGTCTCTTGATCGAGTGAACACTTCCCGCAGATGCCGAACTGTTCACGCCTTCAAAGTAGGTTTGGCTATTGAATGGTTCTTCGCCAATCGCAATTTGCAGTGCTTCATATATGCCGTCAGAATTCATCACTCTGGCTTTGACGTTGTCACGCAAATACGCCGAGAGAACTGTGTCCTTGAGATACTTTTTCAGGTGCGGTGATAAAACAGGCGTAACTACTTCGACGCGTCGATTTAAATTGCGAGTCATCCAATCAGCTGAACCGATGTAGAGTTCTTCTTCACCACCGTTAAGAAAATAGAAGATGCGACTGTGCTCGAGAAAACGACCTACGATACTACGCACGTGAATGGTCGGAGACAATCCTGGCACGCCGGGCCGCAGCATACATGCTCCACGCACAATCAGGTCGATTTTCACTCCAGCTTGTGACGCTTTGTAGAGTGCGTCGATAATGTCGAGGTCAGTTAGACGATTGATTTTTGCAATTAGATGAGCTGGTTTTCCAATAAGGGCTTGTTCGGTCTCGCGCTGGATCAGTGCCAACATGCGACCGCGCAGATTCACGGGCGCAATTAGCAAACGGCTGTACTCCTTTTGCATCGAGAAACCGGTCAGGAAGTTGAAAAGATCCGTGGCGTCGTCTCCAATGACTGAGTCATTGGTAAGCAAACCGAGATCGGTGTACAGCTTTGAAGTCGTGGGATTGTAATTACCGGTCGCGATGTGAGTGTATGTTTGCAAACCGTCCTCCTCTCGCCGAACTACAAGCGTGACTTTGCTATGGGTCTTTAGATCGACGACGCCGTAAACAACATGCACGCCGGACTCAGCAAGACGTTGGGCCCACTCAATGTTGTTCTCCTCATCGAAGCGCGCCTTGATTTCCACGACGGCTGTGACCTGTTTCCCACGTTCGCTTGCTTCGATAAGTGCCTTGGGAATCGGTGAGTTCTGTCCAGTGCGGTATAGACACATCTTGATCGCAAGGACCTTTGGATCATTCGCTGCGGCATGGATGAAATCGGTGACACACTGAAAGGATGTGTACGGATGATGGAGCAGTTGATCCTGCCTCTTGATTGCTTCGAAAATCGATTCTTTTTTGCGCAATGCCGGAAGGACAGAGGGCTTCAGTGGCCGGTCCTTAAGTTCGTGTCGATCGACACCGTACAACTCCATCAAACCTGGCGCATCGAGCGGACCATCGATTTGGTAGACATCATCGATGTGAATGCCGAGCGAACTAATCAAATACTCGACCATTTCGGATGGCATGCTTGATGACACTTCAAGTCGCACCGGCAGTCCAAATCTTCTTTCCCGGAGCGACTCCTTGATCAGGCGTAAGAGATCCGCAGCCTTGTCATCACGGATTTCGACGTCGGCATCGCGAGTAACCCTGAAGAAGTGACCCTTGCCCAGGTGCATCCGCGGAAACAACGAGTGAATGTTTGCCTCAATCACTTCTTCCACGAGGGTGAACTTTGTTCTTTCGTCATTTACCGGAATTAGACGAGGCACCACCGGAGGCACTTTAATTCTGACAAACCTCATCTCCTCGCCGATTGTGGCGCCGGCAAAAGTGTCAGAAGGATCAGTTTCGACAGTCAGACCGATATTAAGCGAGCGGTTTGAGATGTATGGAAAAGGATGAGCCGGGTCGATTGATTGTGGAGTCAACACAAGGAAGATGTTTTTCATAAAGTACTTCGACAACTCTTCCTTTTCACTTTTGGAGAGGCGCTTGTAAGGCACAATGGCTAAGTCATTCGCCTGCAGTTCGGGTATAACTTCTTCACGCAAACAGTTTGAATGTTCTTCGACGAGCGGCAGAACGCGTTTACGAATTGCTGCGAGTTGTTCGACGGGGTTCAGTTCACCTGGCATCGGGTGCAGATCATCGATGCCTAACATCTCCTTTATCCCGGAGACGCGCACCATAAAGAATTCGTCGAGGTTTGAGGAAAAGACTGCCAGAAACTTGAGTCGTTCGAGGAGAGGCGTTGATTTGTTGGTCGCCTCTTCCAGAACGCGACGAAAGAACTCAAGTTGGCACAAGTCCTGATTAAGGACTGTCCATGCAAGAAAATGTTTTGGTTGAGACTTCTTAACGTTCATGCATTTATCTCAGATCCCAGATCTGAGATCGATTCAGTTCGAACACCTCGCGTCGATAATCATTCTTGCTTTGCGAACGAACTCCGCAGTCCATTCTGCTGGAGGCCGATCTCGTTCCCCGTTGCGGGAAGCGGCAAACACTCGCGTGATTACGTGATTGTGTTTTTCAGCATCCAGCAATCGTTGAAGGTTTGTTGCCAGCAATTGTCGTCCTGCTTCGCTGATTTTTGTGTCGCCCACACTCTTTGCATTCGCTGTACAGGATCCGCCACTCACTTTTATCGGATCTTTTTTGCTCCAGCCTTCGAGTCTTGCTTTCTTTTCACTCGATGTAGAGTAACCAAAGGTCGAGCCCATATCGCTAACGTAGAACACTGCTTCACCAGGTTCACACGCTCGAGTGTTTCCATTTGTTGAAGTCTTGAGGCACGCGAGTTTGTGATTGTCAGCCTTTGTATCGCCGTGATCGATAAACGCCAGCCACAATTTGAACGCATCAATCTCAGCTCGTGGTGCACCATTGTCCAACAGGTTCTGCAGTTCGCCTGCCAGGGAAGCCGAGTCTTTACCATCGCAGTTTGCATCGATTCCGGGGGCCAATGACAACTCAACACCGGCAGCGGGTTGAAACGGAGAGAACTCAGCTCCCTGAAAATCCCTGGTCAAACTTTTCTTACAGTCGGGACAGTTGACGTCTGCTACCCATTCGTCGTCGGCGAAGAAGCCCATGGCTTTTGAAAATCGTGATGAGAGAAACTCACCGTAGACTTCGCCGTTGCGCTTATCCGCAGATTGACCTTTGAAGTGTGGTTTGATCTTCAAGCGAATTAGCTTGCCGTCTTTATCAGTAACGCCAGGGACCGCGCAAAAAAACTTTGGGGTTGTGCCGGCGCCGGGCGTTTCATCTGTATTAGCGACGCAATTGATTCGTTGCGCAACGCCGTCGGTATTTACAAGAGGACTGCCAATTCGCGGTCCTCTCGCGGGGTTATAACCAATTACGGGATCATAACCCCGGTCCGGACTTCGATAGACCCGCGCGGCTTTCTCGGCTCTCGCATGTTCCTCAGCCGAGAAACATAATCTTTGTTGCGCTCCGGAGTTACAGGTAAAAGGTAGAGCGCCAAAGAGAACGAACAAAACAAACAGTAAATCCTTAAGATTTTGCTGCATTGAAGATCCTCTTCTGAAACGATTCATTGAATGGGGGCTGAGAATCCGAGTGTTTCCGCGCGATTATACAGGCTTGAATTCAAAAGGATTCGGACATTGCCCCGACAGCTATATAGGACCTATTCGACTTATGGTGCCTATGTAGCTCAATCACCCGACCGTCAGCAAAGCACGCTCCAACAACCAAGTTCATTCAAACGGAATCCACGTTCCCACCTGTTGAGACTTTGCCTTCTCGAACAAATACTCAGCGCAGGCCAGGTCTTCGATCGCCAGGCCCAGAGACTTAAACAAAGTAATCTCGCCAGGGGATGTTCGACCTGGAACCTGACCGAGAAGCACCTCGCCTACTTCGCCGACAATGCTCGCCTCAGTAAGCAAGCCCTCTTTCAGTGGCAGGATGAAATCGCCGGCTTCGTTTAATGCTGACTCACGACGATCGACAAAAATTCGAGCTGCCGCCATCGTAGCCGAATCGATTTCACGAGATTCAGCTGAGTAAGTACCGATACCGGTGACGTGTGCGCCATCAGCAATCCACTCGCGACGAATGACTGGTTCACGTGCGCTGGTTGCTGTCACTATCAAATCCGCCTCTTTCAGCGCGTCTTCAACACTGGTCATGGGTTCGACTGGAAACGGAAGTTCATCCCGCATTTCCTTAGCCAGTTGTTTTGGGTGGTCGGGGTTCAGACTCACCACGCGAGCGCGTTTGATCTCTCTGACTTCGGAGAAGGCTCGCAAGTGCATGCGGGCCTGACCACCCGAACCAACAATTGCGAGATCGTGAGCATCTTCCCGGGATAGTAACCTGGCGGCGAGACCGGAAACAGCAGCGGTTCGGACTGCGGTTATCGCGGTCGCATTCATAATTGCCAACAACTCGCCAGTATCACCACTCGATAACAGCACACAACCTTGATGAGCATCTTTGTTGAATGCCGCGTTGCCGTAAAAGAAACAGATTGCTTTGAGCCCGTAAGCGGTTCGTGGACGCTGACGATACGCCGGCATCATTGCCATGACACCACGCGCTTCCGGAGGTCTTACGACCATGCGGAGCGGTTGCAGGAATGCGCCACGAGTCAGGTCAGCGAGTGCAGCGGCCATAACCTCGATACAGTCGCGCATCGGGAGCAGTAGTTTTATGTCACTTGAATTAAGAACAAGTACGCGCTGAGATTCTGTTGTCATTTTACTTAGGTAGAGTACGACAGGCTGTCAGCGTGTCGTCCGAAGAAGGTCAATACCCCAAAAGGTAAGTGTTGTAAACCCTCGCACACGGTATCGTTGAGCGAGTGCGGACCATTTGAGGTGTAAAGATAGTGAAGCCGCAAAAAATCACGGGAAACTGACCCATCGCCAGCGTGGCACGGTCATTGCCAAAATGTTCGGCGAAGGAGAAGAAGGGATGAAGAAGATATTGGTGAGTGTTGTTTGTTTCGTGGCGTTGAGCTTGACGGCGATTCCTGCTGGCGCTCAAACGCGGTCTCGCTGCACGACGAACAGGACTACTTATGATCGGCGCTACGATCGTCAAACTCGGTACAACAACCAGGTATATAGGAACGACGCCTATAACAATTCGGTTTACCGAAACTCAGACTACTACGGAAACTCAGGTTATTACGGAAACAGTGGCAATTACGACAACCGATCTGTTTGGGATCGCTCGCGCGACAAAATCACGACCGCAGTGGGTGCTAGTGGCGGCTCGTTGATCGGTGGAATGTTCGGCGGTACGAAGGGCGCAATCATTGGCGCGATTGCTGGCGGCGGCGCTGCGGCTGTCTACACGTACAAGATTCGCGACAAATATCCGCGCTACTAAGTTTGTCGCAATAAAGGTTCGGTCACGCATTGCAAGATGAGTGGCCTTGTGGGGCCCGGATGTGAAGGGGAGAGCACATCCGGGCCCTAACATTTTTGTGGTCGCGCTGGGAGCGCAGGCGTCCCCGCCTGCTCGTGCCATAGACGCCCGTGTATGGTTAGAAGCAGGCGGGGACGGCTGCGCTCCCAGCACTTTTTGCCCATTAGGCTCCACGCGTCGGATTCTGCTATAGATATTCTGCTCTTTAGTAAAAGTTCGGAGACCGCGATGGAATTCCAAGAGAATGTTCTGGGATTGATTGGTCATACACCCTTAGTCAAACTGAATCGAATAACGAAAGGTCTGAAGGCAACCATCCTGGCGAAGATGGAGAGCCTGAATCCCGGATATTCAGTGAAGGATCGAATTGGCGTGGCGATGATCGAGGCCGCTGAACGAGAAGGCATCTTAAAACCTGGTGGTACCGTCGTCGAGGCTACGTCTGGAAACACTGGTATTGGCCTGGCATTGGCTGCCGCCGTCAAAGGTTACAAGTGCATATTTGTCATGACCGACAAAGCCTCGGTCGAAAAATCTCGTTACTTGAAAGCATTGGGAGCAGATGTTGTTATCACTCCTGTCTCAGCTAAGCCCGGCACGCCCGATCACTACGTCTCAACTGCACGTCGCATTGCTGCCGAGACTCCCAACTCGTTTTATCCCGATCAATATTCCAATCCAGCAAACCCCGGTGCTCATTACCGAACAACTGGTCCGGAGATCTGGGAACAAACTGAAGGCAAGCTAACGCATTTCGTCGCTGGCCTGGGGACTGGCGGAACGATCTCCGGCACAGGCAAATTTCTAAAAGAGAAGAATCCAAACATACGAATCATAGGCGCCGATCCTTTAGGATCTATTTTTAAGACCTATAAGGAGACGGGAAAGCTTGTTGAGGCAACTCCTTATCTGGTTGAAGGAATTGGTCAGGAGATTGTCCCGCCGAACGTTCACATCAAGTATGTGGACGAAGTGATCAACGTTACCGATCGAGATTCTTTTGAAATGTCGCGGAGTCTCGGACGAATGGAAGGAATATTCTGTGGCGGCTCCACCGGCACGAATCTCGCGGCTGCCATGAGAGTTGCTGAAGGACTGGATGAGGATGCAGTCGTTGTCTTCATAGTTTGTGATACAGGAGAGCACTACCTGACAAAGCACCATTCAGATGAGTGGCTGAAAGAAAAGCGATTACTCGAACCGCAACGAATTACTGCGGGACTGATAAGTGGTACGAAGAAACCGCAATCGCCGAAGACCCTGATCTCGGTGAGGCCGACCGACAGCGTGGCCGATGCTCTCAGTCAAATGGATGATAAGGGACTTAGTCAAATTCCGGTGTTGGATGAAGGAAGGGCAGTGGGTGCATTACGGGAGAATCGAGTGCTTGCGAAAGTTGTTCGTGATCGCGAGCTATTAAACACTCCAGTCAGCGAAGTGATGGAGTCGCCATTTCCGATCGTTGACGTAGATGCAAGTTCAAATGAAGTAACGAGGCGTTTGCAGAGCAGTCCTGCTGTATTGGTAGAAGAGTACGGTCGGATCGTCGGCATCATCACCAGGCATGATGTTCTTGATCTGAAGCTCAGGACTTAGCAAATCAGGAAGGCAGACGTCGCTCTTAGTATGGCAAAAGAGGAAAAAGTTCTTGCAGCAAACAGAGCGGCGTTTCACAACTATCACATCTCCGATAAGTATGAAGCAGGAATCGCGTTAACTGGAACTGAAGTAAAGAGCGCGATGGATGGTCGAGTTCAGTTGAAAGAGGCATATGTTTCGGTTCATGAAGGAGAGGCGTGGTTGTTCAATGCGCATATTTCACCGTATTCTCATGGCAACCGCGAAAACCACGACCCACTGAGGGTTCGCAAGCTGCTTCTACACAAACGTGAGATTTCACGCCTGGACGACGCGGCCGCAAAGCAGGGAATGACCTTAGTGCCTACGCAGGTTTATTTGAAAAACGGTCGCATCAAAATTGAAGTTGGAGTTGCACGTGGCAAAAAGCTTTACGACAAACGTGAAGCTGAATTGAAGAGAACTGTTGAGCGGGAAACAAGAGCTCAACTGAAAGAACGAAATCGGTAAAGAATATTTCTGACATCCCAAGTCACAGGAGAGCACGCTCACATGCATGTTGAAGCCAGCCCAGGACCTTTTGAGCAGGTTGATGTTCAAGCCCTCGCTATTGCAGTTTTCAAAGATGAGAAACCTGCCGAAGGTTTCCTCAAAAAGCTGGATGAACTCACAAATGGGTTCATCAAAGCTGCGATCGAATCTGAGGAGTTCACTGGAAAGGAAGGCGATACGGCCTATTTTCATCTTATCGGCAACGACAAAGTGAAAGCGCGCCGCTTGCTTTTGGTTGGTGCCGGTGACGCAGCTGATTACAAGATTGCAAGTGTATCGAACCTGGTAGGTACTGCTGTTCGAGCGCTGCGCGCGAAAAATGCCAAGTCGATTGCGGTCATGCCGCGAATTAAAGACGACGCGGAGGCCGCGTCAGCTGCCGCTGTCCAGGGTGCTTACATATCAATATTTGATCCGGATAAGTATCGAACTGTTGATAAAGAACAAAAGACTGTTGAAAAGCTCGTTATCGTAATGGAAGGTGCAGATGAAGCGGCGCTAAAGAAGGGTGTTGAAACTGGCCAAATTGTTGGCGAGTCGCTCAACTTCACTCGTGATCTGGCAAATGAACCTGGCGCGTACATGACACCAACCGACATGGCAGAGCGCGCTCGTGAAGTTGCGAATCAGTTTGGGTTGAATATCGACGTACTCGATGAAGCTCGTATGGAACAGGAGGGAATGGGTTCGCTACTTAGTGTCTCGCATGGTTCGGACCAACCAGCCAAGCTCATAATTATGAAGTATGTCCCGGCAGATTATGATGACAGCGGAAAAGAACTGCTGGCATTTGTTGGGAAGGGCGTGACTTTTGATTCGGGCGGTATCTCATTGAAGCCCGGCGAGAACATGGAGTTGATGAAATACGACATGACCGGCGGTGCCACCGTGATTGGTGCGATGAGGGCAATCGCGCAATTGAAACCGCCCATTCCAGTTTTGGGGGTCGCGCCCTGTACGGAGAATCTGCCATCAGGAAAAGCTACAAAGCCGGGTGATGTAGTTCGCGCGATGACCGGCAAAACGATTGAGGTAATCAACACCGACGCTGAAGGTCGGCTCATACTTGCAGATGCAATCGCGTACGCGAAGAAACTCGGAGCGACGAAAGTTATCGACATGGCGACATTAACCGGCGCCGTGTCGATTGCTCTGGGTGATGTGAATGCTGCGGTTTTGGGAACTGATCAGAAACTGATCGATCAAATTATCTCAGCCGGTCATGAAGTCGGCGAAAAGTTTTGGCAGTTGCCTTTGGATAAAGAGTATTCAAAACAGATCAAGTCAGACATCGCTGATATCAAGAACGTCGGCGGTCGTAAAGCTGGCACGATAACGGCGGCAGCGTTCTTGAAGGAATTTGCGGATGGTCTTGCCTGGGCACATCTAGACATTGCGGGGACTGCGTGGGCGGACGATGCGAAGCCTTACCGCGCTAAAGGCCCAACGGGAATTGCCCTCCGAACCCTTTTGAAGATTGTCGAGTGGGAGAGTCAATCAGCAACGAAATAAGCGCCTCTACACCACCTGCTTTAGCTGGTGGTGCTTCAACTTCACGCTACAGGCACTGTCAGCCGAACTTCCCTGGACACCACCTGCTTTAGCTGGTGGTACTTCAACTTCACAGCTACAGACACAATGCCAGCCGAACTTCCCTGGACACCACCTAATGTAGCTGTGAAATTGAAGAACTACCGGCTAAAGCCTGGTGGCGTCATGAGGGGGTGACCGTGCGAATGTTAGTTATGAAATAACACCGGCTGAAGCAGGTGGTGTCTCGGTGATGTGTTTTCAGCGGTAGACAGTCGCTGTGCTCAAGTGTTTACAGTTCCAACTGAACCATAATTAAGAAACTGTAGTTTTATTGGTCTTTTGAACGACAAGGTCGCTGGCATGGCGGTTGTAGAAGGCTTTTGCAATCCGCCAAAGGGGACGAGCCGCCTTATACACAGTCCTCGCCCCCTCGATTGCCGCTCGAGGTAATTTTCCCGGCCACCCTTTGGCACCCCCTCTTGAGAATCTTTCATCAAAAGTCTGAACTCCTGGGCCTAAATGCTTGCGTCGGGTGGTATAATTTCGGCGCGAGTCCGGCAGTTTCCTTGGCGACTCGACATCATCGCTGGCTTTTATGGAGTCTTGAAGCACAGTGATCGACTACTACAAAATCCTCGGTGTTAAGTCGAACGCGTCGTATGCTGACATTAAGTCGGCTTACCGGAAACTAGCGCGTAAAAGTCACCCCGATCTGAATCCCGACTCCAAAGCTGCTCGCGAGTTTGCTCTACTCTCCAAGGCGTATCACGTTCTCAGCAATCCTCAGGACCGGGCCTACTACGACCAGCAATGGCAGGCCCAGAAGAATCGAAGCTATTCAATCCTCGACTCGAACAATCCACACGCTAAACGCGCCCGGAATCTGGCCGTCCAAGCCAAGTGGGATCGGCTGGTAGATGAAGTGCTCGAGCGCGATCGAAAGGAAAACCGAGAACGTCAGCGCGCAGTGTTTACGACCGTCTCTCTGTTTCTCTCGACGTTCTTTCTCGCGATGATTCGTCCTCAGTTGTGGCAGATCTTCAATCCGTTTGGTCGCGCAATTGTTCTGACGTTGTTTGTGATCGGCGTGTGGCACCTGTTTACACGTCTGCGAGAGTACTTCGCACATTACACTTATCAGCCAAAAGTCATAGAGGGATCGATTCGCGACAGTGAAACTCCGGAGCAACCGTTCACAAGGTTCTCTGCCTACACATTTCTGTTAGTGGGATACGCGCTCTGTATCGGTATTGGTCTCTATATTGGTTGGCACACACAAGACTTCTTCAGTTCTATGAACATGCTGATCCGCACTCCGGCTGGTGCTCAGGCACTCGCTAATTCATCTACCGTGCTATTGATTCCTGATTTGGTGTTCTATCCACCAATCGCCGTCTTGATCATTGATACGATGCAGGGACTGGCCGCACGAATCGATTAGCCGGCGAAGCACACCAAAAGCAAAGAACAATTGCCCTCAAAATATTGCCTCTCCGGTTTTTGGTCGTGTATAGTTCTGACTCCCCATAGGTGGTTCGCATTAGTTCCTTTTGGAAGTTGAAGATCCGGCCTTTCAACTTCTGAAGGTTTCGTCGCCTCAAAATTGAATTGCGGACGGCCAGCCTCCTCAGCACGGTCTCTTTTGAAGAGGCCTGCGAGTCTTTGGCAGTCGGTTTTGAAAAGGAGCACGGAGATGGCGAACACATTAAGTCAGCGACAGTTCCTGGCATTGAAACTAGATGCGCTAACCGAATCTGAAGTGCAGGAAGTTCTCGACTACATCGCGATCATGGAATCGATGCGACGGTCGCGCACTGCTCCGTCGATCTGGGAGGATGAGGTGCTGTCAGTTCTGGCAGATGCTCGAGAGAATCGTCGGGCACGACAAGCTTACGAGTGGGAAAGCGTTCGCCGAAAGGCTGAGCGACGAGCAGCCGCCAAACCCAACGTTCAAATCTGAATGAATAATTCCACCGGTATACTGCTTCGGTTAAGCGTATTAGTGATAACGTGTAGTTTGACTGCGCCAGCCTTCTCCGTTCGACAATCCGGCTCACTCACGCCTGCTCAAAGTGCGTTAGAAAAACAACGTCAGCGACTATCAGCAACTGATCCGGAAGAACGTCGAGATGCGCTCATGCAGTTGTGGGCAATGCATCGTGCTGAGGCGTCTCGAGTCGCGATGGTTGGACTAACAGATTCATCTCCGATGGTGAGAGCAGTGGCAGCAAAAGCAATACTTGCACTCGGGCCAGAAGAAAGCGTTGCCGTGCTTACGCCATTGCTGGGCGATAAAGACGAGTTTGTGAGAAAAGAAGTCGCTTACGCTCTGGGTCAGACGAAAAGTCGCAATGCTACTGCCGCGCTTGCGCAGTTGCTCTTGAACGACAAAAAGGACGGCGTACGTGCAGCTGCGGCAGTTTCGTTAGGCGAAGTGGGAGACGAAACCGCTGTAGTGACTCTCGCAAATGTTCTGTCAGGTGACGACAACGGTTCGGCTAAGAAGAAAAGCAAAGGGGAAAGAAACACATTTGTCCTTCGAGCGGTGGCAAGATCACTTGGTCAGATTAAGAGTCGCGCGGCCGTGCCGGCACTCATCACGGTGCTCACGAACGAAAAATTTGACGATGACATTCGTCGAGAGGCGGCTCGTTCACTTGGCATGATTGGCGATCCAGCGGCTGTGCCTGCATTGCGTGCAGCGGCTACTTCTGCGGATCCGTATCTCGCGCAAGCCGCTTTTGAGTCCCTCCGAAAATTAAATCCGTAAGTTTGACTGACGCGCTCCGACTGAAAGCTTTCCGATCGTCTATCAAAAAACAAAAGCGCCGACCTCTTCGGAGATCGGCGCCTTTTAATTTTCAACTGAAACTTTTAGTTCTCCGACTTTTCGCCTCGACCGTGACCCTTCTTCGCGGCCTTCGTTGCCTGAGGGATTGGCAGTCCTACTCCTCCGGATAACGATTCGCTGGAGTCATCCCGAGGCGAATCTTTGTCGGTCATTTCGTGGATCAAGGCGCCACCAGAGCTCTTGGAAAAGACAAGCCGGTTGCGAACTCCATCAACATCAACGTGCACTAAATCGCCTAGTCCGATTTGACCAGTCGCGACGAGATTCGAAAGTGGGTAAACCAGAAATCTTTCGACCGCGCGTTTGAGATGTCGAGCACCGTACTTGAAGTCTAGTCCTTCCTTCATAAGCATGTCCTTCGCAGTTTCAGAACACTGGAAGACAAACTTGGTTCCGGCTGACTGCATGATTCGATCCTGCACCGCTTGCAGTTCAAGATCGAGAATCTGCCGGAGGTGATGCTCCTTCAACGAACGGAAGACAACGACCTTGTCGATACGGTTCATGAACTCTGGTGAAAACTTTCGTCGGGCCGCTTCAACGGCCGTGCGATAAATCTTTTGATCGACTTCCGTATCGTTTGGAGACTTGGAACCTTTACCAGGTGCGAAACCGATACCTCCGGAAATCAACTCCGACATCTCGCGAGCGCCGAGATTTGAAGTCATGATCACCATTGCCTTTGAAAAGTCTACGCGACGATTATCGCCGAGAGTCAAAGTGGCTTTGTCGAGAATGCCAAGCAGTAACTGCCAGAGACTGTCGGACGCCTTCTCAATTTCATCAAAGAGTATCAGCGAGACTTTCATCTCGTCTGTGTGCATCCGATCGAGGTTTTCCTGCGTCAGCATTGGCGACGTTTCGCGATGCCCCAGGTATCCCGGGGGCGAACCGATCAGTTTTGCAATTTCATGAGAGTGCTGAAATTCGGCACAATCGATCTTCACAACAGCATTCGCGTCGCCGTACAGTACTTCAGCAGCAGCTTCTATAACCCGAGTCTTTCCGGACCCGGTGGGTCCTAGAAAGAGCATTGTGCCGATTGGCCGATTTGGAGGATTCATACCAGCGAGAAAAATCTGGTACAACCCACTCATGCGGCGGACAGCGCGTTCCTGGCCAACGATGCGAGAAGAAAGCCTCTCTTCAAAATCCTGAGCACGAGGACTCTTTTGATCCGGATCGAGGAAAACTGTTCCCATATTCTCCATGTCTTTAGTTCTGGTCATGTCCATCTCAGCTAACATCGGCGTTCTCCTTGCGGTGCGCGTCGGGGGCCCAATTTCAACCGTCGGGCCGCAAACTTACTGGCCCAATCTTCCCTAACAAGCAAGGCAGAGGCCGCTCGATGAATGGATGCTTTCTGTATGATCGGAGTTCGCTAACAACGCTTCGGGGGCGCCGAGCTTCAAACGGGTGCATGCTATAACATTAGTGAAACTCACTTGTAAATCATTAATTTACAGGTAAATATACTCATCATCCGATTGAGATTGTCGCAAAGACCCGAAAGGGTCCTGCCAGAAACTGTCAAAACCGCTCTGCCAAATAATTGCATTGTGATTCTAATCCAAAGTTCGGCCGGAATTGCGTGCACGCTTTAGCGCGAGGGCTGCTGAAAACGTGCGAAATTGTGGGAACAACCTACCTGAGCTACTTCGAGAACAGGTGTCGGGTAACAGTGAACAAGAAGGCAGCCGCTTGCGCGACCGCTTGACCGGCCATAGTGAAAATTAGTCCATCGGGCAAATCGTCAATCGTAGTATTCCAAACCCAGATGCGTTATTAGGTCTTCACCGCGCAGATGACGCAGCGTGTTTTTCAGTTTCATCAACTGAATAAAGATGTCGTGTTCCGGATACAAGCCTGGTGCTGTTTGCGGCGATTTGAAGTAGAACGAGAGCCACTCCTGAACGCCTTTCATGCCGGCTCTTTGGGCGAGGTCGAGAAACAGCGCGAGATCGAGAACGATTGGCGCGGCAAGTATCGAGTCACGGCAAAGAAAATCGATCTTGATCTGCATCGGGTAACCGAGCCAGCCGAATATGTCGATGTTGTCCCAACCTTCCTTGTTGTCGCCTCGCGGAGGGTAGTAGTTGATACGGACGACATGCGAAAAGTCCTTATAGAGATCCGGGTAAACATCTGGCTGGAGAATGTATTCGAGGACCGAAAGTTTTGATTCTTCCTTCGTCTTGAACGAATCGGGATCGTCAAGGACTTCGCCGTCACGGTTCCCGAGAATGTTGGTTGAATACCATCCGTGCAGTCCGAGCATTCTCGACTTTAACCCGGGCGCAATTATTGTCTTCATCAAAGTCTGACCGGTCTTAAAGTCTTTGCCGCAAATCGACAGCTTGTTTTTGTCGGCCAAAGTCATCAGCGCTGGAATATCGACGGTGAGATTAGGGGCGCCGTTCGCAAAAGGAATTCCAGATTTAAGAGCGGCGTAAGCATAGATCATCGAGGGAGCAATCGCTTTGTGGTTTTCGCGCATTGCCTTCTCGAATGTCTCTAAAGTCTTGTGAACTGGATGCGGCTTCAGAAAAACTTCAGTTGATGCTGCCCAGATCATCACAACTCGCGAACATCTGTTTTTCTTTCGCCAGTCTGCGATCTCATCGATCAGCTGTTGCGCTAACTCGAATTTGTTCTTGCCGGTTTTTAGGTTAGTCCCACTCAATCGCTTGACGTAGCTCTGATCGAACACAGCCTTCATCGGTTTGATTTTGCGAAGAGGCTCTTTCAACTGCGTGAGCAATTCCTTTTCGAGCACGCCCGCGTTCAGTGCAGCTTCGTATGCTGATTCTGGGAAAATGTCCCAGGCGCCAAAGACCAGATCCTTCAAATCAGCGAGCGGAACGAAATCCTTGATCAGCGGCACACGATTCTCGGTCCGTTTGCCGAGTCGAACAGTTCCCATCTGCGTCAAGCTACCGATCGGTTGAGCGAAGCCCTTCTTTATTGCTTCGACGCCGGCGATGAAGGTTGTACTAACAGCGCCAAGTCCGACGAGTAGCACGCCAAGTTTTCCCTCAGCCGGTTTGATGTTTGCATTGTTCTGAGCTGGCATACAGGCGAGTCTCCTTTGATTGTAAGTGGGAATAATACAAGTCACTCGCGTTGGGAATGCGCAGGATCTTGCTCAAATTTGGCGACAGATTGCGGTGTCCGACGCATATCGGACACCCGCTTTTAACGCGGAATCAATGCTTTCCGAAATTCGCGTGGCGTTGTTCCAGTGGAAAAACGAAATGCCTTTGTGAAATGACTCGCGGAAAGATAGCCGACGCGTGTACCAATCTCCGTTATCGACATGTCGGTAGTTGCGAGCAGTGACTGAGCACGAGTGGCCCTGACTGCGGCGAGATAATTATGAGGTGTTACTCCCGTTAGTTTCTTGAACAGCCTGGAAAAATGGAAGGGCGACAAGTGCGATGCGGCGGCCAAAGATTTGAGTGAAAGATCCTGATCCAACTGCGCGTGCATCAGTTCAACTGATCTGCGAATCCGCCTATCAACCAATCCGACGCGAGACAATTCGAGTTCATCAGATCGCCGCGTCCTGGAATGCCGTCGTAATAAGTGCACGACGACCTGCTCGACAAGCGCACGGATCACATACTCTTTTCCCGGTTCTTCGTCGATTAGCTCCGTCGCGAAGCTTCCTGCCAGCGCGTTGAGTTGCCCATCATCATCAATTAGGTGTCCTTGGAACTTGACCATCGACTTGGGCGCAACGAGCCGCATCGCGAGCGCGTGTTCAAGGATGAAGGTGGCCGCAAGCGTCAAATATAAGAATTCTACTTGCTTACTTTTAGCAGTAACGTTCTGATTGGGTTCGACGACGATGGAGTGTGATGCATGAACCTTTATCTTGCGATCACCCACAACGCAATCGAGTTCGCCAGACAGAATACTTAACAGGCCGTAATTGGCCGTCACCTGGTTTTGCCATTCGAATGGCTGCGCTTTTCTGTAGTAAACGGAATATTCGGAATCGAGGAAAAAACGATTAATCGCAGCTTGGGGACGAGTCATTGTCTCCAATTTACGCGATTGTCCGGTGAAGCTTCAATCGCTCCGTACGACAGGTTGTTGTCCTGTCGCGCGCCGCATACATTCTGAAACGGGGACAGGCTAACAGCCTGTCCTACGCATTATCGCGTTCGCGGGCTAGCAGTTGAGGATCATTGGTGATGAGGGCATCGACACCAGCAGATCTTGCGCGCTCGATCCAGCTCGCGTTATCGACGGTCCACACGGCCACTCGAAGACCTTTCTGTTTAGCCAACGCAATAGTTTTTGGATCGGCGAGCCGATGATGGAGAGCAATCTCTTCGGCGGAAACTGCTAAAGCGTCTTCAACTAATCGGTGACCATCGCGTGAAGCAGGACGACAGATGCGAAGTTCGAACAAAGGTGCCGTTTTGATTGAGGAATCAATCTGCTTTAGAAGTTGAATTGAGGGCAGATCAAAACACTCTACTATCACCCGACTCTTCAGTTGGGTTTGGTTTAGAAGAGCACAGCAGGCGCTCGCCAGTTTTTCCCGTTCAGCACCGGTGCTTTTCATTTCCAGGTAGAGGACTCCGCTGGTCGACTCGAACAAATCGAACACTTCCTGAAGTGTTGGAATTTGTTCGTTTGTGAAGCAACTCGGATCGAACCATCTGCCAACGTCAATTTGTTTTAGTTCGGACGCATTAAGATCTACAACTCGCCTTGGATCAAGTCCTGTGCGTCTCAGGTTATCGTCGTGAATGACAAAAGGAATTCCGTCACGAGATAGGCGAACGTCGAACTCAATTCCGTCTGCACCAACTTCCATTGCCAGCCGAAAAGCGGCCATCGTGTTTTCAGGAGCATGAGCAGAGGCACCGCGATGTCCGATTACGAGTGGAGAGTGCATAGAATGTCCGACGAACTTTAGTTTGTCGTGGTCCCAAAGAGATTAGCCACAAATTTACACAAATCAAACAGATCAGAACTTAGGACGTTCGAGCCTTCATCACAATTCCTGTTTGCGTCATTTGTGGAATTTGTGGCTAATCTCTTTGGGGCCACGACAAACTAAAGTTCGTCGGACATCAATTGTAAACGGCGCGCTTCAATTTAATATCGAACGTTCCGTAATCGGTCTTGATTTTGGCGGTGACGGGAATGTGGCGACTGTCGTCCGTGATCCACAATGTGAACTGACCCTTTTCATGATCGATCAGACTATCAGGTCCGAAAAGATCTGGTTCAACTCGAAACGCATTGACGCTTCCCAGTACGGTCTTCAACTTCTTCTTCTCAAGAACTCGAACGGGTACCCGGTAAACTTTGCCGCCATCTCCGATGAAGATTTCGAAGCTCTTTCCCAGGTGCAATGGTTGAGTTCGAATGAAATAGATCGCTGACAAGATGTCCTGGAGCTGACCCGAAAAATCCACGAGTGCTTTGTTAGGTTCGGCGGTCGGATTATTGGGATCACGCCGGGTCCAGGCCATTTCCCCTTTGGCCCGATCGTAAGTGGTTTCGGTCTCGCGAACTCGTTTGCCTTGTTCATCACGAATGGTTGTTCTTTGCAAGGTGAGCGTTTCTGCGTCTACTGTCGATTCTACTTGTTCATGAACCTTCAGGTTGAAGAGACGAGTGAAAAAACCTTTGCTCGCAACATCGGCGCGAAAGACTAATGAGACGGGCTTTGAGCCGTTGCCATTTTCGACATTCGGAGTTCGGGCTGAGCGGAATTTGAAATCAGCTATATTCAGTCCACGAATTAGAGATCGATTGAACTCAGCTTCGTATTGAAGTTCCTCAACCGGTTCAAATGGCCTCGTAGTAGCAGCAATCGGTTGCTGAGCATTGATACTCTGCCGGCTCAACACACTCACCGTCACGCCTAAAACGATAACCAAAAAATAACTCGTTCTACGACTCATCTTACAAAGTAGCTTTTCGCTAACAGCAAGCTCCACGCAACCACCAGCCCCAGCGCTGCTCTGTATTCTCGATAACGCAAGTACAAGGTGCTATCAAACTTGAGGGAATCTGAATTAGCTGGTCGATAGGGGCTAACTCGGGGAAAGAACAACGGGACCGCATTCTTATAAGCTTGGTATTCCTCACCGAACAAGTCGGTCAATGTCGAGGCTTCGACGCGCATCACCGGGAAATAGATGCCCAGAAATAATGCCGCAAAAACAACGGCAAGTAACCAGCGACCCGAAGCAATCGTGAATCCGAGGCCGAGAATGAAGCTTCCCAGGTAAAGAGGATTCCTTGTGAAGGCATACGGCCCCGAAACAGCCAACTGGGAATTCTTTCGAATATGCCCAGCCGCCCACGCACGAATTGCAAGTCCAAGCAACGAAACAACAGCGCCAATCAGAAGGAACTTCGGCGTCGGTTTTGCCAGGACGAGAAAGATCGCTGCACACAAAAATCCTAAAGGTACGCGCCAACGCTGAATCCAGGTTCCACCTCTTCGCATGTATTTGATGGCAATAATAGGATCTGTACGACGAATAGGACCTATTACAATCTTGTCTGCTCCTGCTCACTCCGAGGTGACGTAGAGAAAGTATCGCTAAGCCTGGTTTCCACAGCCTTCAATACTCGCTCTACTTCAATATCCATACAAATCCATTTGGAACACGAACGACGGTGGCAATCGACCCGACAATCGATGTCGGTTCTCTCAACGCAAATATCAGCAGGCCGTGGGCTGCCATTGCGCCACCACTCCGTTGGACCAAAGAGTCCTACAATCGGCGTGTTAGCGGCCACAGCGAGATGCGTCGGGCCGGTATCTCCCCCTACATAAATCTTTGCGTGTTGTGCTAAGGCGAAGAAGCCTTTTAACGACAGGGTGACTGTTCGTGCTTTGCCTGCCCGCGAGGCATCGATCACAGACTGGGCTAGTTGTTCCTCGCCGGGACCGTGAGTGATAAGCGACTCCAAACCGAAATGAGACCAGAGAGCGTCTGCAAGTTGACCAAAACGTTCGGGACTCCAAAGTTTCGTTGGCCAGCCTCCGCCGGGATTCAGGATTGCGTATGGAGATTTGATTCTCTCGATTTCTGTTGAGGCCTCCAATTGATCACGATCTGGAATGCCGATTGGGAAATTGAGTTCGCCAGGATCGCTCGGAACGGCGATGCCGAGAGCGCCCTGGACGAGCTGTAAAGCCTTGAAGATTACGTGGGTTTGCTTGGGTACGTGAACTCGCTTTGATAGGAACAAAGCACTGGCTGGTTCCCGGAGGCCTTCGCGCGTATACCCAAAAACACGACGCGCGCCCGAGAGGCGCGCGATTGAAGCGGACTTTAGCAGTCCCTGAAAATCTATTGCTACATCGAAGGCCGAGGCACGTAACCGACGTAACTGCTGGCGCGGTGCCCGCAGCGTCTCCCCAGACATCAGTCCGCGCCTCAGCGCCTTCGTGTCCACTTCGATGAGACGATCTATGAGCGGGTTGTCTCGTAAAATTTCAGAAGTTGATTGTTCCACAACCCAGGAAATCTCTGCGTGAGGAAGAGCTTTACGAATCGCATCAAGCGCGGGCAGAGTGTGAACGATGTCGCCGATACTTCCCAGTTTTACTATCAGAATCCGCATCTTCTAAATCAAGTGCCGCCGAAATAAACGAACGTCAATTTTGCTTCAGCAACTTTTTTGCCGTTGCGGTACTTGATCAGAGTGCCTTCCAGCACCGGCGTTTCGTCATCAAGTTTTCCGGCTCCGAAGACGCCGCCTTTCAAAAATCTTCCTGAGAAGCTATACGAAATATTGGATAGAGTTACAGTTGTGAAAGTGAAACGCTCGCGGCTGACACTCACCTGTTTGAAACGGAAGGCATGACCATTGTTCAACTCGAGGCCAGGCTTTGGAAGATGTTTGTCTCTCTTGGCGTTCAGATTTATGCCGCCGAAATCCGAAAAACCGTCGGGATGATCTCCTTTAATCCAAAACGATCCGTCAGGGTCGAAGCGATTTCCTTTCGACTGGGCCGGTGCAACCTGAACTAAGCATGCAACGACGATCGAGAGAGCAACAACCTTTGCGGTGAGTCGAAAGGATATGTTAGTCATTCATTTTCTCCCATTCGAGAAAGAATCTCCGAAGTTGAGTGATCTTTTGGGTCTCCAACAATTGCGACGCGCCCTCCGTACGATTTAACCACTTCACGTTCCGGGACAGTATCGACAGTATAATCCGTTCCCTTGGCGTGGACATCCGGCTTTAACACGAGCAGCAGCTCCGCGACGGTTGGTTCGTCAAAAACCGTGACGTAGTTAACACTTTCAAGCGCCGCTACGATCTCGGCCCGTTGCGCGGCTGGAAGAATTGGCCGGCCTTCTCCTTTTTGCTCGCGCACTTGTTCATCGGAGTTAACACCGACGATCAAAAGATCCCCTTCACTCCGTGCTCCTGCCAAATATCTAATATGGCCGACATGCAGAACGTCAAAGCATCCATTTGCGAGGACAATTCGCAAACCTGCTGCTCTCGCTTCAGCCACAGTCTTAATCAACTCTTCACGGGAGACGACGTTAGGAGGAGGCATTAGTTTTCAGAGTTAACGATCGAGTGCTCGAGTTCAGAGCAGGTGACTGATGCGGTCCCACGTTTCATCACGACAATGCCGCCGGCGTAGTTGGCGAGACGAGCAGCTTCAGAAAAAGACGCACCTGAAGCTAACGCTAATGCAAATGTCGCGATGACGGTGTCGCCCGCGCCGGTCACGTCGACGGGTTGCGCGGAGCCTACTGCTT
This sequence comes from Pyrinomonadaceae bacterium, assembly GCA_036006355.1. Taxonomy (GTDB): domain Bacteria; phylum Acidobacteriota; class Blastocatellia; order Pyrinomonadales; family Pyrinomonadaceae; genus PSRF01. Next base: position 65,609 of record DASYPT010000100.1, on the reverse strand, counting down.
CGATGTGAAGTGGTGGTGCATCCTGCTCGAGCAGCATCATGCCTCGAGGTCCGCGCGTCACGAGGAGTGCATGATACTGAAGTTGCTTTTTGAGTTTAGTTGCCGAGGCTTCAAGATGTTCAAGGGAGCCAATCGGTTCTTTGATGATTTGTTCCAGTTCGTCTTCGTTCGGGGTTGCCGCAGTCAATCCCGTAAGACTCGTCAAACGAAAACGCGAATCAGCCAACACGGGCACCGATTTCCGAACGGTGCGCAAAAACTCAACTTCCGCGTCAGCAACAACGCCGTAGTTGTAATCAGAAACGATTACCGCACTTGCGTTGGAAGTTCTTCTCTTTAATTCTGACAATAGTCTTGCGCGCACATCGCGGTCTGTTATTGGAAAATCTTCGTAATCGATTCGAATTACCTGCTGCCGGTTTGAATGTGCGTGTCCCGCGAGAATGCGAACTTTAGTCGTTGTTTGTAGATTTTCAGCAGTTAATAAGCTGCCAGTATCTACGCCAAGACCGTCCAGCTTCGTCCTCAGTTCGCTGCCTGCCTGATCATTTCCAACCACGGAAACTAATGAGACTTGCGCACCGAGCGACGCAAGATTCACTGCAGAATTCGCAGCGCCTCCGGGTACAGTTTCAGTCTGTTCGTGACGAAGAATAAAGACCGGAGCTTCACGGGAAACACGGCTAATTGAACCGTAAGTGAACCGATCAGCAATCGAATCACCGACAATGACAAGTTTCTTGTCGCGAAAATTGCTGATGATATCCAGCAGTCGTTTTTTAAGAGGTGTCATGCGCAGATGAATGTCCAATATGCTTTAGCTTGTCGTGACGTAACCAACCCAATTTTCTGAGAACCTCGTAATCGTTCGGGCTTGGTTGGTTGCGTCACGACAAGCTAAAGCATATCGGACATGTGACGGGTTAGGAACGACTCGCCTGCAAAAGAGCCTTTTCAACGACACGCGGGAGAGTGATTTCGTGAAACCGCGTTGCTTCAAAAGCATAATCTTCACCGCTCTCGTCTATAACCCGGAGCAAGCCCTCAGCCTCTGCCTCTGGATCCGGGATAAAGCGGTAGAGCTTGCCCACGTCTAACGAAGCGGCATAGCCATTATTGTCGAGACAAACTACAAAATGAGCTGCCTGTTTCTTTTTCATTGCGAATCTAAGAATGGAAGTTTTATTTTGAATTCTCGTCTGCCAACTCCGTGCCCTTCGTACCAGTGAATCTCAGCCTTCCGTATCCTACCATTCGACAGTCGTACCTGAGCAACTCCCTTCAACTTCCGCCAACGATTGCCACCATAGAGCCTTCGTAGACGACTACGGCCGCGAACTCCTTTGCCCTTGGCAATTGGTTCGATCGCTGTTTTTCGCTGACAATTTCAAAGTCCATGGTGAGGAGTTTCGGTAACAATAACTCTGCGCTTGTGCGCGGAGCTCGTGGTTTCGGGCTATATGTTCATCGATCAAACTTTGGATTATCGCTTCATTCGCTGAGTTTATAGAGTAACGCGAACTATAGAGTTCACCGCCTCCAAGAGATTCTCAGAAACGAGCTCTGGTTGGAGAACCCACGAACTGCGCTGATATTCCCACTCTCCACGACCATATCCACTCAAAACAAATGCTGACCTTAAACCGGCATTGTGCGCGAGCTCGATGTCGCTATAACGATCGCCAATCATCCAACTGCCAGGCAAATCAATATCGAAATCACCTGCAGCACGTTTGATCAATCCGTCCTTTGGTTTCCGGCAATCACAGTCTAGCCGATACGGTGGTTCACCGACGCTAGGATGGTGAGCGCAGTAGTAGATTGCATCGAGTCGAGCGTTCTGCTGAGCCAGCTCTTTATTCAGACGGTTATGGACTTCCGTGATGACATCTTCCGAGAAGTAACCGCGTGCGACGCCCGCTTGATTCGTGACCAGGATCGCTAGCCAGCCTGCATCATTTAGTTTCTTAATCGCCTCGCTTGAGTACTGAAACACTCGAAAGCGTGACGGATGATTCACATAACCAACTTCTTCCGAGATGGTTCCGTCACGATCAATAAACACCGCCGATTTTGCCATCTGATTAGTCATGCGACCGAGTCGCACAAACTCCTTGCCGCTTTTGCGAAACTGCTTCGCTTGAGCATCACATTCGATTGTTCTAAAACTTCTTCGACGGTGATCGCAGTCATGCAACGATGATCGATTGGACAATCGCGAAGCATACAAGGTGCGCACTCAGGTGGGTGCCTCAGAATTTCAGCCTGACCAGAAAATGGTCTCGTTGTTAGAGGATTGGTGGGACCGAAAATCACAAGGGTCGGTCGACCCAATGCCGCAGCAATGTGAGCGGGTCCAGTGTCATTCGTTAATACCAAATCAACGACACCCAGAACTGAAGTAAGTTGATCGATTGTTGTCTTGCCTGTTAACACAACAGGCTTGTTGCGCATCCTGCTTGTAACTTCCTGCGAAACATCCTCCTCCGCCTTCGAACCGACTAATACAACCTGACGTCGTTCCTCCAACAGTCTATCTGCCAGTTGCGCGAAAGATTCCGCGGGCCAGCGTTTTGCTCGGCTGTTAATCGAGCCTGGACAGATCGCCACAATACTGCGGTCACTGTTTACTCCAATAGCCTGTAGAATTCGGGCTGCTTCTTGTCGGCGAGATTCAGATAACTCCAATGAGGCATCCGGATCAGCTTCACAGATGGTGCTCGTTTGATACAGCAGCTGTTCGAGCGCCGTTACCAGATAAAGGTAGTAGAAGACTTCATGTCGAGTTGATCGCCAGTCAGGTAAAGCAAGAGGATGCGAGAGGAGGGCCTGTCGCGATTCAGTCGCATACCCGAGTCGCAAGGGAACGCCGGCAAGGAAGGGAATCAGTGCTGCTTCAAATGCATTTTGAAACAACAACGCCAGATCGAAGTTTCGCTTTTTCCACTCGCGTACCTGGCCAAACGCCGAGAACATACTTCGCCGATTGTAGACTAGTAGCTCATCGATAAAGTCAGCATCAGCGAACAGACCTCGCACCCCAGGTCGTATTACCAGTGTGATCTTTGCATCCGGAAGAACTCTCCGTAACGCTCGAAGTGCCGGCACGCTCATCACTGAGTCGCCGACCCAGTTGGTACCGCGAACAACCACGCGTTTTATTGCTTTTGCAATCACTAGTGACATGTTTGATGTACGACAGGCTGTGAGCCTGTCGTACACTAAAGTAAATTCCTCAAACCTTCTTCATTTCCTACTCTTGGTTCCCAGCCTAACTCTGCACGAATGCGCGTCAAATCAGACACGTAATTTAGAGGCTCAGGAAGCGGAAGCCTCTCATCGTTTTGAATCACAGGCTCCAACGCAATTAGATTCCCGACCGTTTGAATTATCTCACGCAAATATGCTGCGTTTGCACTTCCACCGCCCACATTGTAAAGGCCGAAGAGCAGCGCGGAATCAATGAAGGCCTGACAGGCACGTGAAAAGTCGTCTACATAAAGAATGTCACGACGTGGATCCGCCGAGGCGGGCAAACGAATTGGCCAGCCATGCTTTACTGACTCGACGTAATGGGTCACGAATCCATTTTCATTTCCTGAGGTAGGTCGAGCGTACACCGCGGAAAGTCTGAAAACACACGCCCGAAAGTTTCGTTGAGCGGCATAATATTCGACGTAACGTTCACCAATCAGTTTCGACCACTCGAACGCTGAGTGGTTAGCGTATGTCGTTTCACAAGTCTCGGGAACCGCAGTTGGATACGCATTGGCGTGTTTACCGTATACATCTTTCGTCGAGGCGTAGATGAATACGCAATTGGGTCGCATGTGCTGCAGCACGTTCCTGGTTCCTTCTGTGTTGGTTCGAAAAGAAAGATCCGCCCCGGCAGAAGACTTATCCATACACGCGGCGAGGTGAATCACTGCGTCATAGTCCTGAACCAGTTCCGTGTCTCTGGAGTTTAGTATGTCGAGATTGGATCGTCGCGAGAAATCGTCAGCTGAAAAATAGCGGCGTACATGACTGCCCAAATAGCCGCTACCGCCGGTTACCAGAATCTTCATGAAATCAGAAACTCACTTAGCCACAGATTTATACAGATGAGACGGATAGGAATTGCGTAAAGGCTTCACGTCTTCTGATCTGTTTCATCTGTGTAATCTGGGGCTAATCTCTTTGGAACCACGACAAACTAAAGTTCGTCGGACAATCAAGCTGGAACCGCTGCAGCCTGCCCGCGTGCCAGGGCTGTTAATTTTGCCAGTGATTCAGCACTGCCGATCGCAATCAGCATATCGCCAGCTTGTATTACCGCTTCGGCGTTTGGATTGAAGACTATCTCTCCGTTAACTCTTCTAATGCTGACAATAACTATGTTCAGCTGAGACCGGATATTTGTGTCACTCAAACGACGCCCCACAAAAGACGACACCGGTTCCACTTCAAGTTGCTCAAACCCAAGGTCGAGTTGATTGGCAGTGATTGAATCAAGAAAGTCGCCCACGGCTGGTTTTGTCAAAGCCATTGCCATTCGGTGGCCCCCAATTATCGTAGGCGCCACGACGCGATTTGCTCCTGCTCTGATCAATTTTGCCTCAGCCTGTTCTTCAGCAGCGCGAGCCACGATATGGATATCCGGGTTCAAGGCACGCGCAGTTAGAACAACATAAACGTTATCTGCGTCGTTTGGTAAACACGCGGCCAGGCCTTTTGCATTTTCCACACCCGCTTCAATCAAGCTTTCTTCGAGAGTCGCGTCGCGAACCAGGACCGCGATGCCAAAGTCGAGCAGCTGGCTGACTTTTTCTGCATTGCTTTCGATGACGATGAAGGTTTCGTCGCTGCCTTGAAGACTACGGATCAAATGCGAGCCGACTCGGCCGGCGCCACAAATGATAAAATGATTCCGCAGTTTACTCATTTTGCGTGAAAGCCTTCGTCGGCCAAACGTGGCCACCATTTCCGATTGGACGATGGATTGAACAGCACTGGTCAGAGCGTACAGAACAATTCCAACTCCCACCAACATAAACACGGTGGCAAATGCCCGGCCCCAGACCGTTCGCGGCGTCAAATCACCAAAACCGACCGTTGTGACCGTTTGGGCCGTTACATAAAGGCTGTCCAGTATAGACCAGCCCTCGATGTGGTGGAACACGACGGTTCCCACGCCGATTGCGCATCCTACTGCAATCACACCAATGCGCAGACTAGTGCGATTCTTACCCGTCGGACGCAGACTGGATGTTAGACTCATGTTCGGGACGAGACTGCAGGTCAATCACTATTGCCGATTTCCAATTGTCGATTGCCGGTTGAACAGATTGATCGGCTTCGCAGCGATTTAATCGGCAATCGGCAATTGGAAATCGGCAATCTCTCAAACAGGGTATCGCACTCCAAAGAGGAGTGCCACGCAAATGACTGAGGATAACCACGTAAACTGAACTGAAGGAGAACCGCATCTCAGATAATTCGTAGGATGAGAAGTGGCGTAACTAAACGCCCGACGATTTATGCCAGTCCGGTATCCACCAAATAACCCGACGCCGTCGCGCACAATGCGCGATCAAAGAATGGTTAGCTACATACAACCCCATCAGAGTTTTTGGCGACGTCTGTTGCGAAAACTGCTAAGCCCCTATGTAGTTATTCCTGTCGTCTTTACAAGTGCAATTGTAATTGGAATCCTTGTCTACTATTGGACTGTCTTCTCAGCTCGCATTGACAATCTTCTGAAAGGCGAAGTCTACACTCGCTCCGCAGGTATTTACGCTGCGCCTAAGCAACTTCGAGTTAACGAATCGATCTCTGAGGACGAAGTAATAGCATTTCTAAAGCGCGCTGGTTATGTTGAGAAGAGCGCGCAAGCCGATAATGCCCGAGGACGTTATACGATCAATGGAACTGCGGTTGACGTTGAACCAAGTAGTGCTTCGACGGTGGACGGTCAGCAGCAGTTTCAAAGAGTGCGTGTGCAGTTCGCCAAGACCGGCAAGGCAATCGCATCTTTGTCCGACCTCGATGGGCGTGGTTCATTTCAACAGGTTTGGCTTGAACCAGAGTTGATCAGCTCAGTAACCGGGCATGAGCGCGCAAAAAGGAAAGTAGTAGGTTTCAACGACATCCCGGAACATCTTCGGAAGGCGATTACAGTTACTGAAGACCGGTCTTTCTTCGAACACTATGGAGTGAACATTCGTGGAATCATCCGCGCCGCTGTTCGTCGTTACGACATAGATCCAAATTCACCTTTAGCGAGACAGGGCGGTTCCAGCATCACGCAACAGTTAGTTAAAAACCTTTTGCTGTCTCCTGAGTACTCTCCTAAGCGAAAAATCTCCGAAGCCTACATGTCGGTCATCCTCGAGACTCGTCTCTCGAAGCAGAAGATCTTCGAACTGTATTGCAATCAGATCTACATGGGCCAACAAGCAGGGTTCTCAATCAATGGGATGGGCGAAGCTGCAAGCGCGTATTTCAACAAAGACGTCACAAATCTAACTCTGCCGGAAGCGGCATTCCTGGCAGGGCTCATTCGGAGTCCAAATCGCTACAACCCATACCGGGACCTGCAAACGGCGACTGCAAGACGTAACCAGGTGCTTGACTCGATGTTGGAGACCGGGGCAATTAACACGGACGAAGCAAAGATCGCTAAAGAAACGCCGCTGCAGGTTGCACCTACCAAAGGACGCATAGACGTCTCTGATGCGCCTTACTTTGCTGATTATGTTCAGAACCAATTGGGCGACATGATTGCAGGCCCGGGCGGCGCCGAACATCTACGGATCTACACGACCATTGATATGGATTTGCAGCGCGCAGCGTACGCAGCCCTCACCAGGCAACTGGTCGAGCTCGACAAAATCGAGGCCAAGAGATTTCAACCCGGAACGCTGCAAGCCGCTCTGGTCGCGATGAATGCGAAGACTGGCGAGATCGTTGCGATGGTCGGCGGACGAGACTATTCGAAGAGTCAACTTAATCGGGCGGCTGATGCCTTTCGTCAACCTGGTTCAGTCTTCAAGCCGTTTGTTTATGCAACGGCGCTCAACACCGCCTACGATCCGGTGCCACGAGTGATCACTCCCGCAACGACCTTCATGGATGAACCGAAGACCTTCACCTTCGACAATCAGGAGTATTCGCCGGGTAACTTTGGGGACACTTATTCGAATAAGCCGGTTACGTTACGTGACGCGATTGTTCACAGTCTGAACGTCGTTACTGTAGACGTGGCAATGGAAGTGACGATTGGCCGGGTGATGAACCTCGCTGCTAAAGCAGGTTTACCGAAACCACCGCGTGCATACCCTGCCATGGCCTTAGGGACCAGCGAAGCAACACCGTTGCAGATTGCCTCTGCATATACTGCTTTTGCGAACCTTGGTTCACGGACAACACCGATTGCCATTAACCGGATTACGACTGGCGAAGGAGTGACAGTTGCTGCACCAACACCTCAGCGCAGTGAAGTCCTTAGGCCGGACGTCGCATTCGTTATGACTTCGTTCATGAAGGACGTAATCAACCGTGGCACTGCTTCAAAAGTCAGAGCTCGTGGATTGAAGGGAGTGTTGGCTGGTAAGACAGGCACGTCTAGAGACGGTTGGTTTGCTGGTTATACGCCGAATTTGGTCTGTGCGGTTTGGGTAGGTTTCGATGATGGCTCGCAGCTGGGTTTGACTGGTGCGAATTCAGCGTTGCCGATCTGGTCCGACTTCATGTCGTTCGCTTTAAATGAACACCCTGAGTGGGCCGGCGATTGGCAAATGCCCGCGGGCGTCGAAGCTATCGAAATTAATCCGGAGACAGGACAACCGAGCGCCGCGGGTGATACCGAAAAGCGGACTGAGTATTTCATCAACGGAACTGGACCCAATCATGAGTCCCCTGAAGGGACTGAGCAGGCGACTCCAGAAGAACAGCCCTCGGCCTCGCCCGCAGAAGAAGCAACTCCAGAAGTGACACCGACTGTAGCGCCGTTACCGTCACCCTTGCCTCGAAAACCAGTTACCGCCGTGCCCGAAGGCCATTTAGAAGGAACGATTACTCTGGATATTGATCCAACAACCGGATTGCTTGCGAGTGATTCATGTCCGGTGATTAGAACCAAGACTTTCGTGTTGGGAACGGAACCGAAAAAGTATTGTGGGCCGGAGTATCACCGAGGTAAGGCAGGGGATTCATCCAGCAGGCCGAGGGTTGTTGGTACACCGCAGCCATGATCTTTGGAGTGCGACGGCCTGCCGTCGCTTTGTCACAGGCTACTTGTCAATCGACGATTTGGGTTTAGTTAGAGGACAGGTTGGTTAGCGTCACTTGTAACAAAGCGCTAGCAGGCTAGCGCACTCCAAAGTTTTTGACCGCGCTCGCGAGTGCTTCGATTGCGAGCGCAGCCGCGTGGTGTTTGCGACTTGGTAAACCACCGACCTGGTCGATCAAGTCTGAACGTGTTACCGCCAGCGCCTCGTCAACAGCCTTACCAGTAATCAATTCGGTTAGAACTGACCCCATAACCAGCGTCGGAGGACAGCCGTAAGCCAGATACTTAGCGAGCTCAATCCGTCCGTTAGTAATCATTAACGACAATCGGAGTCGATCGCCGCAAACAGGATTTACTTCTTCAGCGATGACAGAAGCGTTTGGGATTTCGCCGACATTCCGTGGATGGGCCAGGTGATCTTTGAATGTTAATGAGTATGGCAACTGAAGTGGTTCTAATTTTGCTTCAATTAGTTGGAAGAAGTCAGTACCACCTCGCGGTAGCGGGTGGGTGCGAAGCTCAGAGTTGGCTGCCAAAAAACTTCGCACCCACCCGCTACCGCGAGGTGGTACTGACTTCTTTCCCAAGCGGAGAAAGCTCACGAAGTCGTTCAACTACCTCAACCAGAACCTCGACCACATAGTCAACATCTGCTTCCGAATTGTCTTTTCCGAAACTAAACCGAATTGATCCACGCGCCAGTTCATCATTTCGACCCAGAGCTCTAATGACGGGTGATGGTTCGAGAGTTCCAGAGGAGCACGCTGAACCGGTTGATACAGCGATACCATTCATATCCAGGTTGATGAGCAAACCTTCTCCTTCAATGAACCTGAATGAGATGTTCGTCAGGTGAGGAAGACGTTGATGGCGGTCGCCATTGATAACGATCTCGCTAATCCTGGTCTCAACGGCAGCTTCAAATCGATCACGCAAAGACTTCACATGATCGTTTCGCTTTTGGAATTCCTCACCTGCGATCCTTGCAGCTTCTCCAAAAGCAACGATGCCCGGAACGTTTTCGGTACCTCCTCGGCGTTCACGTTCCTGATGTCCACCTACATTTTGCTCTACGAGTCTGACTCCTTTTCTGACGTAAAGAGCTCCGATTCCTTTGGGCGCGTATAGTTTGTGACCTGAAAGCGATAGAAGATCACAGCCGAGCTCATCAACGTCAATCTCCAGTCTGCCTGCAGCCTGGACCGCGTCTGTATGGAACCAGAGACTTTTACGACCAGAATTTCGACGCTCTCTAATCAGGCGCCCGATTTCTTTGACTGGTTGAATCGTGCCAATTTCATTGTTGGCCAGCATCGCGGTAACGAGGACCGTATCCGCACGAAGAGCCTGACGAACATCGTCAATCTTCACGATGCCATTGTCATAGACCGGCAAGCGTGTTACGTCCCAACCTTCTTTCTCCAATCGATCACACACTCCGCGGACCGAAGGGTGTTCGATAGCTGAAGTAACAAGATGCCGGCCATATTGCGCTGCGGCTTCGGAGAGACCCCGGATGGCAAGATTATTTGCCTCGGTTCCGCCTGAGACAAAGACAATTTCGTTCTGACGAGCACCGATGAGAGCAGCCACTTCCCGTCGTGCGCGGTCAACTGCCGAGCGAGCCTTCTGACCAAAAGTGTGAACACTTGAGGCATTGCCAAACGTTTCGGCCAGGCTACGACTCATCGCGGCGGCGACTCGCTCGTCGACAGGCGTTGTCGCGCTATGGTCTAGATAAACTTGTCGTTTCGCCATCAAAATCTCGTTTTTGGCGCAAACTCAGAGTCAAAACCTTGCATCTGAGTTGCAGTTCGAAATGGCCTCAACCGGTGCTACGAGTCTAGGTTCGGCACCCCAGAGCGTCAAGCAGATATAGATTGATGACTCAATGCACGAGTGGTAGCATCGACCCTGCTACGAGGTTGGCTCTCCCAGGACGCTACGATCGTGGGTAAATGGTCGTAAATTCTCGGAAGGACTGTATAGATGAACCACATCAAGATTCCCCTTGTAAGTGTACTTAGCTTTGTTCTGGCCGGATTTGTAAGCATTCCGGTCTCGAACGCTCACTTTGCAGTTAGCCAGGCGCAATCAACCGCGCTGGAGCGGGGTTACCGGACCGGATACTCGGATGGTTATACCGCTGGGTATAAGGACATTAATGATCACGCTGCGCGCGATTACAAAGGCAAAGAGGAATATCAGCGAGCTGACCGCTCATTTAATGACGCCTGGGGTCCAATTGAGGACTATCGGGATGGTTATCAGCAGGGTTTTGAATTAGGTTACGCCGGTGGCTATGACCATCAGCAATTCGATTCAACCATTCCGACTGGTCTACGGAGACGTCAGTCCAGTGCACCCGCACCGGCAGACACGGGAGTTACGGTTCGGACTGACCAAGGAACACAACCAGCAGATAATCCGGATAGCAACGTCACAGCCAACGCCTCTTTAGGAATTCCGCGAAACACAATTCTGTCGCTGGAACTCTTGACGAGTATTTCCACAGACGCCTCGCAGCGTAACGACCCGTTCAAAGCACGGGTAGTTCAGCCGGCACAATTTGCTGGCTATATCGTTGAGGGGCATCTATCTCAGGTTAAGCGGCCCGGCAAAGTAAAAGGAGTCGCTGAACTGCAGTTGTCGTTCGATCAAATTCGGACTCCCGACAACCGCACGGCTACTCTTCATGCCGAGCTAATGGAAATAGTGCCGCTAAACTCTGATAGCCGTACCGATGTTGATCCGGAAGGCGGAGTTCGCGGACAGGATTCCACCAAGGACGATGCTGCGAAAATTGGAGCTGCATCAGGTGTAGGTGCGATCATCGGTGCCATTGCAGGTGGAGGAAAAGGAGCTGCGATCGGTGCCATCATCGGTGGTGGCGCCGGAACTGCTGGGACCATGACTCAGCGAGGCAAAGATATCCGACTTGAGCAAGGTCAGCAGTTGAAAATTCGCACTTCAACTGACACAGGCGCTCTGTGAACGATCCAAAAGAGTCTTCAAGGGGAATTAAACAGGGAGCACGGTCTGGCCGTCTCCCTGTTTCTACTTCTGAACAGATCACCTTACTTACTGACTTCGGAACATCTGACTACTACGTCGGAGCAGTCAGAGGCGTGATCCTTTCGATCAATCCCACCGCATACATCATCGACATCAGTCATCAGATTTCGCCACACGATATCGAGGAGGCTGCGTTTACGCTCCTTGCTTGTTATCGCTCCTTTCAGAACGGAACAATTCACCTTGCCGTCGTTGATCCGGGCGTCGGTTCCTCTCGTCGCCCGATCTTGGCGAAAGCAGGGAACTATTATTTTGTTGGACCAGATAACGGAATCTTCAGCTACATTTTTGACCAGGAGACGAGTCGTCGAATCATCCACATAACCGCCGAAGAATATTTTCGACATCCGGTCAGTAAGACATTTCATGGACGGGACGTCTTTGCCCCAGTTGCTGCTGAGCTGTCCCGCGGAGTTTCGCTTGAATCGTTTGGCCCGGAGATTCGAGATGAAGTTCGGCTCAAAGCCTTGACACCTGAGGTCACCAAAAGAGGGAAGTTAAAAGGACGGATTATTCACATCGACCGTTTCGGGAACTGCGTGACTAATCTTGATCGTCAGTCTTTCAACGGACTGGAAGAACAGAGAGTGGTGCTGTTGGTAAATGGAAGGAAAACTCAATCAGTGCAGAGTTCCTATTCAGAAGGACACGGTCACAAGCTATTTGCGCTTTGGGGGAGTGCCGGTTTCCTCGAAATCTCCGCACGGAATCGATCCGCAGCCAAAATGTTAAAGGCCAAACGTGGTGATTCAGTCGCAGTGGAATTTGATGGTTGATTGCTTTGGAGTGCGACAGCCTGCCGTCGCTTTGTTACAGAGACACTAACTTATACGGTGCCATATTCTGCGATTAGCGCTGGTAATATAGCGACGGCAGGCCGTCGCACTCCAAAGCGCGCTCGCTTGTTTCTATCGTACCTGTTTGTTATCTTCGCCTCACACTGAAACTTTATGCCAGATACTGTGAAAGACACTCCCAGTGCTACTGCAGCAGCGACCGGTCTCCGAGGAGTTGTAGTCGGAGCCTCAACAGTTTCCGACGTCGTTGGCGACAAAGGCGAGCTGATATTCCAGGGTTACAACATTCACGATTTAGCCGCGCACTCAACCTTTGAAGAAGTAGCTTTTCTGTTGTGGAACAAACGACTTCCGAATCGCACTGAATTGGATCAGCTGAAGCAACGGTTCGGCGAAACCTACGCAGTACCCCGCGAAGTGTTTGATGTGATTAAGCAGATCCCGCGTGATTCAGATCCAATTGACACGCTGCGTACAGCTGTGTCAGCGCTTGAATCGTACGACAAAACCGCCCGCGACATCTCGAACGCTAATAGTCGAGAGATTGCAACCAAACTCACCGGTCAATTCGCAACGCTCGTTGCCGCAATTGATCGTATTCGGAATGGGAAAGATCCCATTGATCCTTTGCGGAACGCCAATGTCGCAACCAACTTTCTTTATATGCTCAAGGGCGAAATGCCCTCTGAACACGATGCAAAGCTGTTCGACGTTTGCCTCATTTTGCACGCAGATCACGAGCTAAATGCTTCGACGTTTACGGCTCGCGTAGTGGCCGGAACACTGGCCACAGTTTATGCATCCGTGGTTGCGGCAATCGGTGCGTTGTCAGGTCCATTACATGGCGGCGCGAATACCGCCGTTATGAAGACGTTGCTCGAAATCGGCGAGTTGGACAACGTTGAGACCTTTGTGAAGCGAGCGCTGGCGGAGAAGCGAAAGATGATGGGATTTGGTCATGCCGTTTACAAGACGGAGGATCCGCGGGCTACACACTTGCGAAAGTTCTCCCAGGAAATGGGGGAGCGTGCTGGAAACACCAAGTGGTACGAAATGTCGCGCAAAGTAGAAGAAGTGATGATGCGCGAGAAGGGACTGTATCCAAACGTCGATTTCTTCTCCGCATCAACGTACTACATGATGGACATTCCACTGGATCTCTTTACCCCGATCTTCGCAGTCAGTCGCATCACGGGTTGGACTGCACACATCCTCGAGCAGTATGCCGACAACAAGTTGATCCGACCTCGGGCTGAATACGTTGGTCCACGCAACGTGAAGTACGTTCCAATTGACGTTCGATAGTGTCCGATATGCGTCTGTCTTGTCGTGCCTCACACCACCGGGCTTTAGCCGGTGGTCCCTGAATTTCACAACTACAAAGATGGGGAAAAACGTTGGGACACCACCAGGCTTTAGCCGGTGGTACTTCAACTTCTGAGCTACACTCAGATCTTCCAAAGGAGTAGCTATGAAATTGAAATACCACCGGCTAAAGCCCGGTGGTGTCCCAACGTTTTTCCCCATCTTTGTAGTTATGAAGTTCAAGTACCACCGGCTAAAGCCTGGTGGTGTACTCACGACAAGACAGACGCATATCGGACTCTACTGCGCCTTTGCTGCGGTGTCTTTCGGGCCTACACTCGACATGTAATATCCCTGTCGGGAACTCACCAACAGTTTTCGGTTCTTTCCCTTTTCGTCTTTCGCTTTCACTCGCACTTCGAGCGAATGCATTTTCCCATCGTCCATTTCATCTTCTGCCAGGGCGAAACCAAGACTGTACCTTGCCGTCAGATTGCCGATGATGCGTGCCAGACCAGTGCCGTAATCTTTCGGACTACCTACCTTGACAGCTTCGCCGCCGGATTGTTGAGCGAGATACTTGGCACTCCCGTAAAGACTAATTCCCATCCATCCAGCTATCGGTTTCCCGATGGGCATTAAAAACTTGAACAGCGTGCGCAATTCGACGGTAAGTGAGTTGAAGATAACATTGCTCCGAATTAACGCCTGTTCGCTCGCTTCACGGTCTTCAAAGAAGATTGGAGCAATCCCATCCGATATCCAGACGATCGATAGCTGGGAGTTCGGGCGCATCACTTGCGCCTGCTGAGAGGCATCTTGTATCGCAGATGCCATATCGTAAATATCGTCCATCTCGATCGTCACGTTACCTTTCTTGTTCGTTCGGGTTATGTCACTACTGCCGTCGCGTCTGATTCTGCGCGTCAACGTTCCGTTCTTTCCTTTGATAACTTCGGTTGAAACGATCGCCTTCGGATCGGTCGAAGGATCTTTCGAATCAGCAGCTTCCTTGATCTCTTTCGCTGCTTGTTCGTTCCCCGCAGCTGCCTGCTTGTCTTGAGCGGCGCGCTCTCCCGGGTTCTCCGGATGTGATGCACACATCGATTGTACTTGCGCTAACGCCTCGGCAATCTTGCTTCGTTCGTTCGTGAATTGTGTCACCCAAATTCGCTTTTCATCTTCACTAAAGTCCATCGCCATAATCGCTACTTCATCTCCGACCGGAAGTTTGGCCAGTTGCTCTTCCATCGCCTTGATGATTTCGGGCCTCTTGAGAAATCGACCGGCGCCGTCGTCGCGCAAATCGAGGATGAGGATTAACGCCAACGGTTTTCGTGCTTGTCCTTCGCGTGTGAAGTAGGAGATAGCTCGTGTCTTGCCGTTGTCTAGTACTTCGAAATTTTCCTGCGCAAGAGTCGAAATCGGCAGATTTGTTTTTTTGTCTTTGACCAGAGCGTCCAGAAAAACGACTCGCGTCTTGATGCGAATCGTATCTTCAACTTCCTGTCCCATTGCTGAGACGCACGACAAGCCGACAAGAAGGATCGTCAGACAAAGACGCAAAGGCGCAAAGCCACGGAACAACGGTTGTGATGGACTTGACCCGTTATTGAGAGAGCGGTGTAGTCGAGTTGTGTCCGTGGCTTTACGCCCTTGCGTCGATGTCTGCATCGAGTTGAGTTGCCGAGATTCCATGTGCTTCACCTTATTCCTGATCATTGATTGTTGCTTCCTGAGTTATTGCCTTTGCACCTTCTTCAGGATCCTTCATCAGTAAGGCAAGGTTCTTTGGCGACACGGTTGCCTGAACAACGGTCGCATCGTGTGGTTCGATCGTCACAACCAGCACCCTGAATTTGTCGCCGTTCTCTCTGACAAAGATGTAACACTGTTCGTGATCCGGAGCTGCCAGAGTCTGAATCAACGGCACCCAGGTCTGAGTTAGAGAATCGTTAAGCGTTTGACGAAACTTAATGAAGTCGCCTTTGAACTCTTGATTCTCAAATGTGGCTAACTTAATGCTGCCGGCCTCTGCAAATCGTTTGGCGTCGCCCCCTTTGATCTTTGCTCCAACACCAACTGCCTTCATCGCGGCTTTCGCCAGGAAGGGAATACCTTCGTGCTTGACGTTGTAAAACTCCTCGATGATTTTCACGACGGAGTTGAAGTCATCGCCTTTCGCGAAGGAGATAGTCGACCATAGCGTTACAGCGAGGAGTCCGGTTACGAGCTTTTTGGTTGTAGAGCGTTTCATTGACAAACCTCACTGCTCGTTTTTTATCTTGGTCTTGCTTGGTTCGATCCCCAGGTCGGGAATATTCAGATTGCCTTGGAGCTTGGCCAGCTTCTCCAGATCAACTGGACCGACGATGTTTACTATGGTTAGTTCTTTAGGCTCTGCGCTTAAGACTGTGAGTCCAAGAACGTCTGGTCCGTTCAATGCGACGTAAACCTCAACGATTCCATCCCGTTTGCTCGTGACATTCACGAGTCGACTCCAGGCTGGCTCGCGTAACTGTGAGCGAATGGAATCCACATCAGCAGAGGAGTAGTCGTTTTCGTTATCGAACTCGAAGCTTTTGACGTAGATCCCCTTGAGACCGTTCACCAGCTTCTTGATTTTCGCCTCATCTTCATCTTTATCGTTGAAGAGTTTTGCAGCCAGTTGAATCAAGCGCTCGTCGATATTTACGTCCACTGTTTCAGACGCTTTCGTCGAAAGGTGGTCGAGAGGAGCCATGCGGATCCTCGGATCCTGAGCGTGGATTGTGATCGTTGTTGTGACCACAAACAACGCGGATATGAGTAAGGCTCTCGATATTCTGTGGAAGAGTAATTTCATACTTGCTCCATTCATCCTACTTTATGTTGATTGCGAATTTGGTTTGGTGATGATCCCTGGGCTTTTCGATGCGCGAGATTCAGTTTTTCACTGGTAAGGCGCAGCGCAATCATCAGTTGTTCTTTTGCTTCCAATGCTTGCTGGCGTTCGCTTGCCGTCATGTTGGACGCTTCCAGCGGTCGGGAGTGTTTGATTTCCTTTACTTTCGGTCGTGGCTCACGACTGGGTTTACCAGTAGCAGTTGCAAGGAAGTCGTTTGTCTTCTTGTCATTGATATTTGGAATTTCTTGCTGACGCTTTGGCGACTCAATCCGCACGTTATTGAGTTGCGGGACCGTCCTGGTTCTTACCCGCAACCACAGCGCACCAGCGATCAATGCAATAAGCAACGTCGCTGCGATCGCGATCAGCGGCAGATACCGGTGGCGAGAACGCGGTTGAAGTTCATCAGTCAGATCCAAAGGTTTTGGTTGATAACGCAACGCTCCCAGGATCTGCTCCAGTTCTTGTATCTCTGGATCTGGCTTACCGCTCTTGTCCCACAAGTACTCTTCGTTCATAAGCCCTCCGCATAACCGAGCTTTTTCCGTAATTGTTTCATTCCCCTATGAAGATTCACTCGAACCGAAGCAGGAGTTAATCCAGTTCGGGCCGCGATCTCAGGGCCAGTCATGCCTTCGACAAGTCGCAAAATCAAAGTCTCTCGATACGCTTCGGGCAATGCGCGTATTAACTCAAGAATTTCATTCGCCCTCGACGTCTGCATATCCGTACTTCGCAGATCTTCCGTGACCTCGACTGTCTCTTTCGTACGCCGGTAGAAGTCCATCGCCCGATTACGGGCAATCATTGCTATCCAGGGTCCAAAAGCTGCCCAATCGCGCAACGTGTGAAGCTTTCGAAAAGCGTGAAGAAAGATGTCCTGGACGAGATCGTCCACTTCACTGCGCGGAATACGAGCGAGCAAGATGCCGTGAACCATGGGAGCGTATAGTTCGTAAAGCCGGCCGAAAGAGTCGCGATCCCCGTCGAGCACAGCCTTAACCAGTACTACTTCGATTCTGGTCTCCGGCGTGTCAGTCGACGCTTTCGCTTGCGGGGTCGGTAAAAGCATGTCTGCTGTCGCTTCAAGCTCGAACATTCGTCGCCTCAATGCGGTTCACGGTGCCGGCTGAACTCCTTGAAACGTCAAAACACTGTAGGAAGATCGGTTGACGCTCGTTTTCGAGCAGCGTTTTGACACCGATTAAGACGGGAGAGGGACGGAGATTGTTAACAGAACTAACACAGATCAGATTGGAGCTTTGTCAATTGCCAAATTTCGATTTTGACTAGTAGTAATCAGCAAGCAGCATAGGTCCTAGAGGTCGAATAGGTCCTATGCAAATCGAAAATTGACAATTGACAAAGCTCAAATCTGATCCGTGTCATCCGTTTTTATCTGTGGCTGATTACCTCGGACAGGGTTTTCCTGGGAAGTTAACTTCAACAATTCCGGATCTGCCGAAATGATTTTCGTTCGCCATAGGAACAATATCGACGCGACAATTGCCAGCGTTCCTGCAACGCCACCTTCGATCCCGTAATTGCCACCCGTCAACCATCTAGGTCCGAAGTCTTTTCCGTACATCAATGGATTAGACAGCAATGTCAGGCCACTGACTGGCAGACCAAAAATCGAACCGAGTGCCCAATTCCAGCCCCAGTGAACGCCCAGCGGGAACCAAAGATTGCGCGTTCGCAGGTAGGCGACGGCGAGCCAGACACCCGCCAGCGCCGTATTGGCAAAAGTCACACCGCGCACAATGTTTGGATTCCAGAAGTGAGCCAAAGCAAAGGGCACTGACGTGAGCAGAACTCCGAGCCACGCTAATCTTGCCCGCGAGAGAGTCTGCAGTGGATAACCCCTGAACACTGCCTCTTCAGCAAGCGCGGCAATTATGAAGACCAAGCCGGTTCCAACGACAGCTCGTATTGTTGGCCAAAAGACATCAGCGGTGCTGAAGGTAAACTTTAGGCCACCTGCTGCGGCGGCAATTGCGACGGCTAAACAGAGGGAAAGGAAACCTATGATAGAGCCGACCACCAAGTCATAAAACCAGCGCGTCGTGAATGCTAGACCAAGCGATCGCCAGGGAAGGTCTTCGATGATGCGTGAGCACAAATAGCCCGCAACTAATGATGACAGCAAAAGAAAAATACGTGCGAAAAGGTCTAACAGTTGATGGCCATGAGGAATGCCACCCCAGTTGATCCGTAGCACCATCAGATCTGAAATCTTGATAGCGCTCAGAAATACAACGATGAAAATTACTATCCGCCAGCCGCTTCGTAGTCGGCCCACGTCGTTAATGAAAGGGGTGCGCAGGGTCATGTTGATGAGTTTCGCATTCTAACCGAAGTTGTCCGATATGCTTTAGCTTGTCGGGACTCTACCAACCAGGCCCCCAAGGCAATCAGCTCTGTTCGTAAACCGAGGGGCCTGGTTGGTTGCGTCACGACAAAGCTGAAGCATATCGGACACCTGACGACGCGGCTGTCCGAAGCGCCTATGCTAAACTTTCCACACATTTCATGAGTTTCGATCCAGAAAACGTGAGTCCTGAATTCGAGCAACGTCGGCGTCGCCGTCGACGTTTACTGCTTTGGGCCTTGGGCATCACGGTCGCTCTTCTTCTATCAATTATTGTTTCGCAGCAACTGTGGCTCTGGACGGTTGTAACGCCCGACACGCCTTCTGACGCGATTCTTCTGTACGCCCTATCGACGCTGAATTTCGTCGGCTTTGTAGTCTTCTCCTTTATATTCGTTCGCAACATCCTGAAGTTGCGACGCGAAAGGGCTGAGCGTCAGCTCGGTTCGAAGCTTAGGACTCGTTTGCTGGTCTATTTCATCTCGATCAGCTTCCTTCCCATCACAGCAATGGCCGTCTTCTCGTACCTGTTTCTTAATCGATCACTTGAGAAGTGGTTCTATCCAGAGGTGATTCTTCAGCAAGCGAGTTCAGTTCGTCGTCAAACTGTCGACATTCAGGCGCGAAACCTGCAGGACATCTCGTTATTGCTGGTAACTCTACTAGGTCAAAAGTCCGCCATTGAGCAGCAAGCTGCCATAGATCATCTGGTGTCTTCGGGCGAATTAGCTGGTGTCGAAATCGTCTCGAGAGACGGCACGATTCAACTCAAGCGACGCGCGAATCTCTCTTCAAGTGAAGTCCAGCGACTGGACGAATTATTTGCGGAAGCGCGTAAAGCGAGTGCTCCCACAGGCAATACCTTTGCTGACGGCAAAGACTTCGACGTTGTCGCCGTTCCCTTAAATGACTCGCAGACGCTTATCGTCGCGCCTCCCAAACGCGCTGATAACGATTTAGATCAAATGATGTCAGCTTCGGAACAGGGATATCGCGACCTGGTTCGAAAGCAGCGCCGTATAAGAATGTTGGGTCTTTCAACATTGGGCTTGATGACGTTGATTCTATTTTTTGTTTCGAGCTGGGTGGCTATTTACCTCGCGCGCGGTATTGCCACTCCGATCAAGGCACTTGCGGAAGCGTCAAAGGAGATAGCCCGCGGCCATTTATCGCATCGGGTTCACACCGTCGCTGATGACGAACTGGCTATGCTTGCTGAGTCGTTTAATCAAATGACAAGCGAACTCGAGGAGAATCGAAAAAGCATTGAAGCAGGCGCCGAAGAACTACGCGAGAAAAACCTCGCTTTGCTCGAGCGACGAAACTATATCGAGACGGTCTTGCAATCACTTTCAACCGGGGTTGTCTCCATCGACGATGCCGATCGCATAACAACCCTCAACGCGTCCGCCGCTCGGATGCTTGGTTTGGAGAATCGACCAGATAGCGGCAGATTATTGAGTGAAGTGATCGGAGCCGAGGATTGGTCAGTGATTAGTCGTTTATTGAGACGCGCCAGACGTGCAGGACATGCGGCTGAGCAGACACAACTGGAAAGTGGCGGTAACGGGGCTGGACCGTTACCAGTGGCGATGACAGCTGCCGCTTTAACTAATTCCGTATTTTCCGGCCGAGGCGCGGTTCTCGTCATCGAGGACTTGTCTGAGTTGCTTGCAGCACAGCGAGTAGCAGCCTGGAGCGAAGTTGCGCGGCGCATGGCCCATGAGATTAAAAATCCTTTGACGCCGATTCAACTTTCGGCGGAACGAATTGCCAAGAACTATAAACGAGTTGCGTCTGGGAATGGTCAGAACGGAAATCATCCGCAAGAGGAGTCGGTTGAAGTCGATAAGGTGGGGGCTGTTATTGCGGAATGCACAGAGACGATCACCAGGGAAGTCGCAGGTCTGAAAGCGATGGTTGATGAGTTTTCGCGTTTTGCGCGACTACCAGCGATTCAACTCGAAAGTGCGAATCTCAACGAGGTGATAACCCAGGCTATCGGACTCTACGAGGAACGGCTCGACGACGCTACGATTTCTGTACACTTGTCACCGGAATTACCTGCCGCGATGCTCGATGTGGAGCAAATCAAGCGAGTGTTTGTGAACCTGATCGATAACGCGCTCAATGCCTTAGTCCGTGGAGAAAACGAGAAGCGGATTACCATCGTTACTTACCACGATACGGAGCGGAGTTTGCTTGTCGCAGAAGTGGCGGACACCGGACACGGAATTGCACCTAACGATTTCAGGCGACTCTTTCAGCCCTACTTCTCCCGCAGAGACAGCGGAACCGGTTTAGGGCTGGCAATCGTTCAACGAATAATCGTGGAACACCACGGGCGAATTCGCGCCGAGAAAAATCATCCAGCTGGCGCCAGGTTTATTATTGAACTTCCTGTGAGCAGCTGAATCTGAAATCTTAAATCTTCAATTCTAAATTCCTACATGGATTCGATTCTCATAGTTGATGACGAACGCGGCATTCGCGATACGTTGCGTGCGGTCATGGAAGATGAAGGCTTCGTCGCCGATGCCGTCCCTTCAGGGGAGGATTGTTTGAAGGCGTTGGGGCGACGAGCGTACGGATGTATTTTGCTCGACGTCTGGTTACCGGGGATCGATGGATTAGAAACGTTGAAACAACTTCGAGCTCTCGGATCGGAAGCCGCCGTTGTCATTATTTCAGGTCATGGAAACGTCGAGACCGCTGTCAGGGCCACAAAACTTGGCGCTTTCGATTTCATCGAGAAACCTCTGTCAATCGAGAAAACAATACTGACGGTTCGTAATGCTTTACGACAACAACGACTGGAACGAATCAATGCAGACATGGCTGCGGCGCTCGCCCGGGAGTACACGATGGTCGGCGAGTCAGTGGCGATGCGTGCATTGCGAAAGCAGATCTCAGTTGTCGCGCCAACGGATGGACGAATCCTGATCTACGGAGAGTCGGGTACAGGAAAAGAGCTTGTGGCCCATGCTATTCATTCGGAATCAAGGCGTGCAGCTGCGCCGTTTGTTGAAGTCAACTCAGCGGCAATTCCTGAAGAGTTAATCGAGTCGGAGCTCTTTGGTCATGTTAAGGGCGCGTTTACCGGAGCGACTGCGGCAAAGAAAGGAAAGTTTGAATTGGCAGACGGCGCCACGATCTTTTTGGACGAAGTGGGAGACATGAGTCCAAAGGTCCAGGCGAAGGTTCTGCGGGTTCTCGAAGAGCAACGCTTTGAACCTGTCGGTAGTGGAACCTCGATTACTGTGGACGTCAGATTGATCGCCGCTACAAATAAACGACTCGATATGGAAATTGAGCAAGGAAATTTTCGCGCGGACCTTTTCTATAGATTGAATGTCATTCCTTTCGAACTGCCACCGTTGCGTGAACGCCTGGAGGATGTGCCCGCACTGGTCGCTTACTTCAATGAACATTTCTCGAAGGCGTACGGCAAGCGGCAAAAGGAGTTCTTGCCTGAAGCGCTTGAAGAGTTACAAAACTACTCGTGGCCAGGTAACGTGCGTGAATTGCGAAACACGATCGAGCGTGTGGTAATCATGCATCCTGGGACGAAAGTTGATGCGTCAGATCTGCCACCGCACGGAAAAGAAGAACCGCCTGCCGTTTCTTTTCGTTTTCCTTCCTTTAAGGAAGCGACCGAGGCTTATCACCGCGAGTTCATTCAGCGGAAGTTGGAAGAAGCTGACGGTAATGTTTCGCGTGCTGCTGAATTGATGGGAGTGGACCGAAGCCACTTGTATCGACGCATGCGCGCCTTGGGCATCCAAAAAGAACTCAGAAGCGAAACGCGGTAGCGTCGGGTTCTACCAATCCAATGATCTGGTTGGTTGCAAACCCGACGCTTCCGCGTTTCGCTTCTGACTTTTTTGGCCCACACAAGCATTCCGCATTGACAAAACTTTACACAACCATGACCAAGTCTTTACATAGTATTTGGTAATCTCTTCCACTTGGCTGATCTGCAATTTTCTTCGGTAAGCAAAGAATTAGCGCCTCAAGGAGCGAATTATGAATCTGCTCACCCCGGAGCAGCCCGCTAGCCGATCAGGTATCCCACCCGAGAGAACACTGCGTTTAGTTTCTGCAAGTCCTGCCACACTCCAGCAGTCTTCATCCAAATGGCTCATTGGGATAGGAATAGTCGGCGCGTTTCTCGGCGGCTTTGGTGTTTCTTCATATTGGCGTCCTGGTCCTATCGTTGTAGAGCCCAAGATCCAGGTAGCGGATTTCCGAGTTCAGGTACCGGAAGGTGATACGACCGTCGTGGTTACATCGCGAGAAGGCAATCCTGCGGAACTGGCTCGCTTACAGATCCATCGACAGGGCGACGAGATCGATGGCCTGCCAAAGGACATGCGTCGCATAGAACCGCGCGAGAGGTTGAGCCCGGAAGACGCGGCCTTCCTTCGATCTGAATTGAACGGAGTTGTTTCCGCAACGGATTCAGCGTGGGACAAGGCAAATAAGATTCGAGCGTGGCTTGGTCGTCAAACACATCACCTCGCAATGCCGGGTCTTGCGACACGTCATCCACGAGAAGCGTACCAACAGATGAAGGCCGGCGATCCCGTGCTCTGCGGAAATCTTGCCGATATTTACGTCGCACTGTGTGAATCAGTTGGCCTCGTCGCCCGAACAGTTGGATTGAGCGTAGCCGTGCAAAGTGGTGGTTTTGGTGTTGACACTCACGCAGGTGCTGAAGTTTGGATCGTGGATCGGGGCGGTTGGATCTATCAGGATCCTACATTCAATTGCTACTGGCGTGTTGAGGATAAACCAGCAGGCGCGCTCACATTGCACGAAGCTGTGATGTCAGGCAAGCAGCTCGCATTTGCACCTCACGAACCGCAAACTGAACGCGATCTCAGTAACTACTACATGGATCCACGACTTTACTTCAGGCACATCTCCTACGAATACAAGCCCGGAGGCGCAGTGCTCTATTTTGCTGACAAGAGATTGGAGCCGCTGAGTGTGAGTGATAAGAACTGGGTTCATACAAGCGATCCTTCAGACATTCAGCGTCTGGACACAGGAGGCAATCTGATTGTTGAGCGAAGGTCGGAGATTGCTCCCGGCATATTCGTTCAATTGCTTGATGGAGATCTGTTTATAAGAGATCGTCGCGAACGTTCGCAGGGAATCCGAGTGCGATCTTCGAGTGGCACTGTCGAAGGTTGCGCTTATTTGCATCAACGTGCGGAAGACTTAGGACTGTTCACAGCGGATAACCTCGCAGTCAATCCGTCGTTCCGGCTCACGAGTAGATCGAATCAGTTGGCGGATGGTTGGAGTGTTACCGGCCCGGTTGAGGCAATGACGGTATCTGGCGGGCAGGCGATGGCCGCCCTTGCCGGCGGCCGCTTGTGGCAAAGAGTCCAGGCACAAGCTCACCGTCGGTATTTACTTTATGCGCGTGTTAGTGTTTCGCGAGGATTGGTCAATTGGCGAATCGGTGACTCCGCACGCGGTTCGATGTCGATGGGGACAATCGAGCCAGAGCGCATCAGCGAAGTAGTTTCGGATGTGGTCGAGAGCGAAAGTGGATATCTGGACATCCAGTTTGAAGTCCCGTCAGGTGGAGCTTTTCGAGTTATGGACGTAATCGTCGCTGAAGCCCCACGGTTCTCTGAGAGTACAACACGAGTTACAAGCGATGCCCGACGGTTAGTGGTCGGTGGTCAGTAGTCAGTAGTGAGTGTATAGGACCTATACGACCTATTAGACCCATTCGACCTATTCCACCACTAACCACAACCCACTCACTTCCCTAAACTCGCATCAAAAACATCACGTTGACAATGCTCAGTTAAATAGCTTATCTGTAAGACTCTCGCGGTTTTGTGCGCGCGAGCAAAGAAGTTGAGGAAGAAATGGATTTCACCACGAAAGAATTACTGAAGCGTTACGCAAAGCTGGCGATCGGCCAACCGTTCTCGCCAGTGCTGCTCAACATACTCGTCACCTCGGTTTGTGACATGCGGTGCACCCACTGTTTCTTTACGGACGAGCTGGATGATCGTCCGCGAAAGAAGCTTCAGATGAAGACCCATGAGATCGAACGCATATCTGAAACATTAGGTGGCAATCTCGGTGTCTTGATTTTAGCTGGGGGCGAACCGTTCACGCGAAAAGATCTTCCCGAGATCGCGAGCGCCTTCTACCGTAATAATCAACTCGAGTCTATTTACATAATGTCCAATGGACAAATTCAGAAACGAATCTTTCCTGACGTAACTCGAGTTCTTCAGGAATGTCCAAATCTGAATGTGACGGTCGCCCTTGGGATTGATGGCCCGAAGCGCGAGCACGAAAAGATTCGTCAGAAGCCCGGCTCCTGGGACATCGCAATCGACACCGCTCGACAGCTCCAGGCGATAAAGAATGACTTTCCACGGTTGGATGTGCAAACCTGTACCTGCTTCATGAATTCAAACCAGGACACGATCTTCGACTGGTACGACTTTCTGAAATACGATTTGAAGCCAGACAAAGTTAATTTCAACTACATCCGACCACCGTCAGCAGATCCAAAAGAATTAGAGATAGACCACTCTCGTTACGCGAAACTGGCACAAATGATCGACGATGATTCCCGTCATGCGGCCATTAAGAACAACTACGGTGGCAAGGCAGGTTTCTTCAAGGCGGCGATCGATATCTACATGCACGGTTTGATTGCGAAGACACAGGAAACTCAAACCGCGCAGATGAAGTGTTACGCGGGAACCGCTGGTGGCGTTATCTACGACGAGGGCACTGTCTCCTCATGCGAGAACCTGGCGCCGATTGGCAACCTGCGTGAGTTCGATTGGAATTTTCAGAAGCTTTGGCTGTCTCCGGCAATGAAAGAACGACGCAAGAAAGCAGCCTCAGGTTGTTTCTGCACACATGAATCAAACAGTTATTATCCGTCGCTGCCATTCAATCCCGGTCACTTGATCCAAATCAAAAAACTTGAAAGAGAAATGAAGAAAGCTCGGAAGGGCATTGATCGAGTTGATCCGGAGCCCGATGGTGTTCGAGTCGCCGGATTCTAAATCGGGAATGAGTACATCAGAACAACAACAGGGCTTAGTGCCGGGACCGCAGGCGTCCCCGCCTGCCGTCTTGCCAACTCAGACGCTTGATTTTAACCGGGCAGGCGAGGACGCGTGCGGTCCCAGCACTAAGGCGCACCGCAATCCGAAGATCTTGATTATTTCTTCGGATACGGGTGGTGGTCATCGTTCAGCCGCGGCGGCAATTGTTGCCGGAGTGCAGAAGTTTTTTGAGGGTGAGTCTGTCGCAGTTAGAGTCGTACGGGCCATCGAAGAATCGCATCATCTCACTGCCAAACTTGTTCGACTCTACAATTGGATTCTGACGAATCGCCAGCACTGGATGAAATACTTCTACTGGTGCGTCAACCACGTTCGACCTGAAACACTGGAGTTTTTTCATAAGCGATGTATCGGTTATGTGGCGGGGCTATTTGAACGTTGGTGTCCTCATGTCGTCGTCAGCGTGCATCCGCTAACACAACACCTCTTCGGTCGTGTGCTTAAGGAATTGAACCTGACCGATCGAGTTCCGCTAATCTCGGTTGTAACCGATCCTTGCTACGGATTCTGGAAGGGTTGGGCTTGTGATGCTGTCTCGCTATATCTGGTGGCGAGTGATGAGGCGCGTCGTCAGTTGATCGATTATGGCGTTGCACCTGAACGTATCAAGATTTCAGGTATGCCTGTTCATCCCAAGTTTGCCTATCCGGGAGAAGATGCTGCGAAAGCGGCACGTTCCGCCCTTGGGTTGGACCCGGAAAAGTTTACTGTGTTTGTAAATGCCGGCTGGGCTGGAGGTGGCAACATCCCGCAGATATTCAAGGAACTTATCCGAGGTGAATTGGATGTCCAGGCGATTTTCCTGGCTGGTCGAAATGAAGATTTGCGCGCCAAGGCTGAGTCGTTGGCACTGGATGCCCCATTCCCTATTAAGGTGATTGGCTATTCGGACGAAATCGAAAAACTGATGAGCGCGGCAAACGTTATGATCTCCAAACTTGGAGGGCTGACGACCTTTGAAGCCCTGGCGTGTCGCGTTCCGATTATCGCGGATGTGACGACCGAACCGATGCCCCAGGAAGCTGGCACGGCAAATCTTATTGCCGAGCGTGGCGCAGGGGTGATGTTGAGGCGAACCTCAGACGTCGTTCCTGCCGTGCGAAGAATGTTGGAAGACGAAGTGCATTATTCTCGGTTAAGAGCGGCAACCGTCGGCCTTGCGATACCAAACTCCACGCGACAAATCGTTGAAGAGATCGCCGCACTGATTCCCCAGCCTGAAAACGCCTCGTTTGGCGAAGCTTCCGCCTGACCCCTGAATTGACTGCCGGCTCTTTTCACGGTTTAATCTCCCGGCACAAAAACTAATCCGTAGTAGCTCCCGCGTTTCTCTGCTCAGATTATTAAAGTCTGTTACGCTTGAGGATGCCTGTCCTACTAGCGGGAGTCTTAGGAGAAAACATAACTAAGTGAGTCTTTTGCTGGAAGGAAAGCGAGCGTTCATCACGGGTGGAACGCGGGGTATCGGTGCGGCACTGTGCGACGTGTTTGCTCGTGAGGGTGCAGATGTCGCGTTTAATTACAACAGTCGTGATGACCTCGCGGAGGAAATCCGAAACAAGATTGAGAGCTATGGCCGACGTGCCTTCAGCGCGAAGATTTCGGTGACTGACCGAGTCGGGCTAAAGAGGCTCACGCGAGAGTTAGTAGAGAAATGGGGCGGTATAGATATCCTGGTAAACAATGCCGCCATCAATCGGGGAGACAATTTCGCCACTACTACCGACCGAGCCTGGGACGATGTTATCCACACGAATGTCGACAGTCTTTTCGCGGTAACTAAGCCAATCTACAAACAGATGATTCGGCAGCGTAAAGGGTCGATCCTTAACATCACTTCAATCGGCGCAATGCGTGCGCTGCCTACGGCCGTTCACTATGCAACATCGAAAGCTGCAATGATTGGCTTCACGAAATGTTTGTCGAGAGAAGCAGGAACGTTTGGCATTAGTGTCAACGCGATTGCGGCAGGAATATTCGATACCGATCTGGCCCAGTCTTTACCTGAACGTTTACTGCAAATGCATGACTTCTGGGTGTCTGCCGGCCGCCTGGGTCGTCCTGAGGAACTCGCCGAGTATGCGGCGTTCATGGTGAGCGATCGAAACAGTTTTATGAACGGTGAGATCGTGATCGTGGATGGTGGCGGCATAACCTAAGCTTCGATGCCTTAAGATCCTCAACTCAATTACTTTCGAAGAAGACTCACCACAAAGTCACGAAGTCACAAAAGCCGCAAAATCTTCCAAGCCATTTTCAGCTTTGTGTCCTGGTGCCTTCGTGGTGAGATTTTTGGATTGGTTGAAGGCGTCCCTATTTGGAAGTTTTTTCCTCCAACTCCTTTATCCGCTTCTCAAGCTCCCTGACAGTTCGTTGCATTTCTCCAAGACGCCGGAACGCCGCCACTGATCGCAACCAGTCTCGATTATCGAACGCAGGAATTCCCGAGATTACTTTCCCTGGTGGGATGTCGTGACTTGTAGCACTCTTTGCAGTCAACACGACATCGTCACCAATCGTGAGGTGTCCAGCAACACCGGCCTGTCCTGCAAGGATGACACGACTACCAATATGTGAACTGCCTGCTAATCCAACCTGGGCACAGAGCAGTGAATCTTCTCCAACCGTGCATGAATGGCCGATTTGCACCAGGTTATCCAACTTCGAGCCGCGGCCTATTCGACTTTCACCAGTTGATGCACGATCGATCGTCGTTCCCGCGCCCACTTCGACGTCATCTTCCAGGACGACGCGACCAGCTTGTGGAATCTTCAGCCAGTGTCGCTCTTCGTCTTTCGCGTAACCAAATCCGTCGCAACCAATCACCGCATTGTTGTAGATCACAACTCGCTCACCAATCTCGGTTCGTTCACGTATCGCGACGCCAGAGTGGATCACACAATCTTTGCCGATCGTGACATCGTCATAGATCGTGACGTTCGGAAATAAGCAGACCCCATCGGCGATATGAACGTTCTTACCAATGACAACACAAGCCCCGATTTGGACATGTTTTGCAATGACTGCTGAGGGATCAATGACCGCAGACGGGTCGATAATCGGTGTGATAGGTTTCTCAGGATAAAAAATTCGAAGCGCACGCGTGTAGGCAAGATATGGATCTTTGACCCGCAAAATCGAAATCTGACGATCAGTCTTTACGTCTTCCGCGAGATAGATCGCAGACGCCGTTGTTGTCTTTACTCTCGTCGTGTATCGAGGATTCGAGAGGAATGTTACGTGTCCTTCTCGTGCTTCATCGAGACCGGAGGCACCGGTGATCTCGACATTTTCGCCTTCAACTCTAGCCCCGGTTTTTTCGGCCAGTTCTGACAGTTTCATGCGGCGGAGTGTAACGCATCAAAACTGCACGCGCACTACATCAACGAGACGGGATCAATTTCAAGGTTTATGGACCGCAGGTTTGTCCTGCTCTCGGCTGCAGCTCTCAACGCCGCATCTGCTACTTCACGCAATCGACGCCGGCTCCTGGACTTGATCAGCAACTGAAATCGATGCTCGCCTTTTAGACGCGCAAGTGGAGCTGGAGCCGGACCCAGAATTCGCGAAGTCCGATCCTGATTTGCCAGGTCTAAATGCTTGCGAAGTTCAAGTGCGTCATTCCGAACCTTGCTAAGATCGGGACCGTGAACAAGAAAGCTAGCGAGTGCAATGAATGGCGGGTAAGAATGATTCTGGCGATAACGAATTTCCTCTTCATAAAACGCTTCGTAGTCCTGAGCGCATGCATGTCGTAATGCGTAGTGGTTCGGATGGTATGTTTGGATCAAGACACGGCCTGGCCGATCGCCACGACCAGCGCGTCCAGCGACCTGGGTTATTAACTGAAACGTTCGTTCAGAAGCTCGAAAGTCAGCTAGTGCTAAACCCGCGTCAACGCTTACAACGCCCACAAGAGTCACATTTGGAAAGTCGTGCCCTTTTGCCAGCATCTGAGTCCCAACAAGTGCATCCAAATCTCCATCGCTGAAGTCTTGAAGGATCTTTTCGAACCGTCGTCGATTCGATGTTGTGTCTTTGTCGATCCTGGCAACACGTAAAGTCGGGAAAGCCTTCTTTAACAGCTCCTCGAGTTGTTCAGTACCCTCACCAACATAATGAATGTAGTCCTTGCCACAGTGACGGCATACAGAAGGTACAGCCTCACGATAGTTGCAATAGTGGCAAATCATGACCCGTTCGGACCGGTGATAGGTAAGCGTGACGTCGCAGTTTTTGCACTGAACCGTTTCACCACACGACCGGCAAAGAACGAAGCTCGAGTAGCCCCGGCGATTGAGCAGGATAATGGATTGCTCTTTGCGATCTTGAGTCTCCTTGATCGCTTCAAGTAGTTCATCTGAAAACACTCCTTGCTTACCGTGTCGTGCGAAGACATTGCGCATGTCAACGATGGCAGCGTCAGCCATAGGTCTTCCGCCAATTCGCTCGGGCAGACTCAGATATCTGTACTTTCCATTTTTCGAGTTGTGGAACGATTCGAGCGAAGGAGTGGCGGAACCCAAAACGACCACGGCCGATTCCTTCTGAGCGCGCACGATTGCTGTATCTCGGCCGTTGTAGTACGGCGAATCCTGTTGCCGGTAACTCGACTCGTGTTCCTCATCTACAACGATGAGGCCTAGATCCTTCACCGGTGCAAATACGGCCGAACGAGTGCCGATGACGACCCGAGCTTCGCCTGCTTTTACACGACTCCATTCATCAAAACGTTCGCCTCGCTTCAGGGAAGAATGAAAGATGGCAACGTTCTCGCCGAAATGTTCTCTTAGCCGCCGTGAAAAGACGGGGGTCAATGCAATCTCCGGCACCAGCATCATCGCAGACTTGCCTTGACTGAGTGCGGTTCGCATTGCACGAATGTAAATCTCTGTCTTGCCGCTGCCAGTTACGCCATGTAGCAGGAACGCTGAATAAGTTCCGTTCTGAATTGCTGATTCGATCTCGGTTAGTACTGAACTTTGTGCCGCAGTCAGCGTGTAGTTTGAAGGTGCTTGCGATTGCGCATCATAAAACGGATCTCGCCTGACTACCTCAGTGTTGATGGAAACGATGCCTTTCTTCTCCATAGTGATCACTGTCGCCGCGCTTACCTGTGCTTCCTTCAAAACAACTTGCAGTGGAACTTTTTGCACTTGGCGCTTGAGACTGGCAATCACACGTTCCTGGGCCGATGTCAGTTTGTTGTCGCGCGTGAGGCTTTCCGGAAGCAAGCGGACGAATCGCATTTGTTTGGTTTTAACGAAGGAATTGCTTTGTGTTTGAGTGCGCTCAATTAGTCCTTCATTCTCCATCTCATGCAGGGTACGGCTGACCTGCGTCATGGATGCAAAATGGCTTAAGGAATCTCGTCTTGTTGGTTGGCTGGTCGTGCTGAGGTGATTGAGAAGCTTTGCAGTCAAGCTCACTTCATCGGTGTGCTCCTGAGTTCTGCCCTCTTCTGTAAGCGAAACAAACTCGTGAATCGCCGGACTTATGCCCGGCGGCAACGCTCCCTTGATCACTTCACCCCAGGGCGATGCGTAATAGTCCGAAACCCAGCGCGTCAAGTCGAGAATCTGGGAGGTACAGACAGGAACGGAGTCGATGACATTTCCAGCATCCTTAAGTTCAGATTCACTTGATGCAAAGTGGGGCGGTAAAGCTTCATAAAACGCCACCACGTATCCAGTGACGAGCTTGCGACCCAGTGGTACAAGAATACGAACGCCGATCTGTGGCGTCGCCTCTTCGCTACTAAATCTATAGATGAATGTTTTCGAAACGTGGAGAGGAACAGCGACTTCAACGTAACGAGATGAACTGGGTTTGAGCGTCGTTGATGCTGCAGTTCCGAGGTGATTGTTCACGTACGACAAGTTAACGCAAATTCTTTTAGTGCGACAGCCTCTGGACTGTTATCAATGTTGAGCGGTGCTGTCGAGGTAATCGCGCACTTTTTTCAAATCTTCCCAAGTCTCGCGTTTCTTCGAAGGATCTCGCAGCAGATAAGCCGGATGAAAAGTTGGCATCACTTTGATCCCTTTGTACTCCTGGAAGGTGCCCCGCAGTTTAGTTATTCCTTCTCTGGTATCTAAAAGATTCTTCATCGCAGTGTTGCCCAGCACAACAATGACTTCGGGTTGAACGATCGCAATTTCGCGAAGCAAAAACGGTTTACACATTGAAGCTTCTTCAGGCGTTGGTGGGCGATTCCCTGGCGGTCGACAGCGATTTACATTTCCAATCAACACTTCCTCTCGTTTCAAACCAATAGCTTCGATGATTTTCGTCAGCAGCTGACCCGCGCGACCGACAAATGGTCTGGCCTGGATGTCTTCGTCCGCGCCGGGAGCCTCGCCGACAAACATGAGACGCGCCTTTTTGTTTCCTTCAGTGTGAACGACAGTTGTTCTTTCGCGATGTAATGGACACCGTGTGCAATCACCGATTTCGTTATGAATCTCCTCAAACGTCTCCAGAGACGATGCGAGTTTCTCCGCTTGAGGCGCGAGATCGCCAAACAAGCTCACCCGTTCAGTTTGCAAACCTTTAGGTGTTGGTGGTTGAAACACGGGACTGGCGGCAGTTGACCTCGGTAGGGGTTCCTGCGAAAGTTGGACGCCTTCGACACCTAGCGTCTGCAAATGAAGTAGTTGCTTCTTTGTTTCTTTTACGAGTTCTAATAACTCTGAGGAGTCCATTTTAAGTTGACGAAGCTTTGGTTGTGGCTGTTTCAGATCTGAGTTTCACGATTACGTCAAGTATTTGATCCGCGATTTCCTGCTTTGTCATCAGCGGCAGTTGAACGTGATTGTAGTTATTGCGACTGAGGATTGTAACCGCATTAGTGTCGAAATCGAATCCGACGTTGCGTTCGGAAATATCATTAGCGACGATGACATCAACTTGTTTGGTTCGCAATTTGTTTCTGGCATTCTCTAAAAGATTTTCAGACTCCGCCGCGAAGCCGACAACCAGCATTCCTTCGTGTCGATTAGCGGCGACAGCGGACAGGATGTCTTCAGTGCGTTCCAAATTGATCGTCAGAGATTCGGTGTTCTTCTTTATCTTTTGATTGGCCCGTTCAGCCGGCCGGTAATCGGCAACGGCAGCTGCCCCGATAAATATCGTTGCATTGGCGATCTCGCGTCGTACTGCCTCCGCCATTTCCATCGCCGAATTCACTCGAATCGTATCTACGCCGGGCGGCGAATCGACTGTGGTCGCGCCGGCGATTGCCGTCACCGTTGCTCCTCTTCGTCGAGCTGCTTCAACGATCGCAAACCCCATTTTTCCGGATGAGCGGTTTGAAATGAAACGGACGGGATCGATCTCTTCACGGGTTGCGCCGACTGTGATAAGAAGACGTTCGCCAGCTAAATCTTTCCTTTTGTTGTTCCGCAAAATTTCCAAGGCGGCGCTCACCACGCGTTCGGGATCGCTCAAACGGCCAGGACCGATTGTGCCGCAAGCCATTTCGCCCGCGTCTGGTTCGACAAAGTAAATTCCATCCTTTCGCAATCGTTCGACATTGCGTTGAGTTGCGGGATGCTCCCACATCGTCGTGTTCATAGCCGGCGCTACCAGGATTGGCGAAGTGCACGCGAGATAGGTCGAGGTCAGAAAATCATCGGCAATTCCATGAGCAAACTTAGCGATAATATTTGCGGTGGCAGGGGCGACGAGAAGCAGGTCTACCGTTTGAGAAAATGTGATATGCGCAATTGGATCGGGATTATCAGGCGCATAATCGTCAACGACCACGTGCGAACCCGAGAGTGCACGGAAAGTAAGAGGTCGAACAAATTCGCACGCGCGTTGTGTCATTGCCACGCGGACTGAGCAACCGGCTCGTTGCAGCCCTCGGAGGATTTCCACCGCCTTATAAGCGGCGATGCCTCCCGAAACACCGAGCGCAACTCTGTTTTGAGTCGGGATACCTGTGAGATCGACCGAAGTCATTGATGCATTCACTGAAATTGAAGATCAATGTAACATTGCTGAAAGACACGCGCAATTTTGTGTCTCGCAAACGTTTTATAATGCGACTTCACAAGAAAATTATCACAGAAGGCGGCAACGCTATTTGATGCCATTCTCGAGGGCACAACTCTTTTTCGGTCTCTTTCTCCTGATTATTTGTCCGCCATTTACGATCGGCCAGACGAGATATTCAGAAGACGATTTTGGTCCGGTCGTCCGCGCCTACCTGGGATATCTAAAAAACGAGCAAGAGGTTGTAGATGACAGGGTAAGCCGCCGCGAAATCAGCCCTGGTTATTATCGCCGCAACTCCAATCGAATCAGAGCTCTCAGGCAAATCGCGGTTCGTTTGGCCCGGGAAACCCAAAATGATTACCTACCGGAGTTGGAGGCGGTGACGGCCGATGAATTTGGGTTACTATTCGGTCGACCTACACCACCGCCCAATTTTAAATCCGGCGAGGTGATAAGAAATACATTTCGGTTCCTTGGGACGGTCCGTTCAAGCGAAATCTTCTATGTTTTTGCAAGATTGGATCCCTATGAGCAAGCGGACCTGACTGAGAAGGGCCCGTCGGAAAGTAAACCCAATGTTTCCGATGGCGGTCCAAAAGCGCTCAGTAGAAGTCGGCGCGTAGTTCCGTAAGCTCCGGTGTCAAACCAAAGCAATGTTTTGTGACCCTCAGAATATCCAGACGTGTAGATTGTCCGATGGTATCTTCTCAACCAGCCGAAAAAAGCACAGTTTCGTGGCAAACTCGGCCCAAATGTTTGTTGACACCGGGCTGCTATTAGTGTAATAAATGCCAAGTGTTAGCGGGCTTTGCGGACCACAAATGCACCAACTTTTGAAGGTCGCGAGCAGTTGTAACGGGATTTGGTTCTGCGCCTTAGTTTCTCACGACAGTTTCGCGTTGCGACAGCAATAAAGACTTTTTTGTTTTTCACTATACGGGAGGAAAGTTAATGACTAGCAAAACTTGGAGCCGCAAGTTCATCGCGCTCTTTGTAGCGGTTGCCGTTTTGAGTGTTTACTCAATGATTGTGTTGGCCGCGCCGGGCGCCAGAGCATCCGGCGAGTTGTCGGTAACTGGTGAGGTTACCGTGAACGGACAGAAAGTGATTTCTGGCGGCACCTTGTTCTCCGACTCAGCGATTAGCACCGCAAAAGATAGCAGCGCATCGGTCAGCATCAACAAATTGGGCCGGATCGATCTCGCTCCCAATAGCAATCTTCGCCTGACCTTCACAGACAAGAGCATCAACGGAATGCTCGAGACTGGCAGCGCTCACGTTTCCACACTTAATGGAATCACCGTAAACTTGACCACAAAAGACGGAACTGTGGTGGTGGATGGTAGTCAAGCCACGGCGTTTACTGTGAATGCGTCGCACGGTCGAACATCAGTCTCGACTGAAACGGGTCTGGCCCAGCTCCGATCCGGCGGTTCTGTGAAGCAGATTGCCGCTGGTGAAAGTGGAATGGCCGGAATGCCGAGCCCTCAGGGTGATGACGACGATGATGGTCTCAGTGGTGGTGCTTTGGCGGTGTTGTTGCTCGCAGTCGGTGGAGCAGTTGCCGGTGTTCTTTACGCCGCATTCCACAACAACGACCTGAACTTCGGTGGGTCCGTTACAGTAGTAAGCCCGACGAAGTAGTTTCGAGAGATTGGATCATTCCAACAAAACTGTAGCACTGACCTCAGCGCTACAGCGTACTAACTGACGTTTGCGGGTCACGCGATCGAAATCGCGCGACCCGCAAAATTTTGATTTAAAGTCCACCCCAAAGGCGTTTCAATAGATTCAAAATGCATATAGCGGTTATCGGCACTGGTTACGTCGGTCTGGTTACAGGCGCTTGTTTTGCCGAATTTGGAGTCGACGTCACCTGTGTTGACGTCGATGAGCAGAAAATTGAACGACTCAGGAATGGCGTGATGCCGATCTACGAGCCAGGTCTCGAGCAACTCGTAGCCAAGAACGTGCAGTCAGGCCGTCTAAGGTTCACCACAGACGTGGGCGAGGCTGTAGAACAGGCTCTAGTTATCTTTCTTGCTGTCGGTACACCGCCCAAAGACGATGGCTCACCTGATCTAAGTTTCGTCGAAGCTGCGGCGGCCTCCATCGCAGATCATCTTCAGGATTACAAGGTCATCGTTACAAAATCTACTGTGCCAATTGGTACTGGTGAACATATTCGTAGATTGGTGAACGAACGCAAAAAGAGTCGGGCAAATTTTGGTGTCGTTTCGAACCCGGAATTTTTACGTGAAGGTGCTGCCATCAACGACTTCATGCGGCCCGATCGTGTGGTGATAGGTAGTCGTGATCAAGAAGCGATCGCTATCATGAAGGATCTTTATCGCCCGCTTTACTTGATCGAAGCTCCGTTTGTGATTACTTCTCTCGAGGCAGCTGAACTCACGAAGTATGCTGCAAATGCATTTCTTGCTACGAAGGTCTCCTTCATTAACGAGATCGCCAAT
Source organism: Pyrinomonadaceae bacterium (assembly GCA_036006355.1). Lineage (GTDB taxonomy): Bacteria > Acidobacteriota > Blastocatellia > Pyrinomonadales > Pyrinomonadaceae > PSRF01. Next base: position 29,306 of record DASYPT010000100.1, on the reverse strand, counting down.
CTTTGCGAGAGAATCGGTTGCGACGTCCACGATGTTGCACGTGGTATTGGCATGGACAAAAGGATCGGCAGTAAGTTTTTACACCCTGGCCCGGGATTTGGTGGTTCATGCTTTCCAAAAGACACTCGAGCATTATCCAGTGTCGCGCGTCAGTTCGGTTCCGACTCTTTAATCGTCGATGCTGTCATAGAAGTGAATAAGCGCCAGGGTAAAGAGATGCTGGTGAAGATTCGCAAGCTGGTGGGCGACTTGAAGGATAAAAAGATCGCGGTACTTGGACTCGCATTCAAACCTGAGACTGACGATATGCGTGAAGCGCCATCGGTCGGGATTATCCGAGGACTTCTCGCCGATGGTGCCCTGGTTCAAGCCTACGACCCCGTAGCAAAATCGGAAGCGAAGAAAATACTTTCCGAAGTTTCTTATGCTGACGACGAGTACGATGCTGTGAACGGCGCAGAGGCCTTGATTTTTGTGACTGAATGGAACCAGTTCAGGGCACTTGATATGCGTCGCATTCACCAGCTGATGGCGACCCCGCGAATCGCCGACCTCAGAAACATTTGTGATCCCGAAGACATGCGCGAAATAGGTTTTGAATATGTAGGCGTGGGTCGGTAGTCTCGACCAACTAATAAGGCTAATGTCATTATCTGGAGTTGTAGTTGTCACAGGTGGCGCTGGGTTCATTGGTTCCCACATCGCAGAAACTGCTGCAGCAAGCGGTGCCAAGGTGCGGATCATCGATGACTTGTCGACGGGTCACCGTGAAAATGTGGAGGAGCTTTCGGGAGACATCGAGTTCATCGAAGGCAGCGTGGCAGATTTTGAATTGATTAACCGCGCACTCAAGGACACTGAGGTTGTCTTTCACGAGGCCGCCATACCCTCAGTTCCGCGTTCCGTGGAGAACCCTGAACAATCGCATATCGCCTCAGTTGATGGAACCTTTCATCTGCTGCAGGCCGCACGTCAACAAAACGTAAGACGTGTTGTGTACGCGGCATCCAGTTCGGCATATGGCGACCAGCCGACGCTGCCGAAAGTGGAAGGTATGGCTCCGGATCCGCTCTCTCCTTACGCCGTTGCGAAACTCGTTGGCGAATACTATTGCCAGGTTTTTACGCGTGTTTACGGTTTGGAAACGGTTTCACTCCGATATTTCAATGTGTTTGGCCCGCGGCAAGATCCGGGATCACAGTATTCGGGTGTTGTATCGAGATTTATCAGTGCGCTCTGTTCTGACGAGCAGCCAGTAATCTTCGGAGATGGCGAACAGTCGCGTGATTTTACTTACATCGATAATGTCGTGGCTGCGAATCTCAAGGCTGCAACGACGACGAAAGGCGTTGGCAACGTAATCAACGTTGCCACAGGCGAACGAATCACACTGAACAAGTTGCTTGCCGAACTAAAAGATCTAATTGGAAAACCGCAGGTAACAGTTGACTATCGTGAACCGCGGGTGGGTGATGTTCGTCACAGCCTCGCGGACACAACACGAGCTCGCGAATTACTCGGCTATGAACCAACGGTCGGATTGCGAGAAGGACTCCGAAGGACTATTGACTGGTGGAAGACCAGTCGTTACGCGACAACTTAACCTGCAGATTGCGCGTGCTCCATCTCAGTTAGCGCTTTCAAACTTTCTTCATACGGCGGCCTTGCCACGCCTTTATCAGTAACAATCGCGGTTATAAAATGATGTGGTGTTACGTCGAATGCCGGGTTGTGAACGTTTATGCCATCAGGCGCTATTTGCTGATCTCTGATGTGGGTCACTTCGATCGGATCTCGTTCTTCGATTGGAATTTGCTCGCCGGATGAAAGGGATAGATCCAACGTGGTCAGTGGAGCTGCCACGTAGAATGGAATACCGTGTTCCCTTGCAAGCACGGCAACCATGTATGTTCCAATCTTATTAGCCGTATCACCGTTTGCCGCAATTCGATCGGCGCCTACCACCACTGCATCAACCTTACCGCTCTTCATGACATGACCAGCCATGTTGTCGGTTATGACCGTCACGGGGATCTCGTCCTTCGCCAGTTCCCACGCTGTTAACCGTAAACCCTGAAGGAACGGTCTGGTTTCATCGGCAATCACTGCTACTTTCTTTCCAGCGTCGCGAGCACCTCGAATGACGCCGAGCGCGGTCCCGTAGTCGCCAGCAGTTGCCAATGCGCCTGCATTACAATGTGTAAGCACAGTTGCGCCGTCTGGAATCAGATCGGCGCCGTGTTGACCTATGGAACGGTTTGCGGCGATGTCTTCTTCGAAGATGGCCAAGGCTTCAGACACCAAAGCCGCTTTTACTTCTTCAACGTCGCGAAGTGATTTGGCTCGTTCGAACGCTGTCCGCATTCTCTCAATAGCCCAAAAAAGATTGACAGCGGTTGGACGGGTATGAGCCATTACATCGCAGATGTAGTTGAGGTCGTCTTCGAGATCGGCTACGGACGTCCCGACAGATTGATTGGCACCTAATGCGATTCCCATTGCTGCAGAAACACCAATCGCGGGTGCGCCCCGAACTACCATCTTTCGAATTGCTTCGGCCACTTCATCGTAAGACCGCAGCATCAGGTATTTCTCTTCGGACGGGAGAAGGCGCTGGTCCAACATACGAACCCCGTCTTTTGTCCATTCCAGAGTTTTGATCATTGATTTCGTCCTGTTAGGCGTTGAATAGAACGGCATCTTACTGGACGCAGGAAGGGGAGGCAAACCGAAGAAAGGATGAAGGATGAAGGCGGAAGGATGAAGGTTGAGCTTTGTACTTTGTACCTTGAGCTTTGAGTTTGGGAGCAAGAGGAATCTGGAGCGCAAAGTACGAAGCACCAGTACAAAGTACAAAGCTCAACCTTCATCCTTCCGCCTTCATCCTTCATCCTTTCCGAAGTTTGACACCCCCACTTTAAGGTGTTAGTGTCGCCGCCACATTACAGTTGCTCTTTTCAAATTGTGTTTGGGTGCCCCAGTCGATTGGGGAGAATAGGGAAGCGGGTGAGATTCCCGCGCGGTCGCGCCACTGTGAAGAGTTTGCTCTAAGCCAGGAGACCTGCCCAGACACTTGCCGCCTCTCAACACTCGCGCAAAGGTGTTCAGGCAGCTTGTGGGTTCCCATCCTTAATCCCGCTGAAGCCTGTTTCCCTTTGTTGGAACATCGGAGGTCAGTGGGTTTCGTGTTTCTTAACTCGTCACGTTTTATCAAATCTCTTTCACTTCTGCTGATAACCTTATTTTCGGTCGCGGCCTGCACGCGCTCATCCGCAGTTCTGAACAATCCGAGCACTAACACCCGACGGATCACTGACGATGCGGGGCGAGAGGTTTTCCTCCCGGCTAAAGTGGATCGCGTTATTTCGCTCGCGCCGAATTTGACTGAGATAGTTTTCGCTGTTGGCGCGGGAAGCAGCCTTGCTGGTGATACAACTTACTGCGACTATCCAGTCCAAGCAAAGAACATTGAAAAGGTGGGCGACACTCAGCATCCCAATTTGGAACGAATCATTGCGTTGAAGCCTCAAGTTGTACTTGTCTCAACTGCCTCACAACTCGAGGTCTTCACTGAGCAGTTAAGAAGTCACAATATTGCGGTGTTCGTTACTGATCCACATGATCTCGAAGGAGTGTTTCGTTCTATCGAGCAGGTTGGACAAATTCTTGGTTACGTGGAGCAGGCAACCGCAGTTGTGTCCTCGCTGCGAGCGCGCGCAATGGCTGTAGACAACGCATTAAAACAATCTCCACGCATTAGAACGTTCTATCAACTTTCTGCTGAACCACTTTACACAGCTGGACACGACTCATTCGTTACGGATCTGCTCAAACGCGCCGGAGCAGATTCGGTGACGGCCAATGTCCCGGGAGCGTGGCCCAAGTACAGTGCAGAAGCAGCGCTTGCAGCCAGGCCTGACGCGATAATTCTTCCCACGGGCGGATCAATGGGCGAGGGTAATGGAACCGTCGCGAAAGCTCTGGCAAGCTCGCCGGCCGCAAAGACCGGCAGAGTCTACAAAATCAACGACGATCATTTGGTACGTCCGGGACCGAGGGCCGTCGACGGATTGGAGGAGATGGCAAGAGTGCTTCATCCCGAAGTCTTCAAGTGATGACCAGTTCGCGGCTGTCCAACCAAAACAGAGTAACGCTTCGGCGAACAATAATAACCTTGCTGTTCCTTGTTGCTGCGTTGGTTATTGTGGTTGGCGCGGCTTCTTTACTTGGAAGTGAACGACTACCTGTTTCCAATTCACTCTGTGCACTGACGACGCTTGGCGCCAGACAGTGCGGATTGACCAGCGATCACTTCGATATTCTGTTTCAGATACGTTTGCCTCGAATCTTGCTGGCAGCGGCTGTCGGAGGTTCACTGGCAACCGCTGGCGCCGGTTACCAGGCATTGCTCAGAAATCCGTTGGCAGAGCCTTATCTTCTCGGGGTTTCAAACGGAGCTGCTGTTGGGACGATGTTAGCGCTGTTGTTTTTCGGAAGTCTCGAGTGGAGTCGACCGCTAATGGCGTTCGCGGGAGCATTGGTTGCAACTTTTGCTGTTTATAGATTGGCACGGGGAAGAGTTGGGGCAACTCCTGAGAGATTGATCCTGGCAGGCGTCATCGTAACTACGTTCCTGTCGTCCATCATCGTGTTTGTAACCACGATGATGGATGCGACACGTATCCGATCTTTTACGTTCTGGTTGTTAGGGGATCTGTCGGGCGCAAACACCGGCTTATTACCAGTGCCAATAGCCGTTGCGGTCGTTGGCGCGATCATCCTGACGCTCAACGCACGTTCATTGAATTTGTTGATGCTCGGCGAACGCGACGCATTCGACCTCGGCGTAGAAGTTAGTCGAGTGCGGGTAACGATATTTCTTATCGCTAGCTTGTTGGTAGGAAGTTCCGTTGCTGCGAGCGGCTCGGTCGGATACGTAGGTTTGGTAGTGCCTCATCTCACAAGGTTGTCGGTGGGAAGTGATAACCGGATCAGTATTCCGAGTGCGACGCTTGGCGGAGCGTTGTTTGTGATTGTTGCGGACACAATCGCTCGCACTGTGATTGCCCCCCGCGAGTTACCCGTGGGAGCAATTACCGCGCTGATTGGCGCTCCTTTATTTATTTATCTTTTGAAGAGAGTCTAACTTGCTCGAAGCTCGCAATCTAACAATCAAGTACGGTCATCGAACTGCCGTGGACAACGTCTCAATGTTGTTGGAACCAGGTGTGGTAACAGCCGTGATTGGACCAAACGGTGCTGGTAAATCGACACTATTGCGATCACTGAATGGAAGTTTGATCCCCAACAGCGGAACAATTCTCCTCAACGACAAGTCCCTCGGGAAGTTGAGTCGGCGGGCGATCGCTAAACAGATCACGGTTGTTGCACAGGAAGCAGAGCTGCGGTTTCCGATCACGGTATTCGAGTATGTCCTTGGTGGACGCTTCGTCTGGGCCAACAGCACTACGTGGGGTTGGGAGGGCGAACGTGATCTTGAGGTTGCGGAAGCAGTCCTGGATGAAACCGAGCTACACGAACTCAGTGGTCGAATGATGAATGAGCTTTCCGGGGGTGAACGTCAACGAGCGGTCCTGGCTCGAGCCTTAGCAACCGAAGCGCCGATCTTGTTACTGGACGAACCCACCGCGAATCTGGATCTTTCTCATCAGGCCACCCTGCTTGGCCTCGTTAGAGAACGTTGCAATTCGCGAAGTTCGTCGGCGCTTGTTATCACTCATGACATTAATCTCGCTGCACAGTTTGCCGACGTCATTCTATTGCTGAAAGGTGGACAAGTAGTGAAAACCGGAACAACGCAGCAAGTGTTGGTGCCGGATTTGTTACGAGAAGTATTTTCTGTGGATGTATTAGTCGATGCGCATCCGATTTCAGGTGTGCCTCGCGTCACGCCGGTACATTAACTGTATCGGCAAATTGATAACCGAAGAGTCGCTTGGTAAGGGAAGGCGGTGAGATGCCGCCACTGCCCGCGCAACTGTATGCAGTAATTTAGTTCCTCAAAGAAGTCCGACGAACTTTAGTTTGTCGTGCGTGACGTTACGGCCTCTGTGTTCTTTTCGCGGGCCACTATTCACGCCAACGACAAACTAAAGTTCGTCGGACAAATCAGCCACTGGAGAAATCTGGGAAGGCGAGGAGTTAAGGCGATCCGCGATCTATTGGGTCAATACTGCGAGTCAGGAAACCTTTCAGCGATTCTATTTCGGCTCGCACTGCGACGGGCAGGAGAAGCTAACATGAAAAGAATCGTTTCAATAATTTTCTTCAGTACAGTTCTTTCCTTCAGTGCTTACGCACAATCAACCGGCGACATTCAGGGAACAGTTACAGACAGTAACCGCGCAAAAATCCCGGGCGCTCGCCTTCGACTGCTGACCAACCCAGGTCTGCAGTCTTCTACAACTACCGATGAAATGGGCAAGTTTGAGTTCAGAGGTTTGATGTCTGGAACCTATCTCCTTGAAGTTAATGCTCCTGGTTTCGCGCCCTACACGCATGATGAAATCCGACTGGCACGCGGTGAAAGCAAAGAGTTGCAGATCACTTTAGCAGTGGCTTCTATTACCGAAAGTGTAGTCGTAACAGCCAACGGAACGGCTGAGCGGATTGAAGAAGCCGCGAAGGTGTTATCAGTCATTGATAGTCAGCAGATTGACCAGCGACATGAACTTGCTTTTTCTGAGGCCCTGAGAGGAACCCCGGGAGTTCGAGTTCAGCAACAAGGCTCGCCGGGCGCCCTGGCCACGCTGCGTTTGCGTGGTCAACGCACATTTGACACTGCAATACTTCTCGATGGGTTACGCGTCCGCGATGCCGGCGATATCAACGGGTCTGCGGTCTCGTTGGTTTCAGATCTCCCGCTTGTGTCCCTAGATCGCGTTGAAATACTTCGCGGCTCAGGTTCATCGATTTATGGAACGCATGCGATTGGTGGCGTGGTTAATGTGATTCCGGATTCAGGGACGCGAGGACTTCACTTTAGTAGCAGTTTCGACGGCGGTTCCCTTGGCACATATCGCGAGCGCTTGCAGGTAGCGGGAGGTGCTGAACGATTTGGCTTCAATATCGGTGTAGATCGGCTGGACGTGCGAAGAGGGATAGATAAGGACGACGCGTATGGGAATTCGTCATTTATCGCACGGGCGCAATTCAAGCCGACTCATTCAATCGCCATAACCGGAACTTTCTTCGGCGACGCCGCAAATGCTCGGGTGAATGACAATCCTTTCGCTTTGCCAGGCGCGTTTAGTGGTCAACAATTCCCGTCGGCTGTAGCTGGCATAACCTTCCAGCCTGACTTCAACAATCCGGATCAAGGTAGACGCAATCGACTGCTGGTCGGTTCCGGCAGGTTTACTCAAGTTGTCAGCGATCGTGTCTCATATAGTTTGGCTTACCAACGAGTAGGAACAAACCGAAGAAACTACAATGGACCGGCAGTCGATCCGAGATTTACTTCTTTCGTGCCGTTTGGCGATTTCGAACTGACAAGCGTTAACAACGGAACGATCGATACATTCGATGGTCGCTTAAATTTCACGCTTGGCCGATCGAACCTGGCAACGGCTGGCTTTGAATTTGAGCGCGAGAGCTTCTTCCAGAGTTCCCAACCATCGTTTTCTACATTCAACAACACAACTGATCATCAACGAACCTTTGCCGTCTTTGGACAAGATCAATTCGCTTTTCTTGATGATCGACTTCGGTTTTCGTTAGGGGCACGCATTCAATCGTACCGGATCAGGAGTGCCGATCGTCCGGGTGAACTAGCAGGTCGCGACGCCGAAAGCTCCATTACGGGAGACGGGTCAGTTGCGTATTTGTTTCGCACGACGGGAACAAAGTTGCGCGGTCACATTGGTAATGGATTCAGAGCACCGTCTTTGTTTGAAAGATTTGGAGAGGGAACATTTGGCAGTGCCGGACCCGTGCGATTTGGCGACCCAACGTTAAAAGCCGAGCAATCGATCAGTGTTGATGGCGGTTTCGATCAGCGTTTAGCGACTGACAGAGTTTCACTGGGAGCAACCTATTTCTACACACGATTGCAACGCGTAGTTGCGTTCACGGGGTTTTCCGTTGACCCGCTCGGACTTGGCAGGTTCAGCGGTTATCTCAATCGACCGGGTGGACTCTCACGCGGCGTGGAGACTTATCTAGAGGCTGCGCCGTGGAAGGGTGCTGAAATTCGTGCAGCTTACACTTTCACTAATAGTGATCGTTCAGTCCCGTCACACGGTCTGCAACCGGAATATGTTATTCCAAAACATTTGATCGGTTTTTTCTGGAGCCAGCGTTATCGCCCATTCCTTGTCAGCCTGGAAGTTAATCGAACTGGTTCATATTTGGCGCCAGTTTTTGAGAACAACTCTCCATTTCGAATGGCAGAGTTAACTTTTCCTGGATATACGAAGGCGGATGTGTTCGCTAGTTACGAACGTTCAGCATCTGAGAAAGTGAAAGTAACCTTGTTTGCGGGAGTCGAGAACCTATTCGATCGGACGTACTACGAAAACGGTTTTCTTGCACCCGGCGCCGTCGGTAGAGGAGGGATCAAACTAAGATTCTAAGAAGGCTTCAGGTTGCAAAGTTAAGAATTCGTGGGCGCAATTGCGTCAGCTTATCGAATCCGCCTTGCAACCTGAATGTCAATTCTCAAGATGTTTTGGTAAACAAGCCTCCAGCGAGAAAGACCACGCCCAGCACAATGTGGATGCCATGATCCACCTGCCCAAGATGGAGCGGCCCGACCTGCCACAGGTGTTCGGCGCCCCCACCCATTGCCAGGCCCAAAATCCCCAGAGCCAAATAAACGACACCGAAAACGAGCGCTAAAGCCTTAGCCCCCGATATTGACCCAGCAAAGCCAAAATAAAGGGCGATAACACCCGAAACGATGTGAACGACGTTATGGGGCGGATTCAGATGTGCACCGAGTAGATCCGGCTTTGCAAAACCAGCGACTCCGACCAGTAAGAAGACAACCCCCAAAATCTTGCAAACAGTCTTTGCCATGATTTGGTTTAACTCCTCTGTCAAAGGGTCAAAGGACGAGCGGTGTCGCCGGTTCGGCTAACAGGCGTCCGCAGATGGTTCTACCGGGAGGCTACGGTTAATCGCGGCGGCATGTATATCAAAGAGCTATTGGAAAATCTAGTCATAAAGCTTTAAAAAACAAGGAAAACGAGGTAAACGGCGACGCTTGAACTTTGTGCTTAGTTCTTTGCACGTATGTGGCTGAAGGAAATGAAGGGTCAAAGAAGAAAGAACAAAGCTCATGCTCTATCCTTCACCGTTCGCGGGCTAGGCGTTTATACTTCTGGAAAAGGTGGCGCGTTTATGAGAAAACGAACGGGTGGTGCAACTCTTGCCGCGCTGATTCTCCTATTTCTACTTCTTTCAGCTGATACGCTGGCGTCGTCTTGAAGTTGAAGCTCGGATGAACGGCGCGTATCTGGGATGGCTGCGGTAATTGTCAGTAGTCAGTAGTCAGTGGTCAGTGGTAATAGGTCGAATAGGTTCCACAGGTCCTATCACCACTGGACCACTGACTACTGACTACTGACCACAAACCACAAACCACCATGAACAATTGGGAAACCATAATCGGGCTGGAAATTCACGCCCAGCTCAATACTGAATCAAAGATCTTCTGCGGTTGCGCGACGAGATTTGGCGATGAGCCAAACGCAAACACGTGCCCCGTTTGTCTCGGTTTGCCAGGCGCATTGCCTGTGCTTAACCGCCACGCGCTGGAGCTAGGCGCACGAGCTGCACTCTCCCTCGGTCTAAAGATCAACAACACCTCAATCTTTGCGCGGAAGAATTACTTCTATCCAGATCTTCCCAAGGGTTATCAAATCTCTCAGTACGATCGACCGTTCTCTGCTGATGGCGAACTGGAATTCATGACGGCAGAACGCGATGATGCGGGTCATCCGAGGGAGTGGCGTCCCAAGAAGATACGAATCACCAGACTCCATCTCGAAGAAGATGCTGGGAAGAACGTGCATGAAGGATTGCCCGATGTCGATCGTTACTCCTATATCGATCTGAATCGTGCTGGAGTTCCACTTGCTGAGATCGTGACCGAGCCTGACTTTCGTTCTTCATGGGAAGCGTACGATTACGTCAATCATGTTCGTCGTTCGCTGCAATGGGTCGGTGCTTCTGAAGCGGACATGGAGAAGGGCAACCTCCGTTGTGAGGCTAACGTTTCTGTTCGTCGTGTTGGTGAGGAGAGGTTTGGAACAAAGGTAGAGTTGAAAAACTTGAACTCAGTTCGGTTTATGCAGCGCGCGATCGAATTTGAGGTTGCGAGGCACATCAAGACGCTCGAAGCCGGCGGCACGTTGACTCAGGAGACGCGGCTTTGGGATGACAAGTCAATGGAAACGCGTGTGATGCGTTCCAAAGAGGAGGCTCACGACTACCGCTACTTTCCCGAACCGGACTTGCCACCCGTGATCGTATCGAACGATTTTGTGGAGCGAGTCAAACGCGAGATGCCAGAGCTGCCGGAAGTTCGTCGGCAACGTTTCATGGAGCAATATGATTTGTCGTTCGCCGACGCCTCCCAGTTGGTTTCTGATCGTGCTTTGTCTGAATATTACGAAGACGCGGCGAGAGCATCAGGGAACCCGCGAGCAACAGCAAACTGGATCCGTTCAGAACTATTGCGAGAGCTCGAGAGTGGTGGAGTATCAGCCGCTGAATCGCCAGTACCAGCAACGGAGTTGGCTGCACTAGTGCGTTTAATTGATGAGGAGAAGATAAGCGGGAAACAAGGCAAAGATGTCCTGGTTGAAATGTTCAAGACCGGCAAAACTGCGCAAGCGATCATTGAGGCAAAGGGCCTGGTTCAACTCAGCGATACCGGAGAGATCGATTCACTCATCGATGAGGTTATCGACGCGAATCCTGATCAGGCAGCAAATTATCGAGGCGGCAAACAAGCTTTGTTTGGTTTCTTCGTGGGTCAGGTGATCAAGGCGTCCAAGGGCAAGGCCAATCCAAAGATCGTGAATGAGCGATTGCGGACAAAGCTGAACGGTTAAGTTGATATGGAGCTCAAAGGCAAGACTGCCGTCGTAACTGGAAGTACAAAAGGCATCGGGAAAGCAATAGCGACAGCCTTGGTGCGGGGTGATGTTAACGTCGTTGTCAGTTCGCGGAAATCTGCCGAGATTGAACTAACAGTTGCTGAGTTGAACAAAATCGGCCTGGGACGAGTTGCCGGCTCAGTTTGTGATGTGCGTGATTACACGCAAGTCGGGAAGTTATTTGAAACGGCGGTTAAGGCTTTTGGTGGTATCGACATTCTAGTGAACAACGCCGGCATAGGTATCTTCGCAACAGTTGAGCAGATGCCGCCGGAAGATTTTCGGGCAATCCTTGAAACAAATGTTCTCGGCGTCTATCACTGTTGCCATCGGGCCATTCCACTGATGAAGCAACGGGGTGGTGGCTACATTATCAACATTTCTTCACTTGCAGGAGTGAACGCTCATCCTCGTATGGCTGCTTACAACGCGTCGAAGTTTGGGCTTAATGGTTTTAGCGAGGCATTGATGCAGGAAGTGCGGTACGACGGAATCAAAGTCAGCTATGTCATGCCCGGTTCGGTGAACACGCATTTTGGTGGGGACGAGCCTTCCGAAGAGCAGAGTTGGCAACTGCAACCCGAAGATGTTGCACGCGTCGTCTTGGACCTACTGAATCATCCGGATCGAAGTCTGCCGAGTCGGGTCGAAATCAGACCATCAAAACCTCCGAAGAAGTGATCTTTGTCCGACGAACTTTTAGTTTGTCGATGCTGCGATTTGCAGAACGCTGATCAATTCCCAGGCGGCTGGACCACACGCACGACAAACTAAAGTTTATCGGACATTAAGATGCGAGCAGTTGTTCAGCGGGTAACGCGAGCCAAAGTCACCATCGAAGGTGAAATAGTGGGTCAGATAGCCAATGGTCTCGTCGTTCTTCTTGGCATCGCTTTGGATGACACGCAGGAAGACGCGGATTATCTTGCGCCAAAGATCGTTGCTTTGCGAATCTTTGATGACTTAGCTGGTCGAATGAATGTCTCTTTGAAAGATTCATTCGGAGGTCTGCTTGTCGTTTCGCAATTCACGTTGTACGGAGATGTACGTCGAGGCCTAAGACCGTCATGGAGCGACGCAGCTCCGCCGGAAGTAGCTGAGCCGCTTTACGAGTATTTTGTGCAAAAGTGCAGAGAATTAGTTGAGAGAGTTGAGACTGGAAGCTTCCGTAAAATGATGCATGTCGAACTCGTAAACGATGGACCCGTGACTCTAATGTTGGATAGTCGCAAGCTGTTTTGAACGTCAGATCATGTCCTCGGTTGATTTCGAACCCTCGTCGAGTTCGAATCGTTCGCGATCTCGCCTTTCAATCTTGTCGATAAACTCCAGTTCCTCATTGTCTTCGTAAGATACCCCAAGAGCTCTGGCATTTTCCTCAACCATTGATTGATCGGGAGTGGGATTGTCGCCTGCTACGCTTTCCGACCCGCTGTCGTTCACGTCTTCCCAGTTGGCGTCGAGATCTCCGCCGGCATCACGCGGCGAAGAAGAGGTGTTGTTGCGCAATCTCTGCGCCAACAGCTCCGGGTCCTTTGGTGCCCTTGAGATTTCTTCTTCCATGAGCTCTTCAATCTCAGGGTCTGGAACGTAGTTCGGATTGTTTGCTAAGTATTCAAAATCCTCTGCGTGCTTCTTCGGCATGTTCTCACTCCTCAAGACTCGAAAGTTCTGTTGACGAGTTGCTTCAAATGAAGAAACTCCGACCGAGCTTACTTGATCAGGGGGAACCGATGGTCAGACTATAACAAAGCAGTAAAACGCGAGCAATTGGTCATTATGACCTTAGTGTTTCGTGTGTTTCATGTGATTCGTGGATCGTTTGGGTTCTGAAAGTTCGATCCACGAATCACACGAAACACACGAAGGCACAACAAAATCGCTTGCTTGACGATTAATCATGCCGACTTTACACTTCAATTTGAACCACACAAATTGTCCACACTTCATCTCAGAAGACGAACTCGAATCGTCTAATTTCGGCGAAAGGATTTGAGCAGTCGTATGCCAGATGGTCCGTTCGATTCATTGCAAACGTTTGAGGCAGGTTCTGGTTCTACCTATCGTTTTTATTCGTTGCCACAACTGGAAAAGAGTGGTGTCGGCCCGATTTCTCGTTTACCAATCAGTATTCGAATCGTGCTTGAGTCGGTGCTTCGCAATTGCGATGGCCGGCGTGTCACCGAATCAAATGTTAAGGAACTAGCGAACTGGCAACCGAATGGAAAACGGACGGAAGAAATACCTTTTGTGGTTGCTCGCGTTCTTCTGCAGGACTTCACTGGTGTTCCCCTGCTGGTCGATCTGGCAGCCATGCGCTCGGCGGTGGCGCGGCTCAGCAAGAACAGCGGGATCATCGAACCGCTTGTTCCAGTTGACCTCGTTATCGATCATTCAATTCAGGTTGATTTTTCCAGCACCGGAGATGCGTTTGAAAAGAACATGCAGATGGAATTCAAACGCAACCGTTCGCGATATCAGTTTCTAAAATGGGGTACACAAGGTTTCGACGGATTTCGCGTCATACCTCCGGGTATTGGGATTTGCCACCAGGTCAATCTTGAATACCTCGCGAAGAATGTTTGGGAGAAGGGCGTTTGTTTTCCTGACACGCTCGTGGGCACCGATTCGCACACGACAATGATCAATGGTTTGGGAATCGTCGGTTGGGGCGTTGGTGGGATTGAAGCCGAAGCAGCTATGTTGGGCCAGCCAGTATATTTCCTGACTCCTGATGTTGTAGGAGTGAATCTGACGGGAACTTTGGGCGAAGGCGTAACGGCAACGGATCTCGTCTTGCGAGTTACTGAGATGATGCGCGCTGCCAAAGTTGTCGGAAAGTTTGTTGAGTTCCACGGCGAGGGCGCTGCGCGTTTGTCGGTCACGGATCGCGCGACAATTGCGAACATGGCCCCGGAATATGGCGCCACAATGGGTTTTTTCCCAATTGATGAACAGACGTGTCAATACCTGCTAGCAACCGGACGATCAGAAGAGCATGTTGAACTTGTTCGCGGGTTTTACAGCGCACAGGGAATGTTCGGGATACCGAAGAAGGGCGAATGTGATTACAGCGTTGTTTATGACCTGGATCTTGCGTCGATTCCGCCAAGTGTCGCAGGTCCGAAGCGTCCTCAGGACCGAATTGAACTGTCGAAGTTGAAAGATCAGTTCAATCAACTGATGCTTAAGCCTGTTAAAGAGGGCGGCTACGGCAAAACGGAGGAGGAGTTGTGGACGCGGTATCACGTGAAAATGGGTGAGGACAAGCAGATGGCGGTTGCAGGTGGAGGTGAGCAAAGAGTTGAAAGCGTTCCCACGCCAGTTGTGCTCGATGTATCAAATAAAGCGACGAGTGTTTGGACGGAAACGGAAATGGTTAACAACCGCCCAACGCCGGATGTTTTCGCTGAAATTCCTGAAGACCAATTTCCAACTGGTGATGAATTGATTGGCCATGGTGATGTGTTGATAGCCGCAATCACATCATGCACGAACACTTCGAATCCGAGCGTCATGCTGGCTGCTGGTTTGTTAGCAAAGAAAGCAGTCGAACGTGGGCTCACGGTTAACGGAAAAGTTAAGAACTCACTAGCCCCTGGATCGCGAGTCGTAACGGAGTATTTACAGAAGACCGGTCTGCAGCGTTATCTGAACGACCTCGGTTTCAATTTGGTCGGTTATGGCTGCACTACGTGCATCGGAAACTCAGGACCTCTCGATCCGGCGATTGAGCAAGTTGTAAACGAGCGGGATGTAATCGCAGCGTCTGTTCTTTCCGGTAATCGTAACTTCGAAGCGCGCGTGCACCAGAGTATTAAAGCAAACTTCTTAATGAGTCCTCCTCTCGTAGTAGCCTTCGCACTCGCCGGCCGAATTGACGTCGATCTTTCGTCAGAACCTCTAGGGACGGGTAAAGATGGGACGGAAGTCTACCTCAAAGATATCTGGCCAACGCTGGAGGAAGTGAATGATTTGATTGGCGCGGCGTTTGATCCAAAAACATACCAAACGCTATACGGGAACTTCGCCGATCAAAATCCGTTGTGGAACGAAATCCCAATGACTACCGGAAATGTGTACCAGTGGGAGCCTGATTCGACTTACATTCGCGAGCCCCCTTACTTCGACGGCTTTAAGAGCGGTTTGGAACCGTTGAAGAACATCAAAGGCGCGCGACCACTCGCAATTTTCGGCGACTCAGTAACGACGGACCACATTAGTCCGGCAGGAGCGATAAAGCCTTCGTCACCAGCTGGTCTTTATCTTCAGCAACGTGGTGTAGACATTCGCGACTTCAATAGTTATGGCGCCAGGCGCGGTAACCATGAAGTGATGGTGCGCGGAACCTTCGCAAACGTCAGAATCAAAAACTTAATGGTCCCTGGCGTTGAGGGCGGAGTCACGATTCACCAGCGAGATGGCGAACGAATGAGCATTTACGACGCGGCGATGCGTTATCAGGAGGAGCGAGTGCCGCTGGTGATTATCGCCGGACAGGAGTACGGCACAGGCAGTTCACGTGACTGGGCCGCCAAGGGAACAAGGCTGCTAGGCGTGAAAGCAGTGGTCGCGCAGAGTTTTGAACGGATTCATCGCAGCAACCTTGTTGGAATGGGCGTACTGCCTTGTCAGTTCAAGGACGAGATGAGTGCTGCATCATTGCGTTTGGATGGAAGCGAGACATTCGATCTTGTTGGCATCGATGCCGGCATCAGACCATTACAGGATCTGACCCTGCTGATTCACAGACGCAGCGGCGCGCTGGAGGAGGTACTTGTGACCTTGCGAATAGATACTCCGATCGAGGTTGACTACTACAAGCATGGCGGAATTCTCCCCTTTGTTTTGCGACAGCTGCTCGCGGGCACAACGGATTTTTAAGGATTGCCGATTTCCGATTGCCAATTGGCGATTTGGTCTGCTTGAATCTTGAGTTGCCTAAAACCAGGCCTAGGCTCAAATCGGCAATTGGCAATCGGAAATCGACAATATCCAACCATTACTTGAAGCGGGAAACAAAATGTCATCTGCACAACCAGCCGAAAACAACACCCCTCGGAACTACCAACTCTTTATCGACGGCCAATGGGTCGATGCCGAGTCCGGCAAGACCTTTACAACCCCAAATCCTGCGACCGGCGAGACACTCGCTGAAGTTGCCGAGGCAGACGCCGCCGATATCGATAAGGCCGTCGCGGCTGCAAGACGTGCCTATGAAGGAAAATGGTCAAAACTAAGCGCGCGTGATCGCGGCCGGTTGCTCTACAAGCTTTCGCAGCTGATAGAACAGAACGCCAACGAACTTGCCCGGTTAGAAACCGCGGACAACGGCAAGCCGATTAAGGAATCTCTGTACGTCGATTTGCCGCAGGTTGTGGAGAACTTTGAATACTTCGCTGGTTGGGCCACCAAGATCGAAGGTGAAACGATTCCTGTTCCCGGCAAGATGTTTAATTACACACTGAGGGAACCGATCGGCGTTTGCGGTCAGATCATTCCCTGGAACTTTCCATTATTAATGGCGGCATGGAAGCTTGCGCCTGCTCTCGCTGCCGGTAACACAGTCGTGCTGAAGCCGGCAGAGCAAACTCCGGTTGGCGCGATGGAGCTCGCGAAGTTAATCCAGGAGGCTGGGTTTCCAGAAGGAGTAGTGAACATTGTTCCCGGCTATGGCGAAAGCGCGGGCGCTGCTCTTGCTGCACACAGGGGCATCGATAAAGTTGCTTTCACTGGCTCTACCGAAGTCGGAAAACTGATTGCGAAAGCAGCGGCTGAAAACTTAACCAAAGTTTCGTTGGAACTTGGTGGCAAAGCGCCGAACATAGTTTTCGCTGACTCCAATCTGGACCAGGCCGTGGCTGGAGCAATGATGGGAATCTTTTACAACCAGGGCCAGGTTTGTTGCGCGGGATCGCGTCTCTTCGTCGAAGAAGGTGTGAAGGATGAATTCCTGTCAAAGTTAACTGAAAGAGCCGAACGCATCGCGGTTGGCGATCCGATGGACAAGTCGACCCAAATGGGTCCCCAGGTTTCCGAGGAACAACTGAATCGAATCAAGGGCTACGTTGATGTTGCTCGCAATGAAGGCGCGGCGGTTGTGACCGGCGGGGCTTCTCCTGAGCTTGAAGGTGCGTTTCAGAAAGGTTATTTCTTCCGCCCGACGATCTTCGCGGACGTAAACAACAGAATGCGCGTGGCCCAGGAAGAGATATTTGGACCGGTCGTGTCAGTGATTAGTTTCAAAGACGAGGACGATCTAATTAAACAGGCTAACGATACGATTTACGGACTTTCGGCCGGCATATGGACTCAGGACATAACGCGCGCACACCGTTTTGCGCGTGAGATAAAGGCTGGGGTCGTTTGGATCAATACCTACAACATGTTCAATGCAGCCTCTCCCTTTGGCGGTTACAAGCAATCGGGTTACGGACGTGAGATGGGCCGTCATGCGCTGGATCTGTACACACAAGTAAAAAGCGTGTGGGTGGATCTCTCCGGAAAGCCGATCGGGTGGTTTGGGAAGTAACTGAGAGACGAATTGGGCACAGGTAAAAAGGCACATTTCTCATTGGTCATTTATCATTTCTCATTTTCCATTTTTCGCTAGTTGGTGCACTGAATAGGTCCTATAGGTCAAATAGGTCCTATTAACCACGCAGACCAAAATGGAAAATGAGAAATGGAAAATGACCACTGATAAATAGGCTTTTGACCCCACCCGGGCATCCAATTCCCTTATGCTATCATCCCTGCTACCTCTCCCGAGATGAATCACACATTAAAGGAGACGCTATGTCGGGTCACAAAAGAATCGTTTTGATCGTCGCTGTTCTCTTCGGCACTTTGCTTGTCACTGCATGTCCGAGTCAGACCAACATCGCAAGAATCAATGGCGACCCCGGCCGCTATAGAGATAAGGAAGTCGCTATCGCAGGCCGAGTCACAGATAGCTACGGGGTTTTAGGACAGGGTGCTTATGAAATCGATGATGGCACCGGAAGAATCTGGGTGGCGACGCGCCGAGGAATTCCTTCGCGTGGGTCGCAAGTTGGAACAAAGGGATACGTCCACAATGGGTTTAGCTTTGGTGGACGAAGTTATGGGACAGTGATTGAGGAGACTGACCGCCGAACCAAAGGCAGGTAGCTTCAAACCCTGGCGACTCTCCCCTTGCTCGAGACTAGTAATCGCATCATAGTCGAACTCCTGGATCAGCAGTTTGATCGTCTGATCGAAAGCCTTCGAGCACTTGCCGTCTCAACGCCTTCAAATCTTCTTTACGAACAGCACGCTGCCTCTTCGATCGGGGAGAACATTCTCAAAAGCGCAGGCGTGATAGAGCAGACTTTCGGCGGTATCACAGCGAATCTCTGGGATGACCCTTTCGAATGGACCTTGCCGGAAACGCTTTCAACGGATGCCCGTGTTCTTGAGTACCTGGCAGAAGTAAACAGTTTAAAGAATCGCGCCTTCGTAAGTTTTACTGACGATGGCATATTATTGAAGCTGATCTCAATACCGTCTGGTAAGCCGTGTAGTTTATTGGAACTGCTTCTTACAACGATGTTGCGAGCAAGCGATTATCGTGGCCGAGCTGCAGCAACACTAAAATTGCTTTCCGGTGAAGACGCGACAAGGTTTATTATCTAGCTGTCTTTAATAGCCCCTGGTGAGGAACTAGCAGAATGTATTGTCCGCATTGCGGTCAACAACAAGTTCCGGGAGCCGTGAGGTTTTGTTCGCGCTGTGGTTTCCCGCTCGAAGGAGTCTTCCAGTTGCTGAATAACGGCGGCATGGTGCCGGTTTATCGCGAGCCGGGATCTCCCGTTGAAATGTCGCCCCGAAAAAAAGGCGTGCGACAGGGCGGAATGTTGTTTCTTTTAGGCGCCATCATAGTTCCGATTCTGGGTTTGTTTGCAAGCTATTTCGATTCGCGATTTCCCGAGATCCTGACCGCCCTTGCAGCAATCATCTGCTTCATGGGTGGGCCACTCAGAATGCTGTACGCGGCAGTCTTTGAAGAGGGAGCTCCGCGGCCGATACTGCAAACCGCCAGATCGTATGTTTCACCGCCAGTCACTCCTCGTCCGTTTGGATCGGCTCATAACACTGCTTTGCCTCCGCCTTCAGTTTCAACTGCTCCGTGGCGCCAGCGTCCGACTACAGCTGAACTGGCGACTCCTCCGAGTGTGACGGAGAACACAACACGTTTGCTGGACAAAGAAGATCGCACAGGTGAGCAGTGAATTAGAATTGGTCGCCCGCCCGCAGTCGCAGCTAGCAGGGTTGCTGGCCCAACAAATTCGACAAACAGGCAGCATTAGTTTTCATGATTGGATGAGAGAGGCTCTCTATCATCCTGATTTTGGTTATTACAATCGAGCCGACCGTGTGCGCTGGGGACGTCAGGGTGACTATCGCACCAGCCCCGAACGCAGTGAACTTTTCGCCGCGACGTTTGCACGATACTTTGTTTCGCTTTACGAACAACCAGGTCAGCCGGCTGAATTCAATATCGTTGAAATGGGGGCGGGTAATGGTGAATTTGCCGCGGGCGTTCTAGCGAAACTGAAGCAAAGTTTTCCGAACGTATTCAACGCCACGAGATATCTGATTATCGAAAACAGTCAGGTATCGAGGCAGGTTGCCTCGGAACGTCTCTATGAGTTTCGTGATCGCGTTGTGTTTGCGGAGAACGAAGCGATACCGTCACTACAATCGGGATTTCTTTTTACAAACGAATTGCTGGATGCTTTTCCCGTTCATCGGCTGACTCTTCGTGGTGGGGAACTGAAAGAACTCTTTGTCTCAATAGACCATGATGGAAAGTTCATATGGGTTGTCGATGATCCATCGTCTGAAGAACTCATCGCAGGTTGCAGAAATCAGGTTCCTTCTTTAGTTGAGGGACAGATAATCGAACTCAACCTACAGATCGGTGATTGGTTCAAGAAAGTCGCTTCGATATTAGCTAACGGTTATGTAATCACTGTAGACTACGGCGCCGTCGCAACGGAACTTTACTCAGGAAAGGATCGTCCGGACGGGACCATCAGGGCTTTCCGTGAGCATCACATCATTGATGATGTTCTTTCAGATCCTGGAGAGTGTGACATCACAAGCAGTGTCAATTGGACTTTTGTCGAATCCGTAGGCAAGAAATGGGGTTTCAAGACAAGTCAATTCTTGCAACTTGATAAGTTCTTGATGCAGGCAGGAATTCTCGAAGAGCTCGAATCTGGTTTGATTCATGCCGGTTCAGAAGCTGAGAAGTCGGCGCTGACAACGTCGGCGAGGGAAATGATCTTGCCTGGTGGTATGGCTTCGAGTTTTCAAGTACTCGTGCAGAAACACTAATCTCGGTGCTGGGAACGCAGGCGTCCCCGCCTGCCCGTCGCCTTAACGAACTGTGAGTTTGAGCGAGCAGACGGGGACGCCTGCGCTCCCAGCACCATGGTCTATATATGATTTCAGACTACGAACTAATCGATATCTCTCATACCGTCGAGCACGGAATGATTACGTACAAAGGTCTCCCGTCGCCGGTTATCAGCGATCACCTGTCTCGTGAAGACTCGAAAAGCCACTATGAAGCGGGAACAGAGTTTCACATCGGCAAAATTGAGATGGTTGCGAATACCGGCACTTACCTCGATAGTCCGTTTCATCGTTATGCAGACGGCGTCGATCTTGCAGCGCTCGATTTATATTCGCTTGCAAACGTTGATGGCGTCGTCGTCAGGTTATTAGATGTAGCTAAACGGGAAATTGATGAAAGCGTAGTGCGCGGTCTCGATGTAAAAGGCAAGGCTGTTCTGTTTCAAACCAATTGGGATCTTCACTGGCGCACTGAACAGTATTGGAGTGGCAACCACCCGTTTTTGTCTGCCGCGGCAGCGCAGCATTTGGCAGGTTCTGGTGCTGCTCTAGTTGGCATAGATTCTTACAACATCGACAACACAGAAGGCGGTAGTCGACCCGCGCATTCGATCTTGCTTCGTCACAACATTCCGATTGTCGAACACCTTTGTGGCTTGCGTGATCTACCTGAGGAGGGTTTCCGGTTTTTTGCTGTTCCAGTAAAGGTTCGTAACTTCGGCACGTTTCCTGTGCGAGCGTTTGCGATAGTGCCAAAAAAGAATTAAGCCACACTTTGAGGTTCTCTCTTTGCGCTTCCTCAGCGTTCTCTGCGTCTCTGCGGTTCCTGGATTGAGCGCCACAAAAGCCACCGACGCAGAGGACGCTGAGGAAGCGCAGAGAGAGCCAAAGACTAAAGGAGCGAAATGGCTTTCAATACTAGACGCGCGGTCGTTGCAATTCTCCTAAGTGGTTTTCTCCTCACCTTCAGTGTAGTTGCCGCTGCTCAAGAGCGTGCCGAGACTCGAGATTCGTCGGTTACTGCGCAGCCATACTTCACCGAACCAGCGCTTTCACCCGATCGAAAAGAGATCGCCTTCGTCTCAGGCGGAGACATCTGGACTGTTCCGTCTTCTGGAGGGGTTGCGTCGTTGTTGGTTTCGAATCCCGCAAATGAGGCAAGGCCCTTGTACTCACCTGACGGCAAACAATTGGCCTTCGTCTCAACGCGCTCAGGCAATGGCGACATCTATGTATTGACCCTGGCAAGTGGCGAACTCAAGCGGATGACTTTTGACGATGCTCCAGAGTTACTTGATGGTTGGTCCAGAGATGGGCGATGGATCTACTTTTCATCGGGCAGCAAAGACGTTGGCGCAGCAGGCGATATCTTTCGCGTCAGTCTTTCGGGTAGTACGGCCATGCAAGTCAGTGCTGACCGTTATACCAACGAGTTTTTTTCAGCGCCGTCGCCTGATGGAAACACTTTAGCTTTCAACGCTCGAGGAATTGCCTCAGGTCAATGGTGGCGGAAAGGGCATAGTCATATCGACGAGTCAGAGATCTGGTTGTTGAAATCATTTGACAGTGACAACGGAACTTACGAACGCGTGACTCCGGGTGGTGCTAAAGAGCTGTGGCCCATGTGGAGCGCCGATGGCCGGTCTCTTTTCTACGTTTCCGATCGGAGCGACGCAGGGAACAAGCAAGGCGCGCCGAATATCTGGAGCACTACTCCGGGGCGCGGAGTTGCGAAACGGTTGTCGAATTTCACGAATGGTCGAGTGGTTTGGCCGAGTATTTCTTACGACGGTCGCGAGATCGTTTTCGAACACAATTTTCATATTTGGAAATTCGATACGGAATCAGGCAAAGCCTCGGAAGTCGAGATTCAAAGACGTGGTGCGTCTGCCGGCCCGGCTGTTGAGCATGTTCGGTTGACTGATCAAATCTCCGAACTCGAATTATCTCCAGACGGTAAGAAGGTCGCATTCGTAGTTCGAGGTGAAGTTTTTGCAGCGTCTGCGGCAGACGGTGGTGACGCGGCCCGCGTCTCAGTTAGCAGTGCTGATGAATATCAGGTTACCTGGTCACCAGATAGCCGTCGGCTTGTTTATGTTTCTGATCGAGCCGGAACCCCACATCTTTTCATTTACGATTTCAATACCAACACTGAATCACAACTGACCAACGATTCGTCTGACGATGCCGCGCCTTCGTTTTCGCCCGATGGAAAATGGTTGGCCTTCTTTCGCGGCGCAAAAGCAGTTCGTGTCTTAAACCTGGCCGACAAGCAGGATCGTGTTGTTGCCACAGGTGTGTTTGAGCGTCCGCCGATCATTGCCGATCGGCCGCTCGTCTGGTCGCCAGATAGCAAATGGTTGGCGTACTTACCAGTAGCAGATAATCAGTTTAAGAACGTCAATCTCGTTCAAGTTGAAAATGGCGGAAGCAAACCGGCTAGTTTCCTGGCAAATGTATTTAGCAACACGCTGTCCTGGAGTCCGGATGGCACCTACATTTTGTTTGATACAGGTCAACGCACCGAAAGTTTCCAACTCGCGCGGATCGATTTGATTCCCCGGACACCTAAGTTCCGTGAAGATCAGTTTCGCGACCTCTTTCGTGAAGAGACGCCCAGAAATGTCACGCCTGGCCGTCAGCCGGTGGAACCGAGACCGTCACCAACACCAACCCCCGAAGCTTCACCCGTTGCATCGCCTTCTCCAGCATCAGGAGCAAAGTCGTCTCCCAAACCTGTTCAAGTGGTTTTTGACGGGATTCGTCGCCGGTTGAGTCTGTTGCCAGTGGGAGTTGATCTGAACTCTCAAGCGATAAGTCCTGATGGTAAGTGGGTGGCAATGGTAGCTACCGCTGCGAATCAGTCAAACATTTATCTGTACTCATTGGACGAACTTTCTCGCGATCCGGCCGTTGCCAAGCAATTGACTTCAACGCCCGGCTCCAAGTCCGCGATTCAGTTCACGCCGGACAGTAAGGAGCTTTACTACCTGGAGAACGGTCGTATTGGCGTTGTTAATCTCGAAGGCCGCACTCGTTCACTTGCAGTCAACGCGGAGATGGATGTTGACTTCCCTCGAGAGAAGATGGAGGTCTTCCGTCAGGCATGGAGCTATCTTCGCGATAACTTTTACGACCCCAATTTTCATGGTGCGAATTGGGATCAGGTTCGCGGTGAGTACGAGCCGCTGATCGCCGGCTCGCGCACGTCTGACGAGATGAGACGTTTGCTCCAGTTAATGGTTGGTGAACTCAATGCTTCACACCTCGGTGCTGGTGCGCCTCCAAACCCGGGTGCAGCAACTACTGGTCGTTTAGGATTACGTTTCGACCGGCGTGAGTTTGAAACGAACGGACGGTTAAAGGTAACGGAAGTGATACCGCTGAGTCCGGCCGCATTGCCCGGCAACATTAACGTCGGTGATTACTTGTTGTCCGTTGATGGACAAGTCATCGATCGGACGGCCAATCTTGACGAACTCTTGAACTACAAGACCGGCCGTAGAGTATTGCTTAGTGTTTCATCATCGGCTGATGGCAGTGGGAAACGTGAAGTAGCTATTCGACCTGTTAGCGGTGCCACGGAGCGAGCGCTTCTCTATCGCAGTTGGGTGGAAAAGAATCGAGAGTATGTATCCAAAGCCAGCAATGGACGGCTTGGTTATGTTCATATGTTCGATATGGGTTCCGGCTCGCTGGCTCAGTTGTATGTTGATCTTGATGCGGAGAACCAGGGACGTGAGGGAGTTGTGATCGACGTCCGTAACAATCAGGGCGGCTTTGTGAATGTGTACGCGATAGATGTTCTTGCGCGCCGTGGTTATTTAACGATGACTCTGAGAGGTCAGAACGGTGCTCCGGCACGAACTGTTCTGGGACAGAGAGCCCTTGATCGTCCCACGATTCTGGTCACGAACCAGCATTCACTTTCAGACGCCGAAGACTTCACCGAAGGATATCGAGCTTTGAAACTAGGTCGTGTTGTCGGTGAACCAACTGCAGGCTGGATTATCTATACGTGGAATCAGTCACTGATTGATGGCACCGCGTTTCGGCTGCCTCGGATGAAGATAACGGCGAACGATGGAACGGATATGGAGAGAAACCCAAGACCCGTAGATGTTGAAGTGACGCGTCCAATTGGCGAGACGTATACAGGAAAAGATTCGCAACTGGATGCGGCGGTCAGGGAGTTATTGAAACAGCTGGGGACAAGTCGTAACAGCACCTCACAAAGGTGAAGACACCACGCGCTTTAGCGCGTGGTACCTCAACTTCACAGCTACAACAGCCTCAGCTCTCACTCAAGACACCACCGGGCTTCAGCCGGTGGTACTTCAACTTTGCGATTGCATTGTTGGGCGACGGGGTGGACCAGTTGCTAAATTGAAACTCCACCGGCTAAAGCCTGGTGGTGTCCTGGCTCTTTGGCAGGAGGAGTTATAGCTGTTAAGTTGAAGTACCACCGGCTACAGCCTGGTGGTGTTTTCAACCTTCCTTTGTTGTTCTTTTGTGCTCTCAACGCAAAACGCCTGCAACCGTTTTGACTAAGAAAAGCTTTACAGTCTTGTGAAGCATTCGAACCTGGGAGGGTAAAGCATGGAACCAGTCAAACACCTCAAACCCCCTCGTATCCGTCACTATCAGCCAAGACCTCGGCCCCATTCTGTTTATGACAGTCTTCCCGGAGCGCGAGAGTGCAGACGTAAGTTTCTGCGCTTCTTCCCAAAGGGGTTTCAAGACGAGACCTACCTCGCGTGGGAAAGAGACTACAAGTGGCAGGCTCATGTTGAGTGGCAAACTCAGCTACACCAGGATGAATATCGGCGTCTCTTGAAGGCGCGGCGATACGCTGACATTGCCGCTCGTGCTGTCAAGATTGAGGCGCGAACGAACCTGCTCTTCTCATTCGAAAAAATGGCCTTGCGAGATGCAGTGAGAGAACCACACAACGCTCGGTTGTTCGCGTTGGAGCTGTATGAGTTCCTCCACGGTCCCGAAGATGACGAGACGAGTTTTGAACGATGGTGTGAGGCAGTTGGACGACTACCTCGAAAGCAAACGCGAGTCTTAACCTGGCCGGTTGTCACGGTCATGGGCTTTATCGCACAGCCGGCAAAGCATATCTTTCTAAAACCGACAGTTACTCGGGCTGGGGCACGTGAGTATGGGTACGATTTTCAATATCGTTCGCGCCCGTCATATGAGACGTACAAAAGCCTGCTGGATTTCGCCGCTGTGATTCGCCGGGATCTTCGTGATCTTGCGCCGCGAGATATGATCGACCTTCAGTCATATATCTGGGTGCAGGGATCGGATGAGTACGAGGAGTAGCTCGATCTCAGATCTCAGATCTCAAATCTCAGATCTCAGATCTCAGATCAGATCTGTGGAATTCGTGTTCGTCTGTGGCTAAAACAACTCAAACTTGATGGTGAGATACTTCTTCGGATTTTGCCGGAAGTCGTAAATCAGTTTGACACCTTCCGACGAGAGCTGGTTGACGTTCGTGTAAAGCGTGTCGTCATTCAGAAGCTTGCCGACTGTTCCTTCTCCGCGTTGAGCTGCTGCGACTAAATTGTCGATTCGTTCTGCTGTTGTATTAAACCTGGCAATTGCAGCTCGAGTGTCGTTATAAACCTGCTCATCCTTAATAAGTTTGCCCAACGTTCCGTGGCCGGCGTTGATGTCCGTGATTATGCCGTTGACCTGATCCACAGCTTTGTCCAGCCGATCAGCTGTGCGATTGATCCTTACGTAGAGTTCATCATCGGTCAATAATTTACCCGCTGTGCCTCGTCCAGCCCGGAGATCGGCCGCAATCGCCTTCAACTGAAGCGTAATATCGGCTGCATTGTTATAGAGCGCCGGATCGTTGATGAACCTTCCGGCAGAGCCATTACCCGACCTAACCGCAGTCATGACATCTTCAGTTTCACGAATGGTCGCGTTGAGGTTGTTGTAAAGGGCCTCATCGTTGAAGAGCCTTCCAACAGTTCCTTTGCCGTTCTTGACGTCTTTAACAATCCCGCTGATTTCATCCGACAGTTTGCTTAATCGCTGAGCCAGATCGGTTCCGGATGTGGCGAAGTCATTAACAGTATTCGAAGATGACGATGGCAGAATCGCGCCTTCTTGAACGGGAGAACCGGCAGCGGTACCTGGAGTGATGTTGATGAGCATTTCGTTGCCCAACAAGCTTGGCGATCCTTGTTGCGCCGTTGAGTCTGACCGAATGCGTTGACTTGCAGGCTGACCGTCAATCGTTGAGTCGATAGTCAACAATGCTTCAACGCGAGGAGCATTAGGCACATCGGATGGCGGCAGCAGAGTCACTCTTTCTACCTTACCCACTTTCACGCCGGCGAGACGAACTTCTGAGCCGTCTCGCAATCCGTTCGCATCAACAAAGCGAGATTTCAGGTGCAGCTTTCTGCTGAAGGGATTGATGTCTCCCGATGCGTTGAGCACCAGAAAGATCAGAATGACAATCGTCACGAGGACGAAAATGCCAACTCTCAACTGGCGGAGGGATACACTTTGTTTTGATGAAGGCATGTTGTTTCGTAAGGTTGAAAGTTTGTGCTGAGAGTAACCTTCTTCCTACCTTTCTTAGTGTCCACGGAGAAACCTTTGTATGTACGGATCCTCTGCGCGCCGAAGACTTTCATCAGTCCCGCTGAAAATTACTTTGCCCTCGCGCATCATCATCACCTTACTGTTGATCAGACACAGTCGCTCACCTTCACGTTCGAAGATTACCTTGCCCTCTTCGTCAACGACGGCATACTCGGAGCAGATGTAATCAAGGTTATTCATTTCGTGCGTGACGAAAATAGAGGAGACATCTTCCAGGTCTCTGAGCTTCATGGCCAACTCGCATATTGTTCGAGCCGTGGGCGGGTCAAGACCTGCGGTCGGCTCATCAAACAGAACGATCTTCGGATCGCCGATCAATGCGCGCGCGATGCCGACGCGACGCCTCATACCGCCTGATAATTCGATGGGCATCTTGTCTATGGCATCTTCAAGATTTACGAACCGTAACATTCTCCTGACTTCGGGTTCGACTTCTTCGTCGGGTACACCTTGTTCGTGGAGGCGATAGGCCACATTTTCATAAACAGACAATGAATCGAAGAGTGCACCCTCCTGGAAAACCATGCCAATCTTCTTTCGAATCTTCATCATCTGGTCTTCGGTGTAATCGGTCACGTCCTCACCATCAACCAGGACCTGTCCACTGTCGGGTTTTAAAAGTCCCAGTACGAGCTTGATGATTGTTGATTTTCCGCCGCCAGAGCCGCCGAGGATGATCTTCGTCTCACCCTTCATTACTTTTAAGCTGAGATTGTTGAGTATCACGCGCTCGTCGAATGCAAGTACAACATTGCGAAACTCAATCGCGGGAATTGCTCGCTCGAGATCGTCAACTTCGTGAAAT
The DNA here is from genome assembly GCA_036006355.1 of Pyrinomonadaceae bacterium. GTDB lineage: Bacteria > Acidobacteriota > Blastocatellia > Pyrinomonadales > Pyrinomonadaceae > PSRF01. The sequence goes on along the minus strand of DASYPT010000100.1, from coordinate 1,352 downwards.
GTTGACTCAGCGGCGTTGCTGCTAACTGAGGAAGCAGTTGTGTGAATGGAGGTCGAAGACATTAGCGCACCAGGGGTTATGGAGTTCCTAGAATAACCTGAAGAGCCTTTGCTAGGAAGTAGTCGGCGATAATTACGATTATTGAAGCCGTCACGACGGCCCGCGTAGTTGAACGGCCCACGCCGACGGTTCCTCCCTCAGTGCTCAGACCCTGCCGGCACGCGATTGTGCCGATGATTAGGGAGAAGACAAGTGGCTTCACAACTCCACCTATCAGATCATCCGTTGTGATTCCGTCTCTTACAGCTGAAACGAACACACTGCTTGATACGTTGTACAAGAGAATTGCAGTAACCCAGCCTCCAAATATTCCCAGAAGATCAGCCAGGACTGTTAACAGCGGTAAGCTAATGAGCAAAGCAAAGAGACGAGGCGCCACGAGCTTGCGGATCGGATCAGTGCCGAGTGCACGCATTGCGTCGATCTGCTGCGAAACAACCATTGAGCCGAGTTCTGCCGAGATTGCTGAGCCTACGCGTCCGGTGACCATGAGCGCGCATAGTACTGGCCCAAGCTCTCTGACAAGAGAAACCGCCACCAGGTATCCGGTTTGCGATTGAGCGCCGTAGCTTTTGAGGGTTGGAAAGGTTTGAACAGTTAATACGCCGCCAGTAAAAAATCCCGTCAGAATGATGATTGTCAGGGAGCCGACGCCGATAGCGTCCATTTGCGAAATGGTTTCGGGGATGTAATGAGGTCGCTTGAAGATGCCGCGCACGGCGCGCGTGGCCATCAGGGTTGTCTCTTGCAGTTCCAGAAGAGCCCGCGTAGCGAAGTTCATGTGGTGCGTTGATGAAAGCTAGTCTTAGATTGCGGCAGAGCTTTTAGTGGTTTTAACGGAGGGCGATAAGAAACAACAGAGGAACGATTCTTGTTCCTCGTTTAGGGCCTCCGCGAGAGCGATTTCCATCGGTCCATCACTTAGAAAAGAGCGGCCTATGATGCGCAGAATGTCTGCGAGGCGTCAAGCTTGAACTGTTTTTAACTTGTTTATTGAGCCGGTTTGAAGAATCGAATTAGAACGGTGAGCGAAGCGACCGATTTACTCCGCTCGTTCACGTCGACGGATGGGTAGTCGGTCGCTTCTCTTCGCCGTTGCTTTGTCTCAACAGTCCAGTTTAATTTGGATCCGGCTTTGCCATTTGTTGTGAGGCATGGCTCTGCCCTGCCGTGTGCGAGCGATAATTGGTTTTGGGGCTCCGCCCTCGATGTGTTTTCAGTGTAAGAGCTTGAGGGCGTAGCCCAACTTAAATCTTATCTCGCTTACGGCAGGGCAGAGCCATGCCTCACAA
>DASYPT010000099.1:0-4729 GCA_036006355.1 Pyrinomonadaceae bacterium | reverse complement strand
GATTCCAAACCAACCGGATCATGGTACGCCTTGTTTGGTCGTATAGCAGGTTGGCAACCGCCCGTTGGCGCTCAGCCAATAGAAGCGGTGCGTGTTATTTCTCAGATCGAAGAACTTGGGGTAAGAGTGACCGTGTCGACGCTGTCGGGCAGAAAGGCTTTGGAGAACGAGCAGCGAGTCAGCACTTACTTTATTCGAGAAACCGAGAAAATCAGCATCGACGATTTAAAGCGATTCGGAATCGAACCTTTTCAAATCAAACTGGTCCGAGTTAATCCCAACATCCCACCCGTGCCGCCTGTGATTTTAAAGGGCGTCGATTCCGTCGTGGTTGTTAACTCGATGGCGAAAGAAACGACATTACCGTCTTATAGGATCAACTTACACAATCAATCGAATAAAAATATTGTCGGACTTGGAGTGGACGTCATGGCTGGTGGCAAAGTCGCATTAACTTCCAAGCCGCGCGGAAGCGACGGACAATCACTCATCGCAGCAGGCAATGAATACTGGCTCAGCGTCCGGGCTCCGAACCGAGCGCAGCGAACAGCTGATGGATATACACCCACTTCGCCATCCGATCAGCAAATACAGATAAAGGCCGCCGTGTTCGATGACGGCACATATGAGGGTGACGCAGAAACGGCCGCAGCCATCAGGGGCTTTCGAGCCGGCGAAAAGATGGTGTTACCCAGACTAATTTCTTTGTTAGAAACTGCTTTAAATTCTTCCAATGCCGACCTAACCGAGGCGCTTAAAAATCTCGAAGCTCAGGTATCGTCGGTCGACAGTGATGCCGATGCTCAAATAGTTCAGAGCCTGACTTCTGAGTTTCCGCCGGCAAGCAATGCGAGAAGAAAAGAAATCAAGACAATGATCGAGGTCAGTGCTACGACGATCAAGAGCGATCTGCTCAAAGAAATTCAGACGTTAGAGAACGAGGGAGCTCCACCATTAAATGCAGATCTCTATCGCACCTGGCTAACCAAAACCAGGGAGCGGTATGAGCAGTGGCTCTCCCGACTATCACTTTGATTTAACGGTGTGCCGAAGAAGCGCTTGGGAGCGGACTCGCCACTGAGTTGCCTTATTTGTAGTTGCGTCTTGAGAGCTCAGGCGCAACATTCGGCTTCTGTCGTGAAAGGTGGGGTTAAAGCATGAAAACTGTGATGCTGTTCTTGCTAACTTCTTTGACTTACGTCCAGCCATTTCACGGAGCAAATGCAACCATGAGGTGCCTGAATGGTCCGAAGTCGATAAAGGGCGTTTTCAAAAACTCTACTGCCGTGTTCTCTGGCGAAGTTGTCGAGATAAGGAGTGGTGTTAACTTCCTCCAAGCTCAATTTCGCGTCGAACATTCCTGGAAAGGAGTTAAAGCGGAACAGGTTTCTGTGTTCACTGAAAATACTGCTGAGAGCCCTCACTATCGCGTTGGTGAAAAGTATCTTGTGTTTGCGGGTATTCGAGAAGGCAAACTGTTCACTGGCAACTGCTCCAGAACTAAACGGCTGGAATATGCAGACGAAGATCTGAAACAACTTGGAGAATGAAAAAGTCATAGCAACGCAGATTACGGAGCTGTAACAGGGTTTAAACAGATAAGGAGAGACCCATGCGGCGCTATTTGTCGTTAACCATATTATTTCTTGTGCTTTCCTGCACTGGGACTGTGGCGGCCCAGGACTTTCTTGATGAGTACAAGGATGAGAACAATCCGTGTGATCGTTTCAAGATGCGGATTCTCATGCCTTTCAATAATGCCGACCATACATTGCCGATTAAGAAGACGGCGGGCGGAATCGATCACAAGATGATTGGAATCCCTGTCTTCAGAGTGAGCCGCCATTTGCTTACGTTCCTCTCCAGCTGGCACCCGATTGGCAAAGAAAGCTCGTTACTTTGAATTGGGCCTCAACCGCTGATCCAGATTCCCGTGACTACACCACCAGATTAGTTCACCAACGCTGCCGACTTTTTCTCCAGTTCCAAAGCTTCCTCATTCAGAGTATTTGCCCACTCAGCCAACTCATTACGTTTGGCACCAATCGAACTCAAATCACCATCGCTCAATGACAACTCGGAACGTTCACGAATTACATGAATGGCGTCGGCTCGCTTGCCGTTTGCGACAGCGAGAAGCGAAAAATACTCTTGCTGTCGAGACGACAACTTCATCTTGCTGGCGTTTTCTGCAATCGCAGCAGCGTTTCTCAAAAGTCTCGCGCACTCATCCAAAAGCGCAATCTGTTTTTTAGCTATTTCTACAATCGCCGCCTTGTCTTTGAGCCGGATCTTGTTGTCTATTTCCGTGTCGAGAGCAATTACCTGAATATTCAGGTTCTTAGCCTCCGACCTGAGTGCGTTAATCTCGTTAAGTGAACCACTCGCTGAGGCCGATATCCCATTCGGATTGTATTGCGTGTGATGCGGATCAGACGCAAGTGTGTTCTGCTTAAGAAAACTCCAGGCGTCCTCGTTTATTTCCGGCGCGAGATCGTAATACCAGTGATCGTGGCCTTTCATGATCTTCACTTCAATTGGGAATTGCCGATCTTTGAGCGCCGATTCGGTTGCTCTAACGGAGTCCAGCGAGAAAAAGTTATCACGATCGCCAACTATGATCTTGATTGGTATCTTGCGCCTTGCCAAATCTATGTTCAGGTATTCCTCTTTGGATCGCCATGAACCCGCGTGCACTGCCAAGCCCGCAAAATATTCTGACTCCATCATCGCCAGATTCAACCCAAACACAGCGCCCGCCGAATGTCCGAACATATACACTCGATGAGGGTCGACTCTATATTGTTTGATTAGCGCTTCGACTAGATCGTGGATAAATTCCGGGCCATCGTCCGGTATCCGCCATCCTTCACTGCTTGACGAGTCAGGGCCTACGATGATGAAGCCTTCTTTGCTGGCCAGATCTTTCCATTTTTCGACGAGTGAAAGGCCGTTCCGTCCTGAGCCGTGAAACAAAACTAGCAGCGCTGGATTGTTTGTCTGTGATGCCGACGACGGCACAAACAAGTAGTAGTTACGTTGTTTACCCTGTGACTCGAGCTTCTGCTTTTTGATTTGATCGGAAGGGCCATGGAAAAAAGTCAGCAACAACAACAAACCCAGCTTCAGTGACGTCATTATCTAAGCCTCCGGTTGAGGTTGAAACCCGATCGATGGGAGAGGGTCGCGCACATCATACGCGTGCTTCAGAAGTACCAACAGTTCCTGGCAAATATCTTTCGGCTCTCCTCAGGATCGGGCTCCGTTGTAAAATTCCGTGGGCGTTCTATATGGTTTAAAAGAGTATCGATGAAGCGCTCGAAGAAGAGAGTGTTTTTATTTCAGTTGAGCAGGTCCATCATATCTCTTAGACTAACCCGCGCGCCTTTTGATGTGTATGCTCAACCTTCTATTTCAGATCAAAGCGGGATACAAATACCTAAAATCCTTCCTCAAAACTGACTGGACCATTAAGGATTACCCTCTGCGCTTTCGGCATTTCAAAACCGCCGGACAGCATGACGGCAACAGTCGACTCAAACCATTTCCATGGTCCGCACAAATAATCAACTGGTGGCAAATGCATGGCACCGGCGAAACGAAAGAAGCAGCTTTTGCCGATCTAAAAGCAAGGTTCCAGATTGCAAAGGAACAAAAGGGGTCGCTTCCGAGACCAGGCACTGGATTGCCCATCGAATTCGCTTCAACAGATCAAATCAGTCTGCACTGGAATATAGCTGAAGATTTTTTCAATCGCGTTCTGGACAAGAATTATCACGATTGTTGGATCTCGGATGAGTCGAGTTTGTGGGATTTTCATCACCACGAGTCGAACGATCATTTAAACAAAAAGGTCTGGGAATGCTATCGGGTTGACATTTCGGACATTGAAGACGGTAACCTCGTTAAGATCTTTCAACGCATTGAGGATCGCTAGTAGCAAGGTGCAGAACAACTGTTTAGCTAAACGGTAGTTCCCTGTTACGTAAGCGAGCCGTTCAATCGGTAACGGCGAAAGGGCACGCTTATGATTTGCTTATTTGTACTATTGATCACTCTTCAGTCTGCGCACGGCACCTTGGTCACAAATAACCCGCACGTGCCCGCACCCTATTTGGCTTCCAGAGGAGTTGAACCTCAACAAAAAGTCTCAACAATTACCTGCGATGCAAAGAACCGCGTAGCAGACTTCGCCATTGCCATACAGATCGCAATGCAAAGTCTAAACAAAGAAACATACCTGGATCAGGACGTTCCGAAAACAAAACTGCCGGCGAGTGTAGAGAGTATTAGCATTCTGGACGACCAGGGAAAAGTGACAGACAGCACCCTAAGTGATTTCATAGATAAAACCTATCACCTACCATCATCAGGTGAAACAAAAGAGGGTGAATATTACATTCAGCTCAAGAGCAACTTGGGCATTAGGTGGGTTCTCATTAAGACGAAAGCACAATAGCTGAGTGAACAAGCGCGCTTCTTTTGTAGGTTGGGTGCGTCGAGCCGCTTAAGCGCAGGCGTTCGCAGTTAATCTTAGGACATGAAAAGAAGGCTCGGAGACATTATCGGCGGTTGCTTTCTCACCGGTTGGATCCTCGTGATCCTTTTATTCGAAGTGAGCGCTCTCCTCGGGTTAATTACCGGCGAGATCTACCTGCCGGATAAGAAGGGTCACGGAGGGACACTGCACGGGATTACGGCGAGGCTAGTCTCATTAATCATCCTCGTC
>DASYPT010000098.1:0-49135 GCA_036006355.1 Pyrinomonadaceae bacterium | reverse complement strand
CTCAGTGATCGTGTCCAGAGTTGCCGTCAATCTGGCTACGAATTTCGCCGCCGGGCCAGCGGGTGCTGTGAACGTTTACGTAGGTGGCGCCGGCACGAATCGCGGCGATCAGTTCGTCAAGTTCGCCGGCACTAATGCCACGCTCGTTTGCCAGGTTAGTCACATCTGCTGCGGTGATTGTGCCTGAGATCGTAGCAGGTGGCGCCGGACAGGGTTGAGTCCCGGCGGGACCATTTCCGAGATTGGTGCAAAGGAACACGCTGATAGGACCAGTTATCGCCTTCTGCCCAAAATGGATATGAGCCTGTTGGACAGCGCCTTCGAGATCGTTGTAAGTCAACTGCCATTCAATTTGCGTCTCATCATTGCTGATGCGCGCTGTGAAGGTTCCGTTTCCGGTCGTCGAAACTGCGCCGCCGCCCGTGGACGCGGTTTCCTCATATCCGGTTAGGATCTCACTGATTCGCTTGAAGCCACCTTGCGCGAGCACAAGCGTTGATATCGACAGAAGTGCAAACGCTGCCAGAGAAATTAGTAGCCTTCTTCTCATCGGACTCCTCCTAGACAATAGTTATTTACGATCATGCTTTTCGGAAATGGGGCGCGCATAATATCACCAAGCAGCGCGACAGGAAACCAAAAGTGAGATGTCCGACGAACTTTAGTTTGTGATTAGCCACAGATTTACACGGATAACACAGGGCAGAACGAAAAGACCTCAGCTTCGCGACGATTTCTATTTGTGTCATCTGTGTAAATCTGTGGCTAATCACAAACTAAAGTTCGTCGGACACTGTTTTGCTTTTCGTCTGGCATTCATCTAACTTGGCATCTCTATGCCGATACAACTTGTGGCGCTCGATTTAGATGGCACTCTGCTGAATCATCGTGGAGAAATTTCTGAACGTAATCGAAACGCCATTGATCGCGTACGTGAAAGCGGAGTTCATGTGGCCGTCGTTACAGGCCGGCGCTTTCGTGATTCACGGCCCATCGCATTGGAGCTGGGGTTAGACGTGCCGCTGATTGCTCATAATGGAGCCCTGACAAAACACGCACGTACTCTTGAGACGGTGGCCGTGTTGCCATTGCCGTTGGCTGCTGCGCGAGATGCGTTACGTATCGGTCGTGAGGCTGGTGCCGACGCGTTGTTGAGTGATGATTATGATGGTTTGGGCCTACTTGTGTTTGATCATTTGAGTGGTGAGAATTCTGCCGTCCATAAGTACGTAGCCTGGGCTCGACGGATCCATGGTGATGAGGAAGGCGTCGAAACTGTGCGACAAGTCGAGTCGCTCGAAACTTATATGGATCACGAACCAGTTCATCTCGCGTTCTCGGGTCGCTGTACACAAATGGACAAGCTGTCAGAGTTGCTTCAGGATCGTTTGCGCGATCGCGTGAAGATATTGTGCACAAAGTATCTCGAGCAGGATTTCTCGCTGTTGGATGTTGTAAACCCATCAGCTTCGAAAGGTGCTGGTGTCGCAGCAGCGGCGGCAGAACTGGATATAGCACCAGCGGATATTCTCGCGATTGGCGACAACTACAATGATCTCGAAATGTTGCTCCTGGCAGGCACAGGAGTAGTGATGGCTAACGCGCCGCTCGAACTGCGTCAAACTCCCGGCCTTTACCCAACGGCGTCGAATGATGATGATGGAGTGGCATTGGCAATTGAACGATTTGTACTTGGTCAGTAGTCAGTGGTTAGTGGTCAGTAGTTAGTAGTTAGTATAGGACCTATTCGACCTATTGGCCCTATTCGACTGACTACTAACTACTAACTACTGACCACTGACGACTGACAAAACACTAAGGAGACATGATGGCAAATAGAACCGCGGTAATCGAAACAAACAAGGGCACGATTCGAGTAGAGCTTCTGGAGAGTGATGCCCCAAAGACAACAGAGAATTTCATTACGCTGGCCCAGCGTGGTTACTACGATGGCATTATTTTTCACCGCGTAATCAAAGGTTTCATGATTCAGGGTGGCGACCCAACCGGAACCGGACGAGGCGGCGAGTCAGCCTGGGGCGGACGCTTCAACGATGAGATCAATCCCAAATCCGAGGTTTACCAACGGGGTTACAAAGCAGGAACCATGGCGATGGCCAATGCCGGACCAAATACAAACGGCTCTCAATTCTTCATTATGCACGTCGACTATCCACTACCACCGAGCTACACGATTTTTGGACGTGTGACTGAGGGACAGGACATCGTGAACGCAATTGCTACGAGCGCGACTGATAGAAATGATCGACCGACGAGTGAAGTGAAGATGGAGAAGGTGACTATCGAATAGGTTTCTCTTGCTGACGACTTGCTCCTCGCCAAACGCTCAGGTTTTCGGGTTGCTGGCGAGGAAACTTGTCAGACACTTCAAAGCTGCTGCCGGGTGCAAATCCCTCGAGAAATAGCTGGGTCAGATTCTGCGCCAGATCATGAACCTTCAATCTACCCTTCGGGTCGTACCAGTTGTAGATCCAATTCATCATTCCAAACAGCGCGTAAGTAGCAACGGTGAGATTGACTCCGGAACCATCGTGAACCTCACGGAGTATGCGAGTTGCGAGTTTGGTGTACTTGTCTTTTTTGCCGGAGACGTGTTGACGCAGATCACCTTGCAATGACTGTGACTCGTGCGAGAGAACCTTCATCTCCGCCATATTTGCGGCGAAGAACGACAGGTGGTTCTCGATAAAGATTCGGAGCTTCTCGATCGGATCCCTGACGTCGCGAAGCCTCTCCTCCAAACGTTCCAGCACGCGACCAAAGCAATTGTCCTGGATCAGGAACAGAAGTTCTTCCTTTGACTTGCAGTAGTGATAAAGACCAGCCAGGCTGACGTTGGTTGCACGAGCGATATCACGCATCGAAGTTGAGTGATAGCTCTTGTCGGCGAAGATTTGCGCCGCACTGCGTAGAATGAATTCGAGCTTTTGATCGTAACGGGAGATTTCTGTCGATGGTGGCGACATTTGGACGCGGTTCACTCCTGGTCTTCGGCTTTTGGCCTTCGGTCTTTGAACAAAGACCAAAGACCAAAGGCCAAAGACCTAAAGTCTCACATATTCAAACTCGAACGGCTTTCCTTTAATTCCCGCCGCTGGTGGTGCGATCCAGTTCGCGATCTTTCCAGGTTCAACGACCGGATGCATCAAACTCCGAACGTATTCGCGGTCCTCAAGAGTAGGCAGCCATTCTGATTTGTGACTCTCGAACTCTTCTTTCGAAATCAAATTGCCATTGATATCAAAATCGTGACCAGCATATTCGCCAACATGTCGATGAAAGCGGGGATTTGGCAAAAACAACCTCACGGTCAGCCCTGAATCGTGCAAAATCTTGTTCCAACGCGCCAGGCCTTTTTCACAATCCTTGACGTATTCATTGCGCAAGACTTCATTCAGTGCATTCCGCAAAGGAACTTCTCGGGATTTTAACTGTCCGTCCTCAACAACAGTCATGGTGAACGATTGGTTGGCCGCAGTGTGTTCTGTGTACTGATCCTGCTCTTTAAAGCGGCCCTTGAGCCCAGCCGCAAAAAAGTCAGCAGAGTTTGAACTGATCTCACCACCGAAGAGATCGAGCGAGTAACTAAACCAGAAGTTGATGTACCTCTGAATAATCTCAAGTGGAATACCGCCAAGTTCGCGGACGTTCTCGCCTTGCTTCATCAATTCCGCTGTTCGTCGGACCACTCGGCCAAGTCCAGTGTCGCCAACGAACATGTGATGCGCTTCTTCAGTCAACATAAACTTGCATGTTCGTGCGAGCGGTTCGAAACCTGATTCGGCCAAAGCGGATAACTGATACTTGCCATCGCGGTCCGTAAACATCGTGAAGGCGTAGAAGTTGAGCCAGTCGTCACACGGTTGATTGAACGCTTCGAGAATTCGAGGCTTGTCCGGATTACCACTGCGCCTTTCCAACAACGCGTCTGCTTCGTCACGACCATCGCGTCCGAAGTAACCGTGCAGCAAATAGACCATGGCCCAAAGGTGTCGGCCTTCTTCGACGTTCACCTGAAAAAGGTTGCGCATGTCGTAGAGCGACGGGCAGGTTTTGCCGAGTTGTCGTTGTTGTTCGACGGAAGCGGGTTCCGTATCGCCTTGAGTAACGATGATACGCCGCAACGCATTGCGGAACTCGCCCGGCACTTCTTGATAAGCAGGACGTCCGTAGTTATCGCCGAAGCCGACCTTTGCATCAGGTTGAGCCGGCTCAAGAAAAATGCCCCAACGATATTCAGGCATCTTCACGTAATCGAAGTGGGCCCAGCCTTCGGAGCCGACATCAATAGCCGTGCGCAGCCAGACGTCCTTTTCCTGGAAGCCGTCGGGACCCATCTCGCGCCACCAGTCGATGTAGTTTGGCAACCACTTCTCAAGCGCGCGTTGAAGTTTTTTGTCGTTCTCGAGATTTACGTTGTTAGGGATGCGTGCGTATAAGTCCATAGTTCATTTCCGATTCGTAGTTAGTTGCGCAACCTCTTCGCGGTGCCAAAAACCAACGCTCTAGGTTCTCTTGTAATCAAACACTGCCTTCGTCGGTTTTCCATAATTCGTTAATGCACCATGCTCGCCGACGGCGTTTGGTCTTTGGAAGATCCAGTTCTGCCATGCGGTCAAACGTCCGTAAATCTTCGTGTCCATCGTCTCTGGTCCAGCGAACCGCAACGACGCTTCCATTCCCGTCAATGCATCAGGCGACAAAGACGTCCGTTCTTCAATGGCCAGCCGAATCTCATCTTCCCAATCGAGATCGTCAGGTGCGAAAGTAATCAGACCCGCTTCTTCAGCCGCCTCCGTGTAGAATGGCTCGGTGCGCGCGAGAACTTCTTCTGTCTTCGCTGGCTCGGCGAGAAAACGCGACTGTAGTCTTGTGAGTCCATTACTCATTGGTAAAGCACCAGCATTGAACTGGCTCGTCCTGATCTCAACTTCCTGATCGGGATCGTTCAGCATGTAACTGCGATCGGAGGCGAGAGCCAGTTCAAGTAAATTTCCAGCGAAGCAACTACCTGGCTCAATGATTGAAAAGAAGCTCTTGGCAGTTAGGTCCAACCTTCGCAACACACGGCCCATGTAAAGAATGATTTCGCGAACCAACCAATGGTCCTTATGGGTGACGAGGTTCTCATCAGCCGCGACGACATTGTTAGCTTCGCCCTCGGTGCGCAGGCAAACCAGACCAATTTCAGGCTCATTGACGCGTAGATGTAGCAACGCGTGATCAAGTTCGCGATAGGCCTGCAAAGGCCAGAAGCTGTCTCCGGCTTCCTGGATCTCTTCTATTGATAATTGTGGACGACTCTCTGGACCACGAATGGTTAGGTCTGCGTAACGTTGTTCACGATGAAAAGTCAGCGTCACATATTTGTACTTCGCTACTTCGCCACTGACTTCGACATCGATTGGATTCAGTTTGATCCCGACCCCTGTTTCACGATCCTTTGGAGATGACAGTATTTCATTGACACGTCCACTGACTGACTCTTGAAACTTACTGGTTGGAAACGTGTCATCAATCAGTCCCCAGTCTTTCGCGCGCTTGCCTTTCAGGCCTTCAGCGAGAGTAGAGAAGACGTCGGCACGGTCCTTTCTGATCTTTCGTTTGTCGACCAATCGCGTAAGACCGCCCGTACCAGGTAGTACGCCGAGCAGAGGGACTTCAGGCAGCGAAACTGCCGAGTTACCGTCGTCAACCAGGTAGATTTCGTCACATGCGATTGCGAGTTCATAGCCGCCGCCGGACGCGGTGCCGTTCAAAGCTGCGATGTAACGTCGACCCGAATGCGCTGAATCATCCTCGATCGCACAGCGCGTTTCATTGGTGAACTTGCAGAAGTTGACTTTGAAAGCGTGAGAAGACGTGCCCAGCATGTAGATGTTGGCCCCGGCACAAAAGATTCGTGGTTTGAGACTCGTCAGTACGACCACACGAACTTCAGGATGTTCGAATCGAATCCGTTGGATTGCATCCGCCAGCTCGATATCGACGCCAAGATCATAGGAGTTGAGCTTGAGCTTGTAGCCTTCATTCAGAGTCTCGTCTTCCTGAACATCCATGGAAAGTGTGCCGACGGCGCCGTCGATCTTAAGTTTCCAATGGTGATACTGTTCAGGTGACGTTTGAAAGTTAATCATTCCAGCCTCGATGCGATGCCTTAGAGCGTTCGAACGTTCGTTCGAATAATAAGGCCCGGGCTTGCACGAGGTCAAATGCATTGCTGATTTACGATTGCCAATTGCCGATTTGCCCAAATGTCCGACGAACTTTAGTTTGTCGTGCGCGGGCGATCAGGGGCCGCCGCAAATCTCAAGAACTCTGCAACCACCGCATCGACAAACTAAAGTTCGTCGGACATTTGGGCAAATCGGCAATCGGCAATCGTAAATCGGCAATGACTTGACAGTCCTGCCTTATGGCGCGTAGGGTTTCAGGCCTCCGAGCAACCGACAGATTGAGCGCTGAGGCTGTTGACCTCGAGTGGAGGCGAATCTGTTCTGGTGAATGGCGCGGTCTTCAAAACCGTTAGTGAGACCGTGAGAGCGGGCTCAGGTAGGTTCGATTCCTACACGCCTCCGCCAAAGTGTTCGATATGCTTTAGCTTGTCGTGACGCCACCAACCGAGACCGCGTTATCAAAAGAACCTCTGATCTTTGGGGCCCGGTTGGTGGCGCCACGACAAGCTAAAGCATATCGGACATAATGTTTAGGAAGTTGATCTTTGTATAGAAAAATCGCTCGCAAAGCGAAACTCAAAGGAAACCTCACATGATTACAGATTGGGTTGAGCTGAATATGACGCCGGGCATCGGACCTCGCGCCGCTGCTAAACTGCTGGAGCGCTTTGGATCAGCCGAAGCGGTCTACAGTGCAACTCGTGCTGAACTGGAACGGTTGCGACTTGTTCCAGAAGCTATAGACAGCATCATCGCTCGTGATTTGCGACCACGTGCGGAAGCAGAGATTGCAACAGTCAGAAAACTCGGCGGCGACATCCTCTTGCTTGACGACGGGGTTTATCCCTCATCCTTACGTGAGATTTACGACCCGCCTATCGTTCTCTATGTAAAAGGCGCGTGGTCAGAATGTTGGGATCAACCGTGCGTTGGCGTTGTTGGTTCACGCAAGTGTTCCACCTATGGTCAGAACGCCGCGCTAATGTTGTCGCGCGATTTGGCGCAGCGTGGCGTGACCGTTGTTTCAGGCTTTGCCCGTGGCATCGACGCTGCCGCGCATCGGGGAGCACTTGAAGCGAACGGGCGAACAGTGGCAGTGTTAGGAACAGGGATAGACGAGGCCTATCCCCGGGACCATAAGAAACTGGCTGTTGAAATCCTTGATAAAGGTGGCGCGCTGGTCAGCCAGTTTCCTTTGGGGACGCCACCCATACCGGAAAACTTTCCGTACCGTAACCGCATCATTAGCGGTTTGAGTCTTGGGGTCGTGGTAGTCGAGGCTTCGGAATATTCGGGATCTTTGATAACGGCGCGACTGGCGATGGAACAAAATCGTGAAGTATTTGCTGTTCCGGGCAACATCACCTCGCGAAATTCTTTTGGCACCAATTACCTAATAAAGGGGGCTGGCGCGAAATTAGTGCAGCAGTGGCAGGACATTGCGACAGAGTTACCGCCGCAGATCGCAGCGCGTTTGTTGCCGCCACCGTTTGATGAAAAGAAAGGCAATTCGCTTGCTGACAAGCTATCGTTTGTGCCGGATGGGTTATCAAGATGTGAAACCTCGGTTTTTCGACTCTTGACTCCCGACAGTCCGGTCCACATCGATGTTTTAGTTGATAAGTCGAGGCTGGGAATGTCAGATTTAACGGCGGCGCTGTTGTCGCTCGAAATGCGGGAACTGATACGAGCGCTGCCAGGTAGATGTTTTGTAAGGAAACTGTAGGTCTTTGATCTTGGGTCTTTGTGCGACGAACTTCAGTTTGTCGTAGGTCGGACTATAGGTCTGCGATTCCATTGAGGTACGTAGACACGATCCGCGACAAACTTAAAGTTCGTCGGACACTGTCGCTTCGCTCCTGGTTCTAATTCGACGCCAGGTGCCTTCAGCAAAGACCGAGGACCAAAAACCAAAGACCAAGACTGTTATGGCTAAAAACCTCGTAATCGTTGAATCGCCGGCGAAGGCGAAGACAATCAATAAGTATCTCGGAAAGGACTATCTGGTTAAGGCTTCGATAGGCCACATTAAGGATCTGCCATCCAAAGGTCTCGGCGTAGACGTCGAACATAATTTCGAACCCACCTACGAGCTAATTCCCGACTCAAAGAAGCGTAATAACAAGAAGATTGTTTCTGAACTCAAGAAAGCCGCAAAAGAAGCAGATGCAATCTATCTTGCTGCTGACCCTGATCGAGAAGGTGAAGCGATTTGCCAACATCTTGCCGAGGAGATCGTCCCAAAGAAACCCGCGAAGCCCGCGTTTCGCGTGATGTTCAACGAAATCACAAAGCGCGCCGTCAACGAAGCATTCGAACATCCGCGCAAGATTGATGAAAATCTCGTCGATGCCCAACAAGCACGACGCGTACTCGACCGACTCGTTGGTTATAAAGTCTCTCCGCTTCTTTGCCGTACGATTGGTGGTCGCCTCAGCGCCGGGCGCGTTCAGTCAGTTGCGTTAAGAATGGTGGTCGAACGTGAACGTGAGATCGAGCAATTTGTTAAGACTGAATATTGGACGATCGCTGCCAATCTGAGTTCGAAGTTACCGCCGGCGTTTGATTCACGTCTCTTTAAGATCGACGAACAAACTGTCAAGACAAGTGGATTCGATCAGGATCTAAAGAAGAACGAAGTTGTTATCAGCAATCAAGCGAAAGCTGACGACATAGTTGCCGAAGCACGCAAACAAACGTTCGTTGTCAGCGATGTAGCGACCAAAGAACGCAAACGCAATCCGGTTCCGCCATTCATTACTTCCAAACTTCAACAAGAAGCTTCGCGCAAACTTGGCTTTGCAGTTAAGAAGACAATGATGATCGCGCAGAAGTTGTATGAAGGTGTCGAACTTGGCGACGAAGGCTCCGTCGGTCTGATCACTTATATGCGTACGGATTCGACGAGAGTTTCCGATGCAGCATTGAATGAAGTTCGCGACCTGATCACGAAACAGTACGGCAAAGACTATTTGCCTGCGAACGCGGTTCACTATCGTTCAAAGAAAGATGCCCAGGACGCGCACGAAGCGATTCGACCGACTGAAGTTGGCCGAACTCCCGACTCACTCGCCAAATATCTCAAGCCTGAAGAGTTGAAACTGTATCGTTTGATCTGGCAGCGGTTTGTCGCGTCGCAAATGACATCTGCAATCTTTGATCAAACTACGATCGATATTGAGGCAGGTCGTCTGCTGTTTAGAGCAACTGGGTCCGTTCAGAAGTTTGACGGCTTTCTGAAGATTTATCAGGAAGGACGTGACGAAAAGGCTGAAGACGATGAAGAGGAACGGAGTCTGCCACAGGTTCAGAAAGGCGAAACTTTAACGCTTAATTCAGTGACGCCGGACCAGCATTTCACCGAACCTCCCCCGCGCTACACTGAAGCTACGCTGGTAAAAGCACTAGAAGAAAAGGGCATCGGCCGTCCTTCGACTTACGCGGCGATCATGTCGACGATTCAGGAACGTGAGTACGTCGAAAAGATTCAGTCACGCTTTCATCCAACTGCGCTCGGCAAAACTGTTAATGACCTGCTTATCGATGGCGGGTTTGATGATCTGTTTAATGAAAGTTACACCGCGCGGATGGAGGAAGAGCTCGACGATATCGAGGAAGGCAAGATCAAATGGACGAAGGCTCTGCGTGAGTTCTACGACAAGTTTGAGGGCGATCTTGATAAGTTCAAAGATTACATAAAGGAGATAAAGGAAAAGAACGTTCCCACCGATGAAGTTTGTTTGAAGTGCAACACACCAGGAATGGTTCAAAAGTGGGGCCGCTTTGGTCCTTATCTGAAGTGCTTGAATTGCGATGCAACGCGTGATGCCGAAACACCTGCAAGTTCTGATGGCAACGGCGCGGAAGTCACTGCGACAGCAAGCGAGGAGACGGAGCCAGAAGCTTGTGAGTTGTGTGGCAAGCCAATGCAGATGAAGCGAGGACGCTTTGGTCCCTTCCTGGGTTGCACTGGTTATCCCGAGTGTCGAAATATCAGAAAGATTGGTAAGAGTGGCGTCGCAGCGCCACCTCCGGTTCCTTTGGATGAGAAGTGCCCAGTCGATGGCGCCCAGTTGGTAAAACGCGTCGGCAGATTTGGTGAGTTCGTATCCTGTTCGAATTATCCAAAGTGCAAATACATCAAGCAGGAAACGGTCGGAGTGTCGTGTCCTCGTCCCGGCTGTAAAGGTGAGATCGTCGTTAAGAAATCGCGACGTGGTAAAGCATTCTACGGGTGTTCGGAATATCCGAAGTGCAACATCGTTTACTGGGACAGACCAGTTTTGGAAACATGTCCGCAATGCAACGCACCATTTCTCCTTGAGAAGACCACAAAGAAGGCCGGAACGTTTAGATATTGTGCTAATGAAGATTGCGGATATCGATCCGATGAAGCCGCAAAAGTTATTGTTAAGCCAAAGCCACCCATTCGCGATTCAGCACGGTAAACCCTCAAGCGAGAGCAGGCTTATTTTCCATATATCATTTGACATATTTCAATTGCCATTTTTAAGGTGCATCGGCACTTCTTAAAAAATGGGAACTGGGAAATGTCAAATGATATATGGAAAATAATCCTGGTTCTTAAGCACTTCCGACTTGCAACCATCCTCCCGACCGTTGCAGTATTAGCCTTCCAATCCATTCCACTGGATTCTTATCCAAGCGGTCAAACATAAAACTTGAGGAGAACCACCATGCCACTACGGCGTTGTTCAGCAGTCGTGCTGCTAATCATCCTACTTGCCTCGCCGGTAACACTCCTGGCGCAGAATCCGGCCGGAGCGACACCACAACCTCAGCCTGACCCGAACGATCCAATTCAGAAGATTAAAGACGAAGGAATTAATCGTTCGCAGGTCATGCAGACTCTCAGCTATCTCAGCGATGTGATCGGGCCTCGTCTTACTGCTTCGCCGAACATGAAACGAGCAAACGAATGGACACGTGATCAACTAACGAAATGGGGATTACAAAATGCGCATCTTGAAGCATGGGGACCATTCGGGCGCGGTTGGAGCCTAAAAAGATTTTCAGCTCAAGTCATCGAGCCGCAAGCGATACCGTTGATTGCGTATCCCAAGGCCTGGTCTCCTGGTTTGGCAGCACCGATTACGTCCGACGTTATTTACATCGATGCCAAAACCGAAGCCGACCTCGATAAGTACAAGGGCAAGCTTAATGGGAAGATCGTTCTTACCGCGCCGATGCGGGAAGTTCCTGCACACTTCGACGCACAAGGAAAGCGACTCGATGAAAAAGCTCTGCTCGCCCTTGCGGATGCGCCGGAACCGCGCGCGGGTGGTAACAACCGCGGTAACTTTGGCGGCGCTAACCGAGCAGCATTCGAGTTCACCAATGCCAAACTCCGATTCTTCCAACAGGAGAACGCTGCGTTGCTCATCGATCCGAGTCGCGGCGATGGCGGAACAATCTTCGTCCAATCTGCATCGGTGCCAGCGACTCCAAGGGACCCAAACACGCCGGCGCCTCCGTTTGGCGGTGGAATACCCGTCTACGATAAAAGTGCGCCCAAAGTAACACCTCAACTGGTGCTTGCGATCGAGCAATACAATCGCATCGTTCGGATGCTTCAAGCCGGCGAACCGGTAAAAATGACCGTCGATCTCGCGGTAGCTTTCAAGGACGACGACCTGATGAGCTACAACACAGTGGCTGAGATTCCAGGTACGGATCTCAAGGACGAGATCGTAATGCTTGGTGGTCACATGGATTCGTGGCATTCGGGAACCGGCGCTACAGATAATGGCGCAGGTGTTTCAGTTGCGATGGAGGCGGTCAGGATAATTCAGGCACTTGGGCTGAAGCCGCGACGAACCATTCGCATCGCATTATGGAGTGGCGAGGAAGAGGGACTGTTAGGCTCACGTAATTACGTCACGGAACATTTCGGCAGCCTCCAGCCGGCAGCCACATCATCAGTCAGCAGCGGCTCTGGAAATGGATCAGGAACGGGGACCGGAAACGGAGCGGGGGCGAACAATGCTCCTCCAGGACAAAACAACGCACCAATGGTTCTTGTGAAAAAGGCTGATTGGGAAAAACTCAGTGGTTACTTCAATCTTGATAACGGCACCGGGAAGATCCGCGGAGTTTATCTTCAGGGTAATGAAGCCATTCGTCCGCTCTTCCGCGACTGGCTTGCTCCATTCAAGGATATGGGAGCCACGACTTTATCGATCTCCAACACCGGAGGAACCGATCACCTATCGTTTGATCGCATCGGACTACCGGGTTTCCAGTTCATTCAAGATGAGATCGAATACGACACGAGAACTCATCATTCAAATCAGGATGTTTTTGATCGAATCCAGGGCGACGATATGAAGCAGGCAGCAACGATCATGGCAGCGTTTGTTTACAACACTGCGATGCGAGACGAAAAGCTGCCGCGAAAACCAGCGCCGGGAGCGAAGTAGAAAGACCTCGAACAAAGAAACGGCCACAGATAAACACAGATCTCACAGATCGGAAAAACTAATCTGTGTCATTTGTTTTATCCGTGGCCGTTAGTTTTTGCCGGTCCCACCAGTCAACACATAATCCACTACATACCGTCGGAGCTTTTCAACGTTATCAGCTCGATACGCTGCAAAGTCCTGTGCGATGCCGTTGTCGGGCATAGCGAGAAGAACATAAGCCTCCAGCAATCCTTCCTTGTCGAGTTTCGCCAAAGTTTTTAGTGAAGGATCAGTCTTTTGGGGATCGGCGTTCTTTGTCTCCGACAATACTTTTAATGCGGCGCGAATGGCAGCTATTTCTTCCTTCATACTGTGCCGGTAAGTCTTTTCACTAGGATATTGTTTTGCAAACTCACCTGACGGCCAACTTGCACGTATAAGTCCGTATGTTACCCAGGCTGCACCCGAACCACTTTTGTCGTCATTCTTGAGTGCGTTTGGATCGATGTTGACAGTGAGGTTCCCGTTCTGCTGCGGTGTAACGCTTGTCGGAATATCCACTTTCGGATGGGCAAGGGGCACATTGACTCTTTCGCCCCAGCTTATAAGCGCAGATCTTGATAATCGATTGTAAGGTTCTGCGATGTAGGCCTCGACAAACTTCTCGCCGGCATGAGTTAGCCGGCCCTGTTTCATAAGCGCGTCGCCCCAGTAACGATAAGCTGTTTCCCGATTGGGATCGATCGCTACTGCCCGCGCAAACCACTCGCCCGCTTTCGCCTGCTGATCTTGTTTGAAGTACACATCGCCCGTGAACAATGCTGCTTCATAGCACTTGGGATCCAGGAGCAGCGCACGTTGATACAGGTCGATGGCTTTCAAATAGTCGGCATTCGCGAATGCTGCCTCTCCTTCACGAATGGCTTCATCTACTTCTTTCTTAGTTGAAAACGCAACGTCGCCACCACCGTCTATTGCTATCGAATCAATCAGATTATTAAGCAAAGGAGTGTCTGCGCCCGCTTTCTTTGCTCTCAACATTACTTCGCGAGCTCGTCTTCGCGCATCCTTGCGTACACCGAGATCCTTTATGTTGACGGTTTGGGTGAACAACAAGAAGCCGTACGTCTCCAGGACTTGCGGATCTTCCGGATATACCTTTTCGAGTTTTTCAAAGAGACCAACCGCTTCCGCATAGTTTCCGTCTCTAAAAACTTGAAATGCTCGTTTGCGTTCAGGATCTTCCTGACCCTGGACTCCGGTTGCCGCAGCGATTGAGTCAGCAAACAACACGATGCCGAGTAACCAAATGAATACGATCAGACGCTTGGTGCCTACTGGCGCGTAGAAGGAGGAGGTCTGCATGGTGCAGTCCTTTTAATAGTGAAGGATGAAGAACGAGCGAAGTTTAGGTAGGCAACGGTTGTTTAGTCAATGTGTTGCCGAAAAACGGGGGTCGCATCCGATCTGCATCGGATGCGACCCGCCTGAGTTCAAAAGAAGTTCACTTGTGTTCGAGCGTGGGTTGATAAGATGACTTCGTTTCACTTCTTGTCTGTGATGACTGATTGCCCATCGTCGATAACCGATCTTGTGTTGTGGATCCCTTGGGCAAGTAATCGCCAAGAAAATTTCTAAGCGATGTCATCAACGCGGGCAGTATTAGTGTCTTGGCCGTTTTCCCAAGTTCCTGAACGATTGCGTCACCGACACTGCTTGCCTCGGCCTTCACCCGACCAAACGCCGGCGTATGAGTCAGTTTTTGAAACAGACTCGGTCCTTCATCATGGCCGTTATCTGCCGCCTGCACCGAAGCGTTTTGCTCAAGCGTTGCCGCTCCCGTTATCGGCTGTGCGGCGTAGCTCCGTGATTGGGGTGTGTAAAAGTCGAGCGTGTCGCCTTCACCACCGTCTCCCTTCACGACCGCAGCTAAACTGTAGCCCACCACAAACCCAACACCGACCGCCCCAACACTCCACGCGACCGGTCGTTTCTTAAACTGCTCGCGCCAATCCAGTGTGTCTTTTACTGCCTGCACTTGATTTGCCACCGTTTCCTTTATTTCTGTGACTGTATTTGAAATTGAATCGCGGGCCTGATTCATCCTTCGCTGAAGTTCCTCCTTCGAAGGGTCCTCAGCAGAAGAAGTTTCCTGTGCCCGAGCCAACCCTAGAGTTCGTTCTTCAGCCATTGCTTATCCTTTCTTAGTTCAGCGACTGTCCTTTCAGGAACCAACTGCTGTTTGGCAAGGCGTCCTTTCATGAGTGCTATCAAGATGCCGCCAACGAGCAGGTAAAACACACCAGTTGCTACAAAGCCTAATGCGTAACTTGCCGGCTGACTGAGATTCGCTCGCGCAAACAACGTTGAGACGCCTAAAGCAACTGCGACATTGAGCAACGCGAAACCAATCCCACCTATGGCGGCTCCAACGGCAATCATGATCGCCCCCCGCGCAAACGTGTTCGCCTCCTCTTTCAGTTCGACTTTCAATAATGCAAGCTGCGAATTCAGTAGTTGCATCACGTCGTCGCCGAGTCTGCTGAACAAGTTTGGAAGTTGTTCAAGCTCGCTTCGCGAATTCACGTCATTTGTCTTAACCAATGCTGCCTTGGTAGCCGCCATGATCGTTCCCCCTCGTTTGAAAAATTCGTCTCAATCATTTTCGCCCGCGAATGATTAGACCTAACAAAAGGCCGACACCGGCCGAGATCAGGAGTGCCTGACCTGGCTTCTTCCGGGCATATTCTTTCGCGTTCTCGGCTAACTCTCCAAGATCGGCGTTCTGCAAGTCTTTAATCTTTTCGCCGACTACTGAAACTTTTTCACTCATGTAGTCCTTAGCTTGCGAAGCCACGTCAGAGATCTTCTGACCATAATCTTGCGCAGTTTGCGAAAGGGCAGTAGCGGCTCCGGCGGTGCTGGTTCCTGTTGTGCTTTCGTTGATGCTTCCATTGTCTGGCATTTCGAGTCTCCTCTTTTCGATGTAGAACCTTTGTAAAACTCTCAGCAATAAACGTGCCGACTCCGCGTTGCGTTTGGTAACGCCAAAATCGGCGTATCTCTCGAATGTTGAAACGATCAACGGGGAGTTCTTGTTGTGAAAAAATACAAGCGCATCAAAGCAAGATCGCTATCAGTACAATTTTCGAGGCCTTTTCGTACTGGGAGCGCAGGCGGTCCCCGCCTGCTGTGTTAACAACCCGGGCCACGATAGGCAATGTGGGGCGGGGACGCCTGCTGTGCGACCAACAGAGGCAACGATAGGCAATGCGGGCAGGCAGGGACGCCTGCGCTCCCAGCACCAACAGGCCTCGCCCATACCAAGGGTCCCTCCTTGACAGCCCCCTTTTGCGGGTGGTAAGTAAGTACTTACTTTACTAGTGAAGGGTTGACGATTGAGTAAACAAATTACAGTTGCGGTGAACGGGTCGGGAGCGCGGATGGCTGGCGAAGAGCGTCGCCATCAAATCGTCGCTGTTGCCATGGGAATCTTCTCGGAAAGAGGTTTTCAAGGCACGACAACCAGGGAAATTGCCCAGGCAGCCGGCGTTTCGGAGGCAATGGTATTCCGCCACTTCGCGACGAAAGAAGAACTTTACGCCGCGATTCTTGACCATAAGGCCTGTTCCTCAGGGGGCAAGTTTGAACCGGCCGAAATGGTTGCTGACGCTATCAGTAACAAAGACGACCGTGGCGTGTTTGAAGGACTTGCCCTCGGCGCGCTTCAGCATCACGAGGACGACCCGGCATTTCAAAGGCTTCTTTTACATTCAGCTCTGGAGAAGCACGAACTCGCCCAAATGTTTTTCGACCAGTTCGTACTTCGCGTTTACGAATTCCTGGGTGGCTATATACGTCAAAGGCAGCGTGATGGTGTGTTCGTCGAAATGGATCCTGCGATTGTTGTCCGTGCCTTCATTGGTATGGTCATGCACCATTCTTTGAACAACAACCTTTGGGATCCGAAGCGACGCTTGTTGAACATATCCAACGAGAGCGCCGCTAAACACTTCACCGATATCCTACTCAGGGGAATAACCAATCAGGTGTCGAAATCGGAGACGGCAACGCGCCGTTCAACCAAACAATAGTTCAGTAACCAGTTCAAGGAATACCGAAAATAATGCGATTCCCCGCACAGTTAAAACCTGCGCTACTGATTGTTCTCCTGGCCGTGGTTGTCGGAGTCATCGAGTCATGCGGTGGTTCAAAAGCGAATGTCCGGAAGGAAGAAACCACGGCGACACCTAAAGTCGTCGATGTAACAACGGCCGCAGCAATCCGGCGCGACTTGCCGGAGTTTGTTGAAGCCACTGGAAGTTTGGCGGGCGATGAGCAGACCGATGTAGCACCGCAAACCTCCGGAAAAGTCGTGGAAGTTGGGGTTGATATCGGGAGTGCAGTAAGACGCGGACAAATGTTGGTCAAATTAGACGACGCGGAGTTGAAGCTCCGAGTTAATCAAGCGCAGGCCCAGGTCGAACAAGCTAAAGCTGCAGTAAGGCAAGCGGAAGAAAAGATTGGTTTGCGCAGTGGGCAATCATTTGAACCCACGCGGGTGGCTGAGGTTGCAGCAGCAAAGGTCGCTTATGATCTTGCGGAGAAAAATCTCAAGCGAGCCGAGAAACTCATCGAGTCGGGTGACGTTTCCCGATCCTTTTACGATCAGCAGCGAGCACAGCGCGACCAACTCAAGGAGCAGTACGATTCGGCGGTAGCCCAGGCCAGACAGAACTACGCGGCCGTGGAGGTCGCGCGCACTAACGTCGCAAACGCCGAAGCCCAACTGGCACTCGCACGAAAGAGTCTTTCTTACGCAGTAATTCCCGCACCCATCGACGGTTTTGTTTCAGAACGCACAGCTGATTTGGGTGAATACGTTTCACCAACGCAGAAAGTAGCGACGATCGTTCGAACCAATCCGCTTCGCGTTCGGATCGACATTCCTGAACAAGCGATCCCTGAAGTACATGTCGGACAAAGTGTCTCTGCAACCACGAGCGCGTGGCCGGATAAGAGTTTCAGTGGCCACATAGCTCGCATTGCTCCCAGTGTTACAGCGAATTCACGAACATTAACTGTTGAGGCGGAGATCGATAACTCCAGCGGTGCCCTAAAGCCGGGACAGTTCGCAACTGTACGTATTCTGCAGCCAAGACCTGTCCCGGCTGTATTGGTTCCCGCGAAAGCTGTCACGACCGATGCAGGCGTGAGTCGAGTTTTTGTGATTAAAGACGGCCACGCCGAGCAGCGCCTGGTGCAGCTTGGTGTCACCGAAGGCGATCTGATCCAGCTGAAGTCGGGTGTTGCCGCCGATGAGAAGGTCGCGACAAGCAATCTTGAGCAATTAGCTGATGGAATTCCGGTGCGGGGTTAGGTCTTTGGCCTTGGGTCTTTGGTCTTTGAGATCCAACCAGCCTGCAGAAGGTTCGAAAACCAAAGACCAAAAACCAAAGGCCATTTTTCACGATGCAAAAACTAGCTGAAATCTGCGTACGCCGTCCGGTTTTTGCGACGATGCTTATTTTGAGCCTCACCGTCGTTGGATTGTTTTCCTACAAGTCGCTGGGTGTCGATCTTTTTCCGAAGATCGATCTGCCGACCATCACGGTAACTGTCGTTAACCGAGGGGCATCACCTCAGGAGATCGAAACTGAAATCACTGACAAGGTCGAAGGCGCAGTCAATACGATTTCCGGTATCGACGAACTGCGTTCAACGTCCGTTGAAGGTGTTTCGCAGGTCTTCATCACTTTCTTACTCGAAAAGAATCCAGATGTCGCAGCCGAGGAAGTGCGAAACAAAGTTGACCTGATTGTCAACGACTTACCTGTTACAGCCGATCAACCAATAGTTCAAAAGTTGGATACGGATGCGGCTCCTGTTGTCCGCCTTGCTGTTTCCGCTCCTCGCTCATTGCGTGAAGTTACAGATATTGCTGACAAAAGGATCAAACAGCAGATCGAATCAATCAATGGTGTGGGCGATGTGCAAATCATCGGTGGACGTACGCGTGAAATCGAGATTTGGGTTGACCCGGACAAGCTACGAGCTTTCAACGTCACTGTCTCACAAGTCGCCGACGCGGTCCGCGCTCAAAATCTTGAGTTGCCTGGCGGTCGGGTCGATGAGGGTGCGCGCGAACTAACTGTGCGAACGATGGGTCGAATCGTAGAACCGGCTCAGTTCAATGATCTCGTTGTAGCGAATAGAGGGACCTATTCAGTCAAACTAAGCGACGTTGGTTACGCTGAAGACGGCGCCGAAGAACCTCGAACAGAAGCGCGCTTAAATGGATTGCCTGCGGTTACTTTGGTTGTTTCCAAACAGTCTGGTCAAAACACAGTTGCAATTGCCGATGCAGTGAAGGAACGACTCAAAGAGATCGCGGCAACGCTGCCTCCTGGCTTCAAAACGGAGGTGGTGGGCGATCAATCTATCTTTATTAAGGCGTCGATCGAGGCCATCCAAACGCACTTAATCGAGGGCAGCATTCTGGCAGCGATCGTTGTTTTTATTTTCCTGTGGAGTTTTCGCTCAACAGTAATCGCCGGTTTGGCGATTCCGACTTCATTGATTGCCACATTTGGTCTGATGGCGGCGATGGGCTTCACGCTGAACCAGATCACTATGCTCGCTTTGACTTTGATGGTCGGCATTGTTATCGACGACGCCATAGTCGTTTTGGAAAACATCTTCAGATTCGTTGAAGAAAAAGGTGTTCCACCATTCCAGGCGGCTATCGACGGCACTAAAGAAATTGGCTTAGCGGTTATGGCGACGACATTGTCGCTTCTCGCTGTATTTCTCCCCGTTGGATTCATGGGTGGCATCGTTGGCCGGTTCATGTCGTCATTTGGTTTGACTTCGTCGTTCGCAATTGCAGTCTCGCTGCTGGTGTCATTCACATTGACCCCAATGCTTGCGGCTCGTTTGATCAAACGAAGCGACGACGATCGTGAAAGAACTTTCGAGAAACACACCGAACCAGCCGACCATGGCTCCAAAGAATCTCGCTTCTATCGTCCAATCGATCGAACCTACACGAAATTGCTGACCTGGTCGATGGCGCATCGTTGGGTCGTAGTGCTCGCATGCCTGCTTGTGATCATCAGCATTATTCCGTTGTTCATGTTTGTCGGTAAGAACTTCCTGCCGGTCGACGATCAGGCGCAGTTCGAGATCACTGTGCGCGCGCCCGAGGGATCAACGCTAGCAGCCACATCAACACTGGCCGAACGGATCAGCACTGATCTACGAAAGCTGCCAGGCGTTACTGACACGCTTACGACAATTGGAGGTGGTCAGCAGGAACAGGTCAATGTTGCCTCAATATATGTGAAGCTAACTCCAATTGAGGAACGGAG
Organism: Pyrinomonadaceae bacterium; assembly: GCA_036006355.1. GTDB lineage: Bacteria > Acidobacteriota > Blastocatellia > Pyrinomonadales > Pyrinomonadaceae > PSRF01. The sequence continues at coordinate 29,146 of DASYPT010000098.1, read as the reverse complement.
AGTGACGCAGCAACAACTGATGACTCAGGCGCGCTCTGAGGTTTTAGCGAACTATATCAAGCAGTATCAGGGCCAGTTGCGCACCAGCGTTCAGCAGGTTGCAGCAATCTCGGGGGGCGGTTTTCGAAATGCAGACATTCAATACGTTATCGGAGGACCAGATCTCACGAAGCTAACGCAATACTCAGATGCCTTACTGGCGAAGTTAAAAACCATTCCAGATGTCGTCGACGTCGATTCAACGTTGATAACCGGAAAGCCTGAGGTTCGTGTCGTCATCGATCGCCAGCGTGCCGCAGATCTCGGAGTCAGAGTGGGCGACATCGCACAGGCGCTGAATACTCTCGTTGCCGGTCAGAAAGTCTCAACTTTCAACGCCGGCACGGATCAATACGATGTAAGAGTTCGCGCCGCCGGTGAATACCGGACAAGCATCCAGGGCCTACAGAAGATGATCGTTTCATCTTCCAAAATCGGATGGGTAAGCCTCGATAATCTCGTTCACTTCGAAGAGGGAACTGGTCCATCAGCCATTGATCGCTTAAATCGTCAGCGACAAGTGACGTTACTTGCGAACGTGAAGCCAGGTGGTTCGCAGGCTGCAGTTATCCAGAAGATGAATGAGTTTGCGAAGGGCATAAATCTGGATCCGGCTTATCACACTGGATTGGCGGGTCGATCGAAGGAGCTTGGACGTGCCGGCTACTATTTCATGCTGGCTTTCATACTGTCGTTCATTTTCATGTACATGGTCCTGGCTGCGCAGTTTGAATCATTCATTCACCCCATTACGATTCTGTTGACTCTGCCGCTCGCAATTCCGTTTGGCATCGTGTCGTTGTTAATGACTGGCCAGACGGTGAACATTTTCTCTGGACTTGGTTTGCTGCTCCTATTCGGCGTTGTTAAGAAGAACGCCATTCTTCAAATAGATCACACCAACCAGTTGCGCGAACGAGGCATGGAACGACTCGAAGCAATTATCCGTGCCAACCGAGATCGCTTACGTCCAATTCTCATGACAACAATCGCGCTGGTTGCCGGCATGTTGCCACTAACAATTTCTTCCGGTCCTGGTTCTGGAACTAATCGGTCTATTGGCGTGCTGGTCGTCGGTGGTCAGTCACTCTGTTTGTTGTTAACACTGGTTGCCGTTCCCGTTTTCTATTCGTTGTTCGACGATCTCGCCAGGAGTCATGTGTGGAGTCAAATCAACACCCTTTTCCATCGACTCTTTGGAAGGGTCAGACGTCGAGCAGTCAGCGCAACTGCATCAGTCATAGGATCAATTTCAAAGCATTAAAGAGATCACATGCATCAATCAAATTCAAAACGAAACGCGATTGTCTGTGCGCGGATCCTTCTGATTATATTGGCGCTGTTTAGTGTCAACGCTGCTCAAGCGCAGGAAGGAACGCCATCACCGGCGCCTGATGACTTGAAGCAACTTCAAATTCCTTCAATTGCACCGGACTATCGCGGTCAGCATAAGCCTTTACCGGAATTGAGACGTGTAGGCGTTGACATGGATCGTCAACACCCGCTCTCGTTGCGTGAAGCGTTGTCGATGGCGCTCGAAAACAACAAGGACATTGAGGTCGCGCGTCAAAACGTAAAGATTGCCGAGTTTGATCTGTTAGGCGCTCACGGACTTTACGATCCAAAGATCAACACGACAGCATTTTACGAGCGGATCAAGACTCCCATCTCAAACTTCCTGAGTGGTGGCCAGAACGGCGCAATTACGCAAGATGATTACACCGGAAGCGCGCGAATGGAAGGTTTGTCGAAGATGGGAGGTAGCTATCACTTTGACTTCTCTTCTGTAAGACTTACAACCAACAATTCATTTGCGGCACTCAATCCACAGTATCCAAGTTCTATCACGTTTAACTACACACAGCCCTTGATGCGTGGATTGAAGTTTGACAGTGCGAGACGTCAAATCGAGATTGGGAAGAAGAACCTTTCGTTAACTGATTCACAATTTCGCCAGCGCGCTATCGAAACAATTACGAATGTGCAGCGGGCATATTGGGATCTTGTTTTTGCCTTACGCAGTTTGCAGGTTCAAAGAGATGCGGTGGCAGTAGCCAAAACTCAACTCGAACACAATCGCCGGCTTGTGAATGAAGGTCAACTTGCCCCGATTGATCTGGTTTCTTCCGAATCGCAGATAACCACGTACGAGCAAGGTGTCTTCACGGCGCTGGAGGATATCACGCGATTTGAGAACACGCTGAAGAATTTAATTGCGAAGGACCACGTGGCAGACATCTGGGCCGATTCAATCGTTCCAACCGATTCGGTAGATCTAACTGTGCCGGATGTTTCGCTGACAGACGCGCTAAAGACGGCAGTCGAGAATCGGCCCGAGCTTCAGCAATCGGAAGTTTTGAGTCAGATCAATCAGATCGATCAACGGTTTTATAAGGACCAAACGAAACCTGCGATCGATCTCGTCGGCTCTTATGGTTCTACTGGTTTGGCAGGCTCGCAAGCAGTCTCTGGCGTGAATCCGTTTACAGCATCAAGTCAGGCGCTAAGAGATCGGGTCGATGAACTCTCGAGACGTGAGCATTTAGATCCACTTCCCCTGGTACCAGCAACCACCTTCTCGCCGAATCTTCTGGGTTCTTATGCACAGTCGGTCGAAAACCTTCTGGCGAACCGGTACAACAATTTTAAGGTAGGAGTTCAAATCAACCTTCCTTTGCGAAACCGAACGGCAGAGGCTCAACTTGGACGATCGCTTGTGGAGGGTCAACGTCTTGCCACGCAACGTGAGCAGCTGCAACAAACGATTCAGGTCGAAGTTCGCAATGCTTTGCAGTCTGTACGGAGCGCCGAAACGAGATTGCGTGCGGCCGTAGCGACGAGAGAGCTGAACGAACAACAGTTTTCCAGTGAACAAAGAAAACTGGATGCTGGTCAATCGACTGTGTTTCTCGTGCTCGAGCGACAGAACGCGTTAACTACCGCAAAGGGATCGGAGTTGAAGGCTCAAACAGATTTGAATAAGGCCATTGCTGATTTACAAAAGGCGACCGGAAATTCGCTGAATGTGAATAGTATTGTGGTGAGCGTGCACGACTAAAAATTGGTCCAATAATTCCTATATATCCTATTCCGAGGAATCCGATGCCAAATCAACTAGTCGACACCTGGAACATCCACAACCGCATAAACCTTTACCTCCTGGACGCGATCGATAAGAGCTCGATTGCCAGCCATTCAGCTTCGAAGGGTCGCAGTGTTGGCGAGCAGTTCGCTCACATCCACAATGTGCGACTGATGTGGTTAAAGTCAGCGGCGCCCGAATTGTTGAAGGGGCAGCAAAAAATTGAAGGGGAAGCAGCGCACGACAAAACGGTACTTAAATCGTCGTTAGTCAACTCCGGCAAAGCGGTTGCGACATTACTTGAGACTAGTCTCGAGGGCGAGGGAAAGATAAAAGGCTTCAAACCACATGCGGCGGCTTTTCTCGGGTACTTGATTTCACACGAATCTCATCATCGTGGTCAGATCGCCTTGAGCTTAAAGCAGGCAGGAAAACCACTCGACAAAAAGATCGCTTATGGTTTGTGGGAATGGGGCGTCAGATAGCTAGAAGATATGCTCCAGCATCACAAATGCAAGATATATTGCAATGATCACGAGAAGGGTAGTCGTGACGTACCAGCCCGGCATTTTAGTTTGACACGCCGGGCAGCGAGTTCGCGACCAGCTCGCATGTCGTTTACAGTTCCCGCACTGCACGCCGAAAGTTCGCTCCTGAATATTAGATTTGTGTGATTAGGTTCCGTGGTCCATCAGATTATTGCATCAGAAATGATTCGTCAAATCTGTGTTCATCTGGGGCTGGTCTTAAGCGTGGCCCACAACGGAAAATGATCCGAAATTGTGATCTTGCGATCGATTCCAAAACCAATCGGTTCAAGTCCTCGAAGCCAAATCCAATCGAGTCTCAGATCTATAGGCACGAAGAAGATCTTCCTCAAGAAAGTTTTTTGACTGCCAAATGGTGTGGTCAAACCCGCATCCGTAAACAACTTAATCGTCTTGCGTGCGGCATCCGGTTGCCAGGTGTTTAGATCACCCATAATCACAGCGGGTGAATTTGGTGCATGCTCTTTTAGGTCGAGGAGAAGTGCATTCATTTGTTCGAGCTTCTTTTCCATCGATATGCGGGTTTCCGCATGAGCGGAATAGACTCGGACCTCCAGGTTGCCCATTTGAATCGACGCCCCAAGCGCGACTCGCCTCCGATGATTCGGACCTTCGTTAGGCAGCACGATACGGTGGATCTTCGTTAGTGGATGCACGCTCAGAAGCGCAACTCCAGTTTCTTCCTCCTCATTTGGTTTTGCGGTAGGAGGTGCTGCCCAGGCGTAATAAAGACCTAACTCATCAGCGAGTAGCTTGGCGGTATTTGTCTTTCCGCTGCGCTTCTTGTTTCGATCGACTTCCTGAAGCGCAAGGACGGTCGCATTCCCGATTTCAGCATCCTCGCGAAACAATTGAATGAGCTCCTTAAGATCGTCGCCACTGCGCCAACGGATGTTGTAAGACACAACGCGAAACTCACCCGAAGGGGGTGGAGTGCGCAGTTTGCTGGCCTCACCGGATTCAAACAAAGTCGAATTCTCTTTGACATGCGCGTCTCGATCGCGTTCATTGCCGGAGCCTTTGTCCTGTGTTGGAGTGATTGAAGCAAAAACAAGAAGCATTGCTACAACTGCTAAACACATATAGCTACCCTCCTAGATCGTTACTACCAACCCGTCCTTCGCCTCGATCACTTCGCCTTGCCAATATCTGTTTGATTCAGCGACCACATCAAACTCATCCCATTCAGGGTAGAGATGAGTTAGCACGAGTTTGCCGGGATCACACTTTTTCGCCAGACCCATTGCTTCGGTCAGCTCGAGATGCGTCTGCAAAGGTTTATTTCTTCTGAAAGAACATTCCATCAGAAGCACATCCGCTTCCTTTCCAAACTCGCCAAGTTCTTCAGTAAATCCCGTATCGCTAGTGTAGACGAATCGCTTTCCGTCGGAACATGTCAAACGGAGTGCCAGGCTCTCTTTTGTATGCGGGGTCTTCATCGTTTGCGCCATTAGACCTCCCACAAACTCAAACTGTTCCTCTGGTTTGATCTCAGTCACTTCAACAGGAAATCGTTGAGTGAACAGCCTATAGTTATTCGCATCATTGATCGTCTTCAGAAGGTTGTCCAAACCAGTGGGTCCAATTATTCGAAGTGGTTTGGTTCGATCAGCCACCTGGGGTGCCCAGCGCATTGAAAAGAGAAACGGTGGAAGACCGCCGAAGTGATCCAAATGAAAATGACTTATCCAAATTGCATCGATATCGGGCCAATCGAGTTCTTCTTCTGCCATGCGATGCGGAATGTCGGGGCCGATATCAAGCAACACTTTCTGATCCTTCGCATCCAGCCAAAAGCCCGGGCTAGCACGCCGCGGATGCGGGACGGAAGTTCCGGAACCAAGAACTGTGAGCTTCATGCGTACTGAATCTCGGCCTTGGCTTTGGGCCTTAGGTCTTTGGGTCTTTCGCTTAACCTTTAATTTGTTTCCGATGCAATTATATCTGCTCGGCAGCAATCCGGTGGTACGTCTTGAGCCCAAACACAAAAGGTCAAAAGCCCAAGGCCGGACCGGAATGTTTCGTGTCGATTAGTGGATCGTTTTTGTTGAGGTTTCGGAAAGCACGATCCACGAAATACCACGAATCACACGAAACGCCTGCTGAGACTTAGAAGATCGATCGCTGCCGAAATCAAGGTGGGGCCTTAATTTGGAATCGGCCCAACAGAATTAGAACGGTGAGCGAAGCGACCGATTGACCTCACCAACCTTGAAACGTACGAATATCATAGGTAATCGGTCGCTTCGCTCGCCGTTCTAATTCATGCCCATTCCAAATTAGGGCACGACTGAAATCAACAATGACTTGACCAACGCCCCTGGTTAAGCTAAATCTCAAACAATGACGACGAATCAAAGCAATGTGGATGTGCTTGCAGTTTTTTCCCATCCAGACGACGCTGAATTATCGGTCTCCGGAACACTGCTGAAACTGAAGTCCTTCGGATATCGAACCGGTGTTTGTGATGTAACCAAAGGCGAGATGGGTACCCGAGGTACACCTGAGATCAGGGCGAGTGAAGCACTCGAAGCCGCGCGTATCCTCAAGCTCGATGCACGACTAAACCTCGAACAACCGGACGGGCACGTTTGGCCGAGCGAGACTGCCCGCACAGCACTCGTTCGCGTTATTCGTAAACACAGACCGAAGGTATTGATTACGACGCACGAAGACGATCCGCACCCCGATCACGCAAGCACATCCATAATTGTTCGTCAGGCAGCACGACTTGCGACGATGGTTCGCTACGACGAAGAAGCAGGCCTCGCTGCCGTTCCAATGCCGGCGATCATGCACTCACTCTTCTCGCGACGAATCGTCCCGTCATTCATTGTCGATGTCAGTGATTTCGTCGACGAGAAGATGCAGGCCATCAGGGCTTACGGCTCGCAGTTTTACAGTGAGCAGTCAAGCGAACCCGCAACCCGGATTAGCAAGCATGGTTTTCTCGAAGAGATTCAGTCAAGAATGGAGTACTTCGGTTCTTTGATTGGTGTGAAGGCCGGTGAACCGTTCTATGTACGAGAGGCTTTGAATGTTGACGATCCGCTGGCGCTACTGACGATGCCAATGAATATTTATTCGTGAGAGGTCTTAGACCTTTGGTCTTTGGCCTTCGCTGATTCCCCGGTCGAGCAAAAGACCGCCGAATTAGAATGGCGAGCGAAGCAACCGATTGATCTCGACCAACTACTCGGCAGATAGAGGGAAACCTAGTCTGGTTGGTCGAGGTCAATCGGTTGCTTCGCTCACCGTTCTAATTCGCCGACATGTGTTTTGCCTAAGACCCAAGACCAAAAACCAAAGACCAAAACCAATATTTCAGTTTGCGCCGGAAGCCAATTGTTGTCGTTTCTCCAGCACAGACCTGGCGATGGCCAGAGTTGCAACCGCGCGGGGTGCTTCTCCCGTGAATCCCTTTGCAACCTGTATCGCGCGAAGAAGATCAGCGCGCGAAAGAATGCGGAATACAGAAAGCAGATCGAAATCTTCCGCAGTTGCGCTGGTCGCGACAACCATTTGCGGCGTTTGTAAACGCGATGAGATTTGACTGTCTTCACCAGTAAACGCGTCAGCTGAGTTCGCGGCCTTAATGACCTCGTTGAGGGTTTCCCAACTGCGGACTCGATCAATTTCTCCGAATCCGGCAGCGACTGCTGTGAGCGCGCGTGCCTTGTCGGGATTACTTCCGCTAATCCGGCGGCTCTCGTTAAGCGCCTCGTCCAATAGATCACTCGCGCGAGATCTTTCGGAGACAGCTGCGAACCGAGCGGCAGTTGTAAAGGCCCAAACTTTCTGGATGCTGGTCAACTCGCCAGTCTTTGCAAGCCGTGTGACTTCTGTTACGTCCTTGTTTCGCACTGCTAATTGAGTCAACTGAAAATCAGTGTAGGCCTTCACGTTCTTCCGCATCTCGGCGTTTTCGATCTTGTCGACTAATTCGCGCGCGCGCGGATCGCCCTTGTCAGTTAACGCCACTGCATAATCAGCATAAATGGCGTCCCGTAGGTCTGTGTTGCCTGCATGGTCGAGCCGCTCTTGCATGCGCTCGTAGGGATCACCTTCCACTGAGTCCGGCTGTAAACCAACTGTCACCGCGCGGTTTGGGCCTTGTTGGAATTCGTTCGGAACATACGAAGTCAACGCCGTCATTTGCGTTCTCAGTGAGGAGGCGAGTTCAGGATCATATTGTTCGTAGACCGGAAGCAGTCGTTTGATAACTAAATACTTTCCAAGTCTTCCGGTGCTTGACTGATCCTGTTCTGGAGCCGGAGATGGCTGCATAAGAATTTGCGCGGCAACTCGCAGAAAATTCGTGCGCAGAACAGGAGGTACATCGGGTGCAGGCGTCGGCCCTCGCCCACGACTTTGATTTGCACCGCCGTCGGCAGAAAAGGTCACATACAAGAATGGGCTTAACACATACGAAGACAGTCCGGAGACAGTGTTGGCGTCAGACAAAGGATCGCCCGCGGCCCTCGCCAACAGATTGTTGAAGGCGCCGTCAGCTGCTTGCGCATTTTTTTCGCGGAGGGCTGATAGAAAAAAGATTACGTCGATATTGACCCTGTCGAGAGCAGGCGCAGCAAATTCCATCGCGCGTTCAACTTCGCCATCTTGCACGAGCCGTCGAGCGAGTTGTAGACGCTTGGATGCACCTAACTGATCATTGAGCGCACTTCGGCGCGCCGCCGACGTTGCTTCGTCGCGTTCCTTCTGAGTAGCTTCATCGAGCATCTTCAGGAACTCTTCGCCAAGTTTTCGGTCGCGTTTTGCTGCAAGCCGTAGAACCTCAGTTCGCAGATCCGGACCTCCGCGAACAACGACGGGTTCGCCGGCAGACTTCTTGAGTTCCTCGGAGCGTGCCCTTGCTGTTTCTTCATCGACCAGCGCTGCAGCATCCCAGGCACGACGAAACAACTCACGTGAACGATCAGAATCGGTATCCCAAAGAACATCTGCGGCGCGTGCCTGAACACGAGCTCGCCGAGTTTGATCCTTGAACGAGCGAGCTTCATCAGCCAGGGTGGTCACGAGCTGGATTGCGATCGTGCGGCGTTGCGCAGCTTCGTCCTCCATTTCTACGTTTGCAGACTTAGTGCTTTTGGATTTGTTGGATTGAGCCTGACCGAAGACTGAGGTTAAGCACAACGTGACGACGCTCACAGCAAGCAGTTGCCGACGAAACATAGTGAGACTCCTTAGAAAATCCGTTAAGTGCTGGGAGCTCAGAGTTCTCACCTGCTCGTGCCCAAGTTTGTTTCGTGTTTGAACAAGCCAGGCGAGGACGCCTGCGTTCCCAGCATTCTGATAGACGGACAATACGGGATGGATATAGCCGGTTGGTTTACACGCCAGAAGAAGGAGTGAGGTTCCAGAAAGTTTGGTGTTCGATATTTTGGTCTTGGGACTTTGGCCTTGGGCCTTTGAAATGGGCCCTGATCAACTTTAACCAAAACCTAAGACCAAAGGCCAAAGACCTAAGATCAAAAACCAAAGACCAACGTCCTAGACCGCGATCACTTCAAGTTCGGGATCTACTTCCTGTTTCAACATTCCCTCAATCGCCATAAGGGTGCCGGTGAGTGAGCTCGGGCAGCTTCCGCAAGCACCTTGATAGCGAATACTGAGCGTGTGATCGGTTAATGCCAGAACCTCAAGGTAGCCGCCGTCGCCCATCAGAGCAGGTCGAACTCTTTCATCCAAAATTTCATTAATCTTCATTAATCTCGGATCATCACTCGCAACCGCCGCAAGAGAACCACCGACAGCAGCGGCCGCAGCAGCGGCGGTAGAGTGGCCTGTTGACTCAGTCGCACGAATGGGCACAGCAAGTGCCGGCAAGAGTTCATCCCAGTCACCCTCATCAGCCTTCTCGACCGTCACCATAGAATCCATGTAGAACACAGATACGACGTGACCAACGTCAAACAAAGACTTGGCTAGTGGATCGTTTTCCGCCTGCGAGGATGAGCTGAACGAGCGTGCAACACCGTTGCTGACTGGCTCGCGCAGAATGAACTTGACCGCGTTTGGATTTGGCGTTTCCTGGATGTCGCTGATCTTGGGCATTAGTACGTCCTGATTTCTTTAGTATTTTCGTGAGCATTATAGCGGTTTTCCAATCAAACTGCAGGGTGCGCCGAGCACTGGAATTAACGGCCCACGATCGCGCTAAATTGCCGTAATTAAATACAAAAGATTTAGTTGCAAGAAGCATTGCTAAATTTGTCCGAGACGCTTATACTCCCGCCCTCACTTGCCCCCCTTCACAAGGTGAGACAAGTTGAGATTGAGGCAGGCGATAGCGAGGGTCGCCTGCCTCTACTTTTTTAATGTCCGACGAACTTTAGTTTGTCGTGCGTAACCTGTCGGTTCCCCCAAAAAAAAGAAGCGCGCCTGACCTACAACCAACGACAAACTAAAGTTCGTCGGACATTTGAGAATTAGTTATTCCCGGGTATGCTCACCACGCAGCGTCCAAGACCCAAGACCCAAGATCAAAGACCCGGCTATGAACATCGGCATTACCGTTTATCCGACTTATGGTGGTAGCGGCATTGTAGGCTCTGAATTAGGCAAGGAGCTCGCAGAGCGCGGTCACACCGTGCACTTCATTGCGTCTGCTTTACCAACGCGACTCACTCAACTCAACGAACATGTTCGGTTCCACGAGGTAGAAATGATGTCGTATCCATTATTCGAACATCAGCCCTACACGCTCGCGTTGGCGACCAAGATGGCGACGGTGGCTGAGGAAGAGAATCTCGACCTTCTCCACGTCCACTATGCGATTCCACATTCAATTAGTGCCATCCTGGCGAGGGAATCACTTAAGCCAAAACGGCGTCTTCCAGTTGTAACTACTCTTCACGGTACCGACATTACTCTCGTTGGCGCTGACCGTTCCTATTTGCCTATTACTCGTTACGGAATCGAGCAGTCAGATGGCGTAACTGCGATTTCAAATTACCTGAAAGAAGCGACTCGCGAGACGTTTCATTTCGATGACATCACAGTCATTCCGAATTTCGTGTGCCAGACGGATTATCAGCGCAACCCGGTAGCTTCATTAAAACAGTCGTTGTCTCCGAATAATGAACTTCTGCTTGCGCACGTCTCAAACTTTCGTCCCGTGAAGAGACCGGTCGACTGTGTTGAGATATTCGCCGGAGTGCTTCGCCAGGGCATTAGGGCACGTTTGGTTATGGTTGGCGACGGGAGCGAACGTACCAACTGCGAGCATCGTGCGCGTTGTCTTGGAATTTATGACCAATGCTCGTTTGTCGGAAAACAGCCGCGGATTGCGGACTACTTGTCAGTCTCAGATGTGTTGCTGTTACCGTCAGAGCAAGAGTCATTTGGGCTTGCAGCACTGGAAGCAATGGCCTGCGAAGTTCCTGTTATTGCTTCCGATGTAGGTGGCCTTCCGGAAGTAGTCACGGATGGTGAAACAGGATTTCTGAGTGCTGTAGGAGATGTTGATAAAATGGCAAGCGATGCCGTGCGATTGTTAGCGAACGAAGATCTGCGCCGTAAAATGGGGAGGCAAGCTCGTGAATCAGCCATTGGCCGATATCGAACTGATGTCGTCATTCCTCAGTATATTGAGTTCTATGAAAAAGTAATTGCAAAGAGTTCTCGTTAGCATCGGCGTAGCACTATTCTCTCCCTGTACAGCCTCAACTGGAGACCCGTCTCATGCGAAAGTTAGTCATCGCTCTGCTTGTTGGACTTCCTTGCGTCGCAGTTTCTTTTTCGCAACAACCGATACCTTCACCGCCGGCGCCGCCGCAACAGTCAAAGCCGGACAGTCAAAAGCCTACACCCGAGGATCTCGACGTCGTAAAAATTACAACGAACCTGGTCCAAATCGACGCCGTTATTACTGATAAGAAGGGACAACGAATAACGGATCTACGGCCCGACGAAATTGAGATGCTCGAGGATGGAAAGAGCCAAAAGCTAACCAACTTCTCCTACGTTACTCTTGACCCAAGGCGTGGTGAAGTAAGACCACAACCACTCGACAAGAACGCCCCGCCCGCTCCACCCGTAAAACTACGCCCGGAACAAGTACGACGCACCATCGCTCTCGTCGTTGATGATTTGGGACTCTCGTTCGAAAGCGCTTATTACGTGCGAAACAGCCTGAAGAAATTTGTGGACCAACAAGTACAACCGGACGATCTCGTAGCAATCATTCGAACAGCTGGCGGCGTCGGAGCGTTACAGCAATTCACGTCTGACAAGCGGCAACTCTATGCAGCTGTCGAGAAGGTGAAGTGGAACCCGCTGGGGAGAGGAGGTATTGGGGCGTTCGCGCCGCTTGGAAGCGAGCCAGCTAGAAGCAAAGACGATGATGAACTGAATAGTGAGGCCGATCTCAATCAATTTCGCGAGGACGTTTTCGCGGCTGGAACGCTCGGTGCGCTGAGTTATGTTGTGCGTGGACTGCGAGATTTACCGGGGAGGAAGTCCATCGTACTCTTCTCCCAAGGGTTCCAACTCTTCAACCGCAACGATCCCCTGGCGAACACGCGCATTCTGTATGCTCTCCGTAACCTTACCGACCTGGCTAATCGAGCTGCTGTTGTCATCTACACCATTGACCCGCGCGGATTGCAAACTTTGGGACTAACGGCGGCTGACTCGACGTCAAACTTAACGGCTCAGCAGGTTGAACAGCAATTGAGTGATCGTCGAGTGGCGTTCATGGATTCCCAGGACGGTCTGAGTTATCTGTCTGATCGCACTGGAGGACTAACGTTCAAAAATAACAACGATATCTTTGGAGGTCTGAAGAAAGTTATCGAAGATCAGGAAGGCTACTACCTGATTGGTTATCGCCCGGATGATTCGACATTTGATCGAGTAAGAGGCCGCGCCCAGTTTCATCACATTTCGTTAAAGATAAAACGAGCCGGAAAATACAACGTTCGAATGCGCACCGGTTTTTATGGAGTGAGTGATGAAGCAAGAACGGCGGCAGCTGCTCAAACGCCGCAACGCCAACTTGTTGGTGCTCTTCTGTCTCCATTTACTTCGTCGGGTGTTCACTTACGATTGACTTCTCTGTTCGTTAATTCCGAGCAGGGATCCGCTATGAGATCCCTGTTGCATATTGATGCTCGCGACCTCGAGTTCACCAAAGAACCGGATGGAATGCACAAAGCAGTTTTTGACCTTATCGCAATAGCATTTGGTGATAATGGTCAGGTGATTGAACAGTTTGGTTACACTCAGACGGTTAAGATCAAAGAGGAGAGTTTCGCGCGCGCCTTGAACAATGGCTTCACTTACGACCTGTCAATTCCGATCAAGAAAGCCGGGGCTTACCAGTTACGCACCGCCTTGCGCGATCAGTCATCGTCAAGAGTGGGCTCAGCAACGCAGTTTATTCAGGTTCCGGACATTAAAAAGAACAAACTACAACTCTCCGGGCTGTTAATAAAAGGATTACCAATGGAGGAATATTTAAAAGGCGCTGGCCTTCAACCTGAGAACGATCAAAACAAGAGCAATGTCGATCCGGATGCTCTTCCAAATTCCAGCCCCGCTGTACGACAGTTCAAAACCGGAATGGCATTAGTTTATGGTCTGGCCATCTACAATGCACAAATTGAGAAGGCGACTGGAAAGCCAAATCTGAAAGTCCAGGTGCGTGTATTCAAGAATGGTGAGCAGCTTTTTGCAGGAAAGGAAATTCCTTATGACCCCTCTGATCAGAAGGATTTCAAACGCTTAGGCGCGAGTGGTGGGATTAGCCTTGGAACATCGATGTCTCCGGGTGAATACGTGCTACAGATCATCGTGACAGACATGGCGAAGAACAAACCGCAAGTTGCTTCGCAGTGGATGGATTTTGAGATAACACAATAGCAAGAATAGATCCTATTCGACCTATGGGATCTATGACGCACTCAAAAAGTTGCACATGTCCTCGATCATCATCGGCACTGCCGGCCACATCGATCACGGAAAGAGTGCTCTTGTACGTGCACTCACCGGCACAGATCCAGATCGCCTTCCAGAAGAAAAGAAACGCGGCATCACCATCGATCTCGGTTTTGCAGATCTGAAACTCGACGACATCAGTTTCGCATTCGTCGATGTTCCCGGTCACGAGCGCTTCGTCAAAAATATGCTTGCCGGGGCACACGGTATCGACGTTCTTGCCCTGATAATTGCTGCGGACGAAGGTGTCATGCCACAAACGCGGGAACACTTCGATATTTGCCGCTTGCTGGCTATTCGTACCGGCTTAGTCGTAATTACTAAGACCGACCTGGTTGATGATGAGATGTTGATTCTTGTCGAAGAAGAAGCTAGAGAACTTGTCCGCGGATCCTTCTTGCAAGACTCTCCGATTGTTCCTGTCAGCTCGAAAACACACGCTGGTCTCGATCGTTTAAAAACAACGCTGAAGGAAATAGCTCTTCGTACTCCTCCCAGGTCTAATGATCTGGTCACACGCCTGCCAGTTGATCGGGCGTTTTCGATGAAAGGATTCGGTCCCGTTGTTACAGGCACATTGATTTCTGACGAGATTGATGAGGGTAGGGAACTACAGCTCCTGCCTGAAGACCGCCGAGTACGAGTTAGAGGTTTGCAGGTGCACGGAAAATCCGTTGCGAAAGCGATTGCCGGACAACGAACGGCTATCAATCTCGGTGGAATCGATGTGGCTCAACTTGCTCGAGGCATGGTCATCGCAGAACCGAACACTTTACAGCCTACCCAGATCCTGGATGCGAAGATTGATGTCCTGCCTCACGCCTCTCGAGGAGTGAAATCTCGGATGCGTGTGCGAATGCATATTGGTGCGGCCGAGGTTTTAGGTCGAGTGCGTGTGCTTGATTCAACTTCAGAGATTCCTCGAGGCAAAACTGGAACGGCTCAATTAAGTTTGGAAGAGCCGGTGGTTGCGGTTCACGGCGATCGCTTCATTATCCGTACTTACTCGCCCTCCGTGACCATTGCCGGTGGTGTTGTACTCGATCCATTTGCTCCTAAACATCGTGCGAAAGACATCAGTAAAACAGCACATCACCTGCAACTGTTGATGACTTCTGATCCGGGACAAATCGTTTCTGCTTTTGTCAGCGCGTCTGAATTAAATGGACTCAGAGTTGAAAAACTCGGTGCCTCAACCGGATGGAAGCGCGATGTACTCATGCGCTCCATCTCACTGGCTGCGCAGGCTGACGAAATTGTTAATGCGGGTGGTGTTCTGATATCGAAACAAAACTTTGCGCAACTCAGTGAGAACGTGTTGGATGAACTCACGAGCTTTCATAAACGCGAGCCCCTGGCGCGAGGAATGCTACGCGAGACACTGCGTGAAAAAGTTTTCGCGCACGTATTCCCAGAACTATTCGTTGCCGTTCTTGACCAACTTGCAAAAGCTGGACGGTTAGTAGCGGAGAAAGACACGGTGCGTGCGGCCGCTCATAACGTCGGCCTTTCGGACGACGAATCAAGATTGCAACAGACCCTTGAAGACATTTATCTGAAGGCTGGTGTTGAGTCGCCTTCGATTGATGATGCCTTTACGAAAGCGGGTGTTCCTTCTTCAGCTAAACAACAGGCGCGAAAAATTCTGCAGTTACTAATCGACAACGGCAGCATCGTGCGTGTAAACAATGAGATCTTCATGCACCGGTCGGTGCTGCAAGGACTGAAATCAAGGCTGCTGGCGTTTGCCTCTCAACACGAGCCCGAAAGGTTAATTGATGTAGCAGCCTTCAAAGAGCTTGCCGGCGTTTCACGGAAATATGCGATTCCGCTATTGGAATACTTCGACCGTGAGCGGGTGACCCGAAGAGCCGGAGATAAAAGACTGATTCTGGCTCTGAAATGAATTGAGCGAAGGAAGCTCTGTTCGATGGGGTGTCCGAGGAAGGACGCGCTCCGACAGAAGAGGTGGCGAGTGAGTGAAAATGTGAAAGGGGCCTCTGTTCGATAGGGTGTTTGATAAAACAGCGTTTTTTGCGCCCTTTTCAGACCTTGCTTTCACTGTCGCGTGGCGTTAACATGCCGAATCATAGTTAACGTGCGGCTTTTTCCTTAACCTTCATAACTGACAAGCTGGAGCCGGAGGTTCAAAATGAAAAGCCTAAAGGATATCCTGGCTGTGATCGTCGGAATCGCAGCTACGATTGGCGCGATCTTTTACTTCTATAAGTTTGTGACCGACGCAAATCCTGCAGGTGGTCATACCAACGGGTGGATCGCACTCGGATTAGCTGCGATTGCCTTTGTTTGTGGTCTGATTTACTTCCTCGGTCACGTAAACAAAGAAGAGGAGATCCATATCACTCAATAGACGTGCGAGCTGCGAATGCGAACAGAGTTTTAACGTTCACCCCGCAGTGAGAACTTGCGCCTATTGCTGACACTTATCCTGGACGCCGTTTGTGCACAAATCCTGACACGGCTCAC
The DNA here is from genome assembly GCA_036006355.1 of Pyrinomonadaceae bacterium. Lineage (GTDB taxonomy): Bacteria > Acidobacteriota > Blastocatellia > Pyrinomonadales > Pyrinomonadaceae > PSRF01. The sequence goes on along the minus strand of DASYPT010000098.1, from coordinate 13,030 downwards.
GTGCGCAAACGGCGCTCGTCTTTTGTGACACTTGAAGGAGATCCGTTAGACAAATGCCTGCCGCCCTCTTGTTACTCTTCCAGCAACTGCGCGCCACTCAACCCACGTATTTCTTTCTGGTAACCCTGGTTTTATTGATAGCCGGAGGCATCGGTTGGTTAATCGCCTCGGTGCTTGGATTCGCACGTTCGCCAGCCTTCGGTCCGTCGGCGCGTTGGTTTTCGTATGCTGCAGTTTGCATGGTGATCTACCATCTGCATTTTCTCATGTTCGGAATATTTGCTTTCCTGGGAATGAGTCAGAACTCAGTGGACCTCACTACGGCGCTCGGGGTTGGCGCATTTTTCAATCTCTTTGTGGTCTTAGGTGCGTTGTGCGCGATAATGGGTTTCGTGAGGATGACAAATCCACGATAGTTGAATTTTCGTAGTGCTCTTATTTGATTGACCGAATGAATAAGAAACAGTTGGCAATCGCCGCGCTAGCCCTGCTGGGAAGCGCGGCGGTTCTTTTTTTTCTTGTTTCGTCCCGCAGACAAGAATCGCCGAGTACACAATTTGTTCAGCAGAGAAGCGGTCATTTCCTGCTCAACGGCAAACCGTTTCGTTTCGTTGGCGCCAATCTCGCAGTCATGTATCGAGATGATGACCGCGCACGTATGCCTGAAACGATGCGCCAGGCCGCTGCAGCCGGCATTAGCGTTGTTCGCGTGTGGGCCTTTGGTGAAGGTGGACCAAACGACATCAAGCCTATAGCGGACTTTGCTGATTGGCCGAGGCACCATCCATTCCGTTTCACTCCAGATCAATGGAATGAAGAGGCCTTCATACATCTCGACAACGTTATCGCGGAAGCTGCCAGGAACAAACTGCGCGTTCAGCTTTGTCTGGTCAATTGGTGGCGCGATACAGGAGGCGTAACGCAGTACCTTCGCTGGGCGGGAGTCAAAGATGCGGCTGACGACAGATATGACTTCGGTATCAACAATGAAAAGGCAATTCTGTTTTACACCAATCCAGACACTAGACGGATGTATCGAGACCACGTCTTCAGGTTGGTAACGCGACGAAATACCGTGACAGGTCTTCTATACCGCGATGATCCAAACATCTTTGGCTGGGAATTGATGAACGAAGCTCAAGCGATGACTGGTCGCTGGGAAGAACGTCGAGCGTGGTTCGCAGAAATGAGTGCCTATCTCAAGTCTCTCGATCCCAATCATTTAATTGCGCCGGGTGACTGGGGCTACCGATCAGCGGCAGAGCGCCGAGAGTGGTTGGCCGATCACTCCCTTCCGACTATCGATTACTGCGATGTTCATCTCTATCCGCGCAACGATCACGATAGTTTTGTCGAAACACCGAGTGCGCTTCGAGAGTTTGTGGACAATCGAGCTGCGGCAGCTTTATCGATAAAAAAGCCCCTTGTGTTTGGTGAGTTCGGAATCGGTCCTGATGGTTTTAATAACTTCTCCGAGGTGAATTGGTACAAAGAATTCTTCGATGCCAACCTTCGCGCGGGTACTGCGGGCGCGATGTTTTGGATATTGACGCCGGATCCAAACCGTGGCTATGGCGTTACCTACACGAGCGAGAGAGATGCAGGATTGTTCGCGGAGATCAAGAACAGTGCGGAAAAATTCTCCGCATTACGATCTGCAGAACCGCCTGCCTGGTTGGCGGATTCGTCCAGGCATCTTGTACCTCGGCAGTTTGCCTGGCGTCGTGAGCCTGGATCGCCTGAGACTATGCCGCTGATCACTTTTCGCGAAGATAAGTCTGTGCTGTATCAGTTCAAGCCGCTAATGGCCTCAGCTCAATCGTTTGAAAAAATTGGAAGTGGTCCAGGTTACATTTGGGGATCCGGAAGCGGATTTGTGGAGTACACGGTTCCAGAGCGACCGGATCGCCGGCGCGTGGGTGAAATAATAGTTCGAGCTCACATTCAACCCGTTGCTCCAACCGATGCCTTACATGATTTCGTCAAGACACGTGTGACGCTATTTGTTAGTGACTGGAATTGCGGCTCACGGCTGATCGGTTTTGAATCCGGCAGTCAACCATTTATTCAGGAGTGGCGAATGACCGGGATGTTCCTTCGCCTGCGAGCAATGCGCGGTTTGCCATTGACGATTCGATTCGAAGTTACGCCGGAGTCGGATTGGTTGTATGGAGTGAATATTTCGAACTGGCCTGAAGGCTACGATGCGAAGGATGCAAGGCCTGTGGAAGTGGAGTTGCGACGCTAAAACAACTGGTGAGGCCGTCTCTTCACTCTTCGAATACTTGAACAACCTCACCTGGTTGAATAGCGTTGAGCACTTCGGCGATTTGTGGCACCAGCTTAACGCTGTCCATTAGCCGTGCGCTTTTCGCGCAAACCACGATAATCGCGATATTGAATTTGGATGTGTTCTGTTGGAAGGCGAGGTTTCTGTCGCTGGTGATAAAAGCATCAAACTCATGTTGTGCTCGTTCCAATAACTCACCGTTCTTGAGACCGGCCCATCCAGCTTTCTGAACTGAGCCGCAGTAGTAGTCAGAGAGCGAACGACAGATGCGCCAGTCCAGGCACTCATCAATTAAGATTTTCATGGAGCGTGAGGTTTACGCGCTTTTCAGCAACTCTTCATTATCTGTTTCTGCGACTGCGAGAGCCTGTTCCCGCGTAACACTTGGAAATGCCTCGAGGAATTCATCGATCGATTGTCCTGCGTCCAGATAGTCCATGAGGTTCTGGAGAGGCACACGCGTTCCCACAAACACAGGAGTCCCGCCTAAGATCGAAGGATCGGAGTGAACTATTCCGTTCGGACTTTTTTTCTTCGCAGTCACAGACGAATCCTAGCACATACTGCTCACATCTTCAGAGGTCTGTTTTGCATTGCTCTACTCCGCGCCTGCATAGCTGATTGAACAGCTTTTAGCGTCGCATCAGTCAGAACATAAACATCAACCGAACGCACTTCACCGAGAAACATTTGAAAGTCGGGTTTCGCAGTTGTCGCCAGTGAAGAAATCAACGCGTCGTTGCTGAAGTACCGTCGTCCTCGTGCAATGATCACAAAGTCTCCCACGGCCAATTTCTTTAGACCATCCGGATCCGACAGCGAAACACAAACTAAGTCAGTCCTGTTCTGGCCCTGCGAATAATACGATGCTAAGAGCGGGCTTTCGCTCGCGATCGTCGCTGACGGTCGAGCGCGTTTGCTAATCTCCGCAATTGTGTCGCGCATGCTTGCATCGTAGAACTCATCATGTGGGAAGTAAGCGCCGGCCTGTTCCATTCCGCCTCCCAGAACATTCGTGAACAATCGGAAGTGAGGACTCGCATAAACTGAATCGACGACAGACCATGTGATGGCGATTACTGCGAGACCGGCAGGAACATAGTGACGCACTCGTTGTCCAAAGTTCAGTTTTGAGATAGCACGTGCTAACCAGCGTCCGGCGAATTGAAGTCCAAGCGCGGCGGTAATAAGAACTGCTGGTAAGAGCGTGGTGTAGTAGCGGGTGAATTTGCCGCCAGGAAAGCAAAATGCGATTGCCCACAGATAGAGCCAGAAGATGATGAAGTAGCGACCATCTCCCAGCTTTCGTCGAAACAGGAGCGGCAGTCCAATTATGAATCCAAGCACACTTAGGAAGGGAAGTTTCACCCACGTGAAAACGACATAGAAATAGACGGGAATCCCACGCAGCCAGTCATCGAGTCGTTGTGAATACAACTTGCCCATGAACTCGTAACCATCGTGACTTATGCGTTTGCTGCCCGCAAAGAGTCCCATCTGATGCCACGTCTCGGGAAGTAATATCGTTGGACTGAGGATCAGAAACACAATGCCCATGATTGCGAACATCGTGATGATTCTTTTCTTACCAAGTCTCCAGCGTGTTTCCGGCAACTGCTGAAAGACCCAGTAATAAGCGAGGCTGATTCCCATCAGGTGCGGTACGTACTTCGACGCGATCATGGCGCCATAGGCTGCACCAGTCAGCCAGTAGTAACGATTTGGACTGCGGTCGGTACTCTCAGCGACGCGTTGTCCTCTTAACCAAAACACATTGGCTAACAAAAAGAAGAAGAGCAGGAAAGTATCTTCTTTCGCTATACGGTTGAAGCCGATCGCGTTTGGATCAAAAGCCCAAAGCGCGGCGGCGATTAGTGCAACCTCGGCACCGAATAACTCAGCTGCGATTAAGTAGATTAGCAGTGCTGTGAATGCACCAAGGATCGTTCCCGGTAGTCTCAACGCAGTTTCGGTACTGATACTTTCACCAGGATGCGCGACGACAAAGGATGTCTTATTCCACTGCTCAGCAATGATAATAGTTCCGGCTTGCAGGGCTTTCATGAGCATCGGATGTTCCCCGTTCGCTCCGGTCAATCCGTGTGCTCGATAATCGGCGACGGCGTTTAGTTTGTTGAGTTCGTCTTCACTAAGGCCTTCAGCGCTTAGCCCGGTTATGCGGAAACCAAAACCGGCGATGATCAGGACGGTCAATGCGGCGAAGATGAGAGTTCGACTCGCGGAAAGAACTCCTCGTCCGGCGAAGAGTTCGGGCCTTAGACCCGCGGTTACTATCGATTCGGCTTGAGCTGACAAATTATTGCATTCCTTATTTTGACTCGAGGTTTGTGCTCGGTTTCCTGTTCTTTGTATGTTCTGGCGACAAATCCGTCGTCAGGCACAAATTACAAAGTACCAAGCACAAAGCTCAAAGTCCAAAGCACGTCAAGGCAGTTTGTACAATTTCCTCGCGTTGTCCCTCAAAACCATCCGAGCAAGTTCGAGCGCTCGATCCCGAGAAATTTCACCGTCGTTCATCATTCCAGTCAGAGCCATCGCTAGTGCGCGACGAGCCGTCGTGTTTGAGAGCCATGCGACTTCCGGCCAATCGACTGCCGGCCCAAAGGAAAATGCATCAGTGCCAAACAAAATCCGGTCGGGATAGGATTCCAACCAACCGCGGAGGTTTTCGCTCAATGCCCTTGGGTACAGGAAAAACGTTTGCGCCGAGAAATCTGCATAAACGTTGGGCTTGCCAAACAAAGAGATCACATTGCGAGTGAAGGGAGAGCCGCCGTGGACCAGAACGAAGTTTGTCTTGCTCAATTCCGGATCGTTGAATGTTGATTCAAGAAGCAACGGATTACTGCCGGATGGACGGTAGTAGCGGCCGGCGCCATCGATGATATGAATGTGAATGGCCAAACCAAGCCTCCCGGCTTCTTTGGCGATGTATTGAAAGATGAAATCCTGAAGCGCTTTATAGTCAGCTGCGGGTGGAACTCCACCTCGGATGAAGCGAGCGTAAGTGGAACTCGCTCTCGGAGCATCAGGTCGATCGAAATCGAGTAGACGCAGGTACGCCGCTTCGTACTTGAGAGCAACAACCCCCTGCTGCTTTTGACGTTCGATAGTTGCCGTGACAATGCTCTTCAGATATTGATCGAGTGTCGGTGGCAACTCCCTCAACCCAAGATCGCTCGTATAGCGCTTCAGAAGCTTTTCCTCACCGGGATAGAAACCGGCGTAATCGCGATTGGATTTGATCGCCGTCTCGTTATTGAGTGGAAACAAGAGCGCATCAACGAAAGAGACCCAACGGAAACGCGGTTCTTTCAAACCGCGACCTAAAGCTACGCGATTCGCAAACATAGTTTCGATGTTTAACTGATCAAGCACCCAGCTGGGAAAGTGATCGGCTTCCTGTTGATAGACCTTCTTCTTAATACCTAACAACTCGTTCACATGAGCGGACAGCATGTCGTCAGACTTGTAGCCATAGAAGTCTTTCCAGGCGCTGATGAATTCGCGGTTGTCTGGAGCGAGTCTCACCGGCAGCGGAAAAGGTTCGATTGCTTCGAGCGGCAGCGCGTCGTATTCGTCGTCGGGTTTTTCGCCTTCTCCTACGTATCGGAACGGATGAGCATGATTATCGATTGCTTTGATCTTATTGATTTCGACGAGAAGCTGGGGATCGGGTGGTGCTTGCGCTTGGATGTTTATGCCGGCGATACAGAAGGATGTTATGAGTACGGCGAGAGTCTTGATCAAGTGTGACCTCCCTAAAAATGATAAGTGGCGTCGGTCTTATATCAAATCGATTGTCAGTTTCAATAGGGACGTCTTACTTGTTCAGTTGAACCAGGCTGATGTTTGAAAGACCAAATTTGCTCTAAATCCACTTATGCGGTAACGTGCCCCAGTCCTTCCACTTCAACTATCCATGATGAACTAATGTCTCGTCCTCCTGACGACCAAACCACACAACTTGCTCGTCGCCTCGGTCTGTTCGACGCCACAATGATCGTGATGGGTGGGATAATCGGCTCCGGTATATTCATCAACCCTTACGTTGTTGCTCAACGAGTACACACTCAGTTTCTGATACTTGGTGTTTGGGTGTTTGGTGGACTCCTGGCCTTAATCGCTGCATTTGTCTGGGCCGAACTTGCTGCATGGCGACCCGATGTTGGCGGCCAGTATGCCTATCTTCGCGAAGCTTTCCATCCAGGCGTGGCATTTCTTTACGGCTGGGTTCTTCTTCTCGTCATTCAAACGGGCGGCATGGCCGCCGTTGCGGTTACGTTCGCTCGTTACTTTGTCGAGATGGTTCATTTGCAACTCAGCGATTCTGTGTTGGCGGCGATCGTGCTTTCCATACTGACGATCATTAACTGTCTTGGTGTGCGAGCCGGGAGTACAGTTCAGAGTATTCTGATGGTTCTTAAGATCGTTGCAATCGCGGGCCTGGTTGTTTGCGGCTTATTGCTTGTTGCGCCCAACGCTATAGCACCCAGGTCCCCCGGTCTGTTAGATCGTCCATTATCACTCGATCTCGTGACTGCTATCGGCGCAGCAATGGTCCCTGTCTTGTTTGCTTATGGTGGCTGGCAAACAGCGACCTTCGTCGCAGGTGAGATAAAAGAGCCTGAGAGGAATCTGACACGAGGTTTGATTTACGGGGTTATTGGCGTGGTTCTTCTTTATATAACGGCAAATGTTGTTTACCTCCGAGTCCTCGGCACCGACGGTCTCGCCGCTGCGACAGCTCCGGCTTCGGAAGTCATGCGTCATGCTCTTGGAAAAACGGGCGCAGCACTTATCGCAGGAGGAATCGCGATTTCTACCGTCGGATTTTTAAGTCAGAGTATGTTAACGGCGCCGCGCGTCTACTTTGCGATGGCGCGGGACGGTCTGTTTTTCAAGCAGGTCGCAACGGTACACCCCCGAACTCGCGCGCCGATCGTAGCGATCGCATTGCAAGGTGTTCTCGCAATCATCATCGCGTTTTGGGGTCGTTACGAACAGATTCTAAATTATGTGGTTTCCATGGACTTCATCTTCTTTGGATTGACTGCCTGCTGTGTCTTTGTTTTTCGAAAGCGGTCGCCGCAAACGATTCAAACCATCCGAACTCCAGGTCATCCTTTCACGACGTTGTTATTCATTGCTGCCTGTTGGCTGGTGGTGATTAACACTATCATTCACTATCCGAGTAATACGCTCATCGGCATGGCAATACTTGTCGCCGGCATACCCGCATATTTGTTTTGGAAAGGAAGTAGCGAAAGTTGAACGTTCGGGGTCAAGTAATGAGTTCGGAGTACATGCACTGGGCCAAGACCAGCTCGCAGGCAAAGTTCAACCTTGCAACTAGTGGCCTGCCTAATCTGACTCTCAAAGACTTGCGGGTCTCTCTCGAAGAGCTCGAGATCACCGACGGGGGTTACGGCTACGCGCCCTTGCTCCAGTCAATAGCTGAAAGGTATCGCGTTCCTGAAAATTCGATTGTTACGGCTGCGGGAACCTCTTTCGCCAATCACCTCGCGATGGCTGCGCTGATACGACCCGGCGATGAAGTTCTTTTTGAACTCCCGGCCTACGAACCCATGCTCGCAACAGTTCGTTATCTTGGCGCGAACGTCAGGCGATTCAGGCGACGTTTTGAAAATGCCTTCGCTATTGATTTGGATGAACTTTCATTATTGGTGACTGATCAGACACGTCTCATCGTCTTGACCAACCTGCACAATCCAAGTGCGGTTCTTATCGATGACGATGTCTTACGTAGTGTCGGTGAGATAGCAACAAGAGTAGGCGCGCGTGTGCTCGTCGACGAGGTCTACATTGAGACCCTCTTTGAAACGCAACCGCGAACGTCATTTCATCTCGGCAGTGAATTTGTTGTTACGAACAGTTTGACAAAGACATTCGGGTTAAGCGGGTTGCGATGCGGTTGGATTCTTGCTGAACCTGAACTCGCACGACGAATGTGGCTGCTGAACGATGTGTTCGCAGCAACGCCAGTGCATTCGGGTGAGCGGCTGAGCGTGGTTGCGTTCCAGCAGATTGATGAGCTTGGAGCACGCGCGAAGTCAGTGTTGGATAGAAACCGTAAGATACTGAATGAGTTTCTTGATACGAGGGAGGATTTGGAAACGATTCGGCCATCGTTTGGAACCGTGGCGTTTCCTCGGTTGCACAAGAGTACAACCGAGGAACTATGTCGCGTGCTACGAGAGAAGTACGAAACCTCAGTTGTGCCTGGCCGGTTCTTCGATATGCCTGAGCACTTCAGGATTGGCATCGCAGGAGATAGTGAGACGCTCGGGCAGGGGCTGAGCCTTTTGGGTGATGCGCTAAATGATCTCTGAGTGGACTTTGGCTTTTGGACTTAGGTCTTAGATCTTCGCAGAAGCGCGATCTAAGACGAAGGCCGAAGACCAAAGGCCAAAGACCAATTGCACTATTCTAATTATCCTTCCGATTCCGGTCCTGAATCACCAACCAGTCGCGTACTTGTTCCGCAGCCTCATCTCCGACGGCTTCCGTAGTGATTCTGATAGGGGTTCCTGTCGGCCCGTTGTCCTTCTTCAAATTTGGACCACTCTGTGCTTTGTAGTAGACCTTGCCTTTGAACTTCTCCTGGCCGGTATTCGATGCGAAGACTTGGACCTTAACTTCGAGGTCCGGCGAGTTCAGGAAAACTGTGCCTTTCTGGAAAGTGTCGATATCAAAGGACACCAAAACCAAAATCGCGTCTTTTTCTTTTTTGGCCCGCTTAACAATTGCATCGCGCTTTATATCGCCGATGGATGTTGCGGTAACGTTTTTGATTTCGTTGAGATGGCTGAGAAACTCGGCAAAGATGGCGTCTTCGCTTAGCAGCTGTTTGGAAGTTGGTTGGCGCCCAACCAGCAGCGTTACTTTATGGTTCAGGTCACGCGCCCCGATTGCCGGCACGACCGTTTGATCGTTAGGCACGGGAGCGCCAGGTTGGGGTGGCTTGTTGTTCTTTCGACCTGACTGAGCGAAGCCAGCGGTCGAGAGTAATAGCAAGAGGCTCGACGCGGTTAAAAGGCGTTTTCGATGACGTGAACGCTGAATGCCGGGGATTCGGAGCATAGTCAGTTCCTCTTTTCCAGCGGTGTCACTTAGAAGCGGCGATAGTCTACAAGGTTGTTTGGCAACTTTGGAGTGCGACGGCCAGCCGTCGCTTTCTTACAGGCCTAGGTAGCCCGGGTATAACAAAGCGACGGCTGGCCGTCGCACTCCAAATTCACCCGGCGCGGGTCGATTTGGGTTGATCCGGAGGCAAGAGGTAAACCTGAACGGCGGCATTCTTCCGCAGTTCGGCAGCCAGCGCATCGGTCAATCTTTTTTGTTCGCGGTCCATCAGGTACTGAAGGATCTGCATTTTTACCTCGGGAAATTCCTTCGAAAACTGGGCCTTGTTTTCGTTGTAAAAAGCCTTCGCCTGTTGGTCCGAGATGACCAGCATTTTCCCTCGGACTTCTCTCTGGAGAATAGCCTGAGGCGTCGTGTTCTGACGCTTGGCTTCATCTTCCAGGAGCATGTCGTTTATTTTTAAATCAAGATCGACCTTTCGCGCTTCGTATACCGCCTGCTGAACTCTATAGATCAAGGGTGCAAGACTCTGCTCTATATCTCTTGATGTGATGTTGTGACTATTCACCTTTGCAAAGACGCGGTCTAATTCCTGCTGATTCGCTGGTGGCGTAATGTCTTGAGTGAGGACCGAGATGACTGCAGCCCCTCGAAGCAACGCAGCGAACTTCAGGGTTTCAATTCTTTCACGGTCCGCCTTAAGTAATGCGATGATCTTAGCTTTGACAGCCTTGAAGTCTCCGGGCATTCGCTCTTTGCGTTGGTTATAGAACGCCTTCGCTTCTTCTTGAGTTGGTTCTGCTACTTTGTCGGAGACTTCGAGCTTTAATAACTGTTGTGACGTTACGCCACGCCGCTTCGCTTCTGCTTCCAACAAAAAGCTATTAATCTGACGATCGAGTTCGGCGTTTCGAGCCTTTATCACTTCTTCCTGAAGTTGATTAACTCTGCTTTGAGTAGCGCTGCCGAGTTCCTGCTTCCTGATTTTCACTCCATTGACGACAGCCAGGATGTTTACCTGAGGTTTGTCTTCACAGCCGCACGGGCCGGCGCCGAACTGGAAAATGAGAGAGGCGAGAATGATTAACAACATGTTAGTGAATCGTGAATCGTAAATCGTTAAGCGCTAATCGTTAAGTATTTCCGCGGTTCCCCGATTTACGATTCACGATTTACGATTCACGACCTTACGCCTTTGCTAAAGCCGCAATGGCTTCACGCGCGTAATACGTGAGTATGATGTCTGCGCCGGCACGTTTGATGCTTGTCAACGTTTCCAGCATCACTCGTTCTTCATCGATCCAACCCTTTTGAGCGGCCGCCTTGATGAGCGCGTACTCACCAGAGACATGGTACGCGGCGACTGGCACGTCGAAACGATCGCGCACCATCTTCAAAATGTCCAAATAGACTGACGCTGGCTTCACCATCAGGATGTCGGCGCCTTCGGAATAATCAAGCTCTGCTTCACGCATTGCTTCGCGCGCGTTTGGAGGATCCATCTGATATGCGCGTCGATCGCCGAATGCCGGCGCACTGTCGGCTGCCTCGCGAAAAGGTCCATAGAACGCAGAGGCATATTTCACCGCGTAAGCCATGATTGCGACCTGTTCAAAACCTGAGGCATCGAGTGTTTCACGAATTGCACCAACCTGACCGTCCATCATTGCCGAAGGCCCAACGATGTCTGCACCAGCTTCAGCCTGACTCAACGCGGTTCTGGCGATTAGTTCCAACGACTCATCGTTCAGGACTTCACCGCCACGCACGACGCCACAATGACCGTGCGAGGTGTATTCGCAAAGGCAAGTGTCGGCGATAACAACTAGTTCGGGAACAGCCGCTCGAATGGCGCGAATCGCCTCTTGGACAACTCCATTTTCAGCATAGGCGCCGCTCGCAAGTTCATCTTTAGCCTCTGGCAAGCCAAAGAGAATTACACTCCTGACACCTTTATCGAATGCTGACGACGCTTCTTCGGTTACCTCATCAACACTCAGATTGAAAACGCCTGGCATAGACGACACTTCACGTCTCACACTTTTGCCGGCGCAGACGAATAAGGGCAAAACAAAATCATCGCGCGACAATCGAGCTTCGCGCACGAGCGAGCGGATCGCCGCTGACCGGCGAAGTCTGCGTGGACGATGGGTAAGGAGGGTCATGGTCTTCAAAAAAAGAGGTCGAATATGTCCTATTGGTCCTATAGCAATTACCACCTGTGAAAGGCGGGGTGTCCTTCCTTAACGGCTACAAATGTTCCGCGACACGTCGCGCAGACCTTGTCATGCGCAATCAGTTCACCTTCCACAACAGCGCGGCTTTCGGTTGACTCAACGACACGAGCAACAAGCTTCACCGGTCTATCAGTCGGAGTTGGACGCAGAAGTTTGATTGAATACTCCGCGGTAACCGTACACGGCGGTTTGTCGGCTCCGGTCTTCTTCATGAGATGCCAGGTTGCGGCCCAATTCAAATGACAATCCAACAATGTGCCGATGATGCCGCCATTCAACATCCCTTCGAAGGCCTCGTGTTCTTTGGAAGGTTGCCACTCAGCAACAACTTCTTCACCTTCAGCAAAACTGCGGATGTGCAAGCCCTTCGGATTTGCGGGCCCGCAGCCGAAGCAGGCGTTATTGGGTGCGTAGGTTTCCTGGAGACTCTTTGCCTGATCATTCATACCGAGATTATGTGGGATTACACTTGGAAACAGTCAGTACCACCTCGCGGTAGCGGGTGGGTGCGGAGCCAAAAATCAAACCTGAGCCAAGCTGCGACCCACCCGCCACCGCGAGGTGGTACTGACTGCTCCAATCATTACTTCTGACGTTCAATTCGTAGCTCATTTCGCAGCTTGAACCGTTGCACTTTGCCCGTTGCTGTATACGGTAGCTCCTCGACAAACCGGTAATGCTTCGGCCGCTTAAACCGAGGGAGTGACTGATCAGCCAGGCTCCTCAAATTCTTTTCAACAGTTTCCACATCGGATTCTACACGGTTGCAAACTACAAAAGCACACGCACAAGGAAGCCCGTCGGTGTCAAAATCTTCGACCACCGCAACACCGTGAACCTCTTCATTACGTATCAAGACTCCCTCGACTTCAACCGGCGATACCCATTGCCCGCTCGATTTGAAACAATCGTCACCGCGCCCCATGTGAAACCAATAGCCTTCATCGTCGCATTTGTACAAATCACCGGTGCGCACCCATCCGTCTACGAATGTGCGCTGTGTCTCTTCAGGCTTCTCCCAATAGTACATCGCGGCGCTATCTCCCTTGATCCACAGATTACCCTCCCCAGCGACAGCTTCTCCGGTTTCATTCAAGAGCCTTGCTTCATAGCCAGCGAGTAACTTGCCACTACTGCCATACCGGTTGTCCTCGAGATAATTCGACATGAACATGTGAAGCATCTCAGTTGATCCAATTGCATCGAGGATCGGCACACCAAATTCCTTTTGCCATTCTTCTCCCAAATGTGCCGGCAATGCCTCACCTGCTGAAACACAGAAACGCAGACTGGAACAATCGAGACTTTGACCGCTGCGGTGATGTTCCAGCAGTAATTTGTAAACAACCGGAACGCCAAAAAAGATTGTGGGCCA
>DASYPT010000097.1:0-33630 GCA_036006355.1 Pyrinomonadaceae bacterium | reverse complement strand
GCGATTAAATACGTTCGCGGCCGCATCAGGATCTTGAACCGCCAGAAGCTCGAGGAAACTGTCTGCGAGTGTTACCGTGTAGTCAAAGACGAGTTCGATCGGTTGCTGGGATAGCCCGTCGTTTGGCTTCTACCCCAAAACGACAATCTGATTGTCGACTGATTTCACACCTCTGACAGCTTTCACAATCTGCTCGGCCTTCGCCTTAGTGGCCACCGAATTGACGCTTCCTGTCAAGACTGCTCGGCCGTTACTGATCGCTATGGAAACTGCAGTCATATCCAGCTCATCATTCAGCCTCTTTGTAGCAACTTCCTGCATGTTTGCGTCATCGCTCGCGCTGTCTCTAGGGTTTGGCTGTTGAATAATCACTGGCGCCGGCTGCACAGGAGCCGGCTGCTGTATGATCACAGGCGCTTGCTGCGCTGGAGCCGGCTGTTGAACTATCGTTGTCGGCGGCGCCTGGCTGGCAACTGCCAGATTCGCATTTCGGTTGGCTTGTTCATTCGCGTTTCGATTACTAACTATATAGAAGACCACTCCGACTGCCGTGAGTGCGAGGATCGCAACTAAGACTACCGTAGCTGTTGAAACACCAGACTCCCTCGGGCCTCTTAGTGTTCTTTCGATTTCAACCTCGCTTCGCTGGCCGGCATTATCGACTACGACCTGCCTTTGAACTGTTTCTTCATTGGAATCCATACATTTTTCCTTACTTAACAAACAAATTAGATTTGAAAACCTCAACATTGCAACGCCATGCTTACAAAACACTGTGACTAAGATTAATCCTTCTCGAAGAACTTGCTCCCGACAAACCCGCTACTCAACCAATCACAATCCAATAAGAATTCGTGACGAAATTTTCCAGCCAGCTCGACAGGTCGTCTCCTGCAGATAACTACAAAGGCACAAGAAGGAACGACTGAAATAATGTATAGCTCAAGAGATTGGTAGTCTGTGCGTCAGCACACAAAGAAGGAATCTTGAAGCATGTGAGAAAGGCTCTGTGGCACCCGACCCACACAGGAGTCGCTATCGTTGCAATTGGCGTCCGTTGCAATTGACGTCTGATAAACGAAACTCGCCAACACGTCGTCATGCACGTATGTGTGGTCTCGCACAGACGTTTTGTTTCTTCAGTCTTACACTCTCAATGTAAAAGCCCGATCAAGATTAATGAAGGAGGATTAGGCGATGTTGTGGACAATTCTGGTGATATTGCTTGTGCTTTGGTTACTCGGATTCCTGACTCACGTGGGTGGCGGGATGATACATGTTCTGCTCGTTATAGCAGCGATAGTTTTGGTAATTAACCTGGTGTCTGGTAGGCGCACGGTTTAGCAGACGTGGTCATGCCCCGACGGACCACTGCGGCCTAACTATTGATCAGCTACTGGCCCGCTGATCAGCTACTGGCCCGCGCTCCTGCAAACAAAGTGGGAGCGTCGGACTAGGCCTCGATAATGTATTCCACTGGTTTCGCCCAGGCCTGTAAGAACCCTGCGTGATATAAGGCTCAGAGCTTCAGTGTTAGGGTGGTTTGCGCTCCGTATCTTTCTGGGCGTCGGCGTGTTCGGAGTTTCGTTCTTTTATGCCACTTCGAATTCAGGACGTAGCCTTCGCACTTGCCAACTCAGGCTGGCCAACAAGTTCCTGAAAAAGCGTCCGGTAGTGAATCATTGCCTGGCGTAAGTCTTCTGTGTTGGCTTTCCCGTGGGTTTGACGAACAGCAATTTCGTGGGCCGTCCGGTAATTCTCCATCACCAGTGGATGATCCACGGAGATGTCTGCCGCACGCTGTTCAAAGTCACTTACTGGATAGCCGCGTGTGGACATCACATCTCCTAGAAGTTGGTCTGCCTCGGTTACCGCACCACCAGGCCCGTCAACGAACCGCATTTGGATCCTGCTCCACGACGCTACAAAGCGCGCACGATCGCCTGAAGCGAGTTCTCGGATTTGTAAACCCTCCACTCGTTCTGTGCGCCCTTTGAGTCCGGCTTCCGCTTGCCGTCGGCTACCACCCTCCTCCACGGCGCGGGCATATTCAGTGGCACCAAACTGAGTGTGCAATTTGTTAGTCCGCCGCCTTCGAAAAAAAAGCAACGCGGCGATACCCGTCACCCCAATCACTCCTAGAACAATGACTAAGGCTATTCCGATTAAGCTCAATGTTGTTACGTTCATTACCTGTCTCCCGTCTTTGCACCGGACCTACGAATTGAGAGCCTCGCAGTTTAATTGGTGAATGGACCACTCCTACGAAGCGACCTACTCTTCCGATTCATCCTTCTCATCTTGCGCGTTTCCCTTTTTGCCTTCTGAACCATCAAGCAAAAAAAGTGGAGTTGAGGGTTCCTTAAAAAGGCTGTCAGAGAGTGGTTTTTCATTTTTAAGTTCCTGGCCTAGTTCATTACCGGCTTGCCAGTTCTTAGTGTCCTCCACGGAATTTAGTCCAGCTTCCACTCCTTGTTTGAAGTCGGCGGAATTGGTGTCCACGTGTTGTTTTATGTTTCTCATCGTCGACCCCTCTTAGATAAAACGTCCCAAGACTTTTCTAGAACATAATTCTTAACACAGCCGATGACCCCATTCCGTGCGCTAGCACACAGATACTCGGACCGTAAACACACCAGCGTTCTTCTTAGTAAAAAGAGGGACATAAGAAACATCCTGACGACGGCTATGAAACGCTGGTCGCTAATAATCTTTGGGGTTGGACTAGATGAGAGAATGAATAAGGAGGAGACAAGTGTCGGTTTTCATATGTGTTAAGACACAGAGAACAGGTTCGCCGAGTTTATTTTCGTCGAGCGATCAGGCAGCAATCGGAATCTCGTTTAGCAGACGAGCTAAAAGTGTTCTCAACTGATTGAAATTGTCGGGGCGGGTGATATGCACGTTTTCTCCGATCGCGACTTCAGCACCCTCATCGATCTCTGCAATGCAGAAGACCACAACCGGCACAATGGCTTCTAGTCCGGCAAGCTCGCGGATATGACGTGCGACAATAACAACTTCGTGAGGTAATCCGGCCACGCTCACCAAAATCAGGTTGGGAGGTTCTCGTTGGGCGCTCTCGACCGCGTCTCTCTTATCTCGGGCCAGAGTTACGCGATACCCGTCGGCCTTCAACAGCTTCTCAATGCCGTCGCGAGTCTCGTTGACATCTTCCACTACCAGGATGATCGAGCTGGTATCTCCTATCTTATTCATTGAAGTGCTTTCCCGTTCGACGTTTGGGCTCGAGGTCGTCCATCATGCCAAGAAACGCTGAGCCAGACTGACCAATTTGATCGCTCTCGCGAGCCCGAAAAACTGCATAACGCGAATTCCCCACCAGTTGACGTCGATTTCGTACCAGGCAAGTCCATGGCGTGCGGCAGTCGGGTGAGCATGATGGTTGTTGTGCCAACCTTCACCAAAGGTCAGCAGCGCGACCCACCAATTGTTCCTTGAATCATCAGACGTTGAGAACCGGCGCGTGCCCCACATGTGCGTAGCTGAATTAACTAACCAGGTCGCATGCAAATTAAAAGTTACACGAAAGAATATGCCCCACATCAGATATGACCAGCCGCCGAATGCCAGCAACGCTACACCAACGAAAACAAGCGGCAGCCAATACAGGCGGTTAAGCCAAATATGAAATTTGTCCTTTATTAAATCGGGAGCATAGTGGGCGACGACCGAGTTGTCATACTGTTGGGCCGTACCGGTCAGAATCCATCCCATGTGTGACCACCAGCCACCATCGCGCGGCGTATGCGGATCACCCGGCGCATCCGCATGCGCGTGGTGGATGCGGTGCGTCACAACCCAATAGATAGGACCGCCTTCAAGCGCGAGCGTGCCACAGAGCGTCAGAAAGTATTCAACCAGCTTTGAAGTCTTATAACTACGGTGAGTCAACAGTCTGTGAAAGCCAATTCCAACCCCTAAGCTTCCTGCGACCCACCAGAGCAAGATCGCTACCAAGACCGCCTTCCAATTGAACACAAAGAGGGCGGCGACCGCGCCAAGGTGAAACAATCCCATAAACACGGCGGTATTCCAGTTTATTCCTTTAACTCGATTCTTAAGCGTTACGTCGTACACACACTCCCCCCATACTCTTTGCTGGTAGACCGGAGCTACAGGATCCGCTCAGTGTCACATTCATGCCTCAGGGCGAAGGCTCTCGTCTTCGATTTCAATATTACAAGCGGCAATGGTAGCCGTCGGTGCTACAACACACATATGCGAGGTAACTTTTTGTTAGCAACACAGACGGCTCAGCTGGCACCTGGATTGAGGGCGGATGACAAACAGGGATTAAGATAGTTCAGCTTACAGTGAAGAAAAACTATCTGTGGGTTATCGCACATACAGTATGTAATGTACTCCTGTATAAATTTCGAGAGTTAAGTTAACCTCCCACGCGCGCGTAGGTACCCCACTGCGAGCCGACGTGGTTAAGAGGGCGTCGCTGGAAACAGCGACGCCTTTTTGAACTCTCTGAGTGAACCTGTGAGAACTCTTTCCAAGGACTTGTCATTGAGTTGATCGAGAATGTGTTACCGAAGGTGCGACCATAAAAACCAAAAAGCTAGCCGAAGCTAGCCTCTCAGTTTGGTGGAAGTATAGGTAGTACTTCACCCCGCTTGTTCTTAACGTGTGCAGTCTAACAGGCTGACGCAAGCGAAGTCCTTCTGAACCCATCAAGAATGTATCAAGAAGGTGTTTTGATACTCGCCATTGATGAGCTATCAATTTATTCAATCTGCGAGACTAGCTCTTCCACTACTGACACTTTGAGTACATGCGGATTAGGCGAACGCGTAGTGGCGTGATAAGGTACGACGCGAACCGAGTTCCAACTTACTCTCTTCTCAGCTCCTCTGGAATCACCCAGATCACCTGAAGTCCACAGTCCAACAATCTAAGGAGCACTATGTTTACACGACACGTAATAATGGAGCTGAAGCCGAACGCCACGACAGAGTTCGCCAGTGTTATTGATAACAAGGTCTTGCCACTTCTGCGCAAACAAAAAGGATTCCGCGATCTGATCACTTTTGTCGCCCCGGATCGTTCCGAAGCTATTGCTATCAGCTTCTGGGACGCGAAAGAGGAAGCTGAAGCCTACAATGTCACTGGATATCCAGAAGTGCTGGAGGCACTCACTGGAATTGTTGAAGGAACGCCCAGAGTGGGGACAGCTGAGGTCGTGACTTCCACGTTTCAGAAACTCGCCGCCGCCAAAACCGCATAAAAGCGGTCACTAGTTCGCCGCAATTTGCGCCCTAACTGAAGATAAGAACGTGCGCAAAAAACCACGCCCTCGACTCTGTCGAGCCTCCCCCGCACAACGAAAGGACTTGAACTGATGAAAAAATTGACAGGTATGCTAATGCTCACGTTTGTCGTGGCAATGGCATCAGCAATCGCTTCCGCACAAACGAAGACCAAGATGACTGATGAACAGACGTTGATAGCCTTAGACAAGCAGTGGACCGCCGCTGAGTTGCGCCTTAACGCCGAAGATCAGAAGACAATCAGTCGCATCGTAGCTGAAGACTACACAGGCACGACGCCATTCGGTCAAATCGAAAACAAGGCACAGTACACGGCGGCGCTCAAGGCCACCACTGATACCGACGTGGCCGACGAGTACGTGGTCCACTTCTTCAACGGCGGCAAGCTAGCGATCATGTCGCACCGCGGTAGTGTCAACGGGAAGCCGACTTACCGCAGCACACACGTGTGGGTGAAACGCGGAAGTAACTGGGAACTGCTCCAAAACCACGTTAGCAACATCGGAGACCCCGCCACCGCTAGAAACTAGGTAACGCATCGCAGGCGCTACTTGGTTTAGAGACACGAAAACGGGCAGTAAGTGATTATTCACTTGCTGCCCGCCACCATTTTGATTCTGGAAGATGCCGAGAGTAGAACCTCACGTCCTTACGGACAGCGGATTCTAAGACTTTGAAATCGGTAGCGGAAAATTTTACGAAACGATACGAATCAATATTACGCTTGGTGATGGACCAGGTGGTCAGCATTAGAATTCATCTTTTTCTGAGCTGGTCCAGAGCTTCCCTTATCGCAACATTATCGTCAGCACGTTCCCTTTCTTGTTCCTGGCGGCCTGCCTGGTGTTCCTTCACTTCCTGTCGTAACAGCCGCTCTCGATACTGTTGATTAGCAGCTGTCATGTCAACTTCTAAATTCTCTGCAAGTAAAGGCAGTTCTTCAATGGCACATTCTATTACGAGGATATCGCCATGTACGCTCGCCGCTCTATTCGGAACCGTCCTCATTGACCATTCCCTATTAAAGAGTGCAACCCACTCAGGCGTGGGAGCCGCAGAAAGTCGGAAGGGAAATTTTTTGGAGTGTGCTCGGGAGCCATCACGCACCTGGGCCTGCTCTGGATTAGCAATAATACGAATGCCTTGGAAATCAATGGGCATTAGGTTTCTCCTTTAGGTCCTGTTTTTCATCTCAGAGCCTTCGCTGCTATGTTTCTGCACTTACAACCAAGGGGAAACGGTGCCGGTAAGTTGAAAAGATCATATGCAGTATTCATTGTCTCGTATGTGGTCTAACGCACGGACATCTGTGACTGATCGGTTCATTATGGAATGGACACAGGGGTATTCCCGGAGTTGGGCAATTTTTGAAATGAGGAGAGTACGATTATATGTTGTGGGCAATCTTGTAGTGTTGTTACTGCTCTGGTTGGTGGGATTTTATGGCGGCTTTGTCACCACCAGCTTGATTCACTTATTGCTGGTCGCAGCGGTGGTGGTTCTTGCACTTAATCTCTTTAAACGCCGAAACCCGGTATAAGCCCGGCAGTCGGAGATTAAAAAAGCGTACTTAAGAATCCAATCGTTCTATTGAGCGACAAAAAGATTTCTTCGATGAGAGATGTGCTTCCCATTCTGGAGGAAGTTGCTAAGTTACGGGCAAGCTAAAGGAATGGATGTAATGGCCATCAAGATAAATGAGATTAACGAAATGTTCGTAGTTGAATGGAATGCAAGGCAAAAGGTACTTCAAATTCAAGCTCTGGGCACAGTCCTAAAACATAATCTTCGGGCTGCAGTAAATGGACGAAATTCCGGTTACGCGCCGATTGCGATTGCACACACAGAGGGCGAAGCCCACAAAATGTCAAAGCTCATCGAGGCGAAGCTGAAGATGCGCAGTCGCGAAAATAGCTCCGACACCCTCCATTGAACAGTTGAAGATTTGTTAGAAATCATATCTCAGTTAGACCCAACGTTTTCGTATTCATCGAGAGGGTGGATTAGCAAAGCAAGCTGCGTGCGTCCCAGTGTGTTTGCACACTCCAAACTGGTAAACGGATTCTCTACCATGCAGAAGTCCACCTGATCTTCGCCGGCCAGGGGAGCGATGTTCTCGAGAAAACGTGAATCAAGCAACACGGGCTTGAAAAGCAGTAATCCAAAGTTACGCAAACGGGCCATCATGGCGTCATGAATGGTATGGAAAAGGGGCACGCGCAGACGTCCATGATGGTTAAGCGCAAACCAATCGCCGTTTGCTCTTTGCATGGCAAAGAGAGCACTCATAAAGGTCCTTCCTTGTTTCTAACTAAACACCGAAAGAATGTTATGCAAAGCACCGTCCAGCGTCTGTGCGCCAAGCCGCATATGCATTATCACAGACAGTCACCATTCATAATTTGAAACCGAATTAGTTAGTGATGAATAAAAGACACTCAATCAAAATCATAAAAAACGGGAAACATGAAACTTCGGTTATTCCACGCCAGGTCCGACCCATAACTGACACAAAGAAATGGGTCACCGCGGTTCAATCCTGGATCAGCCAGTTTCAAAAGCGTCGCAGTAAATCGCTACCGCCTTTCGACAGCATCTTCAAGTAGTCGAAAAATGACGCTTTAGAGCACCCTTTCTCCGTATTGTCCTGCATGTGTGGTTCGAGCGGCGAATCTGAAAGCGATTAATTTTTCAAATTAAGATGCTAGCGGATTGCCCTCCCATCTAAATCTTTCCTTTATGTGTGTTAGCGCACATACATTACGTTGCCCCTAATCTTAGAGTCCGATTTATAGCCGCGATTTGGATAAAGCTGCCATCCACTGGGAAAACCACCCATGGTTGGTCGAGAAGTTTCAGAAAGGGTCCGGCAGGTTGACGAGCAGGCGCATACGCGTCGCGAAACACAGCGCTTCCAATGCCACGAAATCATCAAACGAGTGGTCGTCTCGACACTACACGCCTCCCTTGGCCAGCAAGAGGCGACGAAGCGTCGTTCAGTGTCTTTGTTGAAGCAACAAATGGACTGCTCTTCGGTCTCTTATTGCGGATTCTGGGACACACACAAACCGCGGAAGAAGTGTTGTCTGAACTCTATGAAGAAGTTAGAAAGAGGTCGGCACGGTTCGGGAAACAGAATGAAAAGCCTTTGACCTTGCTCATCCTCATGACACATCGTCGTGCGGTCGAGCATCTTTGTCGCAATCTAACGAGACGTAACGAAACGTTGGCTGCACGAAGTGCGGCGAACCATACGACAATTGTTGGTGATACTTTCATAAACATCACTGAGCAGCGGCGGCTGGTGCGCTCAGCCCTTGAAACAATCCCTCCAGTCCAACAGCGAATGATAGAACTGGCATTCTTTGCCGGAATGACTAATCTTCAAATCGCAAATAAACTTGGACTGCCGTCTGAGGCGGTGGAGGATGGAGTCCGATATGCAATGTTGCAACTCTTCAGTGTCTTCAAAGCCATGAACGACCAACGAGAGCTCAAAACTCACTGACTTCGTCAGTTAGCCTCTCTCACCCCGCAAGACTTCTCTCACATGGTTGTTAGGCTCCTTGCCCTTCATCGAACGTCGCCTATCACCAAATAGCTGCAAGCCTCATTTCTATCGTCATCCTATTCAGCTAGCATTTTGCGCGACATAGTCATCGCGTCGAAGCAGACTGGCAAGGTCGACCGCTTCCCGGATCGTCATCAGATTGCTGTTGTCTCGACCACGAAACCTAACTCCACTGGCCTGTAGTTCCCAGTCCTCATGCCCTTGGTATTTCCGCTCGTTGAATATCTCAACGGCCTCATAACCGCTGACCGTGGTGAACGAGAGCAGGAGTACCTGAGTTCGATTTCGCTCGTGCGTTGTTGTCTCGATCGCTTCGCGAATGGCTTTCCGATCTAGCACATCTTCCGTCAGTCCAGTGGATGCTGACTCTTGTCGCACTCCAGGCACTTCTAGCTCGTAAAGCCGGCTTCGATATTCGGCGAGCAGCGCAAGATGGGCTCTGCATTGCCCTATGATGGTTCCGCTTGTAGCCCTATTTACTGCGAGCTTCGAGGCCGCTAGCTTTTGTTCCAATTCCGGGTAAATCATAAATAACATCCTTAACTCTCAACCGTGATTCTCAAATTCATCGTACGGCCCAAAGCTTAATATGTCCGTGCGATAACACACATATTCCCAGCTTCCTAAGCTAGAGTTGCAGCCACCAAGATCAATCAGGTGGCCGATGCTGCGACCTTCGATGATTACACCGCGAACTTTTTGGGCGGGTCCGGACTGCTCCTACGATCAGCGTAATGCAGTTCCGACACTCGTCTCAATGACGTCTTCCGGGGCTTACAAAAACGCCTCCCCCGCGGCGACCTCCAACCATTGTTCTCGGCACCCCGAAGATCGTTCGGCGAGCCGGAAAAGAACCTTGATTGAATAACGAAAATGGATGGGTTAATAAGCAGGAAGCGCTTGGGTTGAAGCCGCACGGCGACCCCTGATTGACGCCCAATGGAAAGCCTCGACCAAAGCGAAATCTGGAGTCGAACGGACCAAACCCGCCGGTATCAAAAAAAGCACTACCGGTGGGCCCATAATATTGCCCTCCCTGATAAGCAGTTGCGTTCATTCTCGCAGCCATTTCCGCGAAAAGCTGAGCCTCGAGCTCGCGCTGACGATTTGCTTCTTGCTCAAGCCTTTTCTTTGCAAGGAATTCGTCCAGCGCCGCCTCCCTGCGTGCCGCCTCGCGCCGCGTTTCCTCAAGGGAAGGCAGTCCCAGTTCCTTTTGACGCTTATTCCACGTCACCTCACTACTGACCCGAGCGCGTTCGTAAGGCTCCAGATCTCGGTTCGTTATCGTCCGAGTTGCTTTCTGGGTCACTGTGGTTGATGGTGGCGCCTGAACTCCTTGAGCACCAATGCGACGCATAAAGCTTCCCGCAGAACCATTGTTCGCACGCTCGGTCGCGGGAATATCGATTGACTTCAGACGAAACGAAAAATTGACGCCCGGAGCAGCCTCATAAATGACGGCTTCCGAACTGACAACGAAATTATCTGGAATTTCAATCCTCGTTCCGCTGTAAAACACGATGGTATAGGCGTCGGCGATTGTCCAACTCACGAAGATCATCAATGTCATACTAATGACCCGCTTACAGATAAACCCTGGTATTCGCATAATCCCCTTCCTTGTCTGCTGATCTGACCGATAGGATTCTCGAAGCAGCCACGTCGCGAAGGTGGCTTGCACCGCTTCTCAGGCTGTCAGTTGCGGCAATGTTCTCAAATCCTTCTCGATCACAGTTGTCTGTGCGCCTGAGATTTTAAAACGACTAATTGAACGCTGCCACCTCAAGTGGGCAGTAATTGAACAATAGCAGTCTCGATTTTATTTGACGAAAGCGTGAATTCTGTCATTCAAGTCGCTCATCGTTTCTTCTTGGTTAAGTTGACAATGCCACTACGGTATTAAAACCACCTTCCCAATATTCTTTCGCTCTTCCAGATACTTGTGGGCCTCCCCGACCTCATCAAATGAAAAAGTTCGATCGACGTAAGGTCTAATCCAACCTTCTTCGACTCCCCGCAGAATATCGCGCATCCAAACAGCTACTTTCTCAGGCTCATGCCACAGGTGCCCAAGGTTTAAACCAAAGACTCCGCGGTTCTTACTCAGAAGAGGAAACGGATGAAACCACGGAGTTTGAATGGCAACCTTCAGGAGGTTTAGTTTTCCCTTTATTCCCGTAGCAGAAGCAGTCGATACACCAAACATCCCCAATCTTCCTGTGTGACGAAGCGAAGCGTAGCTCTTTTTCCAATGTTTTCCGCCTATCGGGTCGATTATCAAATCAACACCACGGTTGTCTGTTAATTCTTGTAAAATCGGTTGCCAATCCTGAGTACGATAATCAATCGGATGGTCCAACCCTCTCTCCTTGAGAAACTTATGTTTGCCAGGGCTGGCAGTGCCGAACGACAGTGCGCCGACTTTCTTTGCGATATCCAACGCCGCAAGACCGACACCACCACCGGCGTTGTGGATCAACACCGACTCGCCTTCGTGAAGTGAACCCATCACGACAAGCAGTGCATAAGCAGTGAGATAGTTGACAGGGATTGCCGCGGCTTGTTCGAACGTGAGACCTTCAGGCTTGCTGAACATCTGTGTCGCTTTAACTGCAACTAACTCAGACTGACCCCCAAATCGGGTCAATGCAACAACTGACTTGCCGGCAAAATCTGAGTTCACGCCTTCGCCCAGTTCCTCTACAACACCGCTCACTTCGTAGCCCATCACACACGGAGTTGGGGGCGCGTCCGGATACAAGCCTTGCCGCGCCAAGATATCTGCGAAGTTGAGTCCAGCGGCTCGCACTCTAAGAATCACTTCTCCCGCATTGGCTACAGGATCGGGCCGCTGCGCAACTTTCATCGCCTCAATGCCGCCAGTACTGGTTGTGACGATTTGTCTCATATGAAGTTCTAAAAGAATGTTAGTTCGACTACCCTGCCGTCGAGAGCCACCTGAATGCCGATGTGCGTCGTCGCAGTTGTCGGCGTGGCTCCGTGCCAGTGTCGCTCTTTTGGCGCTCACAGTGTGACTCTTCGGC
Organism: Pyrinomonadaceae bacterium; assembly: GCA_036006355.1. GTDB lineage: Bacteria > Acidobacteriota > Blastocatellia > Pyrinomonadales > Pyrinomonadaceae > PSRF01. Next base: position 21,715 of record DASYPT010000097.1, on the reverse strand, counting down.
GCATTATAACCTGCTCTCGCTTTGGGTCTCAGGCTGACTTCATTTAGCCAACTGAGAATTGGCAGCAGGATCAAAAACGCTCGTGGTCAATGAGTGCGAGAAGTTTCGTCGGATTGAGGTGGAGGATCTGTCCTACCCTCAACCGTACGGCGCGTTTCAATCTATATACAACCACCCCGAACATCGCATGGATATGGTTGAGATCATGACATGCTCGGTTATTCGAACCGTTGCGCTGAAGTGCCTTGGTCCAGAGGCTATTCATGTACAGAATTGTGATTCGAAGTTCCCGCTTGTTGTAGACCATTTACTGCGCGTGATCACTTCTTAAGCGTCCAGGCGGCTGCGCAGGCTTACGATATCGCGCTGCGGCGGTGAGCCGAAAAGCTTCTTGTAGTCGCGACTAAAGTATGATGGATCCTCATAGCCCACACGAAACCCCGCGCTTGCTGCGTCCAGATCTTCGCCAAGCATCAAACGGCGTGCTTCCTGTAGTCGTATTTGTTTCTGAAATTGCAAAGGGCTCATTGCCGTAACCGACTTGAAGTGATGATGGAAACCCGACACGCTCATTCCTAGTTGGCGAGCGAAGTCATCGATCTTTAGCGGCTCATCGAAATGCTCGCGCAGGTGCCCAATCGCACGCGAGATGCGTTGGGTGTCTCCCAACGGTATGAGATGACCGAGTCGCGCGCCTTGGCCTCCGGCGAGGAGTCGGTAGATGATCTCCTTTACGATGAGAGGCGCCAGGATGTTACTGCTTCCGGGTTCATCCGTGAGTCGAGCCAGTCTCACAACGGCGTCGAGAAGATTCGCGTCGATCGCATTCACATTCATCGCTTTCGTGCTCGCATCCCCTTTCTTGAACTGGATGTCGGCTTCCAGCATGACCGCGGCAACCAGTGAAGGATCAAGATCGAGGCGTAAGCCAAGGTAGGGTTCGTCCGGCGTCGCCTTCTCGATCTGAAAGATGAGAGGCAGGTCGACCGTGAATAACAAGTAATGTCCAGGGTCGTACTTGAACACCTCCTCACCTAGCAACGCCCTCTTTCTGCCCTGGGCCACTAGGCAGAATGCGGGCCGGTAAACGGTATTCAATGACTCCGACGGCTTCGACGAACGGGCGAGAAAAAAACCTGGGAACACCTCCTTAGCGCCATCTTCAGACAGAGTTCGGCCAATCCGTTCAATGAGTTCTTCTCTGTTCGTCTTGATCCTCTGTGCGTCTCGCGAAGTTTCTCTACTGTTCATACATTCATCTTACCCTCTTTATGTGCCGCGCTCGTCGCCAATGTAACTGCTTTTGCAGGATCGTCCAATAATCCGCGAGTATCGTCTTACCGCCCTTCGGCAAGCCGACATCAAAATCAAATCCGCACGATGGGATGGGAGAACAGGTTTGGGTAAACAAGAGCCATGCAAAAGATTTTGTTGAACAACGGGGTGGAGATGCCAATTCTCGGTTTTGGGGTGTTCCAAATCCAAGACTTGACGGAGTGTGAGTGGAGCGTTCGGGATGCGATCGATGTAGGCTACCGACTAATCTCCGTTTTACGCAGGTTGGCCCAATGCGGTTACAGCCAATCGCCGTGGCCAAGGAAGTGTTTGAGAAGAAATGAGAGAGCCTGCATACGCGTCAGACTAGGAGTTGGAAATGTTGGACAAGAAAGATTCTTTTGGTTCCGGGAATCATCGGGTTTTCGCTGGGCTTTAGCGGCCCTACCCCCGCACAGAACAATGCCCAACCACAGAATGAGCTGAGTTGCTCCAACGTCAAAGGGATCTAGGCCCCCTCAGTTTCATACCGTGTCAGATTAAGTTCTGGCTATTCCACAACCACAGGAGAAATCATGCAAAATCTGAAACCTCTAAAGAACAACTTGCTAAAAATTATGAAAACAACTCTTGTCGCATTGTGCCTGTTTTTCGCAGGCCTTCAGGCAACGCATGCTCAAGCTAAATTACCGAATTCAGCAGCGACAACCTTTACAAAAGAGGAACAGGAAATCCTTGAGCTTTCAAAAACCAAATGGACTTGGATGTCAGACAAAAATGTCGAGTCGTTAGATGGCCTCTTTAAAGAAAACTGTGTTTTTGTGCATATGGGGGGAAGCTGGGGGAAGAAACAGGAACTAGATATCATTAAAGGTGGCGGAATCTGGTACAAAAAAGCCGAAATCTATTCTGCTTCAGTGAATGTCTTTGGTAATACCGCGATCTTGTTAAACGACATTGACCTGGTGGCAATGGTCGGTGGAAACGAAGTCATTAATCCTTTTATGGTGACTGAGGTATATATCAAAGAGGACGGCAAATGGAAGATGGGGTCACTCACGTTCTCACATCTGTTGAGGCCACTTAAATTGAAGAAAAACAATAATCATCCGCAACAGCAACACTAATACCAATCTGTACTTCCGCACTGACGGGGCCGACAGCTGGCGAGCAATTTCAGACAACCACGATCTCGCAGCGCTACCCTGAACTTAGTCGCTCGTGAGCACTGGAGCAAATTCTATGAGCAGGAAGCATCGTAACTCCTTCATCGCCCTCTCGCTATTCGCAACCATCCTCGTAAATTCAGCAAGCGCACAAGAGAAAAAAAAGAACAAGCAAGAACCGCTGGTGATTAGGGACCAAGGTAGTTTTTCGCCATCGGCGGAACAGTCATCAACAATCCAGGCAAGTTTGATGCGTACTATCCGGACGCGCGAAGGTCAGTGGACGTTACTGTCACCACGAAAAGGAGGCTCGTTACAACTCGGAAGCCGACGATGTGCAGCTGCAGGAGAGATTTCTAAACTTGTGCAAAGAGATCGCAGGCGTTTCTTTTCCATGAAGTTGCACTGATGAGCAGGAGTCGGCTAATAACGAAAGGAGACAAACAATACTATGCAAAAACGAAAATTGGGAAATAGTGGTTTGGAAGTATCAGCAATCGGCCTCGGATGCATGGGCATCAGCTTCGGGCTCGGACCCGGCCTCGACAAAAAAGACGGCGTCGAGTTGATACGTGCTGCGTACGCACGCGGAGTGACGTTCTTCGACACGGCGGAGGTTTATGGGCCGTGGGTGAATGAAGAGGTCGTCGGCGAGGCAGTCGAGCCGTTCCGCGATGAGGTCGTGATCGCGACGAAGTTTGGCTGGAACATCAACGCTGAAGGCATCCAGCAGCAAAACCCTCCGCTCAACAGCAGGCCCGAGCAGATCAAACACGTCGCCGAGGCGTCGCTTCGCAGGCTGAGGACCGACAGGATCGATCTTTTTTATCAGCACCGCGTCGACCCGGCCGTGCCGATCGAAGAGGTCGCGGGTGCGATCAGTGATCTCATCGGCGAAGGCAAGGTCCGCCACTGGGGACTCTCCGAAGCGGGTGTCGAGGTGATTCGCCGTGCTCACGCCGTCCAGCCACTAACGGCTCTGCAGAACGAGTACTCACTGTGGTGGCGCGAGCCTGAACAACAGATCCTACCCGCCCTCGAAGAGCTCGGCATTGGTTTCGTGCCTTTTAGCCCGCTCGGCAAAGGTTTCCTGACCGGGAAGATCGACGAGAACACCACCTTTGCACCCAACGATTTCCGCAACACGGTGCCACGCTTTTCGGAAGAGAATCGTAAAGCTAATCAGGCCCTCGTCGACCGCATCGCGGCCTTCGCCGAGAGCAAGGGAGCCACACCGGCACAGATCGCACTTGCGTGGGTACTCGCTCGGCACGAATGGATAGTTCCAATTCCCGGAACGACGAAACTCCATCGGCTGGAAGAAAACCTCGGTGCCGTGAATGTCGAGCTAACGGAAGAAGATCTCCGCCAACTGGACGAACTGACGGCGCGGATTCAAATACAGGGCAACCGTTACGGCGAGGCCGCACAGAAGATGGTCAACCGTTGATCGAAGACAGCTCCCGATAAACAGGTGGATCACATCGCGATTACCAATGATAATGGGACAGGCAGCTTAGGCGACTTCTTTACAAATTCTTTGCAATCGAACGGCCTCCCAATAGCATCAAACAAGGTTCCCCCTTCTTAGGTTAGTTAATTGGAGTCAATTCGAATGAAGTCATCAGCCCTCCGTAACATCTCTCTGTTTCTGGTTCTCTGTTTGGCTATGTTGGGTTCGATTGCTCACTCCCAAACAACATCTGGTCGTCACCCAACAGGAAATGAGGCGGCGGGAGTCTCGCAATCCTCCGCAGGACTTAGTCCCGCTGAGATCGAGAAGATTATTCACGCTTTTACCAGCAAGGAGACCGAGTTTCGGCACGCTTTAGCCCAGTATGCCTTTCAGCGCGACGCCCTTATTCAAACAATCGGAATCGGAGGAGAAGTCACCGGGGAATATCATCGCTCCTCTAGCTTTGTTTTTGATGACCACGACCAGCGTTTCGAAAAGATCACTTTTTTCCCAACCCCAACGCTGACCGAGGTCACGTTTACGCAGGAAGATCTTGAAGACCTGGGCGGCGTTCAACCATTCGCGCTCGAGGCGTCGAAAATCGGACAGTACAACTTCACATATGCCGGGAAAGAGCACATTGACGAGTTAGATACCTACGTGTTTGATGTCGAACCAAAAATAGTGCCTAAGAAGGAGAGCGAACGGTTTTTTCAAGGACGCGTTTGGGTAGACCAGCAGGATCTCCAAATCGTAAAGGTGCGTGGCAAGGGTGTTCCAGAAGGCAAACAAAGGTTCCCTGTTTTTGAAACCTGGCGCCAGCAAATTGATGGGCGCTACTGGTTTCCGGTTTACACTCGTGCAGATGACATGTTGAACTTTCCCCACGGCGAATCAGTGCACCTTCGCATGGTCGTGCGCTACGACGACTATAAAAAGTTTAGCAGCAAAGTGAAGGTTACCGACGTGGAGAATGGGGAGGAACTAACGCCGCAGCCTCAACCATCGCCAAAGAAACCCTAGATCAAGCATCAACTGATAACTGAGCGTCGCATTAGCATTCGACACCTAATTATCGAGCGCAGCGCAAACTAACAGTTTGCGCTACTCCTGAAACTTCATACGTTGCATCAATTCCTTGAAGCGCGGGTCATCGCGCAATGGGTCAAAGCCCGGTTCAACCCTGAGAAACCGAACCGTGTACTCTCGGTTTTCAACGGCTCTATTCAATTCGGCGAATGCCTTGTCCTTCTCGCCGAGTTGGGCGAAGAAGATCGCGGCTAGGGAAGGCGAAAAACCTTCCGGCCGTTTGCCAGTCATGTCGCGCATGAAGCCTTGCCAACCTCCTGCGGCAAAGCTCGAGCGCGCGAATGCCGCGGTTTGCGGCCGGTTAGATAGCTCCTGAAGCCTGGCGTACGCCTCGACGCTCTCGGCATATTTCCCCATCACTCGGTAAACATTTTGAAGGCGCAGATGCGTGGCCATTGAACTACGTTCGCATCAGGATCAGGAAGAATTTGAAAGCAAGAATCGGAGTGTCGGCAGCTGGAATCGCTGTTAGATTCGTGCTTGCAAGGACGATTCAACAGGAGCGCCCATGAGTACCTTCACGAAGAATGCACATACTAGGGAAAGCGATCCTCGTTGGGCTGCAGTGGTGCTTCTCGAAAAAGAGGTGAACGCATGATTCGGATCGAGGGAATTGGCGAGTTGAGGCGCCGCCTGAAACCCGCAACCGAGCGGGTTGACGGGTTCGATTGGCAGAGGATCGCAAGAGATCTGAACCAACAAGGCAAAGCGATGATGGAACAGCTTCTTTCGCCGGAGGAGTGCCGGACTATCATCGGCCTTTACCCGAATGATGATGTCTTTCGTAGTCGCGTCGTCATGGAGCGGCATGGTTTCGGGCGCGGCGAGTACAAATATTTCAGCTATCCCCTCCCGAAGCTTCTATGCGAACTCCGGACAACGGTCTATCCGCATTTGGTTCCGGTCGCTAATCGGTGGAATGAAGCGATGGGAATCGATGTACGCTATCCCGAGAAACATGCCGACTTCGTCGAGCGTTGCCACAATGCAGGTCAGACACAGCCGACGCCACTTCTCCTTCAATATGGAGTCGGCGACTACAACTGCCTGCATCAGGACCTCTATGGGGAGCATGTCTTCCCGCTCCAGTTGGCTATTTTACTGTCCGACGCCGGCGCGGACTTTTCCGGCGGCGAGTTCGTCATGACGGAACAACGCCCTCGCATGCAGAGCCGGCCAATGGTGGTGCCGCTCCGTCAGGGAGATGGTATTGTTTTCGCAGTTCACAATCGGCCTGTGTGTGGTACGCGCAGCACGTATCGCGTAAACCTGCGCCACGGCGTCAGCCGCGTCCGGTCAGGGCATCGTTATACAGTTGGCATCATTTTCCACGACGCGACATAAGAGCAGATTGCAAGGCAAGAAACGGAGTGTTTCGAGCAACTCATAAAAATATCTCGACTGCGGCTGCACCTCGAGCAGCCGCAGATCAAACAGCTGATAGGCATGTCATCCGACGGTTTTCTGTGTTCCATGTGCCGGAACCAATTGCGATTCATCCAGCAATCCCTCTCACGGTCCAAATCGCTGGCGATACTCGGCCGAAAATAGAAAGCCAAAGATCATGTGACGGAAATTACTCGGATCAGCATTCAAGGTGTTGACCCAGTTTTGGCGCAGTACTGGGTTTCGAACACCAATTAGCATTCGATGTCTATATGAACAGTGAGTTTAAAGGAATCCTATCGAATCCAGCTTTTGCGCTATTACTGCAATGATGGAACTATTTCGTCTCGCGTGGTTCTTCCCACAGTTCGATCTTGTTTCCATCCGGGTCCGTTAACCATGCGAATTTTCCATATCCTTCGTACTCTTCAGTCTTATCAATCGCTACGCCCTTCGACTGGAGATGAGAAAGAGTTTCCGCCATGCTTTTTACGCAGTAGTTAATCCGACCAGTTCGTGGCTTATCCGTGATGTCTTGCTCGGTGGGCATAATCGCCCACGCTAGTGTTCGTTTGATCTCCGGATTTTCAACATCCCTGTATTCAAACGTCGTATAGATTGAATTACACTCACTATCTTCGCCGGCAGGAACTATTCCGAGACAATCTCGATACCACTCAACCAACCGCTTGGGATTGTTGGTGAACAGAAACACTCCACCGATGCCATTTATCAGGTTCATATTATTTCCCCCAAATAGTAACTTCGTTGCCGTCAGGATCGTGAAAGTGCGCAAACTGGCCCTGGTCCGGATCTTTTTCGACCGAATCGGGCGTGAGCCCTTTACTCTTCAGGGACGACAAGCTCCCTTCGAAGTTTTCGACGCGATACACGACCGAAATACTCCCTGAACATTTCTGCGGAGCATCAGCTTTTTTAGGATGGATACCAAAGGCAAACAGGCCAGCGGCAGTGTCGAGTTTGCCGTAATATCCTCCTTTGTATTCCCTGGTCTCGATTCCAAACCGCGCATACCAGTCAGCAAGAACTTTCGCATCCTGGCATGGATTGATCGAGATCGCGCCGACATACAGTATTCTCGACGTCTGCGATTGAGCAAACGCTGACACTGAGAAAAAAATAAGCAGGATCACAAAATAGATTGTTCGGTTAGCCGTGGCCGCAATCATTATTCAGCTCCTCATCTCTACCAGTTTTCGAACGGGTATGCATAGTTCCAATTCAAAATGCGACCAATCGGTCGCGTTTTCTTTGTTCAGGAAAATCTCGAGTCCAGGTGCGTGCTCGAGTTCGTAGTCACTATTGATAAGCCAACCTCTGAAAAGGTAGTCCGTCGCAGTAGCAACCTTACGGATATCGCCGGAAACCTTCGTAGCGGCGTATCGCATAGCTGGCATTTTCAATTTCGAGATTCCTTTCTTGCACTCAAAAGGAAGCGACGATGCAAGACAGACCTCGTATCGATAAAGATGCCTTGGGGTCACGTGTGGATCGTCCACTGACATTCCGAAAAGAGTTCCTTGCGTAAAAATATTCTGGGATTTGGCCCATTCAATCAACGTCCTGAAGGCGGTAATCACCCTATCCATTTCGAAGGCATTCGTAACTCGAATATAGGCGACTTGTCTTTCGGGAAAATCGATGAGTCTCACTGGAAACGCGGCTCTCTTTTCTTCCTCACTCAGCGGAAGAATATATTCCTCTTTCTGAAAGAGCTCTTTGCAAATCTTGCTCTTTTTGATCTCGCCGCTCTTTCGAAACTCGCTTGGCGAAGTGTCGTAGCCGGATCGGAAGGCACGCGAAAAAGTAGCCGATGATGAGAAACCGCAGTGTAAGGCGATATCGGTCAAACTTTGATCTGAATAACGAAGAAGACGAGCAGCCTTTTCAAGACGCAGCCGGTTCGTAAAACTATTCAGGGTTTCGCCCGTGACCGCACCAAAGATCCGATGGAAATGAAATTCCGAGAAGCAGGCCACTTTAGCCAGCTCCTCCAGTTTTACCTGCCGATCCAGATTCCCGCGAAGATAGTCGATGACCCGATTAATTCTTTCGACATATTCGCTGTTGGCCTGTGTCTGTTGGCCTGGGAGGGATTCGAGTGACATCGTGCGTAGAAATATCCGAATTGCGTTGCGGATTCAAGCTGTAGAACTTTGTCTTTGGCCGTGGCTGCTTGGCTTTGGTCCGTTCCAGACACCCCGTCGAACAGAAGGATCATCCATAAACACGTACGCGCTTCTGTAGGAGCGCAGCCGTCCCCGGCCACCCGTCGAACAGAAGCCCCATCCGTTAACACTCGTACGGTCTTCTGTCGGAGCGCGGTCGTACTCGGCCGCCCCCGTCGATCAGAAGCCCCATCTGTTAACACACGTACGCGATGGAATTGACTACAAACTGTCCGTTTGGGTCGTGATGCCAAACCATACGCATTCCTTGCTACTGCGCTTCGAGGACAAGCACATCGAAGACATCGTGGACGCGCATAAAGGTTATACAGCTCACAAAGCGAACGAATATCTAAATCGCAGCCGTCAATTCTGGATGGAAGATTACTTTGATCGCTTTATCCGGAATGAAGAGCACTATTGGAATACGGTTCGATACATTGAAAACAATCCGGTAAAGGCTCGTCTTTGTAAGGAGCCTGGCGATTGGCCGTTTAGTAGCGCCTGGTTTCGTAAGCACTGACGAAAGAGAAAATAGGTGGTTCTGATCGATGGGGGCGGCCGGGGACGGCCGCGCTCCGACAGAAGAGCGTGCGTGTGTTAATCGTTCTTCTCCTGCTCGATCCACCTTTGCTCGTTCACACCGAAGACCAGCAGCCAGAAGATCATCGCGACGGAACCCACCAGACCTATGAGCGCGATGATCGGAAAGACGCGGTATCCAAGAGGCGGATAAAGAAACGTCAACCAACCCGCGCCTGAAATGATCGACAGCACACCCAGCCAGCGAGGCAGAAAGGTCGAGCGGAAAATGAGGTACCCCTTAACGGTCGTCTCGAGTCCGAAAAATCCCAACGCGACCGCGGCGCCAAGATCATTGATCCTGAGCAGGATTAGTGCGAGTTGCTGCAACTGTTCGACACTAAAACCGTTCAATGCGCGCGAGCCTCCCAACGGGAATAACGAAGCTATATAAAATACGCGCGCAAAGATTTTGATAACGCAACCAGCAAGGCCCCAAACCGTCGACACCAAATTAAGATTTCTGCTAACGGGCCGGAGGAGAACGTAAAAGAGAGTGATCATCGCGATCTGGCAAGCCATCTCTATGAGATAGATAGTGAGTCCAAGTTGGAAAAGTCCCTTGTGCGAGGTGATGTTTGTCGCCGTCGCGCTCGCGTCGCTGAATACGATCAGCCTTTCGCTCACGAAGCCCTGCGCAAAGATTCCCGCCAGAATGGTCAAAAGAAAAAATAGACCCGCCATCCTGGCAAGCAGCTTCGGCGAAACCTCTCTAGCACTTGCTGTCATATATTTCTCCTCGGTAGTCGAGTGTTTTCAATCTTCGGACTGGTGGGCTAGTGGGACTGACTTCCGTCGTAGACCCCAGAGTCCGAGCACCGAAAGGACGAAGGAGAAAAATGCGACCACACCGAGCGCGATCAGCGTCCACACCCAGAAGAACTTTCCGCCGGAGTTGACGATCCGGCCGCCGACAAGACCCGCCCCTCTCATATGGGCCAGAGGCATCACGGAGCCAAGGATCGATCCAAGCAACATGATGATGTACCCCGATCGTCGTCCAGAGAGCACGAGCGCTCCGAACAGCCAGGCAACCATCATGAGTATCCCACTGATGTGCCGGAACCCTCCAGGTTCAAACCCACGAACGATGTCGTCTGACAAGTGAAACGTAGCAAGCAGGATCGAGAGAAGAGAGGTGATGGTTAACGTCAGGTTGTTTTTCATTTCATATTCTCCGAGATCGGTTGGAGTCTAAAAACGATTTGTCGGATAGGCATTCTCCTCGCTTTGAGTTCCTAAGTCTCCACACACTGTAACTAGATTGTAAAAAGTTGTACCGAGAGGAATAAGAATAGTCCACAGATTACACGGACTACGCAGATTCAGAGCTTTGCACTTTGTGTTTGGCTCGCCACAACATCAGCCAAAACACAAGCCCCGAGTTATAAGATCTCAATCTGCGTAATCTGCATAATCTGTGGATGGTCTTTTTCTATTCGATGAATTTATAGCCGAGGCGATGAACAGTAATAATGTGCCGCGGCTCAGATGGATTGAGTTCGATTTTCTGGCGAAGTCTGGCGATATGGTTATCAACCGTCCGCGTAATCGGCGTGCTGTCATAACCCCAAACCTCGTCGAGTAGTTGATCGCGTGTGACGATCTCACCACGGCGCCGAATCAGGTAATGCAAGATCTCAAACTCACGAGCTGAAAGTTCTAATGGGTGTCCAGCTTTGCGCGCAGAGTATTTCTTAAAGTTCAATTCCACATCGGCAAAGGTGAAACTTTCCAGTTTTACGACTTGTTTGGCAGATCTGCGCAAGTGCGCCCTGATACGTGCGAGCAGTTCCTTTATGCTGAATGGTTTCGTCACGTAATCATCAGCGCCTACTTCGAGCCCAACCACTTTGTCCATTTCCTGACCGCGCGCAGTCAGCATCACAATTGGAGTTTCAATTCCCCGAGTCCGCAAAGTACGGCACACATCTATCCCGCTCATCAAAGGCAGCATCACATCGAGCAGAATGATGTCTACTTTCTCAGTCAACGCCTTGTCTAAGCCTTCTTTACCATTGCGTGCGACAGAAACCTCGTAGCCTTCATACTCGCAGCTATCTTTCAAGCCCACAACCATATTGGGTTCATCTTCGATTATCAGGACTTTGACCAAGTGTGTTCTTTCTCCGGAATTCGGCAGTCAGTACCACCTCAACGTTGATTCCAGATTTAAGATTTCAGATTTAAAATTATTTCATGATGGTGAGCCATCATTTCAATCTGAAATCTGAAATCTGACATCAATATTGAGGTGGTACTGACTGCCCTTAGATAGCAGACCTCTCCGCCACCGGAAGGAGAATCGTAAAACGAGTTCCCTTTCCGACGTCACTTTCAACCGAGATCGTTCCCTTATGAGCTTCAATAATGTGTTTCACCAGAGATAGCCCAAGACCACTGCCCTTTACGTCGTGAACCAATCCGTTGCCGACACGATAAAACTTATCGAAAACTTTTGCCTGTTCTGCGCGCGGAATTCCGACGCCGTGATCTGCTATCACAATAGACAACTCAGATCCGAGACTTCTGGCGGTTATCGAAATTTGTTTCACCTTACCTGAATACTTAATCGCGTTATCAAGCAAGTTTGATATCGCCTGCGCGATAGCATCGCGGTCGATTAAGACTGATGGCAAATCGGGTTCAATGTCCGTTTGAATGTCAAAACCGGAATTGATGATCTGATAGCGATGCGTGGAAAGCACATTATTGATTACTTCCGCGATATCACCATTGGCGAGTTCATAGGTTTTCCGTCCCGCCTCGATCCTGGAGAAGTCGAGGATGTTGTCGATCGTCTTGTTCAAACGCCCACTTTCATGCCTGATGATCCCGTAGTACTCCGCCTTCTTCTCTTCATTGTTAACGCGACCCAGTTCGAGGATTTCAGAAAAAAGGCTGATTAACGAGAGAGGTGTCTTTAGTTCATGCGAGACATTTGCGACAAAATTGGATTTGGCTTGCGCCAGACGTGCTTCGCGGTCCATGGCCCTGATCGTAAGCGCTATACCACCAAGTAAGAAAACGAGTACGAGCAGAGTTGCGCCGGCGCTGTGCAAGAAACTGTCACGCGCGAGCTCATCGATATTTGTATCCTTCAGCCCGATTGCTGCTTTCCAACTGGAAAATGGAGGATCCAATTTGCTTTCGAGCAGATAGCCGTTTTGCGGTTCCCCGTTTGAGTAGAGTACTTCTTGATTTTCGTTTCTAATCGTAATGGTCATCGCCGGTGAGTGTGAGGCGACGAGTGGTCTGATAATGCCACCCATTAAGTCATCACTGACGAAACGATCGTTCAGTAATACACCGGCAAAACTACCTGACAGGACTCTTGATTTGCCTAATGGGTAAAAAATATATGTTCCCTGACGAAAAGAGATAAACCCCTTGACACCCACATCATGCGCGAACAAATACGTGCGCTTATCGTCGAGAAAACTTTGCTCCGTCAGCCCTTTGTCGAAAAGAAACAAAATGCGTCTCTGTTGAGGTGTTAGTTGAGTTCGAGCGACTCTTACAAAAGTATCTGAATATATGTACGCAAAGGTGCTTGCTGCTTTTTGATCGCTCGAGTAATCAAAGACGAAAATCTCATCAATTTGAGGATGTGAACTCTTCACTCCTGCGAGATATCGCTCGACCTCTTCCGTGCGCGCCGGAGATGAAAGTTGCAAACTGTCTACGGGCTTCAAGGTTTGCGCTGCAATGTCCTCCAGTCGCTGTTTCATCCGTTGTTCTACAATGGTGAGGCCCTGTCTGAGATTGTCCTTGAACGCGCCTTTGGTTTTGTTCTGAAGGTCTGTGAGTGATCGATATTGCATGTAAGTCAACACACCGATGGGAAGTAACACGCCTACCGAAGCGAGTATCACCAACTTTTGCCGCAGCGAGAGGTTTCTGGTTGCGCCTCGGAACATACTGCGCGAGAGCATACATCGAGATGTGACAGAAAGTTGCCATCATTCGCACCGGAATTGTAAAAAGTTGTACGCGCTAAACGTCGAGCACAAAGATTTATCCCAGAGCCTTCTTTCTTGTCGGATAAGCAAATTGACAAGACAAAACTTAAAAAGAATAAGTCAGGAAGGGTGGCTTGCCCCCGCTGGCCTGCGCTTGCTCGAACCATTGAGATTGGGCAAGGCCAGCGGGGGCGAGCCACCCTTCCTGACTTGTTCTTTTTAAGTTGTTCTCTGATCGATGCGAAAGGATCCGGATGAAAAGACTATTCACTAGGAAGGCACTCATTTTGATCGCTCTGGTGATCGCGGGTACACGTCACGCACACGCCCAGGAAACAAAACTCAAGTGGCTTGGTCATGCAGCCTTTTCCATTACTACGCCTAACGGAAAAGTTCTGCTCATCGATCCATGGCTGCGGAATCCAGTAAATCCAGATGCAAAAGACGGCAAAGATCCGCTTAACGCGATTTCGAAAGTCGATTACATACTTCTCACTCATGGGCACCGTGACCACGTCGGCGATGCAGTCGACATCGCGAAGAAGACCGGCGCTTCTCTCATCGCAAATCCTGAGCTCGCTGGAAATCTAGTAAAGCTGACAGACTTCCCTGCGAAGCAGGCCCAGGATTACATCATGCAGATGGGCGGTGAGATTCAAATTGCAGATGGCGAAGTCACGGTCGCAATGACTGAAGCCGTCCATTCAAGCAGCGTGTTTAATCCCAAGGCGGGACCGAATGAGCCCGAACGCGCATATGGGGGCAGTCCGGCGGGCTTCGTCATTATGATCCGCAACGGTCCGACGATTTATCACACCGGCGACACTGCGTACTTTAAGGACATGGAAGTGATTGGCGAGAGCTACTCAATCGATGTTGCACTGATGAACATCAGCCAGATGGGTGTGAAGTTGTCAGTCAGGGCCGCGCAGTCGCTGCGAACAAAACTGGTCGTACCAATGCACTTTGGAACCTTTCCTGGATTGCTGCCAAGCGCTGAGGGGTTTGCGACCGAGATTAAGAAGGCAAAGATTGGGTTCTACGAAATGAAGCCTGGTGAGACTGTGGTGTTTAGAGGAAGGCAAATGATCGGCAATAAGTAGGCAGCTAGTACCGCCTCAACGTTGATTTCAGATTTAAGATTTCAGATTTAAGATTGTTTCCATGATGTTGAGCCATCACTTCAATCTGAAATCTGAAATCTGAAATCTGAAATCTCTTCACGGCTTCTCCAACTCTCCCTCAAGCTGTTGTAATTCCGCCAAATTCAGATCGGAGATTGCCCAAAAAGTCATTCCGGATTTTGTCCAATGAATCACGTTGTAGCCTTGTTGTACCTGGGCGGTCGGTTTGATATCACCGCCAACGGCGGGCCAAATAAAGACGTTGATTTGATGCTTGCGCCGCTCATAAATCAATGCGGCAACCGGTCGATTGGCAATGTAATCAAGTCGCCCACCAATCAGGGCAAAGCCTTGCGCGGTAAAGTCTCGCACTGGCGGCGAGAAATCCAACTTCCCATCAAACCAGGGTTTCACCGTGTGTGGATCTTCCGAGGGAACATCAATCAAGTGACCGCTTGTCATCAAAGAACGAACATGACTACTAACAATCTCACGTGCAACCAGATCGTCACTCGAAGATCTCGTGAGCAGATAACCGCTGAAGACGATCAGAAGAAGAGCGGCCGAAAACAACGGGATTAACCAGGTCCAGGAAAACCATTGTCTGCCGCCATTTGCTTCGCGACGAAGTGCGGATTTGACGCGCGCCTCTAAATCCGGGTTGGGTCGAAAACGAAGCGAATCACTTCTCAGTGCCTTGCGTAGTGTCTTCAGGTCGTCATGGGCCTGTGAGCACATAGCGCACTCGCGTAGGTGATGTTCAAGTTCCAGACTCTTCGTCAAATCAAGTTCGCCATCACTATAGGGGTGTAGTTGAGATTGAGATTCCTCGCAGTTCATTCAGATCTCCTGGTTTATCTTGCCCGCGAGTTTATCTTGCAAGCGCGCGCGAGCCCGCGCCAAACGCGACATCACAGTGCCAATCGGCAAATCACAGAGCGTGCCGATCTCTTTATAAGAAAGCTCTTCCATCTCACGCAGAATTAAGACCTCGCGAAAATTGAGCGGCAATTCCTGGATAGCTTGCTTTAGTAAGTCCTCGTCGATGCGTTGCCGCAAGACAGTGTCAGGATTCGAGTATTCCGATGGGTCGAGTACTTCGGTTGAATCATCAATCGAATCTACTAACTGTCGCGATCGGTTTTGCTGCAGCAGGTTGTACGAGGTGTTGCGGACGATCGTCAGCAGCCAGGCACGACTGTCACCGCCGTGAAACCCGCGAAAATACTTGAAAGCCCGCAAGTAACTCTCCTGTACTACGTCTTCAGCGTCGCTCTCGTTTTGGAGAAGAAAGCGGGCATAGTTATAAGCAGAGCTCAGGTGCGGCAAAATCGCAGCCTCGAACGATGCAAGTTTGTTCTTCGGTTCCAACTGGCTTCGTTTGGTAAACACCGCTCCTATCACTAAGACCAGCGACAGTTACATTTTATTCCCGTGAATTCCTCTTCTTTTGCGCCGGAATAATCCTCCATAACCCCCGGTCTATACAAGCAGATGGAATTTAACTCTGGAGGTGCAAACATGAAGAAGGTTTGGGAATGGTTTTTTGAGCCGCCGGTCGACGCGCCGGCCGCGACGATAATCCTGAGACTGATGGCTGGTTCAGTTTTCTTTTGGGAAGGTGTGATGAAGTTTGTCTTTCCCAATCAGGGCGTTGGTCGTTTTACTAAACTCGGTTTTCCGGCGCCGCATTTTCTTGCGACAGGTGATGGCTGGTTCGAAATCATCGGGGGCGCGCTATTGTTAGTCGGACTCTTAACTCGACCGGTAGCGATATTGTTTGTCGTTGAAATGGTTGTTGCGATGTTGTCTACGAAGATACCTTTATATCTTGGAACTTATCCTTTGCCGTTGCCACCAGTACCGCCACAGATCGGCTTCTGGGCTGTGCTTCATGAAATACGATCAGAATACGCGCAACTTGCTTGCTCGTTGTTTGTGGTATTAGTCGGTCCTGGGCGATTGTCACTTGAGGCATGGCTACAGCAAAAGGAGACGCGAACACGAAGGGACATCCGCATGGCAACTGTTAGTTGAGCTTAATCGGCCCTGCCCGCCTTTTGGAAGGCATGGCTCTGCCGTGCCGTCTGGGAGCGATAATTGGTTCTGGGCTACGCTCCAAGATGTCTTTTCAGTTCAAGAGCTGAAGGCGTAGCCCAAATCAAATCTAAGCTCGCTTATGGTAGATGTGCGCCGAATTGGTAGCTGATAGCCACCCACACAGACGCCCAGCACAACGCACTTAACAAGTTCAGCGAGGAATATTTTCGTGGCGGCATCGCGACTGTCGCGCAGACTAAGGGAATCGTAATTCGCAATCCTGCGGCAAACCGCGAAAGGAGCACGGCTATTGTTCCGTGACGCAGCACGAATTCCTTTACGCGTGGATACCACTTTCGCAATCGTTTGGATTTTTGCACTAGTCGAGCCGCGCGTTGGTGTGCGGCGTAGAAATAGATCTGATCACCAGCTGAACCACCAATTGCAGCCGCGAGAATTGTCAGTCTCCAATCAAGATAGCCAGCGCCGCAGAGTGTTCCGGCCGCAATTAGAACTGCCTCACCTTCCCAAAACGCTGCAATCAAAACCGCCAGGTATCCATACTTGGGTAATAGTTGTAGAAACAGACTGTCTCCATTTGCTAAAACCAGTGCAATTGAATTCCAAATGATCAGCAGTCTCATCTGTAGTCAGTGTAATCTGTGGATGACAGCCTGTGTTCCCAACACCGGCTGTTCACTCTCGACAGATGGAAGGTCTTTGTTCGCCTCATGAACAACGCGCAAGACGCGCTCGATATCAGAAAAGCGCAAACGCGAGTAGACCGGTAATTGCAACGCCTTTTCAGTCGCTTCCGCGCCCGGACATTCGGCATGGAACTCACGAAACAGATCCAGCTTTGAGCAAACATCAACGTGAGTGGTCTCGATATCAACACCTCGCCGGATCGCTCTTCGACTCAACAACGCCGGTTCTGAGGCGTACACCGAGTACTGATAATAAACATGCTCGATGTCTGCCGGTACCCATGGACGTTGAATATTTCGACAATCAATTAACCCGCGTGCGTAATGGGCAGCATGTTCGCGGCAACGTTCATTGTGACGATCCAGATCTGCGAGACCTCGCAAGCCCAGCAAGGCTTGAACATTCGAATATCTCTGATGGTACGCCCGAGGATATAGTTCGAGCGGACGTATCTTCTCCCAGATATACTTTGAGAAATCGTAGTGGCCGAACAAAGACATTGCTGCCTGTAACGGGAAGCCCCAAAAAGTAAAAACGTTTGGAGCAATGGCAACGCGTGAGATGTAACCAGTGGCGAATCGCTTCGCCAGATCGGGCACACTTTGGTGCGGTTCGTTGAAAATCTGATCTCGTACTTTACGTGACAGCACCGGATCATTAGTAAGAACCATTCCACCACCATAAGTGTTAATGCCCTTCAACAACTGAAAGCTAAAGAACGACGCCGTTCCGAAAGTACCGACTCTTTTTCGCCGGTATCGCGCTCCAACCGCTTGAGCGCAGTCTTCGATCACAGCAAGACCATACTTCTCTGCGATGTCCATGATCTCGCTCATCGCACAGGGCTGTCCGTAAAGATGGGTTGGTACTATGGCGCGCGTGCGCTCGGTTAATGCGGCTTCGAGTTTCGAGGCATCGATATTGAACGTTGCCGGGTCAACATCAACAAAAACCGGTCTTAAGCCCACTCGACGAGCAATCTCGGGCACCACCCAGAAGGTCAATGCCGGAAAGATAATCTCCGAACCTGTTGGAAAATCCAGCGCTCGGAGGATGTAGTGAAAAGCCATTCGACCGAACGAAGTCGCGCTTGCGTACTTCATTCCATGAAACGCGGCAAACTTATTTTCAAACTCTTCAATTGCAGGACCATTGACTGCTTCACCCCGTCGAAAAGCTGAGACTACTACTTTCTCATCACCGGGCGATGAGCGAACGCCATAACGTGCAATGGTGCGAGGCATCATGCTGAACTCTTTCGTTGCGACACCCACGGTCGATCAAAATAGTCCTGGCGACGCCATGACCATTCGTCGGCGTGGCGAAAGAACGAGACGTTTGAGTAACGATGTAATCCGAAGATATTCATGAGTTGCGATGGTCTAAAGAAAAAACGTGAATAGGCCATGCCCAGCATGAGTCGAGCTCTTCGAGGTGTCAAAACCGGATGGTTGAAGTTGAGTGTGTAACCGTCAAACTGCTGCCAGTCTGTTTCCCAAATCAGGGGCTTCATCTGTTTGTAAAGCGGTGTGCCGGGATAAGGTGTCAAAATTTTGAAATTCGCCCGCGTTGTTCCAAGCTCGCATGCAAATCGAATCGTTGCCTCCAGACTCTCTTCAGTATCTTGCAAGAAGCCAAAAACATAAAATGCCGTCGTGCTGATTCCCAGTTTCCAGCAAAGTTCAACCATCCGCTTCATGTGTTCGTGGGGGATAACGCGACGAGCGACCTTCTTTAGTGTCGCCGGATCGACGGACTCAACGCCGAAACCGATCTCTCGCAGGCCGGCAGCATGCAGGGAGCGAATCAATTCCTCGTCCAGATCATCCATCCGCGTTTCACATTCAAACGAGAGTTTGAGGTTGCGGTGCCGAATTCCTTCGGCGATCCGAAAACAACGATCGCGATCAAGCGTGAAGAGAGGATCGCGAATGACAACGTGCACGCGCTCATGTCGGCCACACAGTTCGGCAAGCTCATCAACAACATTGCTCACTGAACGAGCGCGGTAACCCGCCGTGATTCGGTGGGGACAATAAGTACAGTGCTCGGGACAACTTCGACTGGTCAGCATCGGTACTGCTCTGGTAAGTCCGAAGTGACCTCGATTCACATATCCGAAGCGTCTGCTCTTGACCAAATCCCAACTTGGAAATGGCAATGAATCGAGATCAGCCACAGCTGAGCTCAAAACGCGACCGCTCAAACTCTTTCCCCCTGCGAGTTCAAGGCAAGCTGTTTCCGGCTCGCCGCAAATAACAAAGTTTCCGGCTTCTTTAAATAGTTCGGGCATGTGTGTAGCTGTTGTTCCCAGAAAGCCGACATGCATGCCGTTCTGCCGAGCAACCTCTCCCCATGATCGTTCGTGTTTGTAATCGACGATTGAAGTAAGAATGAGGGTAACGTCGCCTTTGACCTGTTCGCCCTGTGTGTAAACCACCTTGTGACCTGCACGGGACAAGATCGAGGCAACATAACCGAGTTGAATGCTGGGAAGATTTTGAAAGACGGACCGAATATTCTTGGCGAGTCGAGTCATTACGGAATCGGCACGAAACCGCGAACCATAACCACCTGCCACAGTGTCTTTGTTAACAAAGCCACCATGTGCTTTGAGATCGGCGAGCACAAAAGTTAGCACAGCAATACCTAGCGAGCTTTCTGATTGGAGTGTTTGAAGCAGCTAGGTCTTCGGCAACGAATGTGCCAGCTTTGATCGTCGAATTACCGTGGGGTTCCGGAGAACTTTGTCAGTTTGTCTCGGTAATTCACGGATAGAAGATAGAAATGGATTATTCTGACCGTGGCGAAACTGCCTCTTCGACATGAACGCCACAAATGCCTGGGTCGCGAAACTTTGGAGTGCGAAGGCCTTCCGTCGCTTTGTCACCGCAGGTCTCGCGGGTAGGTAACTACGTAACAAAGCGACGGCAGGCCGTCGCCCACTCCAAACCGGTGGCGTCGGAAGCATGAAAATTCATTAAGGTTTCGCCGTCGATACCTTCTCTGCAGAACTGTATTTCTTCATCAAATCAATCGCTTTGTCGGCTAGTTTGAAAAGGTGGGGATGCGCGCGATTCCCATTGGTCAGTATGGCGAAACCAAATTTGCGGTCGCGGTTTCCCAGCAGAAACGCTGTGTATCCAGGCACACTGCCGCTGTGCGCGATGTAGTTATCGCCATCGCGCACCTCGGTCCACCACGTCAAGCCGAAGCCCGCAGTCTCGTTTCCCCATATGTTTTCGATGGTCCCCTTGAACTGATCGTACTGCCGCGTGAACATCTGATTTAGAGTCGCCTCACTGATAAGTCGTTTGTCTTTGAACGCGCCGCCATTCAGATTCGCAATCAACCAGTTCGCTTGATTGAGCACTGTGCCGTAAACAATGCCCGCGGGCCATACAGACGCTTTCAGCCGTACGGTGCCCATCTGACTTCCCGTTTTTTCGTCCACCACATAAGGAATTGAAAGCCGCTCTTCCATGTCAGGCCGCGGCTCGAACGCGGTGCTGGTCATCTCGAGCGGTGTGAAGATGTGCTCTTGAATATATTGTTTGTAAGGCACGCCGGAAAATTTCTGCACGAGATATGCGACCAGCGTGAATGCCATGTTTGAATAGGTGACAGATGTCAGCGGCGGCTTCGTTACCTTCAACGACTTTCGCAGGTAATCTTCGAGCGACGGAGGCACGGTATCGCCCCACACTGAAAATCCACCAAAGTCTGCCGGCAAGCCAGAAGTGTGCGTCAACAAGTGACGAAAAGTGACCGGATGTTGAGGGTCTTCACCCTGAATCTTGAAGTCGGTCAGATAATCATTAACTCGATCGTCCAGCTTAAACTTGCCTTGTTCCATCAGCTGAAGCAACGCAATTGTGGACATCGCTTTGAACGTTGAGCCGATCAGGTAGACGGTGTTGGGCGTCGCCGGGGTTCGCGCCCAGAGATTCGAATAGCCGTAAGCATTCGTCCAGATGATTTTGTCTCCGGCGATTAAGGCAATCGATGCTGAAGGAATATTGCCGGTCAGAAGCGTGCGCTGAATTTCCGGCTCGAGCTCGGAAACCACGCGATCGATGTTGACAGTTTGCGCGCTTGCAACTGTCGATACGAAGAGGAGTAACGAAGTTGCGATGATGTAGCGAAGCGAAGTGAATCTTTCCATGTACTTAGTCATTTGCTTTATCTTTACGGTGAATTAGCTCGCGCTTTGTTTCAACATTGTGACTGCCTCTCGAACGGGTAGTGACCTAATTAGACTCTCTGTGCTACCCCTGTGTTCTCGATGTCTCTGCGGTGAAATTAAGGCTTCATTTCTAGCTCACCACAGAGCCACAGAGGTAGCACAGAGAAATCAAAATTAGGACACTACCTCCGAAAGCTATGAGGCGGCGTGGCTTTTGCTCGACTCCACTTGATCGTCCGCAACATCAGCTTCGGCGGGTTTTTTCGTAAATCCGGAAATGTCCCATCGGCTCTCAATATTCTTAAAGAGCTTCAGACTATTGAAGAACGCGCTCGACCCGCCGCCGGCACCGGCAAGTTTTGAACCCTCCTGTCCAGCAATCTTCGAGCCTTCTTGTCCGGCGATCTTTGATCCTTCCTGACCCGCGATCTTCGAGCCTTCCTGTCCGGCGATCTTCGAGCCTTCCTGACCCGCGATCTTCGAGCCTTCCTGTCCGGCGATCTTCGAGCCTTCCTGACCCGCGATCTTCGATCCTTCCTGTCCGGCGATCTT
>DASYPT010000096.1:0-111426 GCA_036006355.1 Pyrinomonadaceae bacterium | reverse complement strand
CAAACTGCACTTTCGGATTGTTCTTTGCCAACACTTTCGTGATCGCTGCCGTCAACGTCGTCTTCCCGTGATCCACGTGCCCTATCGTCCCGATGTTCACGTGCGGCTTGGAACGGTCAAATTTTTCCTTCGACATCTCTTCCCTCTTTTATATAAGGATCGTAACCATTCTATCTGCGGGC
This sequence comes from Pyrinomonadaceae bacterium, assembly GCA_036006355.1. Classification (GTDB taxonomy): domain Bacteria; phylum Acidobacteriota; class Blastocatellia; order Pyrinomonadales; family Pyrinomonadaceae; genus PSRF01. Next base: position 111,244 of record DASYPT010000096.1, on the reverse strand, counting down.
TGATATTCACTGGAGCCCGCGATGAGATTTGAACTCATGACCTCCTCCTTACCAAGGAGGCGCTCTACCCCTGAGCTACGCGGGCGCAAATCCCAATGTTTCGAAAACTGGAGCGGGCGACGAGACTCGAACTCGCGACCCTCAGCTTGGAAGGCTGATGCTCTACCAACTGAGCTACACCCGCCCAAATCATTGCCGATTGTCGATTTCCAATTGCCGATTTAAAGAACCAGGTAAACAAACTCAATCGGAAATCGGCAATTGGAAATCGGCAATCGCTTCTGGTGCAGGGGGGAGGATTCGAACCTCCGTAGGGTGTGAACCCGCCGGGTTTACAGCCCGGTGCCATTAACCACTCGACCACCCCTGCGATTTTCAAGTGACTCATGGAGCCGGCGAAGGGACTTGAACCCCCGACCCTCTGATTACAAATCAGATGCTCTACCAACTGAGCTACGCCGGCCGCTATAGGTGCAAAATAGCGCATTCCGACAAAATGCGGATACTACCAAGCGGATTTTAAAAACGCAAGCTGCCTTAGTGTTGTAGATAAAAAGGCTTTTGACCGCGTGGTTAGTGTCTGGGCAGAACCCGAAATTGACCTGATCTGCGCCCTCGAAGTAGTATCAATTGCCCTTCAGAATAGGCTTCGTGACGCACACGCACCGAACTAGTTACGGCCATTAGCCCCCTCCTCAATCGACTTCGGTATCTAAAGGAGACTAGAGACATGGCACGGAATCCATTGTTTGTGATGAGTTGTCTCGTTCTTTTTGCCCTGGTTCCTTTTGTCGAGACAAAATCCCAAAACCCTTCTTCTCCTCAAGTTTTGCCACCAACCACCCAGCCAGGACGGGTGGCCGGAAGAACAAACCTCTACTGCGCAGGCTATATTCGCTACCAACGCTTCCCAAAATCTCCTGAGATTGTGGGGGCTGAAGGAGAACCCGAGCAACGAACGTTCGCAGAAGGAGACGTAGTGTTCCTAAATTGGGGCGCTCAGCAAGGGATAAAGGAAGGGCAACAGTTTGAAATCATCAGACCAAAAGGCGATGTGAAAGGCGTCTTTCGCGAAAAGAAAGGATATCTGGGTACCTACGTGCGTGAGCTTGGTCAACTGCAGGTCTTCAAGGTGCGCGAAAACACGTCCATTGCCCAGATCACTTTTTCCTGCGAAATGGTGCTGCTAGGTGACCTAGTTGTGCCTATTCCAGATCGTGAGTCGCCATTGGATCGGGCTCAAGTCGAAATCGATCGATTCGCTGAACCCAGTGGTAAAGCAACCGGCCGGTTGATGATGGCGCGCGACAGTAAAGAGACGGTTGCCGTCAATGACGTCGTCTACATCGACCTGGGAGGCGAGGACCAATTGGCACCAGGAAACTATTTGACGATTTACCGAGAACTCGGAACAGGCGGTGTTACATCAGTTGATGCTGAGGAAGATGCACGCGGACGTGCAACCGGCTTTCAGAGCGACCGTTATCGGGGTGGCGGATTTGGTTCTCAGTCTCAAAGGGCAAAAGATTCCACTGCTTTCGTGAACGTGCCGGGAAGGTATAGGTACAAACCAATTACGACTCGTGAGATCAAACGCCATCGGCCTCCGATGCCACGGAAAGTGGTTGGTGAAATGGTAATAATCGACGTCCAGAGTCGAACGGCAACCGGAATCATTACCCGATCCCTTTCTGAAGCGCATACCGGAGATTGGGTAGAGATTCAGTAGTCTATTCAGTCGGTACGACAACTGGAGCGCCCTTAGTTTTCTGTTTGGCCGCGCGGTCGGCGACGACTGCGCGGTAAAACGAACTGAAGTATCCGTACATGGAAACACATGCGGAAATCACAACCAGCCAGAGCATCGCTCGACCCGCTGTATAGAGAAGCACCTGCCAGTCATTCGCGGTTGTAGCACCCTCACCGATCAAGTGACTCCAGGCTGTGCGCAATTCAGGAACAGACCAAAACTCTATCGCCGGAAACGGTTTTCCAAAGTTGGCTACCGGCGGTTTCCCAGCGACACTGGATCCAATTAGAAGAGTGATTGTGATCACCTGGGCCAACATCTTGAACTTGCCCATCTTCGATGCCGAGATAACCAGCCCCTCAACAGCTGCAATTGATCTGAGTCCAGTCACTGCAAATTCCCGCCCAATGATGATGACTACGGCCCACGCTGGCGCCAGCTGGTTTTCGACGAGGGAAATGAGTGCTGCCGAGATCAACAGCTTGTCGGCGATCGGATCCAGCAGTTGCCCAAGCCTGGTTACTTGTTGACGACGGCGCGCAATCTGTCCGTCCAAATAATCTGTCAGGGCAGCTGATAGAAACATAAAAACACCAAGAATATGCCTGGGTACGCCAAACCAGTTTTCAGAAAAAGGCGTGAGCAGCACCACAACCAACAACGGGACGATAAAGATTCTCAGTAGCGTTAGTGCGTTTGGAAGGTTCACGTTAACCGCCTAAGAAGCGGAAGCACCGATTTTTGACGCAGTGTAGGACTCGCTAAGAAAAGGTGTCAATCGAACGGACGATCGATTGTGGAACTTTCTGCCAGCCTGCGGTGAATACTAATGACAATTTGGTCTGCGACTCAGTAAATAGGGCCTATACGACCTATTTAGTTCGACGCAGCACTTTAGCAGCCGTACCAACATTCCAACTAACACGAATAGGACGCGAACGATGAAGAGACTTGCACTGTTCGGCTTCATTATTGCCGCACTATTAACCATTACATCTCCCGTTTACGCTGACGACACGCACGCTAAAGAGATCCTTAAACACGCCCGAGAGGCCGTTGGTGGCGACGAGCAACTCAAAAAGATTCAAGGTCTAAATATTAACGGCCAATATCGTCGCGTATTTGGCGAGCGACAACTCGGTGGTGATCGCGAGATCAGCATTGAACTCCCCAACAAGTATTACGTTGAAGACTCGATGAACCCCGGTGGTCTTAGCACAGCACTCATCAACTTCAGAACCTTGAATGGCGAACATGCCTGGAATGGACAAAGTGGTGGCGGTGGCGGAATGGTGTTTCGTATGACCGTTCCTGGCGGAGCACAAGCAACGCCGGAACAAATGGAAGCAGGACTTCGTCGCATGCTGACGATCGAAATGGCGCGATATCTCCTCGCAATCACATTAGCTGGTCCAGACTCGCTCGCACTCCAGTACACATATGCCGGCGAATCTGACGTAGAGGATGCGAAGGCAGAAGTTATTGACGTCACCGGACCGGACAAATTCGCAGTCCGATTATTTTTCGACAAGAACAGTCATTTGCCTCTGCTCATCAGCTACCGCGGACCAAAGCCTCGCATCGTCACGATGACGAGACAGGCCGGTGGGCCACAAATGAAACCCGAAGATGTTAAGAAAGCGCGAGACGAAGCAGAGAAGAAAATGATGGCGGAGGAACCGGAAGAGGTTGATTTCTACATCAGGCTAACTGACCACAAGAAGGTGGGAGGACTGTTACTACCCTTCAAGTTCACGTTCCTGACAGGCGAAGAAGTGTCCGAAGAGTTTGAGGTTTCGAAGTATCAAGTCAACCCGCAATTCAAGTCTGACAGATTTGAGAAGCACTGAGGATCCGCGCATGCGTCTAAATCTCCGTGCTATAGCCAGCATTGTCGCGTTTCTCTTCGCTCTCCAGATCTGTCACGCACAAAACACTGCTACTCTCGATGTTGTAGTTCGCGATCCCTCAGGTGCACTGGTAAGTAAAGCTCAAGTCCAACTGCTCTTTAATAACAAACAACAGTCGATCTTACAGACCAATCAAAAGGGTGAAGCTCATTTCAATCGTCTTCAAGTCAGTCAATATCAGATCCGCGTCGAAGCTCCTGGTTTCAAGACGTTGGAAACGACCGTAACACTGGAGCCCGGTAGTAACCGGATTGAGTTGCCACTCGAGATCGGCGTTATTAAGGCTGACGTGAGTGTCGCAGAAGAAGCTTCGGTCAGAAATACAAATCCAAACGGCCCGGCTTTTTCAAATGTCCTCACCGAAGAACAGATCGCACAACTGCCGGACGATCCTGACGAATTCGAAAATGCCATCAATCAACTTGCAGGACCCGGAGCACAAATCAGAGTCAACGGCTTTAAAGGTGGAAAGCTGCCTCCGAAATCTCAAATTCGTGAGATTCGTTTTCGTCTAAACCCATACGCCGCAGAAAACCACGATGCCGGTTTCGGATTGGTAGATATCACAACCAAGCCAGGGGTGAACTCGTGGCATGGCTCGTTCAACTTTGGTTTTCGTGACGAAGCAATGAATGGACGTCAGGCGTTTGCCAGGTTTCGCGGCCCGGAACAACAACGTCGATTCGGTCTCTCTTTAGATGGTCCGCTCTGGAAGAATCGCACTTCTCTCTTTCTCAACACCGACGGATCATTGTTCTATGACGCAAAGACGATTGTCGCGACATTACCCACCGGAGAGTTTTCAGACCTTGCTTATCGGCCATCGCGTCGTCTTAATCTTGACGCCCGCATCGAACATGCTGTCAACAAAACACACACGGCGCGATTTCAATTTCAACGCAATGCTGTTCTCCAAATGAATCTTGGCGTGGGAGATTTCGATCTGGCAGCACGCGGTTATTCACAGGATCAAACTGAGTACATCGCACGAGCAGCCGATTCAGGTGTTTTCGGAAAAAAATTCTTTAACGAAATACGGCTGCAGACACGCTGGACAGACATTGAAACGAAATCAGTTTCCGTCGGCCGTACTCTCCTGGTGCCGGGAGCTTTCAATGATGGTAGTGCGCAGCGATTTGGCAATCGCGATCAGTTCGATTTCGAAGTCGCAGATAACGTCGATTATGCATTGGAGAAACATGGAATACGTTTCGGCGTCCAGGTTGAGGGAGGACACTACAGCAGCAGCGACTCAACAAATGCATTTGGGACTTTTCAGTTTGCCGACGCGGGCGCTTACGTGGCCGGCGTCCCAACACAGTTCACACAAAGAATCGGCGATCCGTCGGTTTCATATTGGCAGTATCAAACAGGTTGGTATGCGCAGGATGACTATAGAGTCAAAAAGAATCTGACTGTGAGCTATGGCATCAGGCAGGAGCTTCAAACAAATGGTCCGGGCAAATTCAATCTTGCTCCTCGGCTGGGCTTTGTCTGGTCACCATTTAAAAAGGCCAACGTCACAATTCGCGGAGGATCAGGAATTTTTTACGACTGGATCGGTGCACAGACTTACGAACAGACGCTGCGAGTTAACGGTCAGAGACAACGCGATCTGATCGTTTCTAACCCGAGTTACCCAAATCCCTTTATCGGCGGCATTCAAACTATTCCGCCCTCCAGTCGTATTCAATTCGATCCTGAGCTGCAACAACCTTACATAATTCAATCGTCGCTGGGTCTTGAAACGACCGCGCTCAAGAAAGTTCGCCTGATGACGAACTATCAGTATCAACGCGGAATCCACATGCTTCATGGTATTAACTTGAACGCTCCCATCTCTGGAATTCGACCTGATGCGACAATCGGCAACGTAACCAATATCGAGTCTTCAGCCTACACTTCAATGCACCGGCTAATGGTAGGTGTTGGGCCAGCGCAGTTCATTAACGGCTTCTTTTGGAATGTGAACTATCTCTTCATGCGAAGCACAAACGAAGCCGATAGCCCGTTCAGTCTGCCAGCGAACAACTTCAATCTGCGCGCGGATCGAGGTCCGTCTGCAAACGATTTTCATCACCTGATTTCAGCCTTCATTAACAAACGACTGAAGAAGGGCTTTGCCGCGTCGGCGATCGTCCAGGCGACTTCGGCTCTGCCATACAACATCACGACGGGCTTCGACGATAACAAAGACACCGTAATCAATGACCGGCCGCTGGGTGTCAAACGCAATAGCGCTCGAGGTGCTCCGCGCTGGGAAATCGGATCTAGATTCAGCTGGGGAAAAGATTTCGGACCCGAACAGCAGACTGCGGGCGGCCCACAGGTTCGTATGGTGCGAATTGGAGGCGGTGACGGCGCAGCACCACCATCAATCGGAATGGGCGGCACTAAGAAATATCACCTCGAGTTCTATGCGCAGGCTTTCAATCTTTTGAATCACACCAATCTCGGCGTCTTCAATGGAGTTCAGACCTCACCGTATTTCGGACAAGCAACTTCAGCGCAAGGACCGAGGCGGCTTGAAATCGGCACACGCTTCAATTTCTGAATAAGCATCCACAGATTACATAGCGCAGCAGAGCCGCAACCGAAAGCCATCTGATGACTGCCGCAATGAATTTGAACTATGGACTTAGCGGCAAGGTTTTCGTCTAGTCGCGTAACTATTGGTTCAAATTCGCAACTTCTTGCTAAGAAATCAAGAAGTAGTCGGTTTGTTACACGGATTGTGTTTTTCAGTAGGAGACGTTTTGGCATTCCCTAAAAAAATCTGTGTAATCTGTGTAATCTGCGGAAGGAAACGTTCTCGCTTGCCGCGTTCACAACCCTCCGCTAGAATGACTGATTCTCCGCACCGCCTAATTCATATCCGTGCGGGAGCAGTCAAACTAGTCACATGGCGATTGACCGAATAACTGTTCGCGGCGCACGGCAGCACAACCTCAAGAATATCAATGTAGATATCCCGCGAGACCGCTTTACCGTCATTACTGGCCTATCCGGATCCGGAAAATCCTCACTTGCCTTCGATACGATCTATGCTGAGGGGCAACGCCGTTACGTTGAATCATTGTCAGCTTATGCACGGCAATTTCTCGATCAGCTGGAGAAACCGGATGTTGATTCTGTCGACGGTCTCTCTCCAGCAATTTCGATAGAACAGAAAACAGTTTCGCGAAGTCCGCGTTCTACGGTCGGAACGGTAACTGAAGTTTACGATTACATGAGACTTCTGTTCTCGTCGATAGGCATACCGCATTGTCACATTTGCGGCGCAGCAATCACTCGTCAAAGTGTCGATCAGATCGTCCAAAACGTTCTTGCGCTTCCTGAAGGCGAACGCGTAATGGTATTGGCTCCTATAGTTCGAGGACGTAAAGGCGAGTTCAAGAAAGAACTTGAAAAACTTGCCAAAGACGGCTTTTTACGTGCGCGCGTGGATGGTGAACTCTTATCGCTCGACGAAGAGATCAAGCTCGACAAGCGAAAGAACCACACAATTGAAGCTGTGGTCGATCGCTTGTTGATCAAGAACGGCATCAAGGAGCGTCTAACCGAATCGATCCGAACCGCATTGAAGTTAACTGGCGGCGCAGTCTTGATTTCTATTGTCGATGGTGAAGAGAAACTCTATTCCGAACGAATGGCCTGTGTGAACTGCGGCATCAACGTTCCTCCACTTGAGCCGCGATCGTTCTCGTTCAACTCCGCCTATGGCGCCTGCAAACGTTGCCACGGTCTGGGAACGGTCATGGAGATCGATTCACTCAAATTGATCCCCGACGCCAGTCAGACTCCTGAGCGGCTTGGATACATGGGAACTGCCGATAAGCAGGGCTCGGCGTATCTGAGGAGCGCACTTCTCGCAATATGTAACCACTTCAACGCTGATTCCAAAACACCCTACGCCGAGCTCCCGAAGGAAGTACGCGAAGGTTTTCTGAATGGCGTCGGTGGCAAAGTAACGTTCACTCAAGGCCTCTATACTTACCAGAGCGAATGGAAAGGTGCGCTGACGTGGCTTCGCGATCGTTTAAGCGAAGCACCCTCGGAAAAGATAAGAGTCGCACTTGAAGATCTCGTCTCCCCAACCGTATGTCAGGAGTGCAAAGGCCAACGCCTGCGCTCTGATTCGTTGTCGGTACGTGTCGGCGGCCGAGGGATCGCTGAGTATACTTCGCTGCCCATTTCGGATGCTGTAGACGCTTTCGAGCAAGTCAAACTCAACGCTCGCGAGGCACAGATCGCCGGAGGGATATTACGCGAAATCAAAAACCGCTTAAGTTTCCTGCGTACTGTGGGGCTGGGCTATTTAACGCTCGATCGCTCTTCGTCAACGTTGTCAGGAGGCGAGGGTCAACGCATTCGACTGGCAACACAGATCGGTTCCCAACTCCGCGGTGTCCTTTACGTACTTGATGAACCATCGATCGGACTTCATCCACGCGACAATCAAAAGCTTCTCGATACGCTTTCAGCGTTGCGTGACTTAGGAAACACGGTATTGGTAGTTGAACATGACGAAGAGACAATTCGACGCGCAGACTATGTTGTCGATCTCGGCCCCGGCGCTGGAGCTCACGGCGGTGAACTGGTGGCGTGCGGTACGGCTGAGGACGTCGCGGGCAATCCAAAGTCAATAACTGGTCTATACATTCGAGGCGCGAAAAAGATCGAAGTGCCGTCAGAGCGACGCTCTCCCAACGGAAAATATCTAACTATCCAGGGCGCACACGCAAACAACCTCAAGGACATCGACGCGACATTTCCCCTTGGGCTTCTGACCGTCGTCACTGGCGTTTCGGGTTCAGGTAAATCCACGTTGGTTGAAGACATTCTCTATCACGCCCTGGCTCGACATCTCTACGGGTCGCTTGGGGAACCAGGTCCTTATCGAGCACTTGAAGGGCTCGAACACGTAGACAAAGTAATCGAGATCGATCAATCACCTATTGGGCGTACTCCTCGATCGAATCCCGCAACTTATACTGGGCTGTTCACGCCCCTGCGCGAACTGTATGCAATGCTTCCCGAGTCTCGCGAGCGTGGGTACAAACCTGGGCGATTTTCGTTCAATGTTAAGGGTGGTCGTTGTGAAGCTTGTGAAGGCGACGGCATGAAGCGCATTGAGATGAACTTCCTGCCGGACGTCTATGTACTTTGTGATGTTTGTCGGGGGGCGCGTTACAACCGCGAGACGCTTGCCGTCAAGTACAAGGGCAAATCGATCGCTGACTTGCTGGATACGACCGTCGAGGAAGCACTACCGCTTCTGGAGAACCTGCCTCAGATAAATCAGAAGTTGCAGACGCTGCTTGATGTCGGACTTGGTTACATAAAGTTAGGGCAATCGGCGACAACGCTTTCGGGAGGCGAAGCACAGCGAATCAAGCTCGCGAAGGAATTATCGAAACGAGCCACTGGTCGAACAATCTACATTCTGGATGAACCAACAACAGGTCTTCACTTTGCCGACGTCCACAAGCTGCTCGATGTGCTGCAACGTTTGGTTTCTTTGGGAAACACAGTGATTGTCATCGAGCACAACCTGGACGTCATCAAATCGGCGGATTACATCGTGGATCTAGGACCCGAAGGCGGTGAACACGGTGGTCGCGTTGTTGCAGTTGGCACGCCGGAAGAAGTTGCCAGATCAAGACGCTCGCATACGGGCCACGCACTGCGGCCGTTTCTTAATGGCCGTTTGACCCGAAACGGAAACGGGGTCGTGTCCTGATCCTCTGTACGACAAGCTGTCAGCCTGTCGTATCAAACCGCGTGATATACTCGCGCCCCTGAAATGTCTCAGTACGATGACAACTTCCGACCTCTAGGTCTAGCAAACGTCAAAACGTATCCGCTCGCCGGTCGTCATAGCAAAGTCGCTCTCGAAGATTTTGCGAAACCAATTCCTGAAAATGCGTCGACCAAAGACCTTCTTAGTAGCCTACCCAATATTCTTGCCGTGCGCCGGATGCGTGAACTCGTTGATCGTATGCATCGCGCACGAGAGTTACAGAAACCGATCATCTGGGGCATCGGTGGTCACGTTATAAAGACAGGCCTCGCACCCGTTCTTATTGATCTGATGAATCGCGGATTCTTGTCTGCAGTCGCCGCAAATGGATCGGTACTGGTTCATGATGCTGAGATCGCGATGGTTGGCTCGACATCGGAGGATGTTGATAGCACTTTGGGCGAAGGCGTATTTGGAGGTGCAGATGAAACCAGCAAACTCATCAATGGCGCAGCAACCAACGCCGCGAACGAGAAGATCGGTTTAGGGGAAGCAGTGGGACGATCGTTGTTGTCGTTGAATCCGAAGAACGCGGACTACTCACTTCTTTGCGCCACCTACCGAGCTCGAGTTCCCTTCACCGTCCACGTAACAATCGGAGGTGATATCGCGCATTTTCATCCGCAAGTGGATGGCGCGTCGTTAGGCGCGGCGACTCACACGGACTTCCGTCTACTTGCTGACATTGTTAGACACATGAATGGCGGAGGAGTTTACCTAAACATCGGATCTGCTGTTGTGTTGCCAGAAGTATTTCTCAAGTGTGTAAGTCTTGTAAGAAATCTAGGGTTTCCACTCGCCGACATCACCACCGCTAATTTCGATTTCATCCAATCATATCGCCCGCAGACAAATGTGGTACGGCGGCCAACCGAGAACGGAGCAGGTCACGGATACTCGATCACAGGTCACCACGAATTAACCATCCCGCTGCTCGCCGCCATGCTCGTATCGAGTTAGCACCAACACTCAAAACCGTGTGAACTGGATTCGGCTTTGCCAGCTTTTGTGAGGCATGGCTCTGCCCTGCCGTGTGCGAGCGATAATTGTTTTGGGCTTCGCCCTCAATGTGTTTCCAATAAGAGCTTGAGGGCGTAGCCCAATTGAAATGTAAGCTCGCAGATGGCAGGGCAGAGCCATGCCTCACGCAAAGCCGATCCAATGAAACTGGACTTTGAGGCCACGAAACACACTAAGCGCGATCACCTCAACACTCACCAATTGACTATTGCGGGACATCTCCGCTATTCTGCTCGGACTGAAATTGAAATCGGATTTCAATTTCGGACCATTTCACATTAAGGTTTGATAGGCCCAAAAGGCTCGCAGGGTTTCGGTAAATCTCCAACTTTTGCAAAAGGACTTGTAGGCAATGCTCTCCGGGAAAATCTTTACCGTATTGATTGGACTACTTCTGACTCCACCTTGTTTCTATTGTCTGGGTCAAACACGACCGAAATTGAACGGGAAAGTCCTGGACCAGAATCGTGAGGCAATACGTGCAGCTCAAGTCATCGTAGCCCCGGATGATTCGGGCTCCCCTTCCTCAACCGTCACAAATGAAAACGGCGAGTTCTCGATTGAAGTATCAGCGCAAAATTGCCGGCTTACTGTCATTGCTGATGGCTTTGCCACCAGAACTGAAACCGTCAACCTCACAAGGGCTTCAACTCCCCTCGAGATCATTCTGAATGTGGGTGATGCTAGCGCAACCGTCACCATTACAGACAGCTCCGCCTATCTTACCGAAGCCGTTAGCAGTGCGATGCGACACCCAACTTCAATACGTGATATCCCGCAATCAATCAGTGTTGTCTCACAAAAACAAATCAGGGACCAATCTCTTCAAAGCATTTCCGACGTTGTCGCATATATCCCTGGCGTGACATCGCATCAGGGTGAAAACAATCGCGACCAGTTGATTTTTCGCGGGAACAGCAGTAGCGCAGATTTTTTCGTGAATGGTGTTCGGGATGACGTTCAGTATTACCGTGACTTGTACAACATCGATCGTGTCGAAGCTATTAAGGGACCAAACTCGATGGTCTTCGGACGAGGCGGTGGCGGCGGAGTAATCAACCGAGTTACAAAGGAACCTTCGTTCTCTTCCTCTCGCGAGTTGACGGCTCAACTTGGTTCGTTTGGCAATCGCAGATTCACGACTGATATCAACCAACGACTGACTCAGACGCTGGCTCTTCGTCTCAACGGCCTCTACGAAAACTCTGATAGTTTCCGTCAATTTGTTGGACTTGAACGATACGCAGTGAATCCAACCCTGACGTGGGCTCCAGATAGCAACACTCGGATAACAGGGTCGTACGAATTCTTTCGCGACCGCCGCGTTGCCGATAGAGGCATTCCGTCATTTCATCTGAGGCCGCTCGATGTTCCCATCGATACTTACTTTGGTAATCCAAATGACAGCCGCGTAAGAGCTGACGTCAATCTTGCGTCAGTCGTAGTCGATCACAGCAAAGGCCGTTTCAACGTTCGCAATCGCACGTTGTTTGGGGACTATGATCGTTTTTATCAGAACTACGTTCCGGGAGCTGTCACTGCCGATAAATCCAGGGTCACTCTTACCAGCTATAACAACGCAACTCATCGTCGAAATATCTTTAATCAGACTGACGTTACTTTCGATACCTCAACCGCTCGAATCAAGCACAGCCTGCTGGCAGGCACTGAAATCGGGCGCCAGCTAACAGATAACTTCCGTAACACCGGCTTCTTCAACAACAGTGCAACGTCCATTTTAATACCGCTTGATCACACGACCATTTCCAACCCGGTTGTCTTTCGACAAAGCGCGACTGATGCAAACAACCACTTAAAAACTAATCTCGCCGCTGCCTATGTCCAGGATCAGATTGAAATCAACCGATACCTTCAATTCGTAACTGGCGTGCGTTTTGACTACTTTGATCTCAACTTCCACAACAACCGGACCGGTGACAATCTGCGTCGCATTGACAGACTTGTATCCCCGCGCGCAGGAGTAATCATTAAACCAGTTGAGGCAGTTTCACTTTATGCGAATTACTCGGTGGCTTACTTGCCAAGTTCTGGCGACCAGTTTTCGTCGCTGACCTCAATCACTCAACAAGTGAAACCAGAGAAGTTCAATAACTACGAGGTGGGCGCTAAGTGGGATGTACGGCGAGGCCTCTCCCTAACGACCGCTGTTTACAGGCAAGATCGCACCAACACGCGGGCAACGGATCCAAACGATCCCACAAGGATCCTCCAGACAGGTAGCCAGCGCACAAATGGTTTCGAATTGGGTTTGAATGGAACCGTGATGAACCGATGGAATATCGTTGGGGGCTACGCATTTCAGGATGCGTTTATTACCAGCGACACTACCGCGGCAAAAGCCGGTGCGCAGGTCGCACAAGTACCGCACCACACGTTGTCACTGTGGAACAATTATCGACTCTGGCAACGATTGAGTCTTGGCCTTGGAATCATTTGTCGTACGGATATGTTCGCTGCAATCGACAACACGGTAATACTGCCGGGATATACGCGTGCAGATGCCGGAATCTTTTACTCCGTTAACGAACACTGGCGCTTACAGGCCAACGTGCAGAACTTATTTGATACGCGTTACTACTTAAACGCAGATAACAACAATAACATCTCGCCGGGTAGTGGAAGAGGAATACGGTTGGGACTAACAACGAGATTCTAACTACGGTCTCTGATCTTTGGCTTTTGGTCTTTGGCCTTGAATAGGTGGAATGAAATTCAAAGGCCGAAGGCCAAAAGCCAAAGGCCGTTCTGCGTGCTATACTCCCGCACTCGAAATAAGAAACCCTTGGGAGTTTAACGCGTGAACGCAGAGAGACTGGAACACTTTCGTCAAATCCTTCAAGAACAACTGCGAGAGCATGTCGCTAAAGTAAGCGCCGAACAAGCTGCTGCTCTGGAGTCCGACGATGATGGCGTAAAAGACAGTGTTGACCTGTCTCTTATCGACGTTACAAAAGAAATTGCCTTTCGACTCACCGAACGCGAATCACAAATCGTCGCTGATATCGACCAGGCACTACTGAGAATTCGTGAGGGCTCGTACGGAATATGTGCACGCTGCGGTAAGCCTATCGATGAGCGTCGCCTCGAAGCTGTCCCCACCGCGCGTTACGATGCAGCCTGTCAGGCGATCATTGAGAGCGCAAACGGCGACGACGATCTGCCCACGCTTTAAAACAATCATTTTCGGTGTGCAGAAGAATAGGTCCTATCGGTCTTATAGGTCCTATACAGGCCAATCGTGATCAGGCTTTCGGATGTGCCTTGTCGTAAACCTCGACAAGCTTCTCCATTGAAACGTGAGTGTAAACTTGAGTTGTTGAGAGTCGGGCGTGACCTAAGAGCTCCTGGATGTCACGAAGGTCTGCGCCGCTATCCAACAAGTGCGTAGCAAAGGAGTGTCGGAGTGCGTGAGGACTGATTCGGTGTACACCGGCGCAAATCTTTATGTACTTCTCCACCATCCTGCCAACTGACCGCGTTGTAATTCGCGTCCCCTGATAATTGAGGAAGAGAGCTTCATCATCCCTTTTTGAAATAGGCGAATTCAACAGAAACTTATCCCGAACCTTCAAGTAGTCTCGAATTGCAATGGCGGCGGGATCACCAAAAGGCACGATACGCTGCTTTCGACGCTTTCCAGTTACTCGAATCAGTTGGTTGCGAAAGTCGATATCGGCGAGATTCATAGTTGTCAACTCAGCGACTCGGACTCCCGTTGCATACATCAACTCCAACATCGCACGGTCGCGTTTTCCCAGATCTGTCTTAATGTCCGGCGTCTCGATGAACCTGATTGCTTCCTCGATCGAGAGATGTTTTGGTAGTTTCTTTTCCTGACGAGGTGTTGAGACCAGTTTCGCGGGATTACTTTCGAGTAAGCCTTCTCGAACCAGAAACTGAAAGAACGTTCGCAAGGCGGCAAGCTTTCTCGCAATCGAAGCTTTCTTCTTCTGCGCTGAGTGAAGTTCCGCCAGCCATTCGCGAATAGTGAGATGGTCTACATTTTTTAGTTCGGGAAACTTTCTGGCGCCCGATTTCGGATCGGCCGGCGCTAAATGATCGACAAACTGTTCAAGATCACTGGCGTAGTTACGAAGTGTATGCGCACTTACGTTGCGTTCGTAACGCAAGTGCTCGAGGAATTGCTCGATGAGTTGCTCCATACAACGAAGCATTTTATCCACAGATTACACAGATTACGCAGATTTCTTTTAACTCATTGGGAGCACCAATGAGTTCTCTCTAAAATCTGCGTAATCTGTGTAATCGGTGGATAGAACGCTTTACCAATCGGCATCAGACGCTGCCTTCGGAGCGTAATAGCCTTTTCGGGAACGCAGGCGAACATCGTTTCGCGTTTTGATCTTCAAATCGATCACGTGCAGTCGTCCGTCGCGATGTTCTGGTAGTGGGTAATAACTGAGAACGTACTGCTGCGAGAGGTCCGCGGCGATCTGGTCGAATGCACTGTCGAGCTCCGATACAGTCTTCGGGAGATAGACGGCGCCGCCAGTCTGTTCTGTAAGTTGCTCCATCCGTCTTTCAGCCGCGAGAGCTCGCAGGTTCGCTCCTTCGTAGAGACCGGTCTGAACAACGTAGACTTGAGCATCATCAGCCAGAACGTGTTGAATCACTGCCTCAAATTCATTGATTCGACTTGTCGTTTCGATTCCATCTGAAACGATAACGATCACTTTTCGACCCGAGTAAGGTCGCAGGTAACCACCCGCAAGCACGATCGCATCGAACAAGGAAGTTCCACCTTCGGGCCTACCAAAGCCGGCTATCGTCTGTTCAAGCTTCGTTACATCCTTCGTCAATGGCTGCGCTAAATAGCTTTCCGTCTCAATCGAAAACACCGCGGCTTCGTCGCTGGCCCTCATCACTTTGCGGAAGAAACGGATTGCCGCATGTTTTTCAAACTCGCGCGCAAAGTCCAAACTGCCACTGTTATCAAAGAGCATCGCTAGCTGAACACTAGTTTCTGATCGAGTGAGGTCACTAAGAGGCCGCAATTGACCATCAACGCGCAACTCAAAGTCATCCAGCTTCAAGTTGACTAGAGCGTTTCCTCGCGAATCAACTACCGAAACAGGTATAGGCACCAGGTTCGACGAAATCCGCACCACATCATCGGGATCTATCTCATCTTTTTTCGCGGTAGCAACTTTGGTCGAGCCGCTGGGTCGTGAGGGATCCACGTGTGGGCCCGGAGTTGGTTTAGGATTCTTGCCGGGTTCCTGCCGTCTTCCAGACTGGCCGAGAGTGGATCCAGAAAGCAAAAGACTGAGAAAGAGGGCGCAGACCAGCGGCAGATGAGCTGTCATGTGCTTACAGTTTGCGCCGCTCGACTGTTGAAGTTGAGTTTGAGCCACTCGTCCCACTCTTTCAAAGCAATATCGATTTGAAGTTCACGTCTTTGACGCTTCTTACGCACTCGCCGCTGCTCTGGTTCAGGCAAAGGCGGTAAGAGCGCAAACGTAATGTTCACCGGTTGGAAGTTCTTTGATTCAGTCTGAGACACATAGCGCGCGAGAGCTCCAATAGCGCTGCTGACTGGTGCTTGAGTCAACTCTTCGCCTTGAGCTAACCGCGCCGCGTTGAGTCCGGCGAGCCAACCTATGGCTACCGACTCCACGTAACCTTCAACTCCCGTAATTTGTCCTGCAAAAAAGACCTGCGGACGCTCGCGCATCTGCATGGTTGGCAACAAAACACGAGGGGAACAGATGTACGTGTTGCGATGAATCTGGCCAAACTGTAGAAACTCAGCATTTTCCAAACCTGGTATCAATCGCAAGACGCGGGCTTGTTCACCGTATCGTAGATGATTCTGAAAGCCCACCAGGCTGTATGCATCCGCCATTAAATTTTCCTGCCGCAGTTGGACAGCGGCGTACGGCTCGCGCCCGGTCCTGGGATGGCGTAAGCCAACCGGCTTCATCGGACCGAAACGAAGCGTATCCACCCCCCTTCGTGCCAACTCCTCAATCGGCAAACAGGCTTCGAACCAGCGCGTTTCCTCAAATCTCTGGAGCGGGACACTGTTGGCATCAATCAAAGCCGCATAGAATTTCAGGTACTGATCCTCGTCAAACGGGCAGTTCAAATAATCATCGCCACCTTTGTCGTAGCGCGCCGCCCGGAAGGCGATAGAGGTGTCGATGGAGTCTGCGGAAACAATCGGCGCGATCGCGTCATAAAAATAGAGTTGATCGCTACCTGTAATCCTCATGACTTCGGTCGTCAGAGCTTCAGACGTGAGCGGGCCGGTGGCGACTATTGAGATCGACTCCGGAACTGTCGTTACTTCATCTCGTACCAGCTCGATTAGCGGGTGCTCTTCAATTTTCTGTGTAATCAACTCTGCGAATCTGAGACGGTCCACAGCGAGAGCGGCGCCAGCGGGCACGCGGGTCTCCGCTGCAACCTCCATAACCAGCGATCCGCCGCGTCGTAATTCCTCTTTCAACAAATAGGAAGCGGTGCCCGGTTCGTCAGACTTCAAAGAGTTGGAACAAACAATTTCCGCGAGCCTGTCGGTGCGATGCGCTGGGGTCTGGTGAACAGGGCGCATTTCGAAGAGCCTGACCTTCACTCCCGCGTTTGCCGCTTGCCACGCAGCTTCAACGCCCGCCAAACCTCCGCCGATAACAGTGATCTCTTTCATTATTTGATTATAGGTCCTATAGGTCGTATAGCTCCTATTGAGATTCCTCTACAAGAAAGCACGCAGACCAAAACGGTGATCTGCGTGCCTGGTTCTTGAATAGCAATTAATTCTTCAGCGCTTACGAGCTGTCTTGCGACTCTTGCCGCCAGTTCTCTTTTTCGACCCTGAGCTCTTCTTTGCAGCACGCTTTTTAGTTGCTCCGCCTTTCTTCGCGGCTTTCTTAGTTGACGCCTTACTGGCAACCAGTCTCTTAAGTCCTATTCTGGCTGTCTTCTTGGCTGCCTTCCTGGTTGATTTCTTAGCTACAGGACGCTTTTTGGCAGCCTTCTTTGCTGCTTTTTTGCTCGTTTTCTTAGCAGCTTTTTTAGTGCTTCGCTTTCGGGGTGCGCGTCGTGACGGTGCGGCAGTCTCTGAAGGAATAACGGCCGCTGATTCTTCAACTTCCTGGGCTGCGTTCTGTTCGGGCGGCGTACCGGGAATCAATTGAGCCTCATCTGAGCTGGGCTGATCAGCGAGCGCCTCCTGGTTCTCTCGATATTCTTCTGGGTTAATGTCTCCACCGGCCATTTGATATCGGCCGATGTTCTTGTATGCATCCTTTGGCATTCTTCCCTCCTGCGTTCAATTGGAAAAACATCTCTCAATGTTGACTTGACTGGATCTGAGCGGGCGCTTATTACGAACGCCCTCCAGTTGACACCCGAAACTGCACGTTCGTATAGTGCAACGGCGCTTCGATATTTCCCATCTTCGGCCGGCTTAGCTCAGTTGGTAGAGCGTCTGATTCGTAATTAGAAGGTCGCCGGTTCAACTCCGGCAGCCGGCTCCAAAAAAATTTCCTGAACAGTATAGTGCGGTGGCGTCCGAGTAAAAAGCTGCTTCGCGGATTGTCCGACGAACTTTAGTTTGTTGTTGTGTCGAAGTTACGCTCCTGGTTACAACCAGGTCTGTGGAGGCACGCAGGACAAACTAAAGTTCGTCGCACAGTTGCTCATGACATTTGAATAATGGCACTCACTACCCTGCAACTGACCAACTATCAAAACGAAGGGTTTCTCGTTCTCAACGACTTCGTTGATCCAACGGAGTGCGACCTACTTCGCGACCGGATCATCGAGATGATTCGCGAATTCGAACCAGCCGATGTTGCTTCAATTTTTTCCACCCGCGAACAGAACCGCATCGCAGACGAATACTTTCTAAACTCCGCGAACAACATTAGCTTCTTCTTTGAAGAGAATGCGTTCAGTCCTGATGGCGCTCTCAAACAAGACAAGGAACTATCGATCAACAAAATTGGACACGCTCTTCACGATCTGGATCCAGTGTTTGATCGCTTCTCACGAACAAACAGCATCGAGCAACTTGCCCTGGAATTAGGTGTTGATAACCCGCTGCTGTTGCAGTCGATGTACATCTTCAAGCAACCGCACATCGGCGGCGAAGTTAATTGCCATCAGGACTGTACGTTTTTGTACACAGAACCTCAGGACCTTCTAGGCCTGTGGTTCGCGCTCGAAGATGCCACGCTTGAAAACGGCTGTCTCTGGGTGTTGCCTGGTGGACACCAACGCGGACTCAAGTCACGTTGGGTCCGAACTGAAAATGGAATGCAGTTCGAAACGTTCGACACGTCGCCATGGGCTGAAGAGGAATTGATTCCCTTGGATGTTAAGAAAGGAAGTTTGATTGTGTTGAATGGACTGCTGCCCCACCGCAGTTTGGAGAACCGATCACCAAAATCACGACACGCTTACACGCTGCACATCATCAGTGGCGATTCCCATTATCCGTCGGACAATTGGCTTCAGAGGCCAAAGAACATGCCGTTGCGCGGGTTCTAGACATTGCCGATTTCCGATCGCCAATTGCCAATTTGGACTTTGGTTTTTGGTCTTCGGCCTTCGGTCTTTAAGCCTTTCGTAAAACTGCTAGGGGCAACAAACAACCTAAGACTAAAGACCAAAAACCAAAGTCCAAATCAGCAATTGGCAATCGGAAATCGGAAATGGCCTCAATTGCTTGGACGTAATAATCCGCGGAAGATGCCCTGAACTCGGACCTGGTTGGCGGGGATGGTAAGAGGTTGAAGCTGCGAATTTGCTGGCTGAAGTTCAATATTTGGACCTCGGCGGTACAGTCGCTTCAGTGTTGCCTGATTTTCCTCGATCAACAACGCCACCACTATTTCACCGTCACGCGCGTCGGTTCGATTCTCAATCAACGCGATATCGCCGTCGCAGATATGCTCATCAATCATCGAGTCGCCTTTTACGCGCAGTGCATAGACTCGATCTGGTCTAACTCGACCCAACAGAAAACGCGGAACCGGAATCCGTTCTTCATAATCGACCACTTCAAGTGGCGCGCCCGCTGCAATCCTTCCAAGCAATTTGACTTCACAGAGTGATTCACTGCTTGTGTCTTCCACTTTGACGTTCAAAGCGAAAGAACCGTCTTCATGTTCGCGTGTCAACAGACCTCTTCGCTCAAGAGCAGCAATGTGCTTTGCGATGGTCGCGCGAGACTTCACTCCAAACTGTCTGGCAATTTGAGTGTATGAAGGAACGTAACCGTGGCGTTCGAGGAAACGAGTGATGTAATCGAGAATCTCTTTTTGTCGCTGCGTTCGAGGGAGCATTTGTCTGTCAGCAGTTCCCGATTAGTTACCCTGCTTGTGTTAGAGCATACATCACGCTGAAGGTGACGAGGCATTCTAGGGTTCGACAAACGAATGCGTCAAGAGTTTGTTAGTGAGAGATGTGTTTTTCGATGAAGCGTCGTCAGTGATCAGCAGAGCAATAGGACCCTGTATGACTTAGAGCACCTATTCACTGCCGACTACTGACCACTGACTATCTGATCGAATACCGAACAAGTGTTCTCGGAAAGATGCGAACCGATGCTGGCATCTGCGCGAACGTGAGAGCCTTGCCTTGCAACACTTCACTCGCCTTTTGTCCGTAAACGGCTTCATTAAGATCATTATCAGGACTAATGTAGCCGCCTTTGAACGCTGCACCAATGAAAGCACCTTTGCTTCTCGAGTAAGCAAGTATCCCCGCGCTCAAACGTGGGTTCGTAGATGCAGCAGCTTCTCTACCGACTGGACCCGCTGCTACTCCAACCTCACCGCCGAGCTCAAACTTGTCTTTCAGCAATCCGTTCAGCCCATCCGGATTCATGATCAAGAAAATGTAATCAGTCTTCTGCGCGCCAATCTGCGCGCCAAAGCTGCCGCCACCGAGATTGAAGAACGCTGGTGCGCTCCAGCCACCTTTTACACGCCGGCTAATCACACCCTGACCGCCGCGTCCACCGACTACAAACGCCGCCTTAATCACCCCGGGAAAGACTGCGATAGCTTCTGCGGTGTCGAGCAGCTGTTGTGGAATGGCTTTGTCCTTGACGTCCATGATCTCTGTGAACGTCTTTGCCGCTTCGTTGGCGTGACGTGCGGCGTCCTGAGTTCGTGATTTCTGTGCCGGTACTATTGCAGCGCCGAGTACGAGTATCGCAACCAGACTCATAGCGCAAAAGAAACGACTCACTGACATATTTCAATATCCTCCTGATGCTACGATGCAATTGAATTCGAAAAGTTTTCTTCTTAGATTGATGCTTTCCGCAAACGCAATGCATTTGCGATAACTGACACAGAACTAAAACTCATCGCTGCCGCTGCGATCATCGGACTCAGCAAGATCCCAAAGAACGGATAGAGAACTCCCGCGGCAAGTGGAACACCCAATGAGTTGTAGATGAAGGCAAAGAAAAGATTCTGTTTAATATTTGCGATTGTTTGACGACTCAAAACGCGCGCCCGGACTATCCCCAGCAAGTCACCTTTAACCAACGTTAAATCAGCGCTCTTCATTGCGACGTCAGTTCCAGTTCCCATTGCAATCCCAACATTCGCTTGCGCCAAAGCGGGTGCGTCATTAATTCCGTCGCCTGCCATTGCCACAACGACGCCGTTGCTTTGCAAACGCTTCACGACCTCTATCTTCTCATCAGGCAGAACTTCCGAAATGACCTGATCGATGCCCAACTTTTTTGCGACACTCTTCGCGGTGGCTTCGCTATCTCCAGTTAACATTACGATAGCAATCCCTTCACGATGAAGTTGAGCAATCGCCTCCTGGGCCGTGGACTTGATTGGATCTTCAATACAAAACAATCCAGCAACTCGTTCATCGACGACAGCAAACATAACGGTCTGTCCTTGTCTGCGAAACTCTTCAACTTGATCAATCTCGTTGCCAACCTTGACGTGCAGATCTTGCAGCAGACTCTGATTGCCTAGTGAAATGCTTCGCTCGGCGACTGTGCCAGTTACTCCTTTGCCAGGCAGGTATTCAAAATTAGTGACTGGCATCATTTGTACTTTTTGTTCGGCGGCGGCAGAAACGACGGCGGCGCCGAGTGGATGCTCACTAACTCGTTCCAGACTCGCCGCCAACCGGAGTAGCTCGTTCTCCTCAATTTCTCCAAGAGTGACTAAGCGCACAACTTTGGGTTTTCCTTCTGTTAACGTACCGGTCTTGTCAACGACCAGTGTTTGAACCTTGCGCAAAGTTTCGACAGCTTCTGCGTTTCGAAACAACAATCCGTATTGGGCGCCTTTTCCTGTCGCCACCATAATCGACATCGGCGTAGCTAGTCCGAGTGCACAAGGACAAGCAATAATCAGCACAGCAACAGCATTCACCAGTGCGTACGCAAACCGCGGCTCTGGTCCCCACAAAACCCACGCGACAAACGCGACAATTGCTATCGCGATGACGATCGGAACGAAGTAGGCAGCCACCGAATCCGCCAACCTTTGAATAGCTGCTCGGCTTCGTTGTGCCTCACTAACCATCTGGACTATCTGTGCCAACAACGTCTCAGAACCAACCTTTTCGGCGCGCATTACCAACATTCCTGTTCCATTTATCGTTGCACCGATTAATGGATCATTCGTCGTCTTTTCAACCGGAATCGGCTCGCCTGTTACCATCGATTCGTCCACACTGCTTGAACCTTCGATAACAATTCCATCAACCGGAACTTTTTCACCAGGCCTCACTCGTAGAAGATCACCGGGTTTGATTATTTCAAGAGGTACGTCTTCTTCATCGCCGTTTGGATTTATTCGCCGTGCCGTAGCAGGAGCAAGTCCTAACAATGCTCGGATTGCAGCGCCAGTTTGACTGCGAGCTTTCAACTCAAGCACCTGGCCCAATAAGACAAGCGTAGTAACTACTGCCGCGGCCTCGAAATAGACCGGCACGCCCCCGTTGTGCCCGCGAAAAGAGTGCGGGAGTAAATCAGGGACGAGCGTTGCGATCACGCTATAAGCATAAGCCACACCCACACCGAGCCCAATCAACGTAAACATGTTGAGACTGCGATTCACTATCGATTGCCATGCACGCTCGAAGAACGGGGACGCGCACCAGAGTACAACGGGTGTAGCGAGTGCCAGTTGAATCGAGGCAAGCACCGAAGGTGAAACGATTCGTTGTAGGGGTGCTCCGGGTATCAAATCGCTCATTCCAATCAGAAAAATCGGAGCTGCCAGAAAAGCGCTTATCCAAAAGCGTTTCCTCATCTCAGTGAGCTCAGGATTTTCCTCGTCAGTTAGTTGAATCGTTCTTGGTTCGAGAGCCATTCCACAGATCGGACAGGTACCGGGAATGTCGCGCACGATCTCTGGATGCATCGGACAGGTATATTCGACTTTATTCTTTGGCGGTTGAATTACGGTCGGCTCGAGTGCCATTCCGCATTTTGGGCACGATCCGGAGCCGACGTTTTGTACTTCCGGATGCATGGGGCATGTGAAGGTTCGATCGTCACTTGGGACACGCTTCAAAGAGGCGAGCTGCGTCTGAGGCTGTAGAAACTGAGCGGGATTCTCGCTGAACTTCTTCAAACAGTGTTTGCTGCAGAAGTGATAAGTCTGGCTTTCGTGTTCAAATGAACCGGCAGAAGACTGTGGATCAACCGTCATGTGACAAACAGGATCGATGACAGTCGACTTTTCAATTTGTTCATTCCCGATCATTGGAAGGTTCATGATAAGAGCTTTGAGAGGTTTGCACAAAAAGCCTTCTCATTGGATGAAGTTCAAGTGACATACTTTTCACCGCTGGCAATTCGAACCGTTCTCGCGTACCCTCTCACTCACCTCCGAATATTCATATACGCATGATGACGCGCGCTCGAAGAATTCTTCTCTTAGCGATACGAGTTTGTGTTGTCGCTGTGCTCGCAGCGAGCGTGTGCCTCGCACTCTTGCCACGTTTCGTTATCGCAGCAGCTTTAAATAGTTGTTGTGTCGGTAAATCGGCGTCGCATTGCAGTGTCTCAATACGCAAGCAGCGCAGGATACCGAAACCGGAGCCAATGTGCGGCTTGAAAACAAGTCCATCCAGCAATGAGGTCACTGTAATTGCGGATGACGGCGAACAGACGTCAAATCAAACGGCAGTCACTAACCCAAACAATTGCAGAGATTGTCCAACGTGCAGTTTGGGAGTAAAACAGCGGACTCGTGACAAGTCGTTCATCCAGGTACAACAACCAATCAAACAGGAATCAAACCTGGCTCTCCTCCTGGACGCCAGTCCCAATTCTTTTCGACCTCGAGCTCAGTTCAAGCTCATCAGTCCACGTGGTCCACCGCTGAGTTAAGTCTCCTTCTCAGAACAAACTTAATCACTGTTCACGATTGGCGTGTCGGCCCATCGTGTTTCAGCTGGAACTTTCAAATGCGCTGCTCAGTCTATCTTTTGCTCATTCGTTGTTGCCAAACGATCGTGGCTCAACAGATCGTTACCTCCGGGACTCTAACCGATCGCGTAACCCGGTTTTGTCGAGCACTCCAGCTAACAGGAGCCAGAGCGGCCTCTTTATGAGTAAGGAAGAGTAATGAAGATCACCCGATTGTTGGCTTGTCTGATTCTTATCTTTCTCAGTCTTGGCGCAGCGAGGGCGTCGGTTTTTGGCGACGTGAGGGGCACCGTGCTCGACCCGCAGCAACGACCAATCGTTGGGGCGAAGGTCACGCTCTTAGCCACGTCGTCAGCCTGGTCGCAAATAATCCAGACCAAAAGTTTCGGCGATTTCGCTTTTCGCGCCGTGCCGATCGGAGAGTACAAGGTTACGGTGGAGTCAGGCGGCTTCAGCACATCGATCTTAGAATTGACCGTCCTTTCAGATCGAACGACTGTCATCCGTTTACAACTGAAGATAGCGCCAGTTTCTCAGCGAGTTGAAGTGCGAGCTACAGCGGGACAAGTTAACTCAGACTCTCCATCTCCAGTCACGCTCGTTAGTCGCAAGCAGATTGTGGAGACGCCAGGCGCCAGTCGCACGAACAGTCTCGCTATGATCACTGACTATGTGCCGGGAGCCTACGTAACACACAACCAATTGCACATTCGTGGCGGTCATCAGGTCACCTGGCTCGTAGATGGCATTCCAGTGCCCAACACCAACATCGCCGATACGGTGGGTCCACAGTTCGATCCTAAAGACATCGATTACCTTGAAGTCCAACGAGGTAGTTACACCGCAGAATATGGCGACCGCACGTATGCGATGTTCAATGTCATGCCTCGCAGCGGCTTTGAACGCAACCGCGAGGCAGAGTTATTGGTCTCCTACGGCAACTTCAATCAGACCAACGACCAGTTGAGTTTCGGCGATCACTCGAAGCGCTTCGCCTACTACGCCAGCATCAATGGCAACCGCAGTGACTACGGCCTTGAAACCCCAGTAGTTGAAGTCATACACGATCAAAGCAATGGCTTCGGAGGCTTTGCTTCTTTGATCTTCAGTCCCAATCAGAAAGATCAGTTTCGGCTGGTCACCGCCGCGCGCAGAGACTTCTATCAAGTGCCAAACGATCAGGACGCACAAGTTGCCGGCGTTCGCGACGTTGAGCGCGAGCACGATGCCTTCATTAACTTCACCTGGATGCGTACGCTCAACTCGAAATTACTGCTGACCGTTTCACCCTTTTACCACTACAACCACGCGGCCTTCATCGGTGGACCAAACGACACGCCGGTGGTTACCCGCGACGAGCGCAACTCACAATACGGTGGCGCCCAAATCGCGTTGAGCGCGCTTACGCAACAGCACAATGCAAAAGCTGGTTTCTATGGCTTCTTGCAACGTGACTCAGCCGTCTTTAGCCTCAGTGGTGATGATGAAAACGGTAATCCCGTGAATTTACAGCAACAACAAAATCCTCACGGCAACCTGGCTGTACTGTTCGCTGAAGACCAGTTCAAGCCGACAGCCTGGCTGACGCTGAGTGGGGGACTTCGTTTCTCCCACTTTCACGGTTCAATGACCGAGAATGTGGCGAACCCGCGCGCCGGAGTGGCTCTTCGCGTTCCGCGCGCGAACCTCGTGCTTCATGGGTTCTATGGACGCTTTTATCAAGCGCCTCCGCTCTCTACGCTTTCCGGACCGTTGCTGGAACTCGCGCTGACTCAGGGCGTTGATTTCATTCCGTTACGAGGCGAACGTGATGAAGAATATTCCTTCGGCGCATCTCTTCCAATCAGAGGGTGGGACTTCGACGGCGGCTACTTTCATACCGCAGCCAAAAACTTCTTCGATCATGAGGCGTTGGGAAACTCGAATATTTTCTTTCCGCTGACGATCGAACGAGCGCGTGTCCGGGCCTTCGAACTGACCGTGCATTCGCCACAACTACTCAAGCGCGGCCAGTTCTATCTCGCCTATTCGCATCAATACGCTGAAGGGCAAGGTGCGGTGACTGGTGGGCTGACCGACTTCTCACCGCCGGCTGATCTCTTCTTCCTCGATCACGATCAGCGCAACACTTTGAGTACCGGTTTTACCCTGAATCTTCCCTCACGCGGTTATCTCTCGGGGAACGTTCGCTATGACTCGGGCTTTCTGAAAGGCGATGGACCGGATCACTTGCCGGGTCATACAACTCTTGATTTCTCGTTTGGCAAAGGCTTTGGCGAAGGCGGCCTGGTGGCGTTGCATACGGTGAATCTGACCAACCGACGATTCTTGTTGGACAGCGCCAACACGTTTGGCGGCACGCACTTCGTCGAGCCGCGACAAATCTACGTCGAAGTCCGTTACCGCTTTCATTACTGACGCGTTTGATCCCCGACAATTCGAGTTCGGGTTGAGAGTTTAATTTTGAATTATGAGGATGATTCTTGTCGGCTTATTTCTAATTACGGCATCTGTCTTTGGCGGGTGCTCTCAGTCCCAGGGTCCGGAGGCAGCTGTCCAGACCAATACTTATGTTGGAGTGGGAACGGTTACGGATCTAGATCCGAAAGTACCGATGATCGAAATTGATCATGAGGATATCAAAGGCTTGATGCCCGCGATGCAGATGCCGTTTCACGTTAAAGACAAGGGTTTACTTGAGGGAATCAAGCGTGGTGATCGAATCGAGTTTACTGTTGAAAATGGTGTGCGCGGGATGCTGGTAACCGCGGTGAGGAAGAGATAGAACAAAAAGCAGTCAGTACCACCTCGCTCTTTGGAGTGCGACGGCCTGCCGTCGCACTCCAAACTTCTAACCGATTAAACCAGACTACGGCTTTTGAAGTTCAGCTAACGCAGCCAGCACTTCTTCGCTGTGGCCAGCTGGTCCAACCTTTTCAAATACCTTCGCGATGTTTCCTTTCGGATCGATGATAAACGTGTTTCGCGCCGAATATTTAGAACCGTTATACTCCATCACAGAGCCATACTCCGCCGAAACTTTCGCATCAGGGTCGGAAAGAAGTTTGAAATTCAAACCTTCCTTCGCGCAGAAACTCTTATGTGATTCCGCAGTGTCAACACTTACACCCAGAATGACTGTCTTCAATGCGGTGTACTTTTCGAGATCACGCTGAAAATTATGCGCCTCAAGAGTGCAACCACTAGTAAAGTCTTTAGGGTAAAAATATAAGACCACCCACTTCCCTTTGAAATCGCCGAGACTGGCTTCTTTCCCTTCATTGGTTGTGAGCTTGAATGTTGGCGCTGCAGATCCCACCGCAGGCATCTCAGCCAATGCACTTACCGGTTTGAGTGTCCACATTAACGTGCCGGCTGCCGCAGCCAGAACCGCAATCAGTACATACTTCCGCATTTCATACCTCCGTTTTCAGACGATTAGATCGGGTGCCTCAACAATATACCTGATCATTTATCAGGCACCGAATGCCCGCTGTGCATGTCCATCTTTCCTGGTCTGATTCTAAAGAATGCTTTCCATGAAATTGGATTCGTTCCGTAGACGGAGTCCAGCAGAGAAGGCTTTGAGTAGAACGTTAGATCACTTCCAATTGCGAATGAGGCTTTTTCACTGCTCCACAGATCGCGCGCGCCGCCAACTGTGTAAGCACCGATACGAAACGATGGATGATCCTCGATAATTCCCAGGCGCAGTCGATCAGATGCCCTTAGCAGCTGATTCTTGTCAACTAACTCAATTCGACCATACACATAGTTCTTAGTGGCAAAGTTCAAGGTCGACTCCGCAAGGTAGCTGTTCAAGTTGAATGTCTCACCCCCATGGCTTTCATGATTTCTTCCCCAAATCAGACTTGAAGCCCAAAAGCCACGCTCGATTTGCCGGTTGTAGCTTAACGATGCCGTTGTTCGTCGCACATCGCCTGGCTCCAATGCTTCCGGATCTCTTAGCAAACCATGACTCACCTGAAACGACCAATTACTTGATGGGGCTACCGACAAACGCACAGACCTTGAGTTCCAGGGATGCGCTTCAAAGTTATATCGATTCTCGTCTGGTTCTCGGCCATTGAACACGGAACCTTCGAGTTTTATCCAATGATAAGTAACACCTGACGTAACAACCCCAAAACTGATGTGGCTTGAGTCCTGCAGATGATGTCCAAGCGGCGCAGACGAATTCTCCAACGCCGAAGCTCGATGCATGAAAGCCGTTGGTCCAAGCGCGGGCTCTCCCGGATAACCGGCATAGATAAACCATGTAGCGTGTTCACCAACTGGCATGGTGTACGTTGCTGAGAGTTCCATAAACAGATCGTGCGGGTGCTGCCGATCGATGAGCGGTTGATCTTTGTACGTTTCACCTGTTTGGAAGAGCAACGGCGAGCCACCCGGTGGAAAGGTAAACGGCTCAAGACTAACCATTCCCCGCAGTTCTAATGTGCCCTTTCCGACTCGACGGAAAGCGGCCGGCATAAACCAATTTGCCGACTCGAATTTCGTGACACCTCGTGGCCCGCCTTGTGAATTAACTCCGCCTACGAAGTTGTAATGAAACATGAGAAACCAGTCTCCGGACTGTTTGTGCAACATGTTCATCTGTGTCGAGGCCGGTTGCCAGGATGTACCAGATCCCATGCCTGCCATAGACATCAGATTGTCTTGACTCGTTCCCACACGAATGAACATCTCGTCATCTTTCATCACAACGAGATCTGTCATGTTGTTAGTCATCGATCCCATCGCATCAGAGGACGAATGAGTAGACCCGGACATGCCTGGCATTTGCCCTGCGCGTGGAGTTGGTGAAGGCGAAGGCGTGGGAGTGGAAGCAGGCGTCGCCGGCATTTTGTGCCCTTCGTGCTGCGCCCTGCCGTTGATGTTAAAAATAATCAGGATCAGTACTGCGAATACACAAACCCGCCTTGTGATCATAACGCCCCCAATAAATCAGCGGGTGCCGCTGCGTCAAAAGACAACCGCGGCGGCACCCGATCCTTCAGGCTACTTACGCAGCCTTCTGTTTGGCCTTCGAGTGTTTCTCGTCGCAACAGCATTCTTGTCCTGATGCGTGGTTCTTCATGTTGTCATGAGTCTTCATGTCGCACGAATCACCATCGCAGCAACAACAGCCGGCGCTGTCTTGTGCATGATTCTTCATGTTGTCATGAGCCTTCATGTCGCATGAATCACCACTGCAGCAGCAACAGCCATCTTTAGCATCTTTGGCTGCGGGCGCATCTTTCATTGGACACGAATCACCTTTGCAAGAGCACGAATCCATCGAGCAACAGGACGTGTCACTCTTCTTCGCTTGCGTGTTCTGACTCGTACTCTGAGCCATAGCCACTGCGAAGATCGCGAACAAGAGTCCCATTAACAGAACTAGAAGAATACTTTTATTGGGTTTCATTTCTGTCTTCCTTTTCAAAAGAACGTGGAAGTGTTGATTAGACACACCAACACCCGTAAAGACTGATCACAGTGATCGGTCTTACTCGGACCATTCTTTAGATCAGGAATACACAGCAGCGGAGGTAAGTTGGAGCGCGATTTAGAAATCGAACTGGCGGTGGCGACCAATCTACGTGTTGATTGATGCTCACAAGACCAGTAGGTTCGGTTCGGAAGGTACGCGCTTGTTCAGGGACAGGATGTGTAGCCTTCGATGCCGTGACTGCAGTTGCATTAACTGCAAGTGGGCATTCTCCCATCATGGGTTCTGGAACCGCGCTCAACAGCGAAGATACCTGTTGCGATGTCTTATCCGTCGATGAACTCTTCTTCTTCGCGCAACAGTCGTGAGTGGCATGATGACAGGAAGGGCCAGCAATTATCGTCTGATTATTCAGGCTGTGCACAGCAGCGACAACTGTATTCCCGCAACCCAACATACATCCCGCCCCGGCCATCCACAAAGAGACGGTGAGAGCTAGAAATGTACGGAAAATCCTAACTGGGATCGGCGCTGTCATCGATTGGAGTGTACGCGTTGGATGAGGAAGTTGTCGAGGTAATAGGTCGAATAGGTCACATAGGTCCTATTCGGATTGAATTGGACACAAAAAAGCGCGGGCTCGGAATTGCTGAAGGATGTTTTGCCGATCATCCGTCATTAAGGGCCAACCAAACAAGTCCGAGCTCGCGTCCTTGGCTGAGAGGGATTTTAGATTTGTGGGCCGTTTAGTCTGTACGTTACCGGACCAATGTCGGCGCCCGCCGCTTCACGGGACAAAGCGAAATCCTAAGGGCGAAGCGCCTGACAGCGTCAACCAAGATATTATCGCGGGAAGGTATTTTCACAGTCTTTACGCCTTCCGACTCGAAAGTGACAAATTGTCACTAAATCCGCGCATTTCTGAAATGAATCGGCTGTTAGGTTAGAGGAAAACATTGGAGAAGACGATTCATGGGGATTGATAAAAATAGAGTTAAGACACAAGACGAATTAAATGAACCAGCCCCGATCGATGAGGTTGAAGAACGAGTAGAAGCTGAAATGAAACGGCTCGAAGGGGCCGCAAAGAAGGATGTGGCTGAGGGACTTCAGAACGAGGAACTCACTAAGGACGGCAAACGATTACAGGCTGAGGGTGAACGCGAAATATCGAAGCTGAAGAAAAAGCGATCCTAGCCCTTTGCAGCCAGTGCGTCTTCCAGCGCCTGTCGAAGTTGAGGAGGAGTCGTAGCAGGACTGAATCCGATGAACCGCTTAAGGATTCGTCCTTCGCGCGTGATAATGAAACTCTGTGGAATTGAATCTCTGCCCTGCATAAGTGTGAGTGCAACTTCGGGCGTGGCCCAGCCAACGTGGTAGTCGACATTGAACGCTTTGACAAACTCAACGACTCTCTGCGCTGACGCGTCTGGATTCTCTGTGGATAAGCCGACCATTTCTACGCCCCGGGCCTGATACTCCTTGTGCAACTTAACCAACTCAGGGGTTTCCAGACGGCATGGTCCACACCATGTTGCCCACAAATTGACTAGTAGAACTTTTCCGGAATAGTCGGACAATTTTATCGGTGACCCGCTTGCAGCTCGCAACTCGGTCTCCAATACGACTGGCGGTAGAGTCGGATAGGCGGAGTTCGTAGCGGTGGTCGTCGTTGTCCTATCGTTTGAATTGCAACTCGAACCAAAAAAGAGCGCGACGAGCATTAGAACGATAAGTGTGAAGATAATGCGTCTTGTGGTCCAAAGATTCTTCATTGCAGTTTCCGTCGCTATTTCTTTTTACCAAATCTGAACGACTCCAGAATCACGGGTGCCTCACCTTTGACGCCGAGGTCGTCAACGGACGATAACTCCGGTGCAAGGGATGTTGAAAGCATGGTCAAGGTTGCGCCGGTAGTGTCCCCTTCTTTGCCTGTAGGTAGAAAGATAACTCGTCCCCAAAGTTGTAAATCACCTCGATCGGTCCCCTTGGTGAAACCCACCCATCTAAACTCATAGGCTTTCATCGAGTTCACCGTGGTCGGGCCTTCAGAAACCTTCCTGTACTCTGCAATATTTTTTGATAGAGAGTCGCTGAATTCCTGAACCCGACGAGGATAGTTCGGAAGATCCGCATCGTAGGTCCCGGCACTTGTATACCAACCAACCGTGAAATTCTCCTGGGTAAAATCGGGCGGTAAGCGTCGTTCCACTCTGACAAAACTACTGGCTCCCGGTACGCCCGTCTTCGGATCCTTCTGCCAGGATTCAGGGTAATAGAAATTGAAATCGAAATAGTGTTCCGCGAGCTTTCCATCCAGACGTTCGCTTGAATTCTCAAACGCCGTGCTGCCGAGCGGTGGTACGTAGTTGTCTTCCTTCGGCGTCGGAGTTTCGACTGGTGTCGGTTGGGTGTTGACGTTTGCGTTAACGTTTGTCTCCGTTACGACCGGCCGATTTTCGTTTGCCTGATGCTGCGCCTGCATGCCGGCCAATCTGGGTTTCACAACTAAGAAGAACACTCCAGCCAGCGCACCGCCTCCAAGCAATAGGAATAGAAGAACACCGACGATGATCCAGGGTAGCTTCGACCTCTTCTTCGGTGCGGCTGCAGCGACTGCCGGCGCGACGGTTTGCGGCGCCGGTAAAGGTGTCGATGGAGTCGGCGGAGCTTCAGGTGTCACCGGTGGAGGAGTCACTACCGGACTCGGTAATGCAATCGTTTGCTCCTGTGAATACGCTGGCGGTGGTTGGGGAGGCGGCTGCGGAGTCGCTGGCGGGGCGTTACCAAAACCTGCGGTGCTCGGTGGTGGCCCGGTTGGAGCAGTGTTTCTCGGAAGGGCTACTGTTGATGCAAATGACGACTCAGCGATCGTCGCGTTCGGATCCGGCAAATCGCGACTCGTCGCTTTCTCTGACATCGCTGTTAAGTCTGCAGATGTCGCTTTGATTGTCGCGTTTGGGTCAAACGCCGGTGGCGGCGGAGCTATCAGCAGTCCACCATCGAAAGTGCAGAACTTTTGTCCCTCATCCGGGAAGGTACGATTACATTTCGGGCAACTCTTCATTCTGACGACCTCTTGGAAAATTCAATACGATAGCTGGCAATCAACTAGTTCTGCTTTGCGCTCGCAAGTTTCTGCTCGATCCCTTTGTTACCGGGATCAAGATCGAGCGCGCGCTGGTATGCACGAGCTGCGTTACTTTTTTGCTTCGCCTTCATATAACCATCACCAACGCCTTCAAAACCAAACACGCCGGCCAATTGTTTTTTCTCACCGAGAACGGCGAGAGTCGACGCACGTTCATAAGTCGTTTCAGCTTCGGGCAAACGCTCTAATGCAAGGTACGTACGACCCAACAGAATGAAAGGCTGGAACGCCTTCGAACTCACTTCGGTCGCGGTCTTCAAATAAGGTTCAGCTTCGGTGTAGCGCTTGTAAACGATTAATAATCGTCCCATCAAGATCAGCGAAGTCGGATTCCGTGGATCGAGCTCGAGTGCGCGCTTCAGCACAGGCTCGGAGTCAGGCCACAAATTTTCACCCTGTAGCGACTCAGCAATCAGATTTAGTGTCGCCGGGTCTTTCGCTAATTCGGTTGCCTTTGAGTAGAGCGGCGCCGCCTCACTGGATTTACCTAATCGATTGAGTGTCCTTGCCAGGTGTGCGTACGCCACGGCGAAGTTAGGATCCAACTCTATGGCCCGACGATATGAGTGTTCTGTTTCGCTGTTGAAGATTCCACGTGCTTGCAACGCAACGCCAAGACGATCCCAGGCAACAGCAAGTTTTGGATCGATCTGAACGGCCCTGCGCGCAAACCCCTCCGCATCCGCAAAGCGTTTGGCATTGTCGGCGCCAACGCCCGGTTGAACTAAGACGACACTAGCCGCGACGTAAGGATCTACCTCGTTAGGCGCCCATTGAATCGCATTTCGATAAGCTGCTCCTGCGTCGTCCCAGCGCCCTTGATCTGAATAAACGTTCCCCAGACCATAGGCGGCGCGCCAGTCCTTCGGCTTTATTTTCAATACACCCTGATAGGCATCTTCGGCCTCAGCGAATTTGCGAGCATCACGGAATCCGTTGCCATTGTCCAACAGGTCTTCAACTCGCTCGGCAGTTGCCGCAGAAACTCTTGTTCCACCAGTTCCGCGGTTTGATGGCTTAGTACCTGTCGTACCTGTCGTCGTTGTGGGTTTCGTCGATTTCTTCTTTGCCTCAGGGTTCTTGGCTCTGAAGATACCTGCGCCACCGCCGATGTCCGCACCAACGTCCTGGGCAAGCGCGACGCTACCGCTCAAACAGAGTCCAAAACAAACTGCGCTGAAGAGCAAAACGGCACGCAGTATTCCTAATCCTTTCATCTCCTTGTCTCCTACGATGTTTATTGCTGGATTGCGAATTATTGGACTAAACGCGGACTTGAAGTCAACGTGACCATTCATTGAATCTCTGTATTCACAAAGGCTGTTGGCGATTGTAGCAGCTTTTGCCGGACTACCTAATCCGATCCGCGTTGGGAACGCAGGCGTCCTCGCCTGCTCTCTGGAATTAGGCCAGTTGATTATCACAGAGCGGGCGAGCACGCCTGCGTTCCCAACCGCTGTCAATCCAGCCTAGGAACCACTTCGTACAAGCCGAAAGCCAAGCAACGGATTTTTCGTATTTGCGGGAATAAACTCACGCATCGCAGCAGAGATCGGCTTATCAACGTTCGCCGGATCGCTTACATAACAAGCCCCTCGAATAGTGACCAAATCCCTCGTTTCAGTTGGTATAACCGCGCGATTGCCGGGATAGGCCGACACCTTGGACGAAGTCCATTCCCATACATTTCCGATCAAATCAACGATACCCCACTTATTCACGCCACCAGGTCGTGAGCCAACAGGCGCGGGCGTAGCCTCTTTCACTACTGCATTGCTCAGTTGCCAATCCTGTCCCCACGGATAGAGATCATCCTCGGATCCGTTTCGCGCAGCAAACTCCCATTCCTCTTCGGTTGGCAACCTGTAGGCAGCACCATCTCGCTTTGAACGCCAGGCAGCGAATTGAACGGCATCGTCCTGCGAAACATTCACAACGGGCCATTGCTCTTGTCCGAGTGGTGGCTTGTTTCCCGACCAATAACTCGGAGCTGCATGATTTGTTTCGCGCACGAACGCGGCATATTCGGTATTCGTAACTTCAGTCTTATCCATGAAGAAGGTCTGCACTTGAACGGTGTGCGCTGGTCGCTCTTGCGGAGCACCACCGTTACGACCCATCTGAAACTCACTTCCGTCAATCCGCACCAGATCCGGCTTCACTGATGATGGTTTTTCGTTAGGAGGTTGGTTTACAACAATCGGCGGCTCAGGAGACTTCGGTCGGAAAATGAAGTATGCGGCGGTTCCAACACCGCCAAGACCGAGAATCACGATCGCGGCGATTACCAAAAGAACTGCAGTGTTGCGCCTGGGTGGTTGAGAGATCTCTGTAACGAGCGTAGGGGCTTGATTGGTTGCATAACCTGAAAAGTTTGTCGGGACTGATGGACCGGGATAACTGGTCTGTCCGGGATAGCTCGTTTGACCAGGAAAACTGGTCGCGCCTGGTTGCGCAACCTCTGAGCCCGGAGGAGGAATACTTACGGCAAGTCGTTCCAGACGGTCTTCCAACTCTTTGGCTTGCTGGGCCATCCGTTCCAGTTTCTCTTGTTGCTCGCGTTCTTTCGCAACGCGCTCTTCTTGTTCTTTGCGAAGTCGTTCTTGTTCATCCCGCCGTCGTTGTTCTGCTTCCAGTTCCGCTTTCAACCGCGCTTCGGCTTCGCGAGTCTGCTGCTGCTGTTCTCTTTCTCGAGCGATTTGCTCTTCTTTTTCGCGGGCGAGTTGCTCTTCTCGTTCACGCGCCAGTTGTTGTTGTTTTTCCCGAGCGAGTTGCTCCTCTTTCTCGCGTGCGAGCTGCTCCTGGCGTTCGCGAGCTAATTGTTCCTCTCTTTCGCGTGCTTCTTTCTCTTCCTGTTCACGCTGACGTTCAGCGGACTGGACTTCGTCGATCACTCCGGAACCACTGATCGTTCCAGACATAGACTCAAACGAAGTACCCAACTGTGTTTCGCCAACACCTGGAGTCTGAACAGCGGTCGAAAACAGATTCGGAGGTTGTGTGGTCGGAGGCAAAGACACTTCCGACACCATCGTCTTGTTTGGATCGAGCGAACCGGTAGGTCTGCTTGTAGCTATAACT
The DNA here is from genome assembly GCA_036006355.1 of Pyrinomonadaceae bacterium. Lineage (GTDB taxonomy): Bacteria > Acidobacteriota > Blastocatellia > Pyrinomonadales > Pyrinomonadaceae > PSRF01. The sequence continues at coordinate 75,660 of DASYPT010000096.1, read as the reverse complement.
ACGGGAGAAGCGCTCATGGCTCCTCTTAATTCAGTCAAAAAAGATTCAATCGAAGGGATGCGATCTCCAACTTCCTTTTCCAGCGCGTGCCGTACGACGCCTTCGATCGCTGGAGGCACCGCAACGCCCATCGATTGGAAACTGGGTGGGGGCAGCGTCAAATGCTTCTTCATAATCGAAGGAATCGAAGAACCCTTGAACGGGACTTCCCCTGCAAGCATTTGATAAAGGATGACACCCAGACTGTAGATATCGGCTCTCGCGTCAAGCTCTTCATCCGACCATTGCTCCGGCGCCATGTAAAACGGTGAGCCCATTAAGCCGCTCGTTTGCGCCTGAACGAAAGACCCCAACAACTCACCTGATTTGATCTTGGCTAAACCAAAATCAAGAATCTTTACTGCCTCGCTTAGCGGAACATCTTGCTGGACCATGATGTTCAGCGGTTTCAGATCGCGATGAATTATGTTTTGACGATGCGCAGCTGCGACGCCAGCTGCAACCGGCGTAATTAGTTCCCACGCTCGTTCCGCCTTCATCGCGCCTTCAGCAGTCAGTATCTCCTGTAACGATCTGCCCCTGATAAATTCCATTACGAGGAAGGGCGTGTTTCCGCGCACAATGCCAAAGTCGGTCACCGCGATGATGTTTTGATGTCGGATCGCTGCAGCAGCGAGTGCTTCCTGACGAAACCGCGTCGCCAACATCGGGTCATTACCGACGAGATCGGGCAGGATGATTTTTATTGCATGTGCAGTTTTGAGGAAGATGTGCCGAGCTTGAAAGACTACTCCCATGCCTCCCTGGCCCAATCTCCGTTCGAGGAGATAGCGGCCATCGAGAGTAGTTTCTCCGATAAGCGATGAGACGGTTGCGTCACCGTCCTGGGGACAGTGATTGATCTCGTCTGAGAAACACCGCTTACAAACTTGACATTCTTTCATTCGGTGGCTCGAAAACTGTGGCCGGCCGTGCTATCAACGGTGTCGGTGTGGGGCTTAAGGAGTCGCGCTTGGTTGAAAATTGGTTAAAGACAAGCCCTCGCTGATTTTAGCGGCTTGGGGAAACGCAGGCAACCGCGAAGTTTTGCAAGAGGATCTCAGATCTCAGATCCCAGATCTCAAATTGCACCCGGAAGCACTCCATATTTGAGATCTGAAATCTTGAGATCCGTTCTTCAAGGTTCACTTAATCACAATGTTAACCAGTCGACGAGGAACGACAACAACTTTCACCACTTCATGGCCCCAGATTAATGAACGAATCCGTTCATCCGCCAAAGCTGCAGTCTTTAGCTCTTCCTCGGAAACCTCTGGCGAAGTGATCAATCTCGAACGTAGTTTGCCATTGACCTGAATCGGAATCTCCAACTCTTCACTCCTCGCCAGCTCAGAGTCAGCGACGGGCCACGGCGGTTCACCGCCCAATAACCCACCGGAATGGCCCAGGCCCTCCCACATCTCTTCGGCCGCATGAGGCGCCAGTGGCGCCAGCATCACGACCAGTGCTTCTAAGGCTTCCCGCACAACAAACACTTCGTTCGGAGATGCGGTTGCAGGAGGCACGTCAAAATCAGAGAGCTGATTGAACAACTCCATCAACGCGGCTACTCCCGTGTTCAAGTGGAGCTGTTCAAAACCACTGGTGACTTTGGCAATGGTCTGATGTGTCTTGCGTCGCAGCGCCCGACCTTCGGTGCTGATTTCATCAACGCGCACATCGCCGTCAGGTGCTGATAGTCTGTTCTGCCATCTCCACACCATCGTGTAAACACGTCGCAGAAAACGCACTGCACCTTCGATTCCCGATTCCGACCAACGCAATTCGTTTTCTACCGGCGCAGCAAACAATACGAATAAGCGCGTCGCATCAGCACCAAACGCCGCGATCATCTCATCGGGATCAACTCCATTTCCCAAACTCTTCGACATCGCTTTCCACTCCTCAGTGCCTTCCACCTTGTTAGTAACCATTCCCTGCGTCAACAGCCTCTTCACAGGTTCATCGAAAGAAACGAGTCCCAGATCACGCATGAACTTCGTCCAGAACCGCGTGTAGATCAGATGCATCACCGCGTGCGAGTCGCCGCCGATATACTGGTTCACGGGCGTCCACTGCCTGATGATCGCCGGATCGAATGGCGCACTCGGATTTCGGGGATCGCAGTATCGGAAGAAGTACCAGGACGAATCGACGAACGTGTCCATCGTGTCTGTTTCACGACGCGCCGGTCCATGACAATTCGGACATTCTGTATTTACAAACTCTGCAACTCCGGCGAGCGGCGATTCTCCGGTACCAGTGAAGTCAGCCGTTTGGGGCAAAACAACAGGCAATTGTTCATAGGGAACAGGAACCATTCCACACTTGTCGCAGTAAATCACTGGCACTGGCGCGCCCCAGAAGCGCTGTCTGGAGACACCCCAGTCTCGGATTCGATAAGTCACGGCGCCTTCGCCAAAACCGTTCTTTTCTGCGAATGCGGACATCTCTTCAATCGCAACCTCCGACAATTTGCCGCCCCACTCGCCGCTATTGATCAGAACGCCATAATCAGTGAATGCAATCCTCATATCAGTTGATTGATCTGTTCCAGTGACTGATGTCGGTTCAGCCTTCGCCTGACTATGTGTGACGGGAGCAATGACCTGTCTGATAGGCAGCGAATATTTTTGCGCGAACTCGAAGTCGCGTTCATCATGCGCGGGAACACTCATCACTGCCCCGGTGCCGTATTCAATCAGCACGTAATTCGCGACCCATACAGGAACCGCTTCACCACTGAATGGATTGATAGCAAGTATCCCGGTGTTCAGTCCTTCCTTCTCTTCTTCGTCTGCGTCTCCATGTGTAGCGCGTTGGCTTTTCACTTTCGTCGCAAAACTTTCGATATCACTCTTCAACGCAGAACCCTGGAGCAACTCGGTCAGCAATGGATGCTCTGCCGACAACACAACCGCAGTTGCGCCGAAGATCGTATCGATGCGTGTAGTGAAGACCCGGATCTTTTTGTCGCTGTCTTTGATCGCAAAATCGATATAGGCACCTTCACTGCGACCAACCCAATCACGCTGGCGCTTCAAGACCTTTTCCGGCCAGCCAGCTTCAATCTCATCTATGTCAGCAACAAGCTGTTCCGCATAGTTCGTAATCTTCAGGAACCACTGTTCGAGATCGCGCTTCTCGACTGTCGTTCCGCATCGCCAACAGATTCCACCCGAAGACTGTTCATTCGAAAGGACAGTTTGTTCCTTCGGGCACCAGTTAACTTGAGAAACTTTCTTATAAGCCAGGCCTCGCTCCAGCATCTTCAAAAAGAACCATTGGTCCCACTTGTAGTAGTCCGGACGATGGGCTGCAATTTCACGACTCCAGTCATAGCTGATCCCCAAACGCTGCAACTGCCCTCGCATGTGTGCGATGTTGTGTTCTGTCCAGTCGCGAGGGTTCACACCGCGCTTGATCGCTGCCTGTTCCGCCGGCTGACCAAAACTGTCCCAGCCAATCGGATGCAAGACATTGAAGCCCTGCAAACGCTTAAACCAGGCGAGCGCGTCGCCTATGGAGTAGTTGCGGACGTGACCCATGTGCAGGAACCCGGAAGGGTACGGCAGCATTTCAAGCGCATAGAACTTTGGACGCGAATCGTCCGGACTGACCTCAAAGGCCTTCATTTCATTCCATCGCTGCTGCCACTTACGTTCTATCTGTTCAGGAAAGTATTTTTCGTCCATAGCATTAACCAATCTAGACTTAACACGATCTGGCGAGCGGAAACAAAGCCAGTAAGTCCGCTACAAATTCTTGCTGAAATTTAAGTTGGAATCCGCCGCTCCGCGCGGGCACGCAACTAAGCGCGACGCAGAAGCGGCACCGATAGGAGGAGTTTGGTTGGCGGTCGTTTCGAAAACATGATCGCTATCCGATGAATGGATAATAGCGGAAGAGGGGCGATCTGTCTAAGGGTTTGTCAGTGGTCAGTAGTAGTGGTCAGTGGGCTTGGGCCTTTGGTCTTAGGTCTTTGGTCTTTGGCCTTTGGTCTTGGGAATGATTGACTTTACCGAGGAACCTCAAAGACCCAAGACCAAAGCCCAAAGACCACTGACTACTGACCACTGACAAAATTTCTCAACATCTCAAGATTCTTAACATCTGCCCGCGGATCGTCGTAGGGTGTCTCCAGGATAAACGCGCAGTGACTCAGCTTTGGATGTTGCGCGACTCGTCGCAAAGCATCCTGTCCAATATGCCCTTCACCAATGTGCCAATGCCGATCAACGCGTGAATTGTAAACCGCACGAGAATCGTTGAAGTGAATTGCGCGCACTCTCTTCAGACCCACGGTCCATTGCACTTTCTGAAGCAGTGCCTCTAAACCGTCTTCTTCCCGAATGTCATAACCCGCAGTAAATGCATGGGCAGTGTCGAAACAAACACCGAGAGGCAGTTTAGAGCATGCATCCAGGATCTCGCGTAGATGTTCGAATCGATGACCGATACATTCGCCCTGGCCCGCTGTGTTCTCGAGCAGGATCTGTAATCGTCCAAGGCGGAGACCCTTTACAGCAACTCGAAGGCTGTCGGCACACAACGCAATTCCATCTGCTTCACAAGCTCCGCGAGCGCTTCCCGGATGAACCACAAGATAGTCGGCGCCGAGAACCAAAGCCCGCTCGACTTCTTCGCGAAATGATTCCCGTGACTTAAGCAGTAACTGCTCATCAGCCGCAGCCAGGTTGACGAGATAATTGCAGTGGATCAGTACCGGCGAAATCTTTGTGAGCTGGCGAGTCTTTCGGAATAGTTTTACGTCGGAATTGTCGAGTGGCTTCGCCATCCAGCCACGCGGGTTGCGGGAGAACAATTGAACGGTATCGCATCCGGTGTCCTTCGCAACCACAAGAGCGTTGTGAAGTCCGCCTTTGATTGGCGCATGGAAACCAATTCGAGGTGTTCGACGAACTTTAGTTTGTCGTTGTCGATCAAGTGACCCCTTGATTGAACTACGTGCCTTTAAGACCATCGACTAACTTGACTGCCACCGCGACAAACTAAAGTTCGTCGGACATTACTTCTCCTGGGCCGCCATCACTCGCAGCATGTTCCCGCCAAGGATCTTGTCGATATCATTCTCTGAATATCCACGCTTCAAAAGCTCTTTCGTCAGATTCGGGAGATCCGCGACCGTAGCAAGATCCGAAGTTGTTGCCTGCACACCATCGAAATCTGAACCAATGCCTACATAATCGATCCCAACCAACTGAACGATGTGATCGATGTGGTCCACGATGCGAGACACATACACTTTCGGAAGATGCAAAGCGTACTGTTCCTGACGTACGCGGTCACGCGCGAGCTTCTTATGAACTGCATCTCCTGGTTCATTTTCGGAGGCCCGCTGAACTAACGGGGCGATTTCGGCGTCCAGTTTCTTCTTCTTTTGGCTCCAACCTGGCTCGATATGCTCAGGATAGAAGATGACATTCACCACGCCGCCGGTTTTGGCGAGTGCTCGAATCATGTCGTCAGTTAGGTTACGCGGAACATCCGCAATTGCACGGCAAGCCGAGTGAGTGGCAACCACGGGCTTCGTGGATGTGTTCACGATGTCCCAAAACGTTTTGTCAGATACGTGAGACACATCGACCATCATTCCCAGTCGATTCATCTCTCGAACAACACTCTTTCCAAAGTCATTGAGACCTCTGCTGGCGCCAACATCATCTCCCGACGAGCCCGCCCAACTCGTGCTCACGCTCCAGGCAGGGGACATATAGCGGACACCCATCTTGTAATACCGGTCTACATTCTCAAGTCGTTCGTCGATTGCGTAACCACCTTCGAGCCCAAGAAGCGCGGCTATCTTTCCGTCAGCGACTGCACGACGAACATCTGCCGCGGAGCTGGCAAATTCCCAGGTTTCCGGATGCTGCTGGGCGAGGTTCTTCACGGCTGCAATTTGATCGTCTGCTCTTTTAATGGCTCCTGGACCGCCGCCGCCGAACAACTGTGGTTCAACCCAAATCGAAAAGAACTGTGCATCCAGTCCCCCGGCCTTTGCTCGCACGGCGTCGAAGTGACCCTCGGTCAATTGCTGCTCAAGATCAACTTTTTCATCGAGCACTCGCTGTACAGTGTCAGCGTGCATGTCGATGGCGATAGCGCGGAAGTGAATTGCTGAAGGATCACTGGATGGCGGCTGTGACTGATTATGATTAGTTTCGTTCATGTTTGCGTGACGACATCCACCGGTACAAATTCCTAACAACCCAATAGTCATTAAAACATAATTTATGAGTAGCTTTTGTCGGTTTGTCGGAAGGACCAGGTATTTAATAATCTTTAGACTGTGGGACACGGATGTTTGATGTTACGCAAGCAAAATGGGCCGGGCAAGCCGTGTCTTGCAAAGAAAAGCGCAACTACTGTATTGTGCCGTGTCCGCTTACAATGTTTAATTAAGGACTGAAGCGCCAGGTTTGCTTCGCGGGCCAAGGCAACTAATCCACCCCTTCCGTTCCTTACGACTTTCTGAAGGAGTCATTGATGATATGTTCGCAAAAGACGGCAAGACCAAAGATGTAGCAACTCCACGAATCTGCGATGTTGTCTGGCACAACGGCAAGTTCATTAAGTGGGACGATGCTCGAGTGCATGTGATGTCTCACGTGCTGCATTACGGCTCAAGTATTTTCGAGGGCATCAGATGCTACTCAACCAGGCAGGGACCAGCCGTCTTTCGACTCCGCGAGCACATGCAACGCTTCTTGAATTCGGCAAAGATCTACCGCATGGATCATCCGTGGACACTGGATGATTTGTGCTCGGCGTCGGTCGATCTGGTTCAACAGAGCGAAATGGAACAGTGCTACATTCGACCCATCTTATTTCGCAGTCTTGACGAAGAGCATCCAGCGTTTGGCGTCAACCCATTTCCCAACCCGCTTGCATGTTATATCGGCGCCTGGGACTGGGGTCAGTATCTTGGTGATGAGGCCGTCGAACGCGGCGTAGACGTTTGCGTCTCAACGTGGAATCGTCTGACCCCGAATTCAATGCCGGCGATGGCAAAGAGCGGCGCGAATTACATGAATTCGCAACTCATCAAAATGGAGGCACTCCTCAACGGCTTCGCTGAAGGCATCGCGCTGGATGATCGTGGTTATGTGTCAGAAGGTTCCGGTGAAAACATCTTTCTCGTAACCGGTGACGTAGTGTTAACGCCGCCACTTTCATCGTCTATTCTTCCTGGTATCACGCGAGACAGTGTGATCCAGATCTGCCAGCAGTTGGGCATCACCGTTAAAGAAAGAACGATTCAACGTGCGGCTCTTTACGTCGCTGACGAGCTTTTCTTCTCAGGCACTGCGGCCGAGATTACGCCGATTCGTTCCGTTGACAGAATTTCTGTAGGTAGCGGTGAACGCGGCCCAATTACCTCGAAGATTCAGAAGGTGTTCTTCGAGATTACGAAGGGCGAGCGTCCTGCACCCGGCAACTGGCTCACCTACGTTAACCAGCAATCAAAGCTTGCTGACAACAATGGATACACAGGTGGTGTGGAAACCGCGAGCTCGAAGGAGCCGGTTCTAAGCTATCAAACAGCACCTGGCGAATAAATCCTCAAAAAACACTTCCGTAAAAACAGCGGGTCGGAATATCATCTGGCCCGCTGTTCGTTTGCGCTGTTTCTGATTCGATCCTCAATCCCGAAAGGAGACCTCATGTTAGAGCTGTATTTCATCTTCTACCGAATTCCCAAAATGATGTCGCAGTTAGCTCGCGAGCGACAGCGCAATCCCGTTGCGTGGAGTCTCATTGGGATTGGGGCCTGGCTGGGGGCTGAAATCCTGGTGATCTTTGGAATTGGAGTGACCTACGGAATCGTCAGCATAATGACGGAAGGTGACGTTTCTGAAGAGTTTCCTCCACTGCTCAGAGTCTTAACTTATGTTCTTGCGCTCGGTGCAGCGATTGGGAGTTTCCTTCTCGCCAAACGTTTTCTCACGTCGAGGCCCAGGCCGGCGTTCGCGCCACCACCGCCTCCACCAACTTTCTAACCGTAGCGCAGCTCGGGGCGTTTCGTGTGATTCGTGGATCGTCTTTCGGAACCTAAACAAACGATCGACGAATTACACGAAACACGAAGACAAACCAAAGCTGCGCAGAGAGTGAGTTAGCGCAACGACAGGCTAACAGCCTGTCGTACTCAGATTAGGACACCCCCCAAAACAGAATTATTGACGGTTCAGACGTCTGTTCGCTATATTCAAATCCAGCGGGGAGTCGTCGCGCCCAGCGCCCCAAACCAGAAGCTCAGCGCTCCTTCCAGCGCGAAATTCTTCAAGAAAAATACCTCGTAACTACCCAGAAAGGGCAGCCAATGGCCCCCAGAATTGACGAACTTTTGCGAATCGCCGCCGGACACAATGCGTCCGACCTCCACTTGAAAGTCGGTGCTTTCCCGTTTATGCGGATTGGTGGCGAGCTCCATCCCGTTGCCGATGCTCCACGTCTAAAACAGGAAGACACGCTGGACATGGCGTTTTCCATGATGTCCAACCGCCAAAAGCAGCGGTTCAAAGAGATGTCAGAGGTCGATATTGGCTACGGCGTCTCGGGCCTGGGACGTTTTCGTGCGAACATCTTTCAGCAACGAGGTACCGTCAGCATTGTGCTTCGCGTCATTCCCGACCAGACAAAGACGGCTGCACAACTTGGCTTGCCACCAGTCATCGAAAAGATCGCCGAAGAGCGGCGCGGACTCATTCTCGTCACCGGGTCCACAGGATCGGGAAAATCAACAACGCTGGCGGCGATGATCGACTGCATCAACTCCACTCGACCCGGCCATATCGTCACCATTGAAGACCCAATTGAGTTTCTGCATCGAGACAAGCAATCATTCGTTACGCAACGAGAAATCGACGTCGATACGCGCTCATTCGCTGAAGCACTTCGAGGTGCGCTGCGACAAGATCCTGATGTGATACTGGTCGGCGAAATGCGCGACCACGAAACCATCGAGACTGCGTTAACTGCTGCGGAGACAGGTCACCTTGTACTATCAACGCTTCATACCTTGGATGCGACCGAAACAATCACGCGCATCGTGTCGTCGTTTCCATCACACCAGCAGAAATCGGTTCGCATCCAATTGGCAGGAATATTGAAAGCCGTGATTTCGATGCGGCTTGTTCGGGCGGCGAAGGGACCCGGTCGCGTTCCGGCCATCGAGGTCCTGGTGTCGACCGCCTTCATTCGCGATCACATTATCAACGAAGAGAAAACATACTTGATACGAGAAGCCATTGCCGCTGGAACCTCTCAATACGGCATGCAAACGTTTGATCAGTCGCTGTTCCGATTGCTTCAGTTAGGAATGATCACGATAGAGGAAGCACTACACAACGCGACGAATCCTGACGAGTTCAAGATGAGGGTGTCAGGAATTTACTCGGCGGACAGCTTGATGCCGAATATCACTACGCCGACACGCAGCGAACAGACTTCGTCGGTTGATGAAGAGGAAAGCATTTTTGTGAAGCATTAGCGAATGTCCGATATGCTTTAGCTTGTCGTGACACAACCAACCGAGCCCCCAGAAAAGGAGAGGCTCTTAGAAACTGAGGGCTCGGTTGGTTGCGTCACGAACAAGCTAAAGCATATCGGACATTAGTTCACCCGCACCCTCCTCATCACTCGAACTCCCAATCTCCAATCCTCATTGATGTCGAAACGATAAATTTCAATGTCGTGCGCAATGCAGCGCGCAAGCGTCGGGAATGACGGGTGCACTCTCAACATTGGCGCCACCAGATAAACTAATGGCGACTCGTCTCGGATTGGTCGATCACCAAACAACTTCGCTTTTGTAATGTGGCCTCGACGTCGATGTGCCTCAACGCGTCGCCAATAGTCTGCACCTTGAAGTACGTGTTCACGATCTTCCGCAACTTTCAACTCAATCACCACAAGCCGTCCATCTTGCCGCAGAGCCAACATGTCGATTGGCCGCACACCCAGCCTGCCACCTCGTGCCGTTCGAAACTGTGCGTGCAGTGGCGCAATGATCAGCCCGGGATCGAGTTTGGTGATGTCTTTGCGCAATAACGACTCGAGCCATGCTTCAGACGCATTGCGATAGAGTGCGTGGCGATAGTCTGTAGCTACTGCTGAGCGACACTGCTGAAGATCGGTCAACAAATTGCGCCACTCGTCAGCGGTTGAATCATCCAGGATTTGGCGGTGTGCCGAGTCGAGTCCGAACCACAGTCGTTCGGTACCTAAGAGTGAGCGAACACGAGCAAACGGCAATCCAAAGTAGCGCAACGTCTCACCATGACGCGCGTGGACGACGTCGATTGCTTCAGGCGCAATTTGAATGATTTGTGAGACGAGTGGCGTTACGTTGGCCGCTGGTACTGGCGGGAAGCGCGCGAGTTTTCTTTTCCACAACACGCGTCGCTCAAGACTCTCCTTTCGCACCAGCTCTCTCAGATTGTCGTCAACAGTGAAGATTTTGATTATGGCTTGAAGACTCTCTCTCAACAATGCAATGCGATCTCTCGTCGCCTTCAGTGATTCTGATGAGACGATTAGCCAAAGCTGTTCTATGTATGGAGGCATGATTCGATTCGCAGTTCGTTCAAACCAGAGAAGGGCCGACGACAAAAATGCATCCACTGATGAATTGTGCAAGGTGACAACTGAGCCCGTTACCGCAATCCGTTGCTGTTTTCGACGAACAAGAATGCGTGCGTAACGTCCGGGCTGGCCGTGACGAACTCCCGGGCTCAACGCGCAGCGTTCGATTCGTGTTTCGGATTGAACCGCTGAAGCAAGTTCAGCCAATTTGTAACAACGAACCTGACGTGCCGCCTTAATAGCAGCGGCGATCGATTTTGCAGACGCACGTGGCACCAGTTCGATCAAAGGAGTCTCGGCGCCCATTCGTTTTGAAGCCTGGAACGTAAGTGTTTGACCATTCCAGAACCAGCCCAGAATTCGCCACGACTTGCTTCCCTTCTCCGTCCAGCAGGAAAGAATCAAACGACCCTGCGCCACAATCACCTCTATCTCATTTCGCAGCAGGGCATACGTGTCACCCTCCGTCTGGGTACAGAACCACTCCGCATGCTGATGGATAAGCGCGGTGATGTGTATACGAGCAGACTCGACTAACGAAGGCGATGTGAGGCGATGAAGCATAAAGTGAGGATCTCAGATCTCAGATCTCGAATATTATGCTTTCGGGCTCTATCTGGGATCTGAGATCTGAAATCTGAGATCCATATACCGTGTGCTAACATTTTGGTCAAGATGAAGAAGGTTTATCTCGCAAGTGCAGTAAGAACCCCGATAGGCAAGTTTGGTGGATCGCTCGCCGGACTTTCAGCCGCCGACCTCGGTGTGGTCGCAGCCAAAGAAAGCTTGCGACGATCTGGTATTGCAGCCAAACGTGTGAATGATTCGATCTGGGGTTGCGCTCGACAGGCAGGCGGTGGTCCGAACGTTGCCCGACAGATTACGTACCGAGCCGGCATCCCTGAGTCCGTACCCGCCTTCACCGTCAATCAAGCGTGTGGTTCAGGGCTCAAAGCGATCATTCTTGCGGCCCAGGAAATCTTGTTAGGTCGTGCTCACGTGGTGCTCGCTGGCGGAACAGAAAGCATGTCGCGTGTTCCCTATTTCGCAGAAGGCGCTCGATGGGGAGCGCGATTGGGTAACACGCAGTTAGTCGATGGAATGTACCGCGACGGTTTCAATGATCCATTATCGGGACTGGTAATGGGTGAAACTGCCGAGAACCTGGCTCGTCAGTATCATATTTCGCGACAACACCAGGACGATTACGCACTTCGTTCCCAACAGCGTGCTCAAGCGGCTATCGAAGCAGGTAGTTTCGAATCCCAAATCTGTCCGGTTGATATCCAGGGCCGCAAAGGTGAATCGATCGCCTTTGACAAGGACGAACATCCACGTGCAAACACAGCGTTGGCAGATCTCGCTAAATTGCCACCTGTATTTTCTAAAGACGGAACTGTTACAGCAGGAAATTCGTCAGGAATAACTGACGGAGCAAGCGCCATTCTCGTGTTGAGTGAAGAGGCCATCAAAGATTTCGGCACACAGGCACAAGCACGCATCATCGATTATGAAATAACGGGCGTTGCGCCTGAGATTATGGGAATTGGCCCGGTCCCGGCTATTCGATCTTTACTGCAAAGACAACAGCTCAGTCTGAATGATATCGACTTGATTGAGCTCAACGAGGCGTTTGCTGCGCAAGTTATCGCCTGTGATCGCGAGCTCGGCTTTAATGCCTCAAAGTTAAACGTCAATGGAGGCGCAATCGCATTAGGCCACCCGATTGGTTGCACTGGTGTTCGCATAACGACGACACTTCTTCATGAGCTGAACCGAAGACAGGGGAGATTAGGATTGGCTACCCTTTGTGTCAGCGGCGGAATGGGTCTCGCACTGTTGGTGGAACGAGTGTGAAGCGCTTCGCGGCTTATCAATTCAGCCTGGTGATTGGAACGCTACTGCTTTCATCATGCAGCTCCAAGCCACAGGCAGGCCCAACCACTTCACAGTCGAATGATCTGATAGTTTCATCGACTCCGCCTTTTCAAACTAAAGAACCTCAACACTACCAGGCCATCCGAACAATTACGTTTACTAATTCCTCCGGCTCTGCGATTAGGCAAAAGACAACGATCGCACGCTCTGAAATTTTTCGACGCGAAGAAACGGATAACAACGATTCTGCCACCCTAGTTTTTCTCGAGTCTGACAAGGGAAGATTTGTTCTTCTTCCGGAACAAAAGATCTATTCGGAGATAACGGATGCGTCGCCAATTGATCCAACTGAATTTGAAAGCTCTCCCGAAAGGTTGCTTCATCCAGATGCGGTTTCCACGTCATATCAAAAATTGGGCAGTGAAACAGTGTCCGGGCGCAATACCACAAAATACCGGGTCGCTGTTAACACTGTGACCGGGTCAAACGTCACCCCTAGTGACACCATGATTTGGATTGATGAGTCGTTAGGCATGCCCGTTAAGTCAGAGACAACAGCAGGTGACGGCAGCCATGTCACGATGGAGCTTTCAAACATCGTCCTTGAAGTGGACAAGAATCTGTTCCAGATTCCGGAGGATTACGTAAAGGTTAACGCGACCGCATTCCGCCAGCGTCTCCACCAAAAACAAGCTCACTGAGCCAACGTCAGTCGGTGGAGATAGCATCGGACAATGCTCAAGCTGGCGAAGGCCCCAGCACTTAATCTCCCAGCTAATTTGACTTAAGTTAGTAGAACGAAAGGTTTCGTAGTGATTAGAAGAACATTCACAGTAACAACTCTCGCATTACTCCTGTTGAGTTCGGTGCAAACGTTTGCGCTGACACAGACCCGTACCCGTACTTCCCGTCAATCACAGACACAGCCTGCAACCAGCCTGCTCGCGTCTCTTCCGGAATCGGACGCCGTGGCGCTGGTAAAGGTTAATCGATTGCTCAGCGATATGATGCCGAAGATCCTCGCAAACAACACCACGAAAATCGCTGAGCTCAACGCCAGTATTGAGAACTTCAAAACGCGGACAGGTCTCGATCCAAGATCATTCGACGAGGTAGCGCTTGGCTTTCGGTACACCTATCCGAGAGACGGTGTCACAAAGTTAATCACTGCCGCTTTGGCAAAGGGCACGTTTAATGCTGGAGCGATGGTCGCAGCCGGCAGACTTGCAGCAAACGGGAAATATCGTGAAGAGAAATACCAGGGCAAGTCGATCTATGTCTTTTCCCTGGATGAAAGTATTCGATTATTCGGAGTAATCAATCTGAAGATTAACGAACTTGCCGCCTCGCCAATCGATGCGAATACGCTTGCACTCGGTGATCCAAAGAGCATTCGCAGCGTCATCGATGCAAGCACTGGTCGGAGTCGAGTCAAGAGCGAACTTGTTGGCCTTGCCAGTCGCGACCCAAATGCCGTGATTGGGTTTGGAGGTAACATTCCGCCGCAGGTACTTCAAAATCTTGACGTCAGCAACGCATCTTTCGCCGGAGATCTTTCTGGAGTCAGACAAGCGTACGGATCCATCGGCACCACCGAGCGCGATGTCGAACTGTTTATTGGCGCAAAGATGGTGAACAACGATGCGGCGCGAAACCTCAGCGACACTCTGGAAGGGCTCAAACAGCTCGGAGCTTTATTTGCCGGTAGGCTTGCCGGAGCAAAAGGTGTGTTGGCGAAGAGTGCACTATCGAACCTGAAGATTGTGACGCAAGCAAACGAACTTCAGATTCGAACAGCCGTCGCCCAGGCGGATCTTGGACCGTTGGTCGGAAGGTGACGTAATTGCCGATTTCCGATTGCCGACTTCCGATTTGCAAACCGCAAACAGATGGAGCGCTCAAATTAAGAAAATCGGAGCGCTCCTGGGTAAATCGGAAATTGGCAATCGGAAATCGGAAATAACCTCACCCTGGCAGATTCAGCCCACCCGGAATCTGTGGCTCTTCCTCTTCAGGTAGAGAGTCAAGCACATCCTCATAGATCTTGATCTTGCCCTCGCGTTTCATCCTCTCCTGAACACCAGCCACATAGTCTTCGAAGACCTGGTCCTGCCGATCGCGAAGCATCGAGTCCCTGAGTCGATCGCGTTGAGTGAAGAACTGCGTCAGATCGGCCTCATATCGTTTCTTAACTCCGAGAACGACCCAGTTATCTCCGACTTTCACTGGCGCCTTCAACATCTCACCATCCTTCATCGCAAGGACAAGTTCATCGAGTTGTGGACTAGTTCCCGCTTTGCCAAGCGCAGCGCCTAACTTGAATCCGTCATCGTTGGCTGCTTCAAAACCTTCCTTCTCACCGGCTGCTTTCAACGCATCGGGACTAGTTGCTGAAGCAAGCAGGTCCTTCGCTTTTTGTTCCAGCTGTTCTTTTGCTCGTTGCTGTTTTACCGTATCGCGAATCTTGGCCTTGACTTCATCGAAGTCAGGAATGCGCGGCTCTTTCTTATCGACCAACATCGGAACCGCAAACCCACCTTTAACGCCAATCGCGTCGCCAACGTCGTTTGGATTATTCAACGCAGCTATGGCAGTGTGAAATTGCTGATTGTTTCCAATCTGAGGTACGTCGTCTTCAGGTTTGATATATGGTGTCTCGCGAACCATCTCCGCAGGCGTTGAGTTGGCTTCACCGGCCAATTCCTGCGCCACTTTTTGCGGGTCTTTTGTTGCTTTAAGTCGGGCCTGCGCTTTGTTTGCGACTTGAAACGCAGCGCCAAACCCCTTTCGATTTCGTAAAGAAACCAGGAGCTCGGGTTTAGCTTGTTCAAATGTCTTTGGCACCGAGTCTCCTCGACGAAGGATGTACCAGTTTCCACCGAAGCGGATCGGTATATCCGAGATGTCGCCCGGCTGCATATCTACGGCGCGATCGTAAAGCGAATCTGGTTTGTTTGGATTCTGCTTGATGAGTCGGTTGAGAAAACCACCGTTGCTGGCTGTTGCTGGATCTTCAGAATTGCCGCGAGCTGCATCGGCAAACGCCTGCTCCGAAGCCTTGCCATCAGGACCATGCAATTTTGTGATCAGATCTTTTGCCTTCTGTTCAACCTGAGCATCCAGATCCTTGCGCGCAACCTTCAGCATGATCTGCTGAACCTTCACACCTGCTTCCTTAAACTTAGGCTCCAGACTGTCGTACTCTTTCTTTAGCTCGTCATCCGTGATCTGAAGCTTCGAGCCTACCTTGTCTGTATCAATAAAAATGTAACGAACCTTACGTTGCGGTTCTAAATAACGCAGATCCGTTTTGTGTGCATCGTAATAAGCCTGCAAGTCAGAATCTGAAGGTTCGATCTTCTCGGCAAGTTTGTCCGCCGACACCACAACGTAATCGACGCCAAATGTTGTTTGCTCGCGTTTGAACTCCTGTTGCACTTCTTCGTCCGAAACATTCACACTCGCAGCCACAAACGCTTTCAGCTTTTCGGCGGAGATGTCGGAACGAAGGTCATTTTCGAATTTGGCGATGTCGCCGAATCGAGTAGTCACTGACTCTTTGTAGCGATCGTATCCAATGAACACACCGGAGGCATCAGCAAACTGTTTACGGATCTTCTCTGCAAGCTCAGCATCACTCGCGCCCAGACCGAGACGCTCGGCTTCCTGGGCAACAGCATGCTTACTAATTAAACCCTCAAGAAAGCGTTTGTTGCCGCCGAGTTGGGCCAGGCTAATCCGACCGCCAAACATTTGCCGGTAGTTCTCCCGAACCTGTGCAATGTCAGCAACAGTAATTTCAGTCGAACCAACTTTTGCGACAACGGCGTTGTTTTTGGCGGGATCTAAATTGCTTGAGTTGCGTCCGGGAGCGTAAAAGATGACCAAGCTCACGGCCATTAGAACCGCAAAGCCGATAATTATTATGCCTCGCGTTCTCTCAAGCTTTGATAGTTGTTTCAGCATTATTTGTACCTTTCCAGGAAATCGCGGATTGTACGAGAGACGCCGGAATAGTCGCAACTCTCCAGCCCCTGACACTTGTCATAAACTTGGACGGATTCATAAAGACCCTCGTTGCTCGATGGTTCTGCGGATGATATTTTAAGCCACTACATGGACGCGATTGGCGCCTCAACATGGCTGTGGATAGGCTTTAGCATTTTCATCGTGGTCATGCTGAGCTTGGATCTCGGCCTCCTAAACCGCAAGGCTCACACCGTAAGATACAGAGAAGCATGGATCTGGACCGGCGTTTGGGTAACGGTGGCGATGGCCTTTGCATACATTGTCTTCCAGTATCAGGGATCGCAAAGAGGTCTTGAGTTTCTCACAGGTTACCTCATTGAATTGTCCTTGTCCGTTGATAACCTTTTTGTCTTCATCCTGATCTTTTCCTTCTTCCAGGTACCCTCGAAATATCAACATCGTGTTCTCTTCTGGGGCGTGCTCGGAGCCTTGTGCATGCGCCTGACAATGATCTTTGTCGGCGCAGCACTGCTGAATCGGTTCCACTGGATCATCTACATCTTTGGCGCTTTCCTGATTTACACAGGAATTAAGATGTTCAAGCAGGAAGAGACGGATATTCACCCTGACGAAAACCCTGTCGTAAAGCTGGTTACGCGCTTCCTGCCAGTTACCGATTATTACGAAGGTAAGAAGTTCTTTACCAAGGTAAACGGCAAACGCACCGGCACACTGTTGTTGTTGGTGCTGGTGGTAGTTGAAGTAACCGACCTTGTTTTCGCTGTCGACTCGATTCCGGCAATCTTTGCCATCACGACCAACACGTTCATCGTTTACACGTCGAACGTCTTTGCAATCCTCGGGTTGCGGTCAATGTATTTCCTGTTGGCCGGGGTCATCGACAAATTCCGATACCTGCGGACTGGTCTGGCAATCGTACTCACCTTTATCGGTGCGAAGATGCTGGTTGCAGTAGTCGGGATCAAAATCGACACCATTTATTCCTTAACGATTGTTGCCCTGGTCCTGCTAGGGTCGGTGATAGCTTCGCTGGTATTTGCGAAAAAAACCGAGCGAAGCATCAAGCTGGACCTCCCACCTGATTTCACCCTCCCTCTCAGTGAAGACTGTCCACCGATGGATGACGAATGCAGGGACGAAGTCTTCAAACCCATCCTTGAAGAAGACAAAGGCGAGACGGTCGAATCTCCCAAATAGGGCTTATCCTTAGGAAACGCGCCCAATTAAACGTGCTTGAACGGAATCTCTGCGGTGTGTTAAATTCCAGATCAGGCGGTTGTTAACTGCCCAGTCGGCACCGCCGAACCGGTTCGGAACTCACACCTTGAACGTGCGGATTCAAGATTCCGCACACGAGCACATCAACGTTGTTAGCCCCTCGAAGCAAGTCGAACTAAACAGAATGGCCAATAGAACCAGTCACTTTGCTTTTGATTGGTGGATTATCCAGAAGAGGTTTGTCTATCTGGTAATCGCCATTTTAATGCTGTGCGGCTTGGCAGCAGGGGCAGCAGTCTATGTCTGGAAGTATGGAAACCCGCTGAAAAACGCCATAAAGCTTAACAATCCTGCCGGGGCGAGATTCATGTCCTTTGAAGGGGACGTGCGCGTAGTCCGTGCCGCAACTCGAGAAACCATATCTGCCAGTAGTGACACAGAACTCTATCCCGGCGATACGGTTCAAACACAGGCGAGCGGACGTGCTCGTATCGGATTGGCTGACGGATCAACACTGGTGGTAAAGCCAAATAGCACCATAATCATCCGCGACAACGCTCGGGGTGATGATGGGAAGAAAACCAACGTCCATGTCGTGGTAGACAGTGGTCAGATGTTTGTTCGTACAGAACAGCTTCCTGAAGGAACCACCAATGTCGTTGAAACACCGAAGACCAAGAACCAGATGGGTGATCAAACCAATGTCAGCTTTGGTGTCAATCCGGAAGGAACGGAAGAAATTCGGGTCAACACTGGTGTAATTGAAACGACGAACCGAGCTGGCGATAAAACTTCGATTCATGGCGGCGAGTACGTATCAGTCAACAACTCCGGTCGTTTATCAGCGCCACAACGTCTCCTCGATGTACCCATGCCGTCAGAGCCACATGACCTGGAAAAGGTTTACGTCGGTTCAAACGGTTCAGCGAGTCTTTCGTTGAAATGGCAACGCCCACAGTCTGGTGCTGCAGCGTTTTATCGCGTCGAGGTTGCAACCTCGCCGTTTTTTGTCGCTGATGGAAAAGTGATCGAAAGGGATCAACTAGTTGCGAATGAATTTGGGGCGAACGACTTACGACCGGGAGTTTACTTCTGGCGTGTGCGGGCAACTGCTTCAACTGGTCAGGCCAGCGATTGGAGTGAACCACAAAAGTTCATTGTGGCGATGCGTGGAACGGTTTCACAGGTGAATGTTGCAAACCTTACAGCCGAATTGTTGGGTGGCAATATCTACTTAGTTCGTGGTAAAGCCGATCCCGGCACAACGATTCACGCTGGAGGCCGCGAGGCTGTCGTCCCGACCGACGGCAATTTCCAATTACAGCTAACGGTTTCAGGAGCTGCTCATGAAATCGTAGTCGAGGCACAAGACCCACAGGGCAATAGTAGCCAGTACAAACTTTTACTCGCTGGACGCGGCGGGCGCAAACCTTGATTATCGAGATATTACGGCATGTCGAATTACGTAATCTTGCTCACCGATGCTCACGAAGCTCCAGCCTACGAGCTAATCGAGGCGCTGCGTGCTGCGGGTGTGAAAACACTAATCGAGGGCCTTCGCGAAGTTGAAGTAGAAGCAGTACTCGCCGAGCAAAGAAAGAACCAAAACGAAAGTTCGGATCCAGGACCACCCCCGCTCGCCGTGCTTTATGAAGTTGTTCCGGGTGCGGACATGGTTGAGTTGCACACTGCGATCGATCATGCTCGCGCATTCTGGCCAGGCGCTCCGCTGCTTGCTTGTCGCCGTCACGCCAACGGATATCAAACACTTAATCTGCGAAGTCTCGATGGTGCGACGCTAAAGCGCCTGGGTTTCAAGGCAATTGCGGATAAAGCCGCCCAGATTCCAGCTTTATTGAGAGAGATTGAGGGACACGGTGGCACCGGTGAACTGCGCCTCCCCGAAATAGTTCAAAAGCCTTCCGAGCCGGGCACAATGTCGTTGCCCAACAAGTTGAAGGCTAACGGTCTACGCGCTGCATTTGATCTGGTCTCTTCCTTGCACTTCATTGGTGATCAAAACGGCGCTGCCGAGAACGCATTGGTTGGACTTCAACAACTCATCAATGCAGATCGCTGGGCCATCTACCTCTTTTCAGAAGCAAAAGGGTTTGAAGGTTCTACCCTGGAGGCGATTGCTGTACGCCGCCCAAACGATCCGCGGGGCGTAAGATCTGAAGAACATTGGCGCCGGATGCTAACCGGAGATCCCGATCTCCCGTTAGGGTCTGAAACAAAAGCAGCTAAGCGTGCAGCAGCAGGAATGGGAATCATCAAGCGGAAAGAAGCCGGACAGTTTGTTTTAGCGGTGCCTTTGATTTGTGGCGAACGAATTCTCGGGGTGATAGAAGGAATTCGCGAAGGCAAAGACTCTCACGCGTTCAAGAAATCAGACGTAGCATTGCTCGATTGTTTATCGTTACCGATTGCTTCGGCGCTTGCTAACGCTGTTCGAATTGCAGAAGCCGAACGTCTTTCGCAGACTGACGATCTTACTAAACTCCATAACGCCAGGTACCTCCGTCAGTTTCTGCTGAACGAAATCCGACGAGCTCGGCGTTATGGCACAAGTGTGGCTGCCCTGTTTCTTGACCTCGATGACTTCAAACGAATCAACGACGAACACGGACACCTTGTTGGTTCACACGTTCTGATGGAAATCGCCGCAGTTATCCTGTCGTCGGTTCGCGATACAGATGCTGTGGCGCGGTACGGCGGCGATGAATTTGTCATCGTTCTGCCTGACACGGGAATCGAATTGGCGGGAGCTGTGGCTGAACGAATCAGGCAAAAAATAAGCAGGCACTACTTCACAGGTGGACGTCGTTTACAACTCTCCCTGACGGCAAGTTTCGGTGTGGCAACATTCCCGAAACACGCTTCCTCTCCGCAACAACTCATCGCCTGCGCTGACACAGCAATGTATGAAGCGAAGGCCGCAAATAAGAACTGCGTCCGGTTTGCCTCTGGACTGGCATCACGTGATGCAACATCCGCTCAGCGTGAGGCAGCCCAATGATCAGGAGACAGGGCGATGGGGAGATGGGGCGATGCGGAGACGCGGAGACACGGAGTCATTCTGCGCGTCTCCGAATCGCCGCGTCGCCCCATCGCCCTGTCTCCGCATCTCCGCATCGCCCCCTCTCCATGTCTCTATGTTCCTTCAGATTCCGGTTTACGGCTAAACCACGAGAGTGTATCTTAGACTGTTCGGACGTGTTTGGTGCGTCTTGGGGGGTAAAGAGAGCAACCCGACAGTGGTGAAGCAGGACCAATTCCCGACGTCAATTGAATTAGTTAAGGATATCGGCGATTGGCAACGACCGGAGATCAGTCGGAAGCGCTTTTTTACTGACAGTTACCGCCGATCCCACCCGAAGTTCCACTCTACAACCACGGGAAGTGAATCAGTCTAGATGGCCTTTAAATCTATTTTCAGTCTGTTCTCCAGCGACCTTGCTATTGACCTGGGCACCGCTAACACGCTGGTCTATGCGAAAGGCCGCGGCATCGTCGTGTCAGAGCCTTCCATTGTCGCAATCAATAAAGTGACTAACCAGGTAGAAGCGGTCGGTCGTGACGCGAAGGATATGCTGGGCCGCACTCCAGGGAACATCGTCGCCATTCGGCCCATGAAAGACGGCGTGATCGCTAACTTCGAAGTTACCGAGAAGATGTTGCAGCACTTCATCCGCAAGGCACATAACGGAAAGACCTGGGTCAGCCCGCGCGTAGTCATCGGCATTCCTTCCGAGATTACTCAAGTTGAACGTCGCGCAGTTGAAGACTCCGCCTATCGAGCCAAAGCTTCGGAGGTTTATCTCGTTGAAGAAGCGATGGCCGCTGCAATCGGCGCGGGACTTCCGATCACGGAACCACACGGCAACATGGTTGTTGATATCGGTGGCGGCACAACCGACATCGCGGTTATTAGTTTGAGCGGCATTGTTTACTCGCGCGCCGTTCGTGTCGCCGGCAACGAGATGGACGAAGCGATAATTCAGTACATCAAACGAAAGTACAACTTGCTGATCGGCGAGCGCACCGCAGAGGCTATCAAGATTGAACTTGGTTCCGCATATCCGCTCGACGAGCCACTCTCGTACGAAGTGCGCGGTAGGAACCTGATCGAAGGGATTCCGAAAACGATCACTATCTCCGACGAGGAAGTCCGTGAAGCTCTTGCTGATTCGATCTCGACAATCATCAATGCTGTTCGTGTGGCGTTGGAGCGAACACCACCCGAGCTATCGGCAGACATCGTCGAGCGCGGAATCGTACTGACTGGTGGCGGCGCGTTATTGAAGAATCTCGACAAGCGACTTTCAATTGAGACTGGCCTGCCAGTTTCACTCGCGGATGATCCGCTCGCTTCAGTCGTGCTGGGCACAGGCAAAATGCTGTCAGATTTCGATCTGTTGAAGCGAGTGAAGTGGGAAAACACTATGACCAGTGGCATGTAATTAACCTGCGCCATGGCAACCGTTCGAACACAAAGAGAGATTCGCCAACGTGCACCAATTTGGTTGGTGGCTCTGCTCATCACCAACCTGGTGATAATGGCAGTAGATGCCCGCGACAGCGATGGCCGGCAGAAAGTGGTTCGCGTCTGGACCCAGACGTTTGCTTCGCCATTACAGAATGCGTCGTCGAAGGCAAGTGGCGCCACGTCCGGATTCTTCCGGCAGATACTGAACTTTCACAGCATTGCCGCCGAGAACGAGGACCTCAAACAGCGATTAGCAACCGCCGAGCAGGAACTTCATAACGCCCGCCAACAAGCCGTTGAAAACGACCGTCTGAAGGCTCTGCTGAATCTAAAAGAACAAAGCCAATACCAAACTGTTCCAGCACGAGTAATCGCGAGAGACGCCTCAGTTTGGTTCAATACGATAACAATCAATCGTGGAAGCAGTTCTGGTATAGCCACCAACATGCCTGTGGTCTCAGGTACTGGAGTAGTTGGACGAGTTATTACTGTTAGTCCGTGGGCCTCACAGGTAATGCTGTTGACTGATGAAAAAGCAGGGGCTGGCGCGGTTGTTGGCCAGGTTGGACAATCCGGGGCCTTAGGATCTGTGCGTGGGCGTCCCGAGCTTGGTCTTATTGAGATGCGTTACGTTTCCGGATTGGAAAAAGTCGCCGTCGGTGATTACGTCATGACCACTGGCCAGGACGGAATTTACCCGGCGGGTTTGAACGTTGGCGATGTTGTAGACGTCAAGAACGGAACAGCAACACAGCCACATCAAATACTAATCAGACCAGGCGCGCGTTTAGATCAATTGGAAGAAGTCGCTGTCCTTCTCTATCGAGCCCCCCAAAGGACAGCACCTGAACAAACCCTCCCGAACGCCGACAAGGCGAAGAAATGACGTTATTGCCGATTTCCGATTGCCGATTTCCGATTTTGAAAGTGGGTAGCCCCTTCAGTTCATCTTTCAAGCAATCTAGATCTCTGTCGTCAGCAAATCGGCAATTGGAAATCGACAATCGGCAATGTCCCTATGCCTCAGCTTAAGATTGCCGCAGTTCTAGCCATCTCCATCGTGCTGCAGCTTTCGTTGCGCATTGTTTGGCCACCTCTTGCCTATATCGATTTTCCTCTCATAGTTGTTGTCTATATTGCCCTTCAACGCGACGCGTGGCAGGCGTTGCTGGTTGGTACTTTGGCAGGAATCATTGTTGACGCGGCCAGCGGAGGACTTATCGGTGCCGGGGGGTTTTCGAAGACGCTGACCGCGTACATTATTTATTTCGCCGCCACCAAAGTTAATCTGGAAAACCCATTACTTCGCATCCCAGTCCTTGCAGCGGCGACCGTGGTGGATTCTGGTATCTACGTTTTTTGGCATCGCGTTCTTGGTTCCCCACCTCTGGTTCCGGTCATGCAGACGATCTCCTACCGGCTGATCGCCACTACTACCCTCGGAACGATCGTCCTTTATATGCTCGACGCAGTCATCGCTGAACGTTCATCTCAACGCCGGCAGTTCGCTACCCGACGTCGTGTGGCACGTAGATCAACGGGTTCTTTGAGGCGCAGATGAATGATCTCTGAACTTTGTGCTTTGAACTTTGTGCTTTGCATGTCAAGATTCATTTTGCGGCCTTTGGCTCCCCACTGGGAAGACAACTCGACTTTGGGGACGTCGCTCTAAGTACAAAGAACAAAGGCCTAACGTGGGCTTTGCTTTATGAAATTCGAAGACACTTCGCAAAACCTCCGAGCCCGGCTTCGCTTCCTGCAGGCGCTTGTCCTGGTAATGCTGAGTACCCTGGGTGTGCGGCTCTACGTGCTGCAGGTCGTTCGTGGTGAAAAATACGGCGAGATTGCCGAAAATCAGCGACGGCGTCGGCTGCCAATCCCCGCGCCGCGCGGAGTGATCTTCGACCGCGAGGGGCGCGTAATCGTTGATTCGCGTCCAATTTACAACGTGATTCTCTCGCGCGAGGACGTTAAGGATAAACCGCTCAGCTCACTTATTGAGCCTTTAGCCGATGGTCTCGTAATCGATGGCGATCTTCTGAAGGAACGTTTCGACCAGGTAACCCCTGCTTTTGAATCGATTCTCGTCAAGCAGGATGCGACACCAAACGATATTGCATGGGTAGAGGCGCATAACCTCGAGTTCCCCGAACTCCGCGTTGAACAGCAGCCACAACGTCGTTATCCCGAGAACGGAATGCTTGCGCACGTGGTTGGCTACGTCGGTGAAATAAGTCCGGAACAACTCAAACAACAGGTGTTCAAAGATAAGGGTCTCAAACCGGGCGACATCATCGGGCAAAGTGGGATTGAACAGATCTATGACGACTACCTCCGAGGCACCGACGGTTACCGGGAGGTGGTGGTTGATAGTCGTGGAAGAATTCAGGATGAACTGGAAACAGTTAATCCCATTCCGGGACGGGACCTGGTCACCACCATCGACCTTGACCTTCAGAAGTCAGCCGAGGAGCAATTGGCAACATCTGTAACGAAACGTGGCGTGATCGTCGCTCTAGATCCAAACAACGGAGAGATTCTGGCGCTGGCGTCGTATCCTACTTTCGATCCAAATGTATTTTCTCAACGAATCAACACCAAAGCTGGACGCGCCGAGTACCTCGCTCTCTTAAATGATCCACAAACGCCGTTGCTAAACCGCGCGATTCAAAGTCGATATCCGCCGGGTTCGACCTGGAAGATTCCAATGTCGATTGCCGGTCTTCAACAGGGTGCGATCACTCTTGACCATTCGAACCTTGTCTGTGGCGGCGGAATTACCATCGGGAACAAGTTCACCCGATGCATGGGCAATCATGGAACTCCCGATTTGAAATCGGCGATTACGCATTCGTGTGACGGATACTTCTACCGCCTCGGTCTGAAAATGGGAATAGATGGCATTGTCACGATGGTCGACGAGTTTGATTTAAACAAGCGCACTGGAATCGATCTACCAAACGAAGTCGTCAGCTGGACGCCTTCGAAGGAATTCAAACGACGCATGCAGCCCAGAGATCCGGAGTGGCGTGATATCGACACGGTGTATGCCTCGTTCGGCCAAGTTTACGACATCATTACACCAATCTCGTTGCTCCGAACCATCTCAAGCGTGAGCATGCACGGAAAGATGTACATTCCGCATCTGATGAAAGAAGTAAAACCAATAGGTACTCCCGGAAGTCCAGATTATCGCGCGGCTGTAGGGTTCCAGCCATTGGATTCGTCAAGACCTAATCCGAAAGTCATTCCAATCCCTGAAGACATTGATCATGCTGTCGTCGAGGGAATGTGGAATGTAGTTAATGGCGGCGGGACCGGCGCAGCCATTCGAATGGCTGGTTTTGACATCGCGGGAAAAACGGGAACCGCTCAGGTCGTCGGCCTTGGTAAAGATAGTGGCAAGAACAAAGACCATTCGTGGTTCGTCTCGTACGCGCCAGCCTACAAACCCGAAATTGCGATGGTTGCTCTGATCGAAAACTCCGGTTTCGGAGCCACGTACGCTGCGCCCGCGATTCGACGAGTCTACGATACTTACTATCGCAAAACCCGACACGAAGAACCTCCCGGAGCAGTCCAAATCGCCAAGAAACAAACACCGCCAACAACCGCATTGGCGAGTAATACGCAGTGATGTCATTGCAGATTTCCGATTGCCGATTGCCGATTTGGTCTTTGGCTTTTGGTCTTTGGTCCTGGTCTTAGACGCCGCATGTTACGAAGTATCGATTGATGTCAAGAGTTCGAAAACAAGGCCAAAGGCCCAAAGCCTAAGACCAAATCGGCAATTGGCAATCGGAAATCGACAATAAATAGATGGTAGCCATCATTCACAAACGCAGCTGGCGGGACTTCGATTGGATCCTTGCGTTCCTTGCCATCAGCATTGTCGCTTTCGGAACGATTCAGATCCGGTATGCACAGCCGGCTGAACAGTATTGGGTGAAACAGATCATCGGCCTTGGCATTGCGCTCATAGCAATGCTCGCAATTGCATTCACTGACTATCGGCGACTTCTTAACTGGGCCTCTGCATTCTATGTCTTTGGTCTGGTTCTTTTGATCATCGTCCTTATTCCAGGAATTGGACTAAAGATTAACGGTCAACGCTGCTGGATGAAGGTGCCAGGCATCGGACAGTTTCAACCATCGGAGTTCGTCAAAGTCACGACGGCAATGATGCTCGCCCGTTATTTTGGAAAGAACCGCACTCAACCCCTTTCCGTCCAGGAGATGATCATCGGTGGTTTGATTCTGGCGTTACCCTGCGGTTTGATCATGCTGGAACCTGACGTTGGGTCAGTTCTCACTTATATTCCGATCCTTGCGGTAGTGCTGTTCTTATCTGCAATCCGACTGCGTCTCGTGATAGCTGCAACCGTGCTCGCCATCGTCATGATTCCGGTTATGTATTGGGTTGGGGTGAAAACAAATCTCATAAAGACTTATCAGCAGGAACGAATCAACGTGATTCTCGATCCTGAAAATGCAGATAAGCGACGCATTGGATATCACACCTGGCAATCGATCTTGACGGTTGGCGAGGGCGGGCTATTTGGCTCGAAATCTTCCGCAGAGCACTCACAGAGCGGCTTGAAGTTTCTGCCGGAACCACATACTGATTTTATCTATGCAGTCACCGCAGAAAATAATGGCTTCATGGGTTGCCTGTTTGTGCTAATCGGTTATGGCATCCTCCTGTCGCGATTGATCACGGGTGCTCGGCGTTCTGCAGACCGTTCCGGGATGTTATTCATCATGGCGGTCGTCGGAGGCTTTGCGTTCCAGATTTTTATTAACATCGGTATGGCGCTCGGAATCTCGCCTGTTATCGGCGTGCCTCTTCCACTAATGAGCGCGGGCCTCGCGTCCTTGATAGCTACGTTCATTGCCATTGGATTTGCGATTAGCATTCAATTGAGAAGATTTGTGAATTGAGCGATTAAGAATAGGACCTATATGACCTATAAGACCTATTCGCTTTTCCTATTAATCGCAATCTTCATCTCGACACCCTCCGCCACCGCTCAACCCAGATTCAAAATCGTCAAAGTCTCGAAGGGCGTTTACGCGGCAATTCGAACGGAGCCGCCTGGGCTAACCGTCAATGCCAACAGCGTCTTCATCATCAACGACAGCGACGTTGTAGTGGTCGATACTACTCTCACGCCCGGCACCGCACGGGAAACTATCGCCGCGCTAAGACAGCTCACTAATAAACCTGTCAAGTACGTCATCAACACGCACTGGCATGACGACCACATCATGGGTAATCAGGCTTATCGTGATGCTTTCCCAGGAGTGGAATTCATTGGCCACGTGAAGATGAGCGAATATCTACCGACAACCGGTCTTGCCAACCGGCAAGGTGCGATGTCAGAGCAAGGTTATCCGGGTTTCATTAAGGCCCTGACGACCCGGCTCGAAAAGAACGAAAGCATCTTTGGCGGTCCTATGGACCAGGAAGAAAGAGATGCCTATCAGAGCAGCGCTGAAATTGCTGAGCGCTACATGGCTGAGAACCCAAAGGTTGAGATCATTCTGCCCTCAACAACAGTTGAGGATCGTCTAACACTGCAGCGAGGAGAACGCACGATCGACATCCGCTATTTTGGCCGTGGACACACAAGTGCCGATCTTGTCGTTTACCTTCCTAAAGAAAGAATTGCCATTACCGGTGATCTGGTCGTTTGGCCGGTCCCTTATGTTGGTAGTCCACAATCTCATCCTGGTGATTGGAGTAAAACACTCGACCAAATATTGATGCTGCATCCGAAAATGATCGTGCCGGGACACGGTCCCGTCTTAACCGACGATTCACAGGTAAAAGAGATGTCTAAGCTGTTCCTAACGATCGATGAACAGGTCCGGGCGGCCGTTAAGCGCGGCGAAACCTTAGACCAGATTCACAAAAATCTAAACCTCGATTCCTTTCGAGATTACTTTGCGGGCAATTCACGTATACGAAAACTGATCTTCCGCAACTATGTGGCCGGTCCGGCGGTGGACGCCGCCTATCTTGACGCCACAGCCAAACAATAATGAGTAGTCTAGTACGCGTAGGCGGTCATCGGCTGGAGTACAAGTGGATCGGACTCGGCCCTGATGAAGCCCCTACGATCGTGTTTCTTCACGAGGGGTTGGGTTGCGTTGAGATGTGGCGGGACTTTCCAGAACAAGTTGTCGAAGCTACTGGATGCGGGGGTCTAGTTTACAGTCGTGCCGGCTATGGCAAATCAGACGGAATTGTTCTTCCACGTCGCGTGGAATTCATGCACGACGAAGCTCTGACCGTTTTGCCACAAATTCTGAAAGAGTTTTGTATCGATAAGGCCATCCTCTTCGGCCATAGTGATGGCGGCTCCATTTCACTCATCCTCGTCGGGAGTGGCATTGCTCACAATATTCTGGGTCTCGTGCTGGAAGCGCCACATGTCTTCGTCGAACCTATCAGCATCGAAAGTATCATGGAGGCGAAGCAGAACTATGAGCATGGTTCTTTGAGAGCTAGCCTGCAGAAATACCATGGTGACAATGTTGAATCTGCTTTCAGAGGATGGAACGATGTTTGGTTGAACCCGCAGTTCCGTTCGTGGAATATTGAGTCTTATCTGCCTGGCATTAAAGTTCCGGCCTTGGTTATTCAAGGTGAACAGGATCAGTACGGGACTCTACGACAAGTTAGAGCGATAGAAGGTGCCAGCGGAGGACTGGTAAAGACGGTGGTGCTTTCGGATTGTCGTCACAGTCCACACCGCGATCAACCAAAGGCTGTCCTGAGTAGTGTCAGCGGGTTTATTACGAAGTACATTAATCGCTGATAGAAAGCGGTTCGACGACTGCATCAACCTAGGCGTTTACAACAAGCAAACTCACCCAAACCGTTTTTGTTCGTGTTGATTCGTGTGATTCGTGGATTCGTACATTTTCGGAGGTAACAGACGATCCACGAAACACACGAACCAACACGAATAAAAACTGAGGGTAATCAGATTTTTGATACCGTGTCAGTGAATCGGCTTTTCCCTTGTGGCCAAACCTAAAGACAACGTGAAAGCCAAGAAATCTGTTTTCGTATGTCTGGTGCTTGTCGGCGCGGCCCTGATTGCCGTACTCGTTGCCGGAAACTTTCTAACGGCTCCCGCGCCGCAAAGCATCGGCGAACTGCCCTCTAACCTGTCTGGAAAATCTATTGAGTTCTCGAGTGGTTCAGGTGCAACCATTCACGGTTGGTTTATGCCCGGCAAGCAAGGCGGTGGTGCTGTTGTGCTCATGCATGGTGTTCGTTCGAACCGTTTGAGCATGATTGATAGAGCACGATTTCTATCTCGTGCGGGTTACTCCGTTCTTTTATTTGACTTTCAGGCGCACGGTGAGAGCACGGGAAAGCAGATCACGTTTGGCGCACTCGAGAGCAAAGACGCCCAGGCTGCACTGGAATTTCTCCGTCAGGTCGCGCCGGGTGAACGAATCGGAGTCATCGGAGTCTCGATGGGTGGCGCGGCCGCAATCTTAGCTTCACCTCCATTGCAAGCCGATGCGTTCGTGTTGGAAATGGTCTATCCGACTATTGATGATGCGGTCACGAACCGGTTGACCATGCGGCTCGGGTCGTGGGCGCGAGTTTTGACTCCGTTGTTAGTCTTGCAACTCAAACCACGACTGGGATCAACAAAAGGGAGCTGCGTCCAATAGATCACGTGCGGCAGTTAAATTCACCGAAACTCTTCATCGCCGGCTCCGATGATCTTCACACGACGATTGAAGAATCTGAACGCTTGTACGAAACTGCAAGCGAGCCAAAAGAGTTCTGGGTTATTCAAGGTGCCAAACATGTCGACTTGCATCACGCAGCACCTACTGAATATGAGTCGCGCGTGTTGGAATTCTTTCAAAAGAATCTAAGATGAGAACACAAGGAGATTCAATTCCCTTCCCGTTTGTATTGGACGAGTTGTTCAGTTTGCGGCCAACCATCAAACGTGTATTTGGATTCACATACCTCTATCTCGGTGAGCGATTGCTGTGTGCGCTTCGTGATAGTAAGAAACAGACAGGTTCTAATGGTATGTGGTTATTTACGACGACTGAACACCTGGAGAGTCTTGGCGCAGAGTTTCCCGAATTATCGCGTCGTTACCATTGGCGTTCAGGAAAAAAAGGTTGGGTAATCCTTCCCTCAAAGCTGGGAGAATTTGAAGAGTACGCGTTCAAGGCGTGCGAGCTGATACTCAATGGCGATCGACGAATTGGGAGAGTTAGCCGAGGGTGAGAAAGGTTATCCACAACGTCAGTAGTCAGTAGTCAGTAGTCACTGGTATAGGATCTATTTGACCGATACGACCCATTCTACTGACCACTGACTACTGACTACTGACTACTGACGGTCTTCGTAATCTGTGGATAAAGAGGTATCGATTATGTCTGCACAAATTCCGGTAGCACGTCTAAAGAAACCACTGCTTCGATGTCTCGAAGAAACGTTCTCCGAAGTTCGCGGGATTTATCTCGACAAGGGCACAACCTTATTCGAAACGCTCGACAGCATCACTGCCGATGAAGCATCTAAGCGGATTAGTCCAAACACCGCGACCATCGCAGCACAAGTTGAGCACGTGCGTTTCTATTTAGATGTACTCGATAAGTACATCAAGACACTCGAAGACTCGAAGAATAACTGGAGAGAGATTTGGGAAACTGTAGGTGAGGTAACTCCGTCAGAATGGGAAGATACTAAAGCGCGGCTGCGAGACAGCTATTCGAAGGTAATGGCGACCATCAATTCTTTCGAGCAGTGGGACAGAAAATACGATATCGCCGGCGCTCTTTCAGTACTTACGCACACCGCGTATCACCTCGGTGGTATTCGCGTGACTTTGGGAGTGATTCGAGCCAACGTTTAGCCACAGATTTCACCGATTAAACAAGACAGACATCAAGCAAAAAAACTTATCTGTGAAATCTGTGTTCATTTGTGGCTAATTCTATGGACAAACGAATAAGGGACCTCGCCTCGATAATCTGGAACTACCACAAACTGAATCATCTTCTCGAGAAAGCCGATGCGATCTTAGTGTTGTGCAGTCATGACGAGCGGGTTGTCGAAAGAGCCGTTGAACTGTACGGAGAAGACTGGGCGCCGTTGGTAATTTTCTCTGGAGGTTTGGGTGCAATTACGAGAAAGTTGTGGACCGAACCGGAAGCAGAGCGTTTCGCGCGTCTGGCGATCGCCACCGGTGTTCCCAAAGACAAAGTGATCATTGAGAATCGCTCGTCTAATACTGGGGAGAACATTCTCTACACTAAACAGCTGGTCGCGGATATGGGTTTGGAGTTGCAGAAGTTCATCGTGGTACAAAAGCCCTACATGGAGCGTCGTAGCTTTGCAACCTTTCGAAAGTGGTGGCCCGAGAAGCATGTTATTGTCACGTCTCCACAGATCGGTTTCGATGACTATCTTGCGAATTACGCGAACAGCGCGTTATCGCCGAGTGACGTTGTGAGTATCATGGTTGGAGATTTACAGCGAATCAGAGTCTATCCGGCGAGAGGTTATCAGATCGAGCAAGATGTGCCTTCAGAAGTAATAGCGGCCTACGATGAACTGATTGCCGAAGGATTCACGAACTATCTAATTCAATAATCGATCGAGAGGAAACAAGATGTTAAGAAAATCCATTCTGACAATTCTCCTCGTTTCAGTGAGCATAGCGGCTCAGGTCAGCACCGCTCGGCAATACCCAATCGATATGAACCATTCAACCGTGGGCTTCTCGGTGCCAATCATGGGAGGGTTGTCGAAGGTAAAGGGCAAATTCACGGATTTCAACATCAATCTCACGAACGACGAGCGCGACATCACCAAATCGTCCGTGAATGTAGTGATCAAGGCAGCCAGCGTTGATACAGGCATTGAAGGACGTGACAAGCATCTGCGCACTACCGATTTCTTCGACGTTGAGAAGTTTCCCGAGATTACGTTCGAGAGTTCCCGCATTGAAAAACGCGGCAAACAGTTGATAGCTCACGGAACGCTGACCATGCATGGAGTATCTAAAGAGATCGCGCTTCCATTTACAATCACCGGTGTGGATGAAAACGCTGACAAGACAAAGAAGAACGTTGGTTACTCAGCTAGCCTTGTCTTGAATCGTCGTGACTATGGGATTAACTACACGCACAAAACAGTACCGAATTTTATCGGTGACAACATTACGGTGGAGATTGATTTGATCACGAGGGCGATAGACACCAAGTAGAACTTGACGGTCCTTTGGTCTTCGGTCTTAGGTCTTTGGTCTTTGAGGTGCACCAGCATAGAAGGCCAAAGACCAAAACCAAAGCCCAAAGACCAAAACATTAAGGAGGTCCCGTGTCCAATACCCCAGTTCTGTACCGCATAATTCTTCAAGTTGATGATCTTGATAAGGCAGAAGAGTTCTATGGCACCTTGCTCGGTGATCGTGGCCGTCGGATTCCCCGCGCCGGACGCCACTACATCGACTGCGGACCGGTCATCCTTGCGTTGGTTAACGTCAGTGCAGAAGGAAATCAACCACAGCCATTGCCAGACCATATCTATTTCTCGGTTAACGATCTCGAGGCTGTACACGCTCGTGCGAGTGCGCTGAACTGCCTGTCCACCGAAGACGTACATGGTGATAGCGCGGGTGACATTGCGAAGCGGCCGTGGGGCGAACGCTCTTTTTACGCATTTGATCCATGGGGAAATCCAATTTGTTTCGTGGACGAGAAGACTTTGTTTACCGGAAAATGAGCAAGCCAATAGGTCGAATAGGTCCTATAGGTCCTATAGAGAACTTCATGACCAGCCCAACCTACCAGGCAGCAACCAGTGTCGCACCGACTGTCGAAGAACACTTTGAGCGACACATTACAAAAGCTCGGAAAGCGGGTGAAGCGGAGCTCGCATACGCGCCTGATACCAAGACCGTCGAAGCCATCATCGACGCAACATTCTGGGCAAGCTTTCGTCCGGAAGAGGGACGATTCCCCAAGATCTCGATTGCATATCTCCCATCGGAACAAGCCGAGACGCCCTTGCTATTTGAACGTCCGCTGCCCTTGACCACAGAAGTCCTGGTCAAACTGGCGCCTGCCGTCGAACGTCCTGAAGTACATCTCGGTGTCTGGATGATCGACAATCACCTTCAGGTTTGGGGCGCGACCCGAAGCATACCCAGTTTTTGTTTTGTGGTTGAAGACGTCGAACCTGGACTTCTGGTAGTAAAGCACCGGCGCATCGAAGGATTCGGAAAGTATGCGAATGTCGCAGTGTTAAAAGGTCAGCAGGTAAGAATCATCGACGAAAAAGGTACAAGCCTTCCTGATTGTCCTTCTCTTCTGAAATCACTTCTCGCATTCACGTCTTCCGCCGCGAACGGCACTTATCATTCGATAAACATTTTAGTACAGCTTGCAGCGTCGATGCGCGCACATGGTCATGGTGGCGCGTTGCTTGTTGTTCCAGCAGGTTCAGAGGGTTGGCGTTCTTCTATTGCCAGACCAATTCTCTATTCAACTGCGCCTTCCTTTTCCGCGTTGGCAGATCTGCTTCGATTGAATGTCGAAGATGAAGATGAACGTGAATGGGCCAGCGCGGTTCGACGGAGCGTTGACACCATTGCGGGACTCACGGCGGTAGATGGCGCCACGATTATCAATGACCAATACGAAGTGCTGGCCTTTGGTGCGAAGATACGTCGTTCTGTAGGCAGCAAGCCGGTCGAAAACTGGGTGACTACAGAACCGATCGTTGGAGATCAACCCGAAATTGTTCAGCCAACCGAGCAGGGTGGGACTAGACATCTGTCAGCCGCTCAGTTTGTTTATGATCAACGCGACGCACTTGCGCTGGTCGCATCTCAGGATGGCCGCTTTACGATCTTCGCGTGGTCACCATGCGAGGACATGGTGCACGCGCATCGGGTTGATGTATTGCTGCTTTGATGTCCGATATGCTTTAGCTTGTCGTGACGCAACCAAGCCCGCCTTGATCAACTGTTCGGGGAAAATGCGGGCTCGGTTGGTTGCGTCACGACAAGCTAAAGCATATCGGACATTATGGCGTAAACACTCTCCTGAAGATCACTCCCGAAAAATTTAACCGCATCGCTCGTCCGTCGACAATCGATTCGAAGGAGATCCAGTCCGGAGCCTCAGTCTCGCCAAGTCCAAACTTACCATCAGCACGCGCCACGAGCGGCTGCACACCTTCGACATATAGTTGACCCTTTCGCAAAACTACTCTCGTATCTCCATACCAGGGGCTGTCGTTGGAGTAATGACCAACGTACGACTCGAGCTCCTTAGCACCGGAAAATGTCTTAGGGCCAGAGTAGTTCGCACCCGCATACCAGTCGCTACCGTAGTACGCTTCCGTTACCTTTCCTTTGTCGCGCACGAATCCGAGTAGATACGTTTCGAAGTTAGGATCCTTCACCAGAAATAGATCACGACCAGCGCGCTCGAGTACGATTCGCTTCCGCTGGTAACTCAATACCAGCTTGTTCGTTTCGGCGATTAACTCAAGGGTCTTGTTATCTGGTGAAGTAAAAACTCCAGCATACTCGGCTGCATTTTTGACTTCCGTTGGCGATGGTGGTGGCGGAGGTGCGACCGGTAGAGTTTTGCCAGACAAAGACGCATTCATTAGTTCGACAGCAAACTTCGTCACAGCAACGGGTCTGTAACCGCGCAAGTTCGCATTCACTGATGCAAAGGCTCCGATTCCACCTGTCACGTCGACGTCGATTGATGAACTGAAAGCAACCATCCCTCCGGTGTGCCTGAGTCGCGTATGTCCATCGATGTCGCTAACCCATAATCCGTAACCGTAGGAAGCAGGCTCACCGCGAAACGGCGAATTGATTTCCGGCTTGATGAACAAGTTGAATGTCTCTTGAGAGATCAATCTTCCCTTCGGCAATACGCCACGATTAGTGAGCATGCGAATGTACTTCGCCATATCAGAAGGAGTGGATGCAATGCTACCTGCGGCCATTTCCATTTCGAGCCATTGCGCTTCTGCAAGTGTGCCACATGAAGCGAACGGAACACTGCCGTTGATAGGTTCATAGCCGACGGCCATCTTCGATCGAAGTTGATTTGTGATAACTGGAGCGCTCGCAGACATTCCGAGTGGCTCCAGGAGTCGCACACGAATCGACTCCGCGAATGGTCGCTTGTCAAGCTCTTCGACCAGAAAACCGAGGATGTTGTAGCCCGTGTTGCAATAGAGGAACTGCTTACCCGGCGGATATGCAGTCCATAAGTCGTTCAGCAATGCATCAAGCAGGAGTGGAACACCTGGAAGTCCGGCAGTGTGAGTCAGAATGTGATGAGTGGTTATTGGTTCAAACTTTGAATTGATCTTTAACCAGGGCAGATATTGCGTAATCGGCTTGCTCAGATCCAGCTTGCCTTCGTCGTGAAGCTGCATCAAAGCCAGAGAGACAAATGATTTTGAAATTGACCCGATCTCAAACATTGTTTCCGGCACTACACGAAGACCAGCTTTCGTATCCGCGAAACCATAAGTCGAGACCCTGATGAGGCCATCGCGATTTGCAAGCGCTAGTGTCAGTCCAGGCGCGCCGGTCTCGAGCATATGTCGCGCGATGAACTGATCGAGTTGCGCGAGCCATGGCTGCATTGCCGCTGCCTGTGTGTTAGCCTCCTCGGGAATTAGAGACTGAATCAGAACTGTTGAGCCTCGTGCTTCAATCGCTGTATAGACCGAAGCTGCAACTGCGGCTTTGGCGGTGGCTCCCAGGAAGTTGCGACGCGAAAGATTAATCGGCATAGGTAATCTCGAATTGTTTGTTTGGACGTTGATGAAGCGCGGGCATTATAGCTTTAAAGTCCGATTCAGACAGGAGTTCGAAATGAACATCTTCACTAGTAGTCGAACAATGCTTTTGATTCTGGTTTCCCTCGTCCTTTTAGTGGCAACCACACGAACACCTAGCGCCAACTCAGTTCGGTCCGCACCGAACGCCACAGGAATCACAAATGCCAATTCGACGTTTTACCTCCTCCGTCCTGATATTCGACGGTGTGCATCCCCGATGTGCGGCGGATACTTCGTCCGCCGAGTTAATTCTGGTCTAACTCGATGCGCCAACGGTCGTCAGATGTCCGAGTGTTACGTAGCGAGCATCGATTGGAATGGAATGGCAGAAGCCGAGCTCAAGAAGTCCATGGACAGGGACATGAATACGCCGAATCCAAACGCCTCGAACTTTACTCTTACGGAACAGGTAATAGAGCTGACCAAACTCAATGGCGCTTTGCTTCGAGGTTACATCGTTAGCAAGGGCAATCGGAATGGACGCTATGGCGTTTTCAAGGCCTCGGAAGTTTGGTACGCCGCAAACGACGAGAAACCGTACGGCGACTTTTATCGAGTTCGCGATCTTGGCATCAGGTGCATTGCCGCACCATGCCTGACTCATCAAGAGTCAAAACTCAACGCACCATCTCAACGAAAGATCGCTGGTGTCGATCTTAATGACGCTCGTGCCGGCCAAACCGCATTGGAGCAAGCCCAAACAGGAATGACCAGCTCGGAGGGGATTATTGTGGCCGGAGGACATTCCACTGTGACTGGGCCAGCAGGCCAGGGTTTGATGTTGAAGGCGTCACAGTTTTATCTTCGGCGGCCGCCAAAGAGAGCTGAAGCGGGATTGAAACCATGTATTAGGACGGGGTGTTCGAGCCAGATTTGCTCCGATCACGACGTGATCACAACTTGCGAATACAAACCCGAGTACGAGTGTTACAAGAAAGCTACTTGTGAACGACAGGCAAATGGCGACTGCGGTTTTACGAAGACGAAAGAGTTGGCGGATTGCCTTGCAAGGGTTCGGTAAGAATATTTCAGATTTAAGATTTCAGATTGAAGATTTGCCTGAGCCTTATAGGACCTATTTGACCCTTAGGACCAATTTGGAAGCAGACCAATTTTAAGTCTGAAATTTTAAATGTGAAATCGACTCATGCTTCTACTAATTGCAGCAATCGTCTTCGCTCCCCACTGGATCCTACAGTCCAGCGGGGTCACCGCTCGACTGCGCGGTGTCAGTGCAGTCAATGAGCAAGTGGCTTTTGCAAGCGGGTCAGGAAGTACTGTCCTTAAAACAATCGATGGTGGAGGTAGCTGGCAGGAGCTAACGGCCACTTCTGAAACACTGGATTTTCGCGATATCGATGCAATTGACGAACGCACGGTATATGTTCTGAGCATCGGTCCCGGAACGGCCTCTCGAATCTACAAAACGACAGACGGTGGAAACTCGTGGAAGCTGCAATTTCAAAATGCGAATCCCAAAGCATTTCTGGATGCGATGAGTTTTTGGGACGAGCAACATGGACTTGTCTTTGGTGATTCTGTAGATGGCGCGTTCGACATACTCATAACTGAAAACGGCGGAAAGCTGTGGTCTCGCATCGAATCGTCTCGGCTTCCGCCTGCATTAGCCAATGAAGGTGCATTCGCTGCCAGTGGGACCAACATCGCGATGTTTGGAAAAACTCACGCCTGGATTGGAACCGGCGCTGCCGGGAAAGCAAGAGTGCTGCGAACTTCCGATCGCGGCCGGACCTGGCAAATCAGCGACACGCCACTTGCAGCAGGTCCGTCAACAGGAATCTTCTCGATTGCTTTTCGGGACAATAAACACGGCGTGATTGTGGGCGGCGACTACACTAAGGAGAGTGAAGCTCAAAACAATCTCGCCTTCACTTCTGACGGTGGTGCAACGTGGAAGCTTGGTAGCGGCTTGCGCGGTTTTCGTTCAGTCGTGGCTTATGTTACTGACGCGAAAACGCCGACGTTAATTGCGATTGGTCCATTAGGTACAGATTATTCAACCGACGATGGTAAAACGTGGCAGCCTATAGAAGGACCAGGCTTCGACACGTTTAGCTTTGTTCGGGGAAAACGAATTGGTTGGGCGGCCGGTGCTAAGGGGAGTTTGGCGAAGCTTGTGTTCGATTGATCCTGGCTTTGGAGTGCGACGACCTGCCGTCGCTTTGTTAGAGCGCTACCTACCCAAGAGACCTGCGGTAACAAAGCGACGGCAGGCCGTCGCACTCCAAAGAGCTTGAGCCTTCTCACCGGCACCAATGTCGTGATAAAAGGCCTGCGCGCTATTTCGATGTCCTCGCTCAACGTCTTCAAAAAGGAGATTTGTATGTCCCATCAAAAGAGACTCGTTATCGCCGTCGCTCTAATTACCTCACTTCTGTTCACATCGCTTCCGGCGATGGCACAGACTTCGTCAACTAGCGACTGGATCTCACTTCAGCGGCTCTCCCGCGATAGTAAAGTTGCGGTCAAACTGAAAACGGGAAAGAAGGTAGAGGGCCGCCTTACAACCGTTACTGAATCGTCTCTGACCCTGGTCGCAAACACGCGTACGCTCGACCTGAAGCGAGAAGAAATCGCGAGCGTCTACGAAATCAAACGTAAGTCAGCGACTAAATCGACATTGATTGGGTTGGGTCTTGGTGCGGGTGCTGGGGCGGCGCTTGGAGCTGCAGTTGGCGCTAATGATAACAGTGATGGTTTCGATAAGCTTGACCAGGCCGCCCTTGGTGGAGCCGTGGTCATTGGAGCATTGGCGGGAACAGTAACGGGCTACTTCCTGGGCCGACGCTCAAAGAAGACTCTCGTTTACGAAAACAAATAATTACTCTCGCATTTTTTCCTCGATCGAATGCAGTGCACTCTCCAGCATTCTTCGATGAGCAGGATTGGTGGCGTTTTGTAGTTGCGACAAAACACGAGACCGTGAAAGTCGCAGTGATTCCAGCTCTGCGTTTCGAGCCCGTCCTTCGGGTGTCAGGCTGGTTCGATTAGCGCGCGCTTCGGCCGCTGCCTGTTGACGCTCCACTGCCTCCTCGGCCTGGCCCGCCAGATCATCTCCATCCCAGGGCATAAAAAACCTCCTGCCTGATTCTATATGACCTGTAGAAATCTATGCGAGCTATTTATTCCCGGAATCGGCGCGGCTCCGTGTGTTTCGTGGATCAATCGGGGCAGTAGCCCGACTGTCAAGGAGGGCTCGCCGTCGTGTTGGTACCGATGATAGATATGAGCCCTCCTTGACAGTCGGGCTACTGCCCCGATTGATCCACGAAACACACAAAGGCCTCAAATCACGCCCGAAACTGTGCACTTGACAACAATTCGTATCATCTAAGTGAGGGGATCAAGGTTAGGAGATACAAATGAATTTAGAAAACGAAGAAGCTTTCGAGAACTTTCAACCAGCTTTAATAGTTAACGATTTAGAGCATGCTCAAGTCGATTCAATTCCGACTAACGAATCAACGTCCGACGATGTCCTGCTCGATGCTTACTCGCGTGCTGTCATCGAAGCTGCTGAGAAAGTCAGTCCGTCGGTTGTGTTTATACAGGTAACCGCCAGGCAGACAAGTCGCCGTCGCACACCAGAGGGAGAAGCGATGGGAAGCGGATCGGGATTCCTCTTCACACCTGACGGTTTTATTCTGACAAACAGTCATGTCGTCCACGGCGCAACCAAAATCGATGTGGCACTAATGGATGGCCGCCGTTTTCAGGCCGATTTGATCGGCGATGACCCCGACACCGACCTCGCTGTCATTCGTATTAATGCGCCGAATCTGGTACCGGCAAATCTTGGTAACTCGCATTCAATCCGGGTCGGTCAACTCGTGATTGCGATTGGGAATCCATACGGTTTTCAATACTCGGTGACGGCCGGAGTAGTCAGCGCACTGGGTCGCAGCTTGAGAGCGCAGTCCGGGCGCTTAATGGATGGCGTTATACAAACCGATGCCGCACTGAATCCCGGCAACTCGGGTGGCCCACTCGTGAATACTCGAGGCGAAGTGATCGGCGTGAACACTGCGATGATTCTTCCAGCGCAGGGAATCTGTTTTGCAACTTCAATCGATACGGCAAAATTTGTTGCGGGAAGGTTGCTGAGAGATGGCAGAATCAGCCGGAGCTACATTGGCTTTGCCGGACAGAATGTTCCCATTCCGCGGCGGATTGTCAGGTACTATCAGTTGCCGGTTGAATCCGGGGTGTTGGTTGTGTCGTTTGAAAACAACACAAACCGCAGTCCAGCGAAAGAGGGCGGCTTGTTGACGGGCGACCTCATCGTTAACTTCGACGGTCAGCCGATTCAGGGCATTGACGACTTGCACAAGTTGCTAACCGACGAGCGAATTGACAAGCAGACTCCGGTGACAGTCATCCGCGGAACTCAGAAGCTCACGCTGACTGTGGTTCCACGAGAGTCCCGGTGATCTTAAAGGCGGGCCTTTGGACTTTGGCCTTTGAACTTAGGCTTGCAGTGTTAAGTTGGAAAGACTGAAGACCAAAGGCCGAAAACCAAAGACCGAAGGCGGTCTTTCAATCATCCGATCTCACGCGATCGAATGGCGTGCGACCCTTTTCATCAAACCCGACAGGAGGCGTGTTGAGTCCGAGAGGCTTGTGCGAAGTTGAATTGAATACGTTTGCGCCGCATTGTTTTGCATAAACAAGCAGGATGCCCAGTCCACCAATCATCATCATCACATCGCCCACACGATTAACATGCATTTCGGGACCGAAGAGTCTGAGCAGCAGGCCTGTAACTAGACTCATCATAAAAAGCGCGTCCAGTATCCAGATCAGGAATTTGTTTCCCGACCCTATACGCACACACTCCTTCTTGATCTGACTCACATTGCCGAAGCGCGATTCGGCCATAGCGCGCGAACGTTCGCGCGATATTCCCTGGCTCTCGTAGTCGCGAGTCTGCATATCGACGTGAAAAGTCAGCTCCTCGTCAACTTCAGTTTCAATTGTGGGTTTTCTGCGAAATAGATCTTGAAGGCTTCTCACGACACACCTCTTTATGTGGCACCCAACACTCTCATCACTGCACGAGAGACTCGTTCCCAATTGACAGATTGCGCGTCCAGTTGTGTACGGCCCGCTCTGGTGAGCTTGTAAAACTTGGCTCTTCGATTATTCTCAGAGGCACCCCATTCAGAAGCAATCCAACCTCGAGCTTCCATTCGATAGAGTGCTGGATACAGTGAACCGTCTTCAACCTTGAGCAGATCATCGACTGTCTGATGAATTCTCTGCGCGATACCGTATCCATGCATGGGTTCGCGCGACAGAGTCTTGAGAATTAGTAACTCCAAAGTACCTTGCATGATATCGGTGCGGTTGGTTCTCATTGCGCTTCCCTAGAGTATCTGGGGCAGAGGGTAGCGGGAGGGTTCGGAAGAGTCAAGGGCCGGAACGGAAATTTCAGATTTAAGATTTCAGATTTAAGATTTGCTTGAGTCGTATTGGTCTTTGACCAATAGGACCTATTTTGAAGCAGACCAATCTTAAATCTGAAATCTTAAATCTGAAATTCTGTTACTCTGTCACACTCGATGAGCACCGCTAAACCAAAGAAACGCTTTTCACCCTCAGCCGCCTGGCACGATGCGCGCGAGTTGATCTGGCAACATCGCTACAGACTGGCGTTGGGCATGTTCTTAATGCTGATCAATCGACTGGTCGGCCTGGTATTACCCACAACATCGAAATATCTCATCGACGATGTGGTACTCAAGCACAAAGCTGACTTGCTCGTTCCGTTAGCTCTCGCGGCGGGAGGCGCAACCGTTGTGCAGGCGATTACCTCTTTCTCGCTCTCGCAGGTGCTCGGCGTTGCTGCACAACGCGCTATCACCGAAATGCGCAAGAGTGTTCAAGAACACGTTGAGCGCTTGCCAATACGCTATTTCGATTCAACTCAGACGGGCGTGCTGATTTCGCGCATCATGTCTGATGCGGAAGGTATCCGTAATCTCGTCGGCACTGGTCTCGTTCAACTGGTCGGCGGTCTATTAACAGCAATTCTCGCGCTTGCAGTTCTGTTCTATCTCAATTGGAGACTAACGTCAGTCATCGTTGTGGCACTCGGTGCTTTCGGCGGGGCAATGGCCCTGGCCTTCAAACGTCTGCGTCCGTTGTTTCGCGAACGCGGACAGATCAATGCTGAAGTTACCGGGCGTCTGACGGAGTCACTTGGCGGCATTCGAATCGTTAAGGCTTACGCAGCGGAAAAACGCGAGGAGTTGGTCTTTGCGCGGGGGGCACATCGACTCTTTCGCAACGTCAGGCGATCGATGACCGGCGTTTCCACGGTGACCTCGTTTTCCACCCTGATCGTTGGACTCATCGGCGTCTTACTTACGCTCGTGGGCGGTCGAGACATTCTCGCAGGCAGTATGACTCTCGGTGATTTTTTTATGTACATCTTTTTCACCGCCCTGGTTGCAGCTCCACTCGTCGAGATTGCTTCGATTGGGACCCAGATTACGGAGGCTTTCGCCGGCCTTGATCGGATTCGTGAAATCAAACGAATGGCCACGGAGGATGAAGAGGATGAGAGCCGCGAACAACTTGGAGACATCCGCGGCGAAATTGAATTCCACGATGTCAGTTTCGAATATAACGATGACACTCCAGTACTTAAAAACGTATCTTTCGTTGCGCCAGCCGGATCGACTACAGCGCTTGTGGGTTCCAGCGGTTCGGGCAAATCAACACTGATTAGTTTAGTTATGGCCTTCAATCGACCTTTGTCAGGAGTAGTCACAGTTGATGGCCGTAATCTCGAATCAATACGTTTGAAGGACTATCGTCACGAACTGGGCGTTGTGTTGCAGGACAATTTTCTTTTTGACGGCACAATCGCAGCAAACATCAGCTTCTCGCATCCGCACGCCACGCGAGAGGAAATAATCGCGGCGAGTCAAATAGCACACTGCGAAGAATTCATTAACGGTTTCGCCGATCGCTACGACACCATTGTTGGTGAGCGAGGGGTAAAACTGTCAGGAGGACAACGTCAACGAGTAGCTATCGCGCGCGCGATTCTCGCTGAGCCAAAGATATTGATTCTGGACGAAGCAACATCAAGTCTTGATAGTGAAAGTGAGGCCCTGATCCAGGACGGTCTTCAATCACTGCGCCGAGGACGAACGACATTCGTCATTGCTCATCGTTTGTCAACTATTCGCAGTGCGGACCAGATCCTGGTGCTTGAGGGTGGTGAAATCGTTGAGCGTGGTACTCATGAGCAATTACTTTCGCGGGGCGGTCGCTACAAACAACTTTACGATAAGCAGTACAACTTCGAGCGTAATCAGTTCATAAATCCGGGAGAAGACTTCACGCCCGAGCCGCCGAAGGTAACACCCGAACGCCGCGAGAGTGCTGCAGTCCCGAATTTATAGCTTGGTTTTGTTCCTTGCCGATTTCCGATTGCCAA
Organism: Pyrinomonadaceae bacterium; assembly: GCA_036006355.1. Taxonomy (GTDB): domain Bacteria; phylum Acidobacteriota; class Blastocatellia; order Pyrinomonadales; family Pyrinomonadaceae; genus PSRF01. The sequence goes on along the minus strand of DASYPT010000096.1, from coordinate 32,091 downwards.
TTGCCGATTCAATTAGACGGACGCTGCATCCTTAAATCGGCACTTGGCAATCGGAAATCGGCAATGAGAAAAGATGCTTCAACTTCTGAACATCTCCAACATCGCTCTGATCGATGAACTGCAGGTTGAATTCGACAATGGCCTGAACCTGCTAACCGGCGAAACTGGTTCAGGCAAGTCGATCATCATCGACGCTCTTGGAGTTTTAATTGGCGGAAGGTTCACGAATGAACTCTTGAAAACTGGCGCAGACAAAGGCTTCATCGAAGGCTTGTTCGTCGTTAACGCTAATGAACGATTGCAGGAGCTCTTGTCTGATGCCGGCCTCCTCTCCTTCGAAGCTAAAACGAAACACGTCAAAAACAAACCCGAGCCCTTCGAACTAATAATCCGCCGCGAGCTTTCCACAACGGGTAGAAACAAAATATTCATCAATAACCAGCTGGCTACGCTCTCGTTTCTGCGCGATCTTCGCGAGTATCTCGTCGACATCCACGGTCAAGGCGATCAGCAAACACTCTTCAATTTAGAAACGCATCTCGAACTGCTCGATGCGTTTGCTGGAAATAACCTGCTGCGCGTTGAGGTCGCGGATGCATACAAAGAGTTCAGAACAGTTCAAAAGAATCTTGAAGAGCTGAATCGAAATGAAGCGGAGCGATTTCAACTCGTCGATACTTTGAAATATCAGATTGCCGAGCTGGAACGTGCACGGTTGGTCGTAGGCGAGGATGAACAACTCGAGGATGAAAGGCGCAGGCTGGCGAACGTTGAGAAGCTTACGGCTCTCTGTCAATCAACGTATTCGCGAATCTACGAGGACGATTCCTCGGCACTCGCGAGGATACGTCATTCACTCCAGGAGATAACTGAACTTTCGGAGTATGAATCACGATTTGGCGAATACATTGATGGTCTCCAGTCTTCACGTGCATTGCTTGAAGATTTGTCGTTCACATTGCGTGAGTTCGCAGACAAACTGGAGTTCTCGCCGTCGCGGCTAGCGGAAATAGAAGATCGAGTGGTTGAGTTGTCTCGCTTAAAGAGAAAGTACGGTGGCTCAATAGCGGCAGCGCTCGAGCACCTGGCCCGCTCTGAAGATCGTCTGCTGCAAATCGAATCGTCGGATGAACGCGCAAAGCATTTAAACGACGATCTCGCAATTTCGCAGAAACGATACTTCGAACGCGCTCAAAGGCTACACAAGGAACGAGTACGGGCCGCCAGGAAGTTTGAGCAAGCGGTTGAAAAGGGACTTGCTGAAGTGGCCCTCGACAATGCGAGATTTCAGGTTCAGGTGTCCGATAAACTTCAGTTTGTCGAGTCGTCGATCCAAAGCCCCTTGGATCAAACTATAACTTCTAACAAAACGGTCGAAACCGAAGTGCCTGATCGGGAAACTCACGACAAACTAAAGTTCGTCGGACAAAACGGCATTGACTCGGTCGAATTCTACTTTTCAGCGAATCCCGGTGAGGAAATCAAACCCTTAGCAAAGATTGCCTCAGGCGGTGAAGCGTCTCGCTTGATGTTGGTATTGAAGACTGTTGCGAATGCTGCTGAGTTTCCCAGAACGATCGTCTTCGATGAAATCGATACTGGTATCGGTGGCAGAGTGAGTGAAACGGTAGGCGCGAAGTTGAAGAAGCTTTCGTTGACCAACCAGGTATTATGCGTAACACATCAGGCGCAAATTGCTCGTTTCGCCGATTGCCACCTCACGGTGCAGAAGGTCGTCTTTAAGAATCGAACTCGAATCAGCGTGGAGCGGCTTGAACGAAAGGGCCGAATCGAGGAGCTGGCGCGAATGCTCACCGGCGCGGAAATCACAGCCAATGCGAGAAGGCATGCGGAGGAATTGTTGGAGCAATGAACAGATCCCATAGGTCTAAGACTCTTTGGCCTTTGGTTTTTGGCCTTCGGTTTTCGGCCTTTGACCTTTGACCTTTCCATTGTCGCGGACCACGAAAAGCCAAACGAAAGGCCAAAGACCAAGAAGTTTATGTCCACCGAACCAAACAAAATCATTTACTCGATGGTCGGCGTCAGCAAGTTCTATGACAAGAAGCCGGTCCTCAAGGATATCTATCTGTCGTACTTCTACGGCGCAAAAATTGGCGTCATCGGATTGAACGGCTCCGGTAAATCATCGCTGCTCCGAATCCTGGCGGGTGTAGATAAAGAGTTCAATGGCGAAACCGTTCTCTCACCCGGCTTCACCGTTGGGTATCTCGAACAGGAACCACTAATCGATGATTCGCGCACGGTCCGTGAAGTGGTTGAGGAAGCTGTCCAGGACACCGTAAACCTGCTCAAGGAATTTGAAGAAATCAATGCGAAGTTTGCGGAGGAAATGACCGACGACGAAATGTCGTCATTGCTTGAACGCCAGGGCGAGGTTCAGGAACAACTTGATGCCCAGGATGCATGGGATCTCGACTCGCGCCTGGAAATGGCAATGGACGCGCTGAGGTGCCCGCCGCCGGAAACGCCAGTCAAAGTTTTATCCGGCGGTGAACGAAGGCGTGTGGCGTTATGTCGCTTGTTACTTCAAAAGCCGGACATTCTTTTGCTTGATGAACCAACGAATCATCTTGACGCTGAGTCTGTGGCCTGGCTCGAGCATCATCTACAAAACTATGCCGGAACGATTATCGCGGTGACTCACGATCGTTATTTTCTCGATAACGTCGCAGGCTGGATCCTTGAACTCGATCGTGGCGCCGGCATTCCCTGGAAAGGAAACTACACATCGTGGCTTGAACAGAAGCAGGAGCGCCTGCGACGTGAAGAGAAATCCGAAAGTGAGCGACAGAAGACTCTACAGCGCGAACTCGAGTGGATTCGGATGTCACCGAAAGCGCGCCATGCAAAAGGCAAAGCGAGGGTCAACTCGTACGAACAACTGCTGAAAGACGAAACTGAGAAGCGACGAGAGGATCTGGAGATTCACATACCACCCGGCCCACGGTTAGGTAACGTTGTGATTGATGCTGACGCGGTCAGCAAGGCATATGGCCAAAATCTGCTGGTCGAGAGCATGACGTTTTCATTGCCACCCGGAGGCATCGTGGGCGTAATTGGACCGAATGGCGCCGGCAAAACAACCCTCTTTCGAATGATCACCGGTCTGGAACAACCTGACGCCGGAACGATTCGTATCGGCGAGACTGTATCGCTTGCTTATGTCGATCAAAGTCGAACGCTCGACCCAAATAAATCGATCTGGGAAGAAATCAGCGGCGGCGAGGATAGTCTGAAGCTCGGCAATCGCGAAGTAAATTCGAGAGCGTACGTTGCGCGATTCAATTTTTCAGGTTCGGATCAACAGAAGAAAGTTGGCATGCTTTCAGGCGGCGAGCGGAATCGTGTCCATCTGGCAAAGATGCTCAAGGAAGGTGCGAACGTAGTTCTGCTCGACGAGCCAACAAACGATTTGGATGTAAATACGTTGCGAGCCCTTGAGGAAGCGTTGGAAAACTTCGCAGGTTGCGCGGTGGTTATTTCGCACGACCGCTGGTTTCTCGATCGGATTGCAACTCACATTCTTGCCTTTGAAGGTGATAGCAAGGTGTTCTGGTTTGAAGGTAACTACTCCGATTACGAGGCCGATCGGAAGCAGCGCCTGGGCGTTGCGGCGGAAACACCTCATCGAATCAAGTACAGACAACTGACACGATGATTGAAATCCTCCTCTGCGCTACCTCAGCGTTCTCTGTGTCTCAGCGGTGCTCTTCGTGTTGTTTCGGGTATTTCGTGGATCGGCTCTTTCAAGACTCAAAAACCACAATCCACGAATTACACGAAATAACACGAAGAGCACCGCTGAGACGCAGAGAACGCTGAGGTAGCGCAGAGAGACGATTTATTAAGCAACTAATGCCGAAAAGATCCCCCGACGCGAACGCTTCGCCATCAGGTCGAACAGCAAAACTCCCGTTCAACCTCCTCGCTAAATACAACCGCGGCCTCTTGTTGGATGTTGTCATCTTTATCTTGAATCTCTTTCTGCTGAGACTGTTGTCAGGCTACGTTTTGGATCTCTTAGCGCGAGTCGATCAAAATGATGATGAGGCGAAGTTCTTTTTATTGGTCGCATGCGTTGCTATGTGGGTGCTGCCAGCTGCAGGTGCGGTACTAAAGCGTTGGCACTTTCATCAACGCCTGCGCGCGGAGCACAAACAGCCTACAACATATGGTTCTATTGGTTGCCTGTTCAACCCGCTCTTCTACTTCTGTTTGAATTTAGTCGTAATGTCGGCAGTTGTAGCGGGAGTCGGTCAATTGCTGTTTGGCAACAAAGGAATGGACAGCGCCGCGGTGTTTGTTCCATCGATCCTTTTGGGATTGGGTCTCACGATCTTTCAGACGTACCTAATCTATAGATACTTTTCACCACCGAAGGAACCTCCGAAGTCCGGCTTTCTATTAAGTCCGGAAAGCGAGTGGCTTGGTGACATCTGCATCTTCGTCAATATGATTTTGTTCCAGACCGTTTGGAACATGTTGACGTGGGCTCCCTTTGGACGTGTTGGTAGTGTTTTTGAATTCCTTGGCAGACTCTTCGTTCTTTTATTCCTCGCGCTTCTGGTTTACTTCCCGCCGCGCATGTTATACCTCGCCGAAGACATTCATCGACGACGAACATGGTTCACGATGTTGCTGGCAAACTCACCGGTCATTTTCAAAGTCCTCATTGGGACAAACAACCAGGCAGGTTGGTGATTTTGAACCAACCACAGATTACGCAGATTACACAGATTTTTTTAGTGAACTAAGCGTTGATGCTGAAAAAAATCTGCGTAATCTGTGTAATCTGTGGATAAGTTCGCTTTGTCAAAAACATAACGCCTTGTGTAATCTCCCTCTCAATCTGAAAATCTTAAATCTGAAGACTGAAATCCGTATATGACCACTTCTCGATTAGAGGCGTTCAGCGACGGCGTTGTTGCGATTCTTATCACGATTATGGTGCTTGAACTTCGACCACCTCATGAGGCAACGTTCCAGAGTCTGAAGCCGCTAATTCCGGTTTTGTTCAGTTATCTCTTGAGCTTCATCTTTCTCGGCATCTACTGGAGCAATCATCACCACCTTTTTCACGCAGCCCAACACGTTAACGGCCGGGTCCTGTGGGCGAATCTGCACCTTCTCTTCTGGTTATCGTTGATTCCTTTCGTGACTGCGTGGATGGGCGAGAACCATTTTGGGCCAGCACCCGTCGCTTTGTATGGAATCATTCTGCTGCTGTCGGCAATTGCCTACACCATCCTCGTCCAATCTTTAGTGTCGCTTCACGGACCAGATTCGTTACTGGCCACTGCTCTGGGCTCAGACTTCAAAGGAAAGATCTCAGTCGTCTTAGATTTGATTGCAATCCCACTGGCATTCTTGAAACCATGGGTCGCTTTCGCCATCTACGTTCTCGTCGCCGTCATGTGGCTTGCTCCGGATCGGCGCATTGAACGCAAGATGGCAACGAACAGCACTCCTTAATTCCGAAACGATGCCTCAACATTGGGACGTGATCGTAATTGGAGGCGGAGCAGCAGGGTTATTCTGCGCAATTGAAGCTGGGAAGCGCGGGCGCAAGGTTTTAGTAATCGAACACTCGGAACGCATTGGCAAGAAGATCGCGATCTCCGGTGGTGGTCGCTGCAACTTCACTAACCTTCACACATCGGCCGATTCGTTTCTATCGGCGAATCCACACTTCGCGAAGTCAGCGCTCGCTCGATACACACCGCGCGACTTTATTTCGCTCGTTCAGCGACACAGGATTAACTATCACGAGAAGAAGTTGGGCCAGCTCTTTTGCGACGACAGTTCCCAAAGGATCATTGACATGCTCCTCAACGAGTGTGCGGAAGTGGATGTCAAAATCGTTTGCGGTTGTGGCGTCGGAGGCGTGACGAAGGACACGAACTTCACAGTTCGCACGATTAATGAAACGTTCACTTCTGAGTCTCTCGTGATTGCAACCGGAGGACTTTCAATCAAACCGCTTGGTGCGACTGACTTTGGTTACCGAATAGCAGAACAGTTTGGGTTAAAGATTGAACAACCTCGGCCAGGCCTCGTGCCATTCACTCTTGATCCAGAGATGCTCCGGCGCCTCGCGAAACTGAGTGGCATCTCGCTGGATGCTCTCGCGCGCTTCGGGAAGACCTCGTTTCGTGAGAACATCCTCATCACCCATCGCGGGTTGAGCGGGCCCGCAATCCTGCAGATATCCTCTTACTGGAAACCTGGGTCACCAATTTCCATCGACCTGTTACCCGACCTTGGGGACGCGGCCTTTCTCGAAGACCAGAAGAGTTCCTCAATCGAATTACCGAATCTGCTTTCACATTACTTACCAAAACGTTTCGCGCATGCCTGGTGCGACTTGTTTGGACTCACAAAGCCGATACGCCAGTTTGGTTCGCTGGAACTTCAACGTATTGCTGCAAGGTTACACAACTTCGAAGTGTTTCCTACAGGCACAGAAGGATTCAAGAAAGCTGAAGTAACAGCGGGAGGCGTTTCAACAGACGAGTTGTCGTCGCAAACGATGGAATCGAAAAAGGTGGCGGGTCTTTACTTCATTGGTGAAGTTGTAGACGTGACCGGCCACCTCGGAGGATATAACTTCCAGTGGGCATGGGCGTCGGGCTATGCGGCAGGGCACAAGGCCTAGTTGGTGCGGTTCGTGATGTTTCGTGTGATTCGTTGATCGTGCTTTTCTTCCCCGCAGCCGAGACGATCCACGAATCACACGAAACATCACGAACCGCATAACGCTCAACTACTAAGAATCGGCAATCGCAAATCGGCAATGATGATATATTTTGCGGGCCCGTTATTCACCCATGACCCCACTCAACAGGCGAACGTTTATTCAGTCTGCTCTCGCGGCCACTGGCGGGTTGGCATTAGGAAGCGCTGGCCGTTCACTTGCAGCAAAAGACAACAAGCGAACACTCCTCCCGGTCAAAGTCTCGCGTGATCGACTGATTCGTACAGTCGTGGGATTAAGACCTTATCGTCCCGAGGGCTTCCGCGTTGAAACAGAAAAGCTGGGCGATAAATTGCTTGTGCACCACTACGGGCACGGTGGCGCCGGAATCACACTGTCGTGGGGAAGCGCACATCTGGCTCTGGAACTCGCCCGCGATTCCAGGCAAACCAACTGCGCGGTGCTGGGCTGCGGAGTGATCGGGCTTTCGACTGCGCGCCTATTCCAACGACGCGGTGGCTCTGTAACCATTTACGCAAAGGACCTGCCGCCCGAAACCACTTCGAACATTGCGGGCGGATTTTGGTACCCCACGTCTGTTTATGAAGGCAACAGAACAACTTCAAAGTTCCTGGATCAATTTCAATTAGCTTGCTCGACTGCGAATCGCGCTTTCCAGTTGCTGGCGGGGCCCGAGTATGGAGTGCGGTGGATTGATACTTTCGAGCTTCAGGCGGGCGAAGGCTCGCTGTCGCCTGATATGCCCGGAGGTACTGAACTCTATCCGGATAATCACCGATTTGAAGAGTCAAAGAAATACTTCGGTGTTCAGACAGCACGACAGTTCAGTACGATGCTGATCGAGCCGCAAACATATCTTAATGCGTTACTGCGCGACTTTTATGTCGCTGGTGGGAAAGTCGTCGTGCGTGAATTTCAAAATGCTGAAGAGATTGCGCAGTTGTCGGAAGGTTTGATCTTCAACTGTACTGGTCTCGGAGCGAAGAAGCTGGTCGGTGATCCGAGCTTGACTCCAGTACGTGGCCAACTCGAGATACTGCTGCCACAACCAGAAATCGATTACTGCTATGTTGGTGAACTGGGTTATATGTTCCCACGGCGCGACGGCATCATTCTTGGAGGCACGTTTGAACACGACGTGTGGTCGCTTGAGCCGAATCCCGACACAGTCACACGCATTCTCGACAATCACGCGCAATTGATGAAGCGAATGAAGAGATGATTGCCGATTCTCGATTGCACGTTTGATTTCAGATTTAAGATTGCTGTCATCGAAATAGGTCCGATAGGTCAAATAGATCCTATTACCCCTCCCAGCACGCACGAAAGGAAAACATAGATGATCAACTCTCAATGCAAAACTGTCCTGGTAATCATTGCAATCATGTCTATTTCCAGTTTTGTTCGCGCGCAGACTTTGCCCAGTGAAAGGCCGGAGAAGATTGAGCCAACCTACGATGGGTTTGACTACACCCGCCGAGAAGTGATGATTCCAATGCGTGACGGCGTAAAACTGCACACAGTGATTCTCGTCCCGAAAGGCGCGAAGAGTGCGCCAATTCTTTTAACTCGCACGCCATATAACGCAACTGCCTTAACAACTCACACAAATAGTTCGCATCTCGGGCCCAGTCTGGAAGGTTATGACAATGCAACGGACGTGATTGTTGAAGGCGGCTACATCAGAGTGGTGCAGGACATTCGCGGCAAGTATGGATCTGAAGGCGATTATGTGATGAACCGACCTCTTCGGGGACCGCAGAATCCAACGAATGTCGATCACGCAACCGATACTTACGACACGATCGACTGGTTGGTGAAGAATATTCCCGAGACCAATGGCAAGGTCGGCATTCTCGGAATCTCTTACGATGGCTTCTTACCATTGATGGCCTTGTTTAATCCACATCCAGCCTTGAAGGTGTCTGTTCCCATGAACCCGATGGTCGACGGGTGGATGGGTGACGATTGGTTTCACAATGGAGCGTTCCGGCAACAAGGCATGCCTTATATCTATGATCAGGAGGCCACGCGCGCCAACGATATACTATGGTGGACCAGCCACCACGACGACTACGACATGTTTCTCGAGGCGGTCTCAGCAGGCGAGTTAGGTCGACGTCGAGGGCTTGAGCAAGTTGGCTTCTGGAGAAAGATTCTCGAACATCCGGCGTATGACGCGTTCTGGCAGGATCAAGCAGTGGACAAGTTGCTTGCAAAAGAGCCGCTCAAAGTGCCGGTCATGCTTGTGCACAGTTTGTGGGACCAGGAAGACATCTATGGCGATATTGCAGTGTACAAAGCAATCGAACCGAAGGATACGTCAAACAACATGGTCTATTTAGTCCTTGGACCATGGCATCACGGGCAGGAAATTCGCGAAGGCAGTTCGTTAGGCGCAGTCAGATTCAATAGTGATACTGCACTCTACTTTCGTCAGGAGATCCTGCGACCCTTTCTCGATCACTATCTGAAAGATGGTGCGCCAAAGATGGATGTCGCGCCCGTTACTGCATTTGAGACGGGAACGAATAAGTGGTATCGCCTATCGACGTGGCCATCAGGTTGCCCCAGCGGATGCGCTGTCAAACCAACGCCGCTTTATCTGAACGATGGGTTAGTTGCGAGTTTCGCCGCACCAAGAACTAGCTCCCCGACTTACGAGGAGTACATTTCAGACCCATCTAAGCCCGTTCCTTTTCGTTCGCGTCCGATAGATGGATCGACTTGGCGATTGTGGTTGATAGACGATCAACGGGAACAATCAGGCCGACCTGACGTGTTAGCTTTTAAATCTGAAGTCCTGACTGCACCCGTTAAGATCAGCGGCCAACCAATTGTGAACCTGATCGCTTCGACAAGTGGCACGGACTCGGACTGGGTCGTTAAGGTAATTGATCTATATCCAGCTGAAGTTGCAGCACAACCGGAAATGGGCGGGTATCAGTTGATGGTTTCGGCTGACGTGCTGCGTGGCCGTTATCGAGAAGGCTTTGAAGCCGCGAAGCCGATTGAAGCTAACAAACCGCTGAAGTATAGATTTACGCTGCCGACTGCAAATCACGTGTTCTTACCCGGTCATCGAATCATGGTTCAAATCCAGTCGAGTTGGTTTCCGCTTTACGATCGAAACCCACAGATGTTTGTGAAAAATATTTTCTGGGCCAAGCCTGAGGATTACAGGAAGGCAACTCAGCGGATTTATCACTCGGTTGGTTTAGAAAGCTATATCGAGTTGCCATTGGTTGTGAAGTGACGCCTTCTCAGTAACGAGTTGAAACTTGAAATGAACAAGTGTCAGTGGTGAGTTGAATAGGTCCAATAGGTCATATAGGTCCTATCAAGGAGGTGTGACATGAACGTTGGACTCGTCACTCTCAGGCGCCTTGGAGTGCTGGTGGTCATTCTGCACGCCATCGTCACCATCCCTCATTCGATTGCACATACCAATCTCCACATAGCAATGGACACGTGGCAGAGCATCTATATCTTCGTGGTGATATTGATCGCTCCGATAGTCGCCGCGGTGTTTATCTGGATACGGCCGCGATCTGGATTTGCACTCCTGACGATTTCTATGATCGGCTCATTTGCTTTTGGCGTTTACTATCACTTCCTTGTCACGGGTTCTGATAACGCGTTCACGTTGCCGACCAGCTCGTGGACTCTCACCTTTCAATTGTCTGCCTGGCTTTTGGCAATCACCGAACTCGGCGGAGCGGTTATCGGATTCTTAGGATTAGCAAATCGCTTAGTCCAGACACCAGCTGACGGCAGGTGAGAATGAAATTCAAGTTTCGTGCAAATTCTCAAAATGACTCCTGAGTACAAGTCAAATCTTTTAAGAATCCTGCATCCATTATTGGCCCTACTCATCGGCACTCTGCTTACCGCTGTGGGCTTTCTCTTCGCAGGGTTCGCAAGCTCCGTATGCAACTGTTCGAGGCCGATCGCTATAGCGTTCCCTTTCGCGGCTATTCTTTGGAGTTTGCAGAGATGGGAATCAGTGGGTGGCGTTTTGATGGCGTTTCAGTTTCCCGCTTACGGTCTGCTCGTAGCGTTAGGTAAAACTCGCAGGCAGCGGGCCCGCTTTGCGCTGATCCTCCTTGCTGTGCATGCAGTGGCAGTAATTCTCGGATTGTTGATATACAGGAGTTAATAATTTGGATCGGCCCGGCTCGAACTTCTTGTTCATATTCAGACCGTGGATCTCGTTGCTCATCTCACTAATGGGTGGTGCTTGTTTTGGTTGTTACCTGTTGCTGTCGCCAGGCGTTCGGTCTCATTGGTCTGAGCTTTCCGGTACTTTTATGTACGTGGTGCCGATCGTGGTTCCATTCGTTGCCTATCTGTTAGACCGCGGCGAAAGATGGAGCAAAAGAAACAAGAAGCAAAAACTCGTTGATGCGATCGTAGTTTTGATCGCGATGTGGAGGGTCATCGGGAATGTTCCGTTTGTCTCGGGACACACGCTATTCCTGAGCTATTGCATAATTACATCGCGCTCCCTGGTTGCTCGATTATCGGCCCTCACCGTCATGGCTCAAACCGTGTACTTGAAGTATTTTGTCTGGCATGATTGGGTGACTTCAACGTCTGGTATTGTGCTGGGTTGTGTCGCAGCGATCATTGCCTGGCAAATGGAAGACGTGGTGCTGGGAGCGCAGGCGACCTCGCCTGCAGCGATTCCCAAGTGACCGCTGAATCCTTTGAAATGAGGAGGACAAATGGCTGACATATTGCACCACTTTCCGATCAAAGGTTCGCCTCAACAGGTGTTTGAAGCTATCTCAACTTCACAAGGTCTTGATTCCTGGTGGACAAAAGGCAGTTCAGTAACTCCTGTGCAGGGCGGCGAATATAAATTGGGTTTTGGTCCTGGCTATGATTGGAGAGCGAAGGTCTCTACATGGTCGCCAGATTCTGATTTCGAACTCACGCTCACTGAATCTGACGATGATTGGAAAGGAACGCGTCTCGGCTTTCATTTAGAGCAACAGGACGGAACTACGTTCGTGTCGTTCCATCACTTGAATTGGCCGCAACCAAACGACCACTACCGCATCTCATGTTTTTGTTGGGCGATGTATCTTCGCTTACTAAAGCGATACGTCGAGTTTGGAGAGGTAGTGCCTTACGAGAGCAGGCTCGACGTTTAGATGCCAGTGCAGCGATTGCGATCCGCAACGAAGTGAAGCTATTGCCATGATCCGATTTGCACGCGTCGTCGTATTTCTACTTACCAATCTAATCCTGCTCCAATGCGTGTCTGGACTTCCGCAGGTTCCCACCTCGCCAGATGAATCGACAAGTTCGTTGAGCGAAGTCCGAGATAAACATCGCGCTCTATTGATGGTCTTTCGTTCCAATGTTCTGGATGCCAGCGATAACGAACGAGCAATTATCGATCAGGTTCTCAAAGCCGATCCAAGACCAAAAGGTCGCTACCAATGGGTATACGGCTTACTAGCCAAAAAGCTCAACGCTTACATTCGAAAATATCGGAGCCTTACTGCTGCAGAGGATCTCAGTGATGCCGATTACGTTATCTATTTCAACCTGATCGAATACCGGCGAATTCTAAACACGTCGTATCCTTTCGGCGAGCTCTTTGTAATCGTGAAAGGCTCGCCAGAGACTAAAACGCCTCCGCGTGTCGTTTGGAAAGCCAAAAAGATCCTTTGGGCGGGCGATGCGATCGGTAATCTCATCAAAGAACTTAAGACCTTACGCGGCGAGACCTGAGGCATTTCAAATTTCAGTTGTCGGATCTGGTGGGAATCGGTTGATTACTCTCCAGTAAGATTTAGTTTCTGATTTGTATCTGACCGGTTCGTGGGCCAACGGGTTAATAGTTCAGATGGCTTTGCCCCAAGTCGAAGGTTCAGGAATTCGGCTCTGCCAGCTGTTGTGAGGCATGGCTCTGCCGTGCCGTGTGCGAGGCAAAATGGGTTTGGGCTTCGCCCCTCGATGGGTTTGCAGTTCAAGAGCTTGAGGGCGTAGCCCGAAAGGAAATCCAAGCTCACTACGGCAGGGCAGAGCCATGCCTCACAACAGCTGGCAGAGCCGAATCCATGAGCCTGGACTTTTGAGGCCAAGCCGGTTCAGATCGATCACTGACTTCGCTCTATAATCAACCCGAGGTGCACAAGAGCATGCTTACGCACATCGTAGTATGGAAATATCATTCAGACGTTGAGCCTGAGACGCGTCAACAACACGTCGACCGCTTGCAAGCCCTTACAACTATCATCCCGGAAATCAGAACCCTGTCAGTAGGTTTTGATACGTTGTTCCTGCCAAGATCCTATGACACTGGTTTGGTCGCGACTTTTGATGATCGCGCCGGATTGGACACGTACACGGTCCATCCCGAACACGTGAAAGTCGCGGACTTCGGTAGAAGCATCAGCGAGCATGTCGCGTCAGTTGACTTCATAACGTAAGTCACCCTATCAGCCGCGCACGAAAAGACTGACGGATGTCACGGTCCAAAAAAGTTCTGCTTTTGATTCTGGGTTTTGTCTTGATATCCCAGATCCCTTTCGCATATCGCCGCTATAGACTAGGCAGGCTGAACGCGGCGATTCAGTCAATTAGCTCAACGCGTGTTTCTACCGAGAATACAAATGCACCCTTTCGTGAATACAAAGGTGTAATGCATGTCCATTCATTCCTGGGTGGTCACAGTACGGGAACATTCCAGGAAATCATTGCCGGAGCAAAAACCAACCAGCTCGATTTTGTGATCATGACGGAGCATGTGGAGAGCGGCTTCGATACTTCCGCGCTTACTTTGTCGGGAACTCACGAAGGGGTGTTATTCGTTAACGGCAATGAGGTAGAAACCGTTTCGGGAGATCGGTTGCTGTCAATTCCGGGAGACGCTTCCCTATCCGATCCAACCAAACATACGACTACTGAAATGTTTTCGAACATCCACGGTCGCGATGGTTTGGCAATCATCGCCTATCCTGAACAGTTTGGCGCCTCATCGGAAACAGTGGCCGACGGTATCGAGGTTTACAACGTATTTACTAACGCTCGCAAGATTAACCGACTCGTCGCATTCTTTGACGCGCTCTGGTCTCACCACAGTTATCCAGATCTGCTTTTCGCAAACTATCTCCAGCGACCTGACCTGAGTCTTAGCAAATGGGATGAGATGCTGAGGCAAAAGAAACTCGTCGCTACGGCCGGTAACGATTCCCATTCGAATGTCGGCTTTACTCTGAACGACAGCAGTGGCAACGTTCGGCTGGGGTTCAAGCTCGATCCCTATGAAACAAGTTTTCATCTTGTAAGAGTCCATGTCCTTGTGCCCAGAACCGCGCACTCGTTGGATTCAAACGAACTGCTTGCGGCACTCAGGTCAGGCCACTGTTTCATCGGTTTCGATTTGTTGGGTGATACCACTGGATTCAGATTTGAGGCAGTCAACGCTTCCGGAACCAAATTACCGGGCGATGACATCGCTTTTCAGTCGGACACTCGTCTAAAGATCCTCGCACCGGTATCTTCACGCATTCAGTTAATGAAAGATGGTCGACTGATTTCTGAGGAGAATGGTGTTAAAGCTGTTGACTGGAAAGTAACTGAGCGAGGCATATACCGAGTTGAGGTTTATTTGACTCAGTTGGGCAGCCCCGCGGGCGAGCAGCCGTGGATAATCTCCAATCCCATTTATGTAAGATGATGACGTTGAGGTTTTTGCAGGTTATGGCTAAAAACGGTTTCGCCCCACGGCCTGCCCTGCTAACTGGCCTGTGGGGCGACGAACCTGGTCGGAAAGCTCCGACTTTACTTGTCTTCGGAAGCGGTGCGTACGTTCACCGGAGTACTGGAGGAAGTCTAGTGTTTGACTTCTCTCTCCTCTCTCGCTCTAGTGTAGTTGAGCGGAGGGAGTCAGCCTTCCACACACTGTTTTTTCAAGTCCGCTCAGTCTAGCCCCCGACCACCGAAGTGTCAAGAATCAGCTTGACCGAACTTGAACCATACAAGATTAATTTGACCAGATTTCCAGAATTTCTATCCATTAAATTCAGCAGCCATGACTAGCCTTATCATTATCCCAACACCCAGAACTTTTAGTTTTCCGCGCACAGTTGTCAGCCACGGCTGGTGCGAGCTGTTGCCTTTTTCAATCGATCGCGAGGCATGGGAACTGACCAGAGTATTGGCACTGGATCCACGACCGCCCGTAACCGTCCAAATCAGCGCCCGGAAGCGCGAGTTACACGTAAAAACCAGCCGCAAGCTCACCAGGACGGAAGCCAGTCGGGTCGAAAGTGACGTTAGGCATATCTTGCGTTTGGATGACGATTTGAGCGTCTTTTACGCGGCAATGACTTCAACTCCGGATTTCGAGTGGATCCCCAAACAAGGCGCCGGCCGCATGCTTCGTTCACCAACTGTGTTCGAAGACCTGGTAAAAATGATTTGCACCACCAACTGCTCCTGGTCGCTGACGGAAAAGATGGTGACTGGTCTCGTTGAAAATCTCGGTCAAGAGTCCGGTGGCAAACGTACGTTCCCCTCAGCACAGGCAATGGCCGTAATGCCGGTCAAGTTCTTTACAGATGAAGTCCGCGCCGGATATCGAGCCCCTTACCTGAAGGAATTGGCAGATCGCGTTGCTTCAGGTGAATTGGATGTAGAGGGCTGGCTGCACAGTCCATTATCAACCAGGGAGTTGATCAAAGAGATGAAGCACGTGAAGGGGGTCGGCGATTACGCCGCAGAAAATCTGCTGAAGCTGGTTGGCCGATATGATGGACTGGCCCTGGATTCGTGGACGCGAGCCAAGTTTTTCAAAGTTCGGAACGGTGGACGAAAAGCGACTGACAAAAAGATAGACCGTTACTATTCACGTTTTAATGAATGGCGAGGGTTGGCTCTGTGGTGTGACATGACACGAGATTGGTTGGAATAAAGTGCGGCCAACGCCTAGTTACCCGCAACCTGCATCAGCCAAATATCAGCTTCCGACGCCACGTAAGTAAAAAAGATTGTGCGGTTGTCGTGAGACAATGCGGGGCTGCCGATATCCACGTCCTGATCAGTGACGTTCAAAACGTGGGTGTACTTTCTCGTTTGCGTGTCAAACAAGAGGAGATTTCCCTGACTTACAAATAGCAGGCGTCGGTTGTCGTTGAGCCACAGCGGCCAGTCTCCAAAATCAGTTAACCAATCGTAAGTCTTTGACTCAAGATCATAGACTCCTACACCCGAATGCACTCCGTTCGGCAGGTGCTTAATGCCTGCCAACTTCTTTCCATCCGGAGACCATGACCAACCTTCAAACGACAAACTCGCATCGCTGAGCGCCGACAGGTATATGAGCTTCTGATCGTTCCAGGGCTTGTCTGGATTGACTATCACACAATCGTTTTTCGGAGTGTGAATGGAATATGCCACCATTCGTGCGTCGCCAGACCAGGGCGAATAATGACCTCCTGCGCTTTGTGTTAGTTGTCGCAAACCTGATCCATCACGGTTAATGATCCACAGTTCGTAATTGCCTGTACGACGCGACGTAAAAGCGATGCGGTCACCATCGGGAGCCCAGCGAGGCCATGAGTGTCTGAAGTTGTCTGGCGTGAGATCGCGCTGCTCCGTGCCGTCAGTTCGCATCACGTAGATGTGTCGTTGCTCGCCCATTGAGTATGCTGTCAACCACTGACCGTCCGGCGAGGCATCGGGAAACCAAAACTGCATGGAACCCTGAGTAACTGAGACCGTTTTGCCCGCAATTCCCGTGACTGGATTAAACGGAGCGCTTCGCAGGTTTCTGATTTCTGTCTCCGCGGAGTAGGCCATCTCTTTTCCGTCGCGTGACAAACTCAGATGCAGAACCGAAGTGTTTGTCCCAATAGCCGTCACGGCTTCAGGACTGCCGGACGTGAGCCCCGTGTTCTCATCAATGGCAATACGCCATATGTTCGAACTCCCGCCGCGATTGCTTGAAAAATACAAATAGCGTCCATCTGGAGACCAAACAGGGTTGAGCTCTGTCGCGGAGCCGTCCGTTACGGCAATTGCGTCCCCGCCGGTAACGGGTACTGTAAGAATGTGTTCTCGCTGGCCGTATCGATCCGGCCGGCTCCAGTAAGCAATTCGCTTTCGATGCGGAGAAAAAGTCGGTTGCAGAGCATCACCCTCAGAGAGTTGCTGACGTTGACCCGTTCTCAGGTTGATCGACCAGAGTTGACTCCTGGTGGGTCGCGTAGAAGGCTGAGGGATTTTCTCCGTCCCAATCACAATCTCGTTGCCGTCAGGTGACCATGAAGGACTATAGCCAAAATCGCAGACTCGAACTGGCGATTCCCCGTTGGCTTTCATCACAAAGATGCCTCCGCCCTCGCGCTCTGACCGAAATGCGATTTGTTGCCCATCCGGAGAGAACGCCGGCTGCGAATCGTCAACCGCGGAGTCCTTTGTCAGATTGATCGCGTTGGCGTCATCGACTCGCTGCAGATAAATGTCCCAGTTACCGAGTGCGTGACTTGCATAGGCGACCGATTGGCCATCAGGCGAAAGCGTCGGAAAGAACTCTGGACCTGACTGGTAAGTCAACTGATGAAAATTAAAAGCCTCCGGAGCGCTTGCACGATGGTTTCTTGTCACCAACTTGAACGCAACATAGCCCACGACGAGAAACAGAAACATTGATGCTCCGATCAACGTCGGTAGCCGAAAACGTTGTGCAAAAGACGCCTTATGCGGCGTGATTGCCGGAGTTGCTTTCAGAGTCGGTATGGCTTCAGCTGCATCCCAACTTGTACCAAGCCCAACTCGCTTGAGTAGATCAGAAAAGCGTCGGTCAGACCGCAGATTATCAACCACCGGATCGACAGGTAGCCAAGCGAGCCAGCCATCTCGTCCTTCGTAAGCATGCTCCAGCCACTTAAAGGCGCGGTCTTTGTCGCCGAGCGCCGAATAGACGGCGGCGATACGATATGGTGAGACATATGTTTGCGTTGAGACCTCGTTAAACTCATCGAGCAGTTGCAAGGCCTGGTTCTTTCTGCCCGAAAGCGCAAGCGTACGCGCGAGTAGGACGCGCGGATGCACACTCTTTCCCGACAAAGCGATCGCTTTCTGAAAAGCCGCGATAGCCTCATCGAAACGTCCACACTGTTCGTAGGTCAGAGCCATTTGCCAGTGTGAGTAAACAAAATTTCGATCCATTTCCAGGTTTTTATTGAATTGTTCGAGCGCCTGGTCGTACTTGCGTGCGAGGTACAACAGGAATCCAACGTTTGAGCCAACCGGTAAGGAAAGAGGATCAAGTTGAAGCGCCTGCCTTGCTTCTGCAATAGCCTCATCTAATCGTCCCATTGCGGCCAGATAGGTGAAGCCATACCAATGGTGCGCGGTTGCATACCCCGGTTTGAGTTCCAGGGCTCGTTTGAATTCCGCTTCAGATGCACTCCAATTCCAATCGTAGTTACCGAGACAGTAGGCGAGTGACGCGTGCGCCTCAGCTAACGTATCGTCGATTTCGAGGGCTCGGGTGGCTGCCTCCCGAACTTTTGGAAATGCATCGTTCGGAGCAAGTGTCGCAATTCCAAAACTACCGAGCACCAGATACGCGTCCGCCAGGCCAGAATAAGCGAGTGCGTAAGCTGGATCAGCCTCGATGGCTTTCGTGAAGTACTCAATTGCTGTTCTTACATCCTCGTCAGTCCGTCTGTTCCAGCAGTAACGTCCTTTGAGGTAAGCGTGATATGCCTCGACGTTGTCGGTGTGACGTTTGCCAAGCTGCTTTCGTTCTTCGCTGGTTAATCTAAGTAAGAGTTTCTCGGAGATTTCACTCGAGATTTCAGTTTCGATATTGAGCACGTCCGATGGTTTACAACGATAACTGTCGGCCCAAAGAAGTGAACCATCGCTCACGTCTACCATCTCGATCTTAATTATTAGAACGTCGGCAGTCTGAAGCATTCTCCCGGTCAGTACGGCGCGCGCACCGAGCTCGCGACCGACTTGACGGGGATCCGTTTGCTGGCCTTTGTAACGCGATACAGTGCTCCATGCCATCACACGTAGATCAGGTAATTCCGAAAGCGCACCGATCATGCTTTCCGTTATACCGTCGCTGAAGTAATCCATGCTTTGGTCGGCGTAGTTGTTCAGCAAAGGCAGAATCGCCAGGGAATCCATCGAGCTTCGAGATGCCTTTGATTGGATTTGACGATCACGAGAAATGAAGGGGTGAAGGCTGGCGGAGTCAGTGGTGTCTTGTGACCGTTCTAATTCCTCTTCAAACTCCAGCCTTTGTTTGAGATTCCTTAGATCGGCTAGAAGCTCCTTCGCCGTTTGATATCGCTCGTCTCGATCCTTGCGGAGTGCTTTTTTTATGATCCACTCCAGTTCCGTTGGCACTTCCGGGCGATAGCGCACCAGTGGAAAAGGCTGGCGACCAAGAATCGCGGCTATAACATCTGACGTAGATGGTCCTTCGAAAGGTGGCCGACCGCCGACCATTTCGTAAAGCACCGCACCAAGACTCCAAATATCGGTGCGTGGATCCACAGTCAATGCACGCGCCTGTTCGGGGGACATGTATGGCGCCGTGCCCATCACAGTTCCCTGCTCGGTTTGGAATGTCGAACCAGACCTGGAACTAATGGGATTAGATTCCGTTAGTTTGGCCAGACCGAAATCAAGCACTTTTACGACTCTGTCTGCGCGTAGCATGATGTTTTCCGGCTTGATGTCGCGATGAACTATTCCTGCTTCGTGAGCGGCGAGTAATGCTGCCGTAACATTGATAGCGATCTCGAGAGCTTCAGAAATCGTTAACTGCGACGTCGCGATGTGCTGCCGCAATGTTTCGCCATCGATAAATTCAAGGGCGATGTAGTGGAGTTCGTCTATGTGCCCGATTTCGTAGATGGTGATGATGTTCGGATGACTAAGGGCGGACGCTGCCTTCGCCTCTAGCTGAAAACGATGAACTCGGTCTATATCTCTAGTGAAGTGTTTGGGCAGAGTCTTGATGACTACTCTACGTCCGAGCCGCCTGTCTTCGGCGAGGTAGATGTCACCCATTCCGCCGGATACAAGACGCTTGATGATCTGGTAGTGACCGATCGATGTTCCGGAAACTAAAGTGCTTTCAGCGAGCGATTCTGCCATGACCTCAAAAGCCGGCGATTCGATAAAGTCTTCGGAGCGAGCGTGCGAATCCAGAAGCGTTTCGACTTCACGACGCAAAGCATCGTCACCGGCGCAAGCTTCATCGAGAAACGCAGCACGCTCGCGCGGATCGCGCTCCAACGCCAATGCGAGTAAAGCTTTGATTTGCTGCCAGCGTTCGGGAGACATGGGAATTTCAGATTTGAGATTTCAGATTTAAGATTGGTTTTGGTTTTTGGTCTTCGGTCTTTGGTCTTTGGCTCTTAACTTCCTTGGCCTGAAGAACGCAATCAGAACCACAAGCAGAGACCCAAGGCCAAAGACCAAAGCACACTCTGAAATCTTAAATCTTAAATCTTCAATTCTTCAGTTCTCTGTACAACCACGCTTTTGCGGTGCTCCATTCGCGTTTGACCGTGGCCGGTGAGATGTGTAGCACTTCAGCTGTCTCCTCAACTGTTAATCCTCCGAAGAATCGCAGCTCTACTATTCGACCCTGCTCAGGATCTATAACGGCGAGTTCCTTCAAAGCATCATCCAACGCCAGAACTTCTGACGCTTTTTGTTGTGACACCACCAGCCCCTCATCAAGCTCGAGTTTGTCAGCACCACCTCCTCGCTTGGCGCATGCATGACTACGAGCATGATCAACAAGGATCGTGCGCATTAGCTGCGCAGCTAGTCCAAAAAAGTGAGCGCGGTTTTGCCAATCCACTTTGCTGCGATTGATTAGCCGGACAAACGCCTCGTTAACGAGCGCGGTGGTCTGCAAAGTGTGACCGGCACGCTCTCTACTCATATACCGATGTGCAAGACGACGTAACTCTTCATCAACGAGCGGCATCAACTTGTCGAGCGCTGCTTTGTCGCCATGACTCCAGTCAACAAGGAGTTGTGTCAGGTCGTGAGTTTGAGCTTCAACCATTGAAAGGCCTCGATTCACAGGCGTGCGAATTCTATCGCAGGGAGTGAGTCCCTCAAAAAATTTTCCTCGATTGCTGAGCCGCTTTTTGTTCCGTTTACGCTTACGAGGGTGTGAGTAATTTCGCCCGCAACTGCGGGCTAAATCCCGATACGTCGGGACTGGGGCGCCAGCCCAGGGAAGCAGGCATTGTTTATTGCGGGCCGCGATAGCGACCCAAAGAGCTCTGAAACGAGCTGTCATCCGTTATCACGGCTTTGACTCGCTACCCATAGCCCCACGGCTTATGCCTGCGGCTGAGGAGAACACAACATGTCGAACTACATCTTCATCGAATCACGTGATCCGTTTGAATCGCGTGACACTGCGTTCATCGAAGAAACAGCACTAGCCGTGAAAGACCGGGGCCACGATGTGACCATCTTTCTCGTGCAGAACGGTGTGCTTGGTGCCCGAAAGAACGCCCACCGCCTGGACCGACTGGCGAACGCCGGTGTGACTCTGCTTGCTGACGATCTATCGCTGAGCGAACGAGGCATCAAGACAGACGAACTTTTGGCGGGGATTCAACCGTCAACGATCGCCGAACTCGTCGAACAAATAACGCAACAGAACACCAAGGCCATTTGGCACTAAGTAAATCTCTGCGCTACCTCTGCGTTCTCTGCGTCTCTTCGGTAAAGATCAGGGGCACATTTTTCACCGCAGAGACGCAGCGAACGCGGAGGTAGCGCAGACAAGGAGAAACACACATGAGCGAACGAACACTAACACTCGCGTTAATGGATCCACCTTACGAATCCGCAAATTCAACAACTGCGCTCCGAATGATTTCTGCGGCCCTGGCAAAAGGGATCAATGTCAACGTGTTTGCCTATGAAGGTGCTGTTTGTCTGCCATTGAAAGACCAGGCGCCACACGCAAATCCAGTAAAGGGCACGACCGTTGAGCAAGAGGATCACCCCACAACCCGCAGTTTCGTCAGTTCGCTTTTGGAAATCGGTAAAGATAAGCCGCTCTTAACGTGGGTTAACTGTGGCCTCTGCGTAGATGAGCGTGGCGCCACAAACGTCGTCGATGGAATCAAACGCGGTAGTCCCGCCGATTTTTTTAAGATGGCAAACGATTCGACCAACACCTTGGTCATTCCGACCAAATGACTATGGCAGGTGACTATGAGAATTCTAAACATTGTCGAAACAGCTTACCGGGCAACCCTCGAGGAACAAGACGATACGATTCTGTGGTTGACGAGCGCCTTGAAGAATTCAGGTGCAGATCTGGGTCTGATGCTCAGGGCTAACGCCGTCAACTATCTCGTGCCCCAGGAGTGTCCGCCAGTCAAGATTGGAGGGATTGCGATCAACCATCCCTGTCGTCCGAACGAAGACATCAAGAGATTGCAGGACAAAGGCGTCTCAGTTTTTGCCGTGCGTGACGATCTTGAAGAACGCGGAATTACGCTCTCCCACGGCATGTCCGGAGTCGAGTTGATCCGGCGCGGCGATATCGCCCTATTGATGGACGATTACGATCAAGTTTGGCACTGGTGAGGCTCCTTCAAATAAATTTGAAAATCTTCTAAAGCAAAGATCGACACGGAAAAAAGCACGTGGAGATCATGTGATCGCCACGTGCTGTTGTTCTAACAGGGTTAATTAAGTTCAGCTCTTCGTGAAAACGTACGTGCTGTCCTGCGCGCCCTGCGGACCGCCTTCGGAGTGACGCGTCACTGTTAGAGTGTTGCCCGAAACCGAAAGCTTTTCTGTTGTGGTGCTGGTCATCTCGTTACCATCCTGATTAGTGAAGGTGACCTTCGAGACGAGTTCAACTGTATCGCCTGACACAGTCGCTTTACGCGCGAACTTCCCCCGACCCGTCTCACCGGTTGTTTCACTGCCGTCAAGATTGAACGTGCGTGGTCCACTAAAACCACCGCCGCCCATTCCGCGACCACCACCGCCGCCGCCTGAAGGTGCGCCTGCTGGAGGAGCGCCAGCAGCACCACCGCCACCACCACCCGTCGTCTTCTCTTCAATTGTGATCGTTTTATCGTTTTGCGTGATCGTCCATGTAACGCTATCCGCATTTTGCATGCGTCGGTTCAATCCCTGGCTCTTGCTCTTATCGAGTGTCCAGGTTCCGCCGAAGTTGGCGGGTGCGGCGGCATGCACAGCCAAAGCAAATATAAGTGCGCTCGACAGGCTCAAAGCGCCAATTATCTTTCTCATCCAAGCTCTCCTTTAGAAATATTGATGTCATTACCCAAGACGCCGCACGCTAACCGCCGTCGCAGGAAGGCGACCAGAACAGCTAGCGAAAGCAACTCAGAAAGTGGTTCGAGTCTATCAAACGAAAAATGCCAAAACTGTAAGGAACTGTAAAGAATTGTATAGAGATGGTAAAGACTAAGAACCAGCGATTTCAGGGGAACCTTTCTCAGGATCAATGCGTAACAAGCGAGGTGTTCGGCGGCGAGCGATTAGTAGTGCCGATTCCATACAGTTGTAGTTTTTTATGCGTGCACATCCGTCGAACAGGTTTTGGAACTTCGCAATTGATCAATGTGAATCTGAAACGTGAAGTGGACTGCGGGCACAATGATAGTACGAGAAAGTGAACTCACAACTGATTATTGTGAATGCCATTCGTTCACGTTGATTTTGTGTCATAACAAATCTGCGGGTGGTGTTTACTTGCAGAGAGCAACGTTAGTGGCAAAACTTTTTGATGGTAGAAATGGATGGTTACTAACGAGCAAAGGGTTTAATGCCATCATAAGGTTTCGCTAGAAACCAGGCTTGAGCAGTGAAGTACCAAGAGGTGCTTTGAAGTAAAGCTGAACCAGGATAAGGAGAAACAATGAAGTCAATCGTAAATCGCGTTATTGTAGTTTTGATGGTCGGCGCACTCACCAGTGTCGTTGCGCTCGCCAAAGTGCACAAGCAGAAAGTGACCTTTGAGAATGACATCAAAGTGAATAGCACAGTCGTTGAAAAAGGCACTTATGAGCTTAAGTTTGATGACCAGACTGGACAGTTGTCGATCGTGAAGAATGGAAAGACGATCGCCCAGGCAATGACAAAGCTTGAACCGCGTGCTAAGAAAGCCGGCGACTTTCAGCTACGGTCCACGGGCAGTGGCGCCGATTCCCAACTCCTCGGAGTTACCTTCGATGGCTGGGACAAAGACGTTGTGATTACCAACAACGGCGCGTCGACATCGGGCAGCAATTAAGTCGACATTTAATGATTCTCAAAACGCCCCGGGATCGAAAGATCTCGGGGCGTTTCTGTGTTCGCTGAACTTTAGTTTGTCGTGACGCAACTAACCAGGCCAACATTACCAAATCATTTTCCATATATCATTTGACATTTCTCAGTTGCCAATTGAACTGAAATTGCCATTGATCGGGGACCAATGCCATGACACATGAGCTATCAAGCATCTTTCGAGCATTAATTGTGACTGCTTGTCACATGACGGAATTCCCTCGTGCGGTTTTCAGGGATGAAGTAAAGATTTGGCACAGCGCCACGTTCTTCTGAAGAATGTCGACCAGCAGCTCGCGCGGGAGAAGTTCACTTCGCTCAATAACCTTAAGCCAGATAGCCGTCTCATTAAGTTCTTTAAGCACCACGCCCATCTTGTGAATAAAATCGGCTCTGCTCTCTGCTCCGCGAGCCTCGCCATAATTGGGTGCTGGAGACGTGCCCGATCTCAGGATCTGACCACTGACATGTTTGCCCGCGGGCGTCTTCGGCATTCGCGCGACAAGCCGAATAATCCGTACTGCAAAATCAATCAATCTGTCTTCGAGTCTGTCAGCGAAGGTTTGTGAGTTTGCAGAGTCTTGTGAGTCGTTATCAGATTTCTTCATTGTGAGGTCTCCGAATGTGAGAATTCGGGTAAATGATAAGTTAATCAAAACAAATGGCAACTAAAAAATGTCAAATGATATATGGAAAATAATTAGGCCACCGGCTGTCTGGGTCTTATTCGAATTCAAAGGCTAAAGTTCGTCGGACCTTCGGGCCTGTCCCAACTCCTCGGAGATCTCGGGCGTTTCCGTTTTGGTCCGAGATGCTTTAGCTTGTCGTAAATGCAACCAACCGTAATCAGAATTCACCGTGGAGAGAACAATGAATTATCGACAATTCGGCAGGCTTGAATGGCAGGTAAGCGACATTGGCTACGGCATGTGGGGAATGGGCAGCTGGTCTAACTCCAATGATAGCGAATCACTTGAATCTCTGCAGGCGTCAGTAGAATTCGGCTGCAACTTCTTCGATACCGCTTATGCATACGGGGAGGGCCGCAGCGAAAACTTGTTAGGCCAGATAGTCAGGGCAAACCCGGGTAAGCAACTGTACACAGCCACGAAAGTTCCACCGAAGAATATGCAATGGCCGGCGCTCGCGGATTCAAGTTTCATGGAATCATACCCACCGGATCACGTTGAAGAGTTTGTCCATCGAAGTTTGAAGAACGCCGATCTACAACGGTTTGACCTAGTGCAACTTCATACGTGGAGTGATCACTGGATGCGTGACGATCGATGGTTCTACAAACTCGACGACCTGCGGAGTCAAAAACTGATCAGAGGAATCGGTATCAGCATCAATCGCTGGGAGCCATGGAATGGTTTGGAGGCTGTTCGAACCGGCGAGATTGACTCAGTGCAGGTTATCTACAATATCTTCGATCAGAATCCCGAAGATGAATTGTTTCCAGCGTGTCACAGACTGAATGTTGCAATCATTGCGCGTGTGCCTTTCGATGAAGGAACGTTGACCGGCACGTTGACAAAAGACAGCAAGTGGCCCGAAGGAGACTGGCGCAACAACTATTTCAGCCCCGAGAACCTGATTCCGAGTGTCGAAAGAGCTGAAAAGCTGAAGACACTTTTGACTGAGTGGAACCGAGAGCATTCGACAAATATCACATTGCCCGAATTAGCGTTGCGCTTCATTCTAAGCAACGATGACGTCTCAACGATTATTCCCGGCATGCGTAAGCTGAACCACGTTGAGTCGAACATTGCGGCGAGTGATGAGGGACCACTGCCTGAAGAATTATTGAAGAAGTTGCGAGAGTTTCGGTGGGTCCGCAAACCCGCACCGTGGTCAGACTGAGCGAGAGTCAGTGGTCAGTGGTATAGGACCTATCTGACCTATAGGACCTATAGGACCTATACTAACCATTATCTACCTTCATCTCGAGAGTCTTCACAAGAAACGCCCAGCGATCTGCGATCTCCTCAATGACCTTCGCTGTTGGCTTTCCTGCGCCATGTCCAGCTTTTGTTTCAATTCGAATTAACACTGGCGCACTACCAGACTGCGCCGCCTGCAGTGTGGCTGCGAATTTGAAACTGTGACCCGGCCAGACCCGATCATCGTGATCGGCCGTTGTCACCATTGTGGCCGGATATGACGTTCCGAGTTTGATGTTGTGCAACGGAGAATAAGCGTACAACGCTTTGAATTCATCGGCGTTGTCAGATGAGCCATAATCCGAAACCCATGCCCAGCCAATCGTGAACTTCTGAAACCTCAACATATCCATCACACCGACCTGAGGCACCGCGGCACCAAACAAATCGGGACGCTGAGTCATCGCTGCCCCAACCAGTAATCCACCGTTACTGCCTCCGCCAATTGCGAGCTTTGGTGTCGACGTATACTTATTGTCAATTAACCATTCGCCAGCTCGGATGAAGTCATCGAAGACATTCTGCTTCTTCAGTTTCATCCCTGCCTGATGCCACTCTTCGCCATACTCGCCACCGCCACGCAGATTTGGTTGCGCATAGACTCCGCCCAACTCCATCCATACCAGATTGCCCACCGAGAACGCCGGAGACAATGAAATGTTGAAGCCGCCATATCCGTAAAGATACGTCGGGTTGTTTCCATCGAGCTTCAGACCTTTCTTGTACGTGAGGAACATCGGAACCCTGGTTCCATCTTTGCTCGTGTAGAAGACCTGTTTCGTTTCAAAGTCCGCCGGGTTGAAATCAACCTTCGGTTCGCGGAAGACCGAACTCTTACCGGTGGTTGTGTCGTAACGATAAATGGTCGTGGGTGTTGTGAATCCCGTGAAGGAATAGAAAGTTTCTTTGTCCGTAGACTTGCCGCCAAACCCTTCCGCTGATCCGATTCCCGGAAACTGCACTTCCCGAACTAACTTTCCAGTTAGGTCGTAAAGCCTGACTTGCGTGTAAGCATCTTTCAAATAGTTCAGTACAAACTTCTGATCGACAAACGTCGCACTCTGTAAGGCTTCTCGACTCTCGGGCACTATCACCTTCCAGTTTTCTCGTCCAGGCTGCTTCACATCGATCTCTATGATCTTTCCTCGCGAGGCTTGAAGATCGCTTTGAAACCAGAAGCGGGTTCCGCGATTACCGACAAAACTGTACGCAGCATCGAAGTTATCAAGAAGCTTTACAACTTGCGCGTCTTTGTTTCGCAGGTCCTTGTAGTAAATGCGATTCTTCGTATCGGTTCCTTGAAATATAGATACGATGAGGTAATTGCCGTCTTCTGTAACGTGCGCGCCAAATAACCAGTCTTTTTGATCTGGACGTTCGTACACCAGCGCGTCATCTGACTGCGGTGTCTCGAGTTTGTGGAAATAGACTTTCTGAAAATAATTAGTGGCCTTTAACGAATCACTCTTCGGTTCGTCGTAGCGACAGTAAAAGAAACCGCTGTCATCGTGTGTCCAGGAAGCGTCCGAAAACTTCACCCACTTCAGATCGTCACCGAGATCCTTTCCTGTCTCAACATCAAGTACTCTCCATTCCTGCCAATCAGATCCGGAAGCTGAGAGGCTATAGGCCAGCAGTTTTCCATTGTTGCTAACCTTCATCCCCGAGAGTGCGACTGTGCCGTCTGTTGACAACGTATTTGGATCGAGAAGAAGTTTTGGTTCCCCATCGATTGAGGTCACTGTATAGAGAACGCTCTGATTTTGTAATCCACTGTTACGCGAATAGAAGTAGCGATTCCCTTCTTTGAAAGGGATGCCATACTTCTCATAGTTCCAAAGTTTTGTAAGCCGATCTTTGATACTTGTACGTGCTGGGATCGAACTGAGAAATGAAAAGGTCAGTTTGTTTTCTCCTTCGACCCACTGCCTTGTCTCTTGCGAATCGAGATCTTCAAGCCAGCGATAAGGGTCGGCTACTTTGACGCCGTGATAATCGTCAACCTGATCTGCTTTTCTGGCCGGCGGATATTCAAAAGTCTTCACCATCTTGTTTGAGCTACCTGCGATTGAAGTTTGGGCACCAGCATTAAGAACAAAGAATAGAGAAACGGTTAGGAGTGACGCGAAGGCAAAGGCAACGATAGGACGAGCGCCGAACAAAGCTCGCATGGAAAACTCCCTTCAAGATATTGTCAGATTTCAGCTTTAAGATAGGCCGCGTGAATCGTGAATCGTGAATCGTGAATTGTCAATCGCACGAATCGTCAATCGTCAATCGTTAATCGTTAATCGCACACCAAGATTGTGGCCACGATTTACTATTTACGATTCGCGATTCACGAAGAAAATCTGTGTAATCTGCGTAATCTGTGGATAAGGGTCGGTCGCGTCCTCAAAAACAAGTTGACAACTCCACCGGGCATGAGTGAATCTAACGAAAGCTCACCGCCCCCCGGTGAGATATTTTGATCTAATCTCTCCTGAATACATATGAAAAGTATTTCCCCTCGTGCACTGATTTTCGTGGCTCTGGTCATTCTCTGTTCAAATGTCTTCGGTCAAACCGATACCAGTCAAACACGCCCCAGAACGGTTTCCCAGTTAGCCCAACAACCTACTAATCAAACAATTCCCCAAACAAGCACACCGGCGTCAGTGCCAGCTGTAAAGGAATCGGCAACTGCTGAGTTCACCAGTCGCAGCCCCATGGCGCTCACACCACCTTTGATTCAGTCGCGGATCAGTGAAGCGGAGCGGCTACTCAAGTCGAAGCCGATGACCACCGCACTGACGACAACACCAAATATTCAATTCGTGACTGTCGCCGCACTTGACCGATCTACTCAGCGTACACATTTAGTGACGCTGTCGAAGGACACGTTTCTTAAGAAAGGCAGTGAAGTTACCTTACCAAGTTCATTAGGCACAGAACTCACAATACGTGTGCTTCGGGCGAACGGCGTAAATACCGCGCTGACAATCTCCACACCTCAAGGGAACGACCTCGTACCACTCACCGTTGAATATCCAATCGAACACAACGGTCTGTTTACGGAGATGGCTTACTACACCTCCGCGCATCCGGCTTTGTTGTCAAAAGACCTCGCGAACTCCGGCCAGGCATATGTACACAACATGCTCGACCTGGCAGTGCGCAGGCTCGGTGAACGTGGAGTCGCGATTTCACCAGACATTCTGAATGTTGCTGAGCGGTTGTGTGTTGTCGAGCACATTGACCACGAGAGATTTCGCGCGGAAAACCGTCTGGCACTTTACGATGAGATATATTCCCTCTACGCGCTCAACCAGCTCGACACTTATCGTTACTCCGTCAGCAGCGCCGGGGCAGGTGGCATGGTTCAGATGATTCCCTGGGCGTACAACCTCATCAGACAGAGACATCCAGGCGTGGGATTGATTCCAGACTTCGTCACTGGCATGCGTAACCATGCGAACGCGTTGCAAGCAATGCTGCTTTACATGCAGGATACCTGGAACGATCTCACTGCTAACGAAGACGTCAAATATGCCCTGAGCGCGAAGATCGCCACCACTCCTGAACTGCTCGCCGCAGCTTATAACTCAAACGCCGCCAAGTTGCCCGGATACATAAAACGAGGAAACGAAGACTGGCGATTGCTGATTCCTCGCGAGACTCAAATGTACCTGCAAATTTATAAATCGTTTGAGACTCTCGTTCCGATGAAAGCACGAACCTCTATGCCCGCCGTTGCCGAGAATTGATCAAGAACACCACCGGCTTCAGCCGGTGGTACTTTAATTTCACAACTACAAAGCGATCATATTGCCCTGAGACACCACCAGGCTTCAGCCGGTGGTACTTTAATTTTACAGCTAGCCAAACCTTGATGGTTGGGATGCTTCGCATAGGCGAATAATTCTTCCAGGGGAAGTTTGCGCGAAGGGGGTAGCCAAGAAATTGAAGGACCACCGGCTGAAGCGCGGTGGTGTCCGGAGGGTTTGCTGCTGGTGGTAGCTGTGAAGTTGAAATACCACCGCCTAAAGCCGGTGGTGTCTGGCTGCTACTTGCTGTTATCCTCACTATGCTTTCCAAATACAACACATTAATCAGGGAGCTGTCGTCTCATGTCTCCGCTAAAAGAGAATTTCCTCAGATTGACTCTGCTCATACTGTTAGTCGCTGCGGTTCTGACTGTTGTTATTAATCGCACCTCCGCGCAAAACACAACTACACCAGCCCCCACAGTTCCGGCTGAAAAGACGGTCGACCAAACGCGCGCAAATATTCAAGTGCTGAAGGGACTTCCTGACTCACAGCTTATCCCGCTAATGAATTTCATCGGGGCCTCACTCGGTGTTCGCTGTACCTACTGTCACGTGAACAAAGATGGCAAGTGGGACTTTGGATCAGACGAGAAAGCAGAAAAGAAAACTGCTCGAGAAATGATCACGATGGTCATGGGAATCAACAAAGGAAATTTCCGAGGCAATCCAGAGGTTAGTTGTTACACCTGTCATCGCGGCCGTACGTCGGTCGTGCATACTGTAAGCGTGCCGTTGCCAACTCCGGAACCAAGACCTTCGCCCTCACCGTCGTCAACTACCGCACAACAACCTAACCCAACAGCGGAACAGATTATCGACAAGTATTACCAAGCTGTAGGTGGCATCCAAGCGATTGAGAAACTCAAATCTCGCGTTATGAAGGGAACCCTGATTACGGGCCAGGGAACAGAAGTCGGCTATGAGTTGAATCAATCAGGCCCCGATTCTGTTCTTGCCGTCTTGACTACACCACAGGGAGTCGTCGAACGCGCTCTGACTGGCGCCACTGGGTGGGAGAAGACTGATCGTGGTATTCGAGACCTAACGGATTTTGAAATCAGTTACATCCGTCGCTATTCACTTCTATATGTTGATCTGAAGCTGAAGGATCAATTCAGTCGGGTCTCATTCGGTGGTAAACAAAAGATCGATGGACGTGATGTCTATGTCGTACGAGGAACAACGACCAGCGGCAAACGTGAGACGCTGTTCTTTGATGCCGAAACGGGTTTATTGACCCGGCGAACCAGTTCAACGACTACACCAGTAGGCACGATTCCGGACCAGGTTGATTTTTCGGATTACAAAGACGTCGAGGGCATGAAGCTCCCGTTTACGATCCGTTTCTCGGCAGTTGATCCGTCTTTCAGCGGCGTGCGGAAGGTCACCGAGATAAAACTGAACGTGCCGATCGATCCGAAACGGTTCAATAAACCTGCATGAACTATTGCCAATTTCCGATCGCCGATTGCTGATTGCTGGAATGTCCGACAAACTAAAGGTCGTCGGACATTCCAGCAAAATCGGAAATCGGCAATTGGAAATCGGCAACATGTCCCAAATCCTCCTCCCGCGCGTACTGCAATTTATAAAGCTTCCAATAAAGTCCTCGTTGTCCCAACAACTCCTGGTGAGTTCCCTGCTCGCGAATCTCACCATGATGTAACACGATGATTCTGTCGGCGTTTTGGATTGTTGAGAGTCGATGGGCCACCACAATCGAAGTACGGTCGCGCATCACCCGTTCGATCGCTCGCTGAATCAATTGCTCGGTTTCTGTATCAATTGAACTTGTTGCTTCGTCCAGGATTAGCAAAGCTGGATCGAAAGCCAACGCTCTGGCAAACGAAATCAGCTGTTTCTGCCCCACTGAAAGACCTGCGCCTCGTTCCCTTACTTCGGCCTTGTATCCATTTTTCAGCCTCTCGATGAAACGGTCGGCATGGACTTCCCTTGCGGCCCATTCCACTCGGTCCTCTGAGATCTCTTCTCGACCTAATCGAATGTTCCCCGCAATCGTTCCACTAAACAGAAAAACTTCTTGCAGTACGACCGCAAAGTTTTCCCTGAGTGCCTTTAGGTCCCACTCTCGTAGATCTACGCCATCAAGCAGAATTCGTCCGCGTTGAATGTCATAGAAACGCATGAGAAGGTTCGTAATCGTCGTCTTACCTGAGCCGGTATGACCGACCAACGCGATTGATTGGCCTGGCTCGACCGTGAACGAGACGTCTTTCAAAACCCAGTTCTCGTCCTTATAAGC
>DASYPT010000095.1:0-35887 GCA_036006355.1 Pyrinomonadaceae bacterium | reverse complement strand
TTCCTCTGTCACCGGAGCCACCGTGGTCGTTTGCGAGACCCGGTAGATGTAAAGGAGAGCAGCGAAGAGCATTCCGATCTCGACGGCGACAGTCAGATCAGCTAGTACAGTAAGAGCGAAAGTCATCACCCATACAATGATGTCCGCCTTCGATAGTTTGAGTATTGTCCTTACTTCGCGCCACTCACTCATGTTGTAGGCGACCACAAAAAGAATTGCTGCCAGAGTAGCCAGTGGAATAAAACGCGCGAGTGGAGCGGCGACCACTAAGATTACGACCAATGTCAAAGCATGGACCATTCCGGAGACCGGGGTGCGAGCGCCCGATTTAATGTTTGTGGCAGTGCGCGCGATCGCTCCCGTGGCTGGTATACCTCCAACCAAAGGTACGGCGATGTTGGCAACGCCTTGCGCGAGCAATTCCATGTTGGAGTTGTGTCTGTCTCCGCTCATGTTATCGGCAACTACTGCGGATAGGAGGCTCTCGATGGCAGCTAACATAGCTACTGTTACGGCAGCGGGCAGGAGAGGAACGATCAGATCGGGTCGAAACTGTGGCAGCGAAACGTGTGGCAACCCGGTAGGAATACCACCGAACTTGCTGCCGATGGTCTCCACCGGAAATCCAAAAACTGCTACGGCAGTGGTAGCCAACACCAGTGCGACGATTGAGCCAGGTACGCGTTTCGTAAATCTGGGCAATATCAGAATGATGAGAAGCGAACTGATGGCAATCAGCAACGCGGGCCAGTGAACGCTGTTGAGACTATTCACCAGCACACGCATTCGGAATATGAACTCGCTTGGTATCGCTCCGCTTTCAAGACCCAGAAAGTCCTTCACTTGTGTCGAAGCGATCAGTATGGCAATGCCATTCGTGAAGCCAATAGTGACTGGTCGAGGAATATACTTCACCGCCGTTCCCAAACCTGTCACCGCCATGAGCAATAGAATTACTCCGGCCATCATGGTGACCATTAGCAGACCAGAGACTCCATGGGCTCCGATGATTCCCGCTACGATAACGACGAACGCTCCAGTGGGACCACCGATCTGAAGGCGTGAACCGCCTAAAGCAGATATGAGAAAACCAGCGACGACGGCCGTGTAGATGCCCGCTTGTGGCGTCACGCCCGATGCGATCCCAAAGGCCATAGCCAGAGGGAGCGCAACTAACCCCACAGTCAGACCCGCAATCAGGTCCGAGATGAGGTCACGTCTGGTGTACTCGGCTTGCAAACACAAGACTGACTTTGGAATCCACTTTGTGTTCAGCGATGTCACAGTTTTTTAAAAGCGAAGAACTTAGCGGTCGGTGCCAGGTCCAGACACATCTATCTTCAACCACTATTTATGCGGCCTTCTGAATATTCCCTTGAGGGCATGAAGCCGTGCGACACTGACAGACCGATTGATCCTGTTCGAAGGAGTTCAAATAGTCGACTGTAACCTCTTCTCCCGGCGCTATCTCACGTAATGCGAAGATGAATAAAGATCCGTCGATAACGAATGCGTCGGCATTAGGATCGCAGGAGTGGTTTATATACTGAGTCTGGTTCCCGTCTACACTGCCGTCGATGTACCATTCCGTCTCCAGTTCACTGATGCGCTTGCCGCTCGATCCTTTCATCCTCCTCATTGCCTCCTTGCGACTAATCTTTTCGCCAGCGTATTCGGCTATGCGGTTGCCTTGCAAAAAACGGACGCTTGCGAAACAACCTAATCCGTGCAGCGGAGACTTCCTAACCAACAACCTGCGCGACGTCTTCCCCTCTCCAGGGATAGCTTGTTTCCTTCGGTGGACGGTCTCTGTGAGTTGAAGCATCTTGTCTAACGAGCTCGTTGTGATAGCTGGCGGCGCCTCGCTTTGCTTGGCTGGCTCCCATGAATCTCCTCAAGCATGCTACGGACTCCAACCAGGTGGTTGTTGAAGATCTCTTTGGCAGCATCAAGCAACTTGAATATGCTTTTGTCGCTCACAGAGTAATAGACGTTCGCGCCATCTTTGCGCGTAACGACAATATTTCTATTGCGCAACACGGCAAGTTGTTGTGAGGCGTTTGCCTGCTCAACATCAAAACGTTGGCTGATCTCGTTAACCGTCAGCTCGCCCTCCCGTAACGCATCAAGAATAGAGATTCTTAAGGGGTGAGCCAGGGCTTTGAAAAAGTCAGCTTTGAAGTCGCTCAGTTGCTGTCTCATTCAGGGCTTACTCGCTGTACTTCATGCTCTCTGATACTCGGATATGCACATCTGCAGATTCCTGCATATTCTAGAGTCCTTCTGCGCGTCCGTCAACAGTCCTCCCTATGTTTGAAACACCTTGGGGCCCCCTCACGATTCCTCAATTAAGGAAGGCGAACGAAGGGAGAGTGGTAAAGAGGGTCTTTCACTCGCCGTCTCGAGAAGCCTTATTTAGAGCGGCTATATATAGTGAGGAGGCAGCGATTATGAGTGTGCCGAAGCGGCAAAACTCTTTGAATCGTTGGTTGGCTTTGAGTCCACTTTTGATACTTGTAGCTTAGTAGAAATAAGGTTGTCGGGCTCGAGGGGAGCCGCGGAACGTTGCGCTTCAGCGCCTCGCCCACGCAACTCAGCAAAGAAGCTCGCTCACGGCGAGTCCGCGTAAGGGCTTATTCTGCTGCGGCCGGAGTCCGTACAAGCGCTAGTTCGCGGATTGGAAGCTGGGTCCAAATATTTGATCAATACAACCTCGTTATGACGATCGTTGTAGATCATCTCATCCACCATATTGCGAGCAATGAGAATGCCAAACCCTCCAGGCCTCAAACCCTGCAGAGTGCGCACGTTTTCATGCCCAAGTGGGTGGCCTTCCGGGTTCAGAATAGCAGCGTGCTTGAGGAATTCAATGCGGAAGCCCGCGCCCGGATCCTTTATTCGGTAAAGGATGAGCCGCGGCGTGCGCAGATAACTAACCTCAACATATTGGCTGGGATCGTTCTTTCCGCCGTACTCTATCGCGTTGCGGAGCATCTCGCGAAAGGCATACGTGACATTCTCACGCGTTTCCCGCGGCAAATCGGTTTTCAACTGGGCCATCAGTCTCTCTAACGGATCGACTGCCGCAGGATCGCAGGGTACACGAAGCTCTATCCATTCGGGTTGGGCCGACAGGACTTCAATGTTTCGATTATGCGGGTTGAGCTCCAGCGCCGTCTGGACCGCCGAAAGTAGTTGTTGAATCTCAAAGGGCTTCCTGAGCCAATCACACGCTTCGTCACGGAGGGCACTAACGGCTGTTTCGGGAGTATTGAGAGCTGTCATGATAATAACGCGCAGATTATCGTTATGTTCGCGGAGATGCGACAGCATAGTTAGACCATCCATCCCTGGCATCATCACATCAAGCAGTACCAGATCTATCTTACCTCTTGCTATAAGCTCTAAGCCCTGGACTGCATCACCTGCGGTAAGTACGTCGTAACCCTTATGCTCCAGAGCGCTGCGGACCAGCTTCTGGAGTTCCCGGTTATCATCCACCACTAGAATTCTCTGGGCCATCTCAACTTTTTGACATCCTGACTCTTACAGGGAGCCTGGTCTTTTTTCTGGCGAGTTCTGTGCGACCACGCGCAACAACCTGAAACGTTCTTAGGACGATCTCGAAGTTTGTTAGAGAGTTATTCCGATGCGGCAACTCTGACAAACTCGGTTGGGGAGTAATCGCAAGCCTTGAAGCATTCCAAACAAGTTAATTCAATAGCGTAAGTGGGAATGTCGGCTTCGACACTTGAGAAAGGAATTCGTCTTCCGCAAGCATGGCAAATAACCGCGTAATACCACTGTTCTATTGTCGATTCAAGGCGCACAAACGAAGCGTATCATCATCGTCTGTGCGGTTACCCACTTAGGGCGCTTACGGTCAAGGGCCTTGCCAAGACAGGTCTCACGTTTGCGCAGTGTTGGCGGCAGTCGATGTGAGCTCCTGCGCAGAGGCAGTCAAATTTCGAGTTTGTGTCGTCTGCGGCTCAACACGATCTCTCCATCCGGACCTATACGATACAAGCGATCTTCATTTAGTGCGCACGATCAGAGATCTTGATGGCGCTATACAGCCCATGATGGAGGCTTCAAAGATGCCGACGACTACTATTCTTATCTACGCGCAAAATGACCCATTCGTTCCTTTTGAACCTCTCAAGCATACTGAGTTGGTTACTTTGACGAACCAACAAGCCTTCCATCGCAACTGCTCTGGTTGCCACGATGAGATCGTTAAGACGAGCAAGGAACTCAATCCGCCAACATCCAGGAAATGTACGGCGTGAAACTATTGATACGAGCGTGGGGATTTGAACCCAGACGCCTACCGTGTAAAACCCCTCGTGAAGTCCTTTGGAATCACTCGTTTATTCCAGCCGCGAAACTTAACCTGTGGATCGCTTGCGGCTCTAACCGCCTTTGATTAGGCTCACATTCCTAGGCACCTGACTGCTTCCCTTGCAAATTTTGAAAACTCTGAACCAGGACGCCGAACATTTAAATGGGTCCCAAGTAACAAGGTGCGACGTGAGCTCAGTTCCCAAATTCATATTGCTATGTAAGTCTTCAATACACTTCCGGAGTTCCATTGTTCTCCACTCAAACAGCCAACTAGCAGTTCGACAAAGTCTCTCTGGGCCACTTCGGAAAGGGTCTGCCTCGCAATCAACGTTAGTCGCTATTCGATTCTTTCGAAAAAGTGTGCTTTGAAATAGATCGAACGCATGTTGACTTCTTCTTCTTAGCGAGCGTTGGGTTTTTGCTGATTGACTGGGCCGCAATTTGCACTGAAGTCGTAAATTCAAAGTGCCCAAGGATGGACGGCGAGGATTCTCAGTGCGAACGTTGTTGAGCCACTGTTTTCGGAGCGCTGCACTTTTAGTAACCATTGTGTGCGCAGGCTGCACGTTCCATGGACCGCCGACGCCTCCCTCGCCGAATAAAGTATTGACTGCACCCACCGGAGCTCAGGTCTCCAGCGAATCCGAAGATGGCCAATGGGTCATGCCCGCTAAGAACTATGCCAGTACGCGGTTTAGCGGACTGGACGAAATCAATAGCGGAAATGTCGCGGGGCTGAAACTGGCGTGGACTTTTTCGACCGGTGTCCTGCGCGGTCACGAAGCTGCGCCGATAGTCGTAAACAACACAATGTATGTGGTCACGCCCTATCCGAATATTGTGTACGCGCTGGACTTGACCCAAGCGGGTGCCCCTGTCAAATGGAAATACGAACCTAACCCTGCTGCTTCTGCCCAAGGCGTCGCTTGCTGCGATTTTGTGAATCGCGGCGTCGTCTACTCTAACGGCAAGATTTTCTTCAACACGCTTGACGCGCACACGATTGCGCTGGATGCAAATACAGGCAAGCTGATCTGGAACACCAAAGTTGGCGAATACACGCAAGGCGAATCGATCACGATGGCCCCGCTTGTTGTCAAAGACAAAGTGCTGGTTGGAGACAGCGGGGGCGAGTTTGGTGTGCGCGGTTGGTTGACAGCCCTGAACGCCTCAGACGGAAAGATTGCCTGGCGCGCTTATCACACGGGTCCGGACTCAGAGGTTCTGATTGGCGCAAACTTTCATCCGTTCTATCCACAGGATCAGGGAAAGGACTTGGGAGTTGCGAGCTGGCCCAGCGATGCATGGAAGATTGGCGGTGGAACAATGTGGGGATGGATCTCTTACGATCCGGATCAGAATTTGATCTTCTACGGCACCGCCAATCCAGGTCCGTGGAATCCCGATCAACGGCCCGGTGATAACAAATGGACGTGCGGCATCTTCGCTCGCGATCCCGATACGGGAGATGCGCGCTGGTTCTATCAATTTAGTCCGCACGATCTCCATGACTACGACGGTATCAACGAGCAGATTCTGCTCGACATTCCTTTCAACGGACAATTGCGGAAGGTTCTAGTAAGACCTGAACGCAATGGCTACGTCTACGTAATAGATCGCACGAACGGCCAGGTGCTCTCGGCGAATCCCTTCGCGTATATCACCTCGACGCTGGGCGTTGATCTAAATTCGGGCAAGCTGCTCTATAACGAAGAGAAGAAACCCGAAGTCGGAAAAGTCATTCGTGAGATTTGTCCTGCCGCTCCGGGCGCGAAGGATTGGCAGCCATCCGCCTTCTCGCCCCGTACAGGTTTGATTTACATCCCTCACCAGAATCTCTGCATGGACGAAGAAGGCGTTGAAGCAAATTACATAGCCGGCACACCTTACGTCGGCGCAAACGTGCGCATGTACGCCGGACCTGGCGGCAACCGCGGAGAATTTCTCGCCTGGGATCCAGTTAAGAACGAAAAGGTTTGGGCCATCCCCGAAAATTTTCCGGTGTGGAGCGGCGCACTCGCAACCGCCGGTAACGTGGTTTATTACGGCACGATGGATGGTTGGTTCAAAGCGGTAGATGCAACAAATGGCAAGCTGCTGTGGCAGTTCAAATGTGGTTCGGGAATTATCGGCCAGCCGATCAGTTATCGCGGGCCAGATGGAAAACAATATGTGGCAATTCTCGCTGGCGTAGGCGGATGGTCTGGCGCCATTGTCGCCGGCGCACTAGATCCTCGCGATCCAACCGCAGCTCTGGGGTTCGTCGGCGCCATGGGAGATTTGCCGAACGCCACGACTAAAGGAGGCATGCTTTATGTTTTCGCGCTTCCTTAAACTGAATGTCGGCATTGCGAGCACTGCACTGGTGCTAAGCTGTTCTACTCACGTCCCTGTAAACAGCTCTTCATCGCAAGCTTTGACGGCACCCCCAATTGACCGTCCCGCTGGCGTGCTTCGCATATGTGCTGATCCAAACAACCTTCCTTTCTCAAACGACAAGCAGCAAGGCTTTGAGAACAAGATCGCAAACTTGTTGGCTAACGATCTGGGTGAGCGTGTGGAATATACGTGGTGGGCTCAGCGACGCGGCTTCATCCGTAACACACTGAAGGCCGGAACCTGCGACTTAGTAATGGGCGTACCGGCAGGGTTCGAGATGGCACTTACAACCTCACCCTACTACCGTTCGAGCTACGTTTTCATTTCCCGCAAGGATCGCCGGTTAAATATTGAGTCACTCGATGACCCGCGTCTCCGCAGCCTGAGAATAGGCGTGCAGATGGTGGGCGATGATTTCAGTAACTCACCACCTGCACATGCGCTTAGCAACCGCGGCATTATTACGAATGTAAAAGGCTTCACGGTTTATGGTGATTACGCTCAACCGAATCCACCGGCGCGAATAGTTGAAGCGGTAGCAAAAAAACAGATCGATCTTGCAATTGTTTGGGGCCCCGTAGCTGGTTACTTCTCAAAGCAATCGCCGTCAGCCCTCGAAATAGCCCCGGTGACACCGCAAATTGATCGACCATTTCTGCCATTTGTCTTTGACATCGCGATGGGCGTGCGTCGGGGCGATCAACAGCTGAAAGAACAGGTCGAACAAGTTCTGGAAAGGCGCCGTGCAGAAATTGACCACATACTTGCCGAATATGGAGTGCCACGGGTCGATTCGGGGAAAGGAGGCGAAGGATGAGGCAATCAAATATAAGAAGCCTCGTCGAACGGCGGCCGCGCAAGGGCTCAAGTGCGCGAATTGTTTTGATCGTTTTCTGTTTGTGCGGCTTAATGTCCTGCAAACGCGAACAACGCACGTTTCAACAGCCGCCTTCCACCTTCAAAACCTATGAGCTGACGCTTAGTGACATTCAGCCTGGCTCGCCACCACCTGCTCCATCGTTGAACAACCCCGCAGAGGATAGAGCCTATGAAGTGAATGAAGGCAAGCGCCTCTTCACTCAATACAACTGTTCGGGTTGTCACTTTAATGGCGGCGGTGGCATTGGCCCAGCGCTTATGGACGAACTTTGGGTTTACGGTGACAAACCTGAAAACATTTACGCGACGATCATAGAAGGCCGCCCCAATGGTATGCCTTCTTTCCGTCATAAGATTCCCGACAATCAAGTTCGACAGATAGTTGCATACGTACGCTCGATGAGCGGACAACTGAGGAAGGATGTAGCACCCTCGCGGAGTGACGATATGAACAGCCGACGCTCCGAGCAACGCACAGAAAGGAAAACGCCCCAGGAGTCCGGACTGCCGCCGTCAGCCCAACGACCATGAAACTACGCAGACTAAAATATCAGTCCGCCTTACTGTTTCTAACGGGACTTGTCGCTGCAACCATGGTGTCGTGCGGAGGTATTCAGAATTCGATCAATCCTGCCGGTCCACAAGCTCAAAAAATAAGTTCGCTCTGGTGGTTGATGTTCTACGTCTGTGCGGCTGTGTTCATGGCAGTAATGATTTCCTTGTTCGTGGCGATTGCCAAACGCACTTCGCATTCTTCTTTACAGCCGCTCCTCAATCCATTGCTTGACGGCGAACGTCGTAGAAGGAATGCGGTGATAAGCGCCGCCGTACTTACCGTCGTAATAATGTTCGTCTTCTTGATTGTAAGTTTTTCTGTCGGTCGTTCCTTGACGGCCGAACTGTCAAACAAAAACGCCCTGACAATTGAGGTGACGGGACATCAATGGTGGTGGGAAGCTCGTTACCTTGATCCATCGGCCAGCAATATCTTTGCGACCGCGAACGAAATCCATATTCCGGTCGGTGTCCCAATTACATTTAGCCTGCGCTCGACGGATGTGGTTCACAGTTTTTGGGTGCCCAACTTGATGGGGAAGAAAGATCTGATTCCCGGAAAGATCAATACGATATGGCTGCAAGCGGACAAGCCGGGAGTCTATCGAGGCCAGTGTGCCGAATACTGCGGATTGCAACACGCGCACATGGCGCTATGGATTGTGGCGGAGTCGACAGACCAGTTCAACGCGTGGCGGCAAAACGCGGAGCAAACTTCCGTGTCGCCCATTACAGACTCGCAGAAGCATGGACAAGAAGTATTCCTAGCTTCTGCGTGTGTAATGTGTCACGCGATCAACGGCACGCCAGCTGGATCCAACATCGGTCCAAACCTTACTCATATTGGCAGCCGCAACACCATCGCCGCTGGAACGCTTCCAAATACGCGTGAGCATCTGGCTCATTGGATCATAAATTCGCAGGACATTAAGCCGGGAAACAAGATGCCGGAGAACAATTTATCCCAGGCAGACTTAGAGCCATTGCTGGATTATTTACAAAGTTTGAAATGAACGACGCATCGCAAATTGGGAAAGCAAAACACTCCACAGTGAGTGACGAAGATCTCGCAGCCGTTGCGGCGCGCGAGAAAGAGGAGCTTGAACGCACCTGGGCGCGACCGCGAGGCGTGGTCGGTTGGCTCACTGATACCGACCATAAAGCGATCGCGCTGCGCTACATCGTCACCGCCTTTATCTTTTTTCTTTTTGGAGGCATTGAGGCTGCGCTAATGCGGATTCAACTTGCGCGCCCGGAAAATCACTTTCTGAATCCAGATCAATACAACCAGATATTCACTGTGCACGGTACGACAATGATGTTTTTGTTTGCCGTTCCGATCATGACGGCGATGGGGGTCTATCTGGTGCCGCTTATGGTGGGATCGCGGGACGTGGCCTTTCCCAGACTGAATTCGTACGGGTATTTCGTTTATCTGATCGGCGGCATTCTGCTTTACGTGGCGCTTCTAAGTAATACCGGTCCCGATGCTGGTTGGTTTGCTTATGTACCGCTCTCGGGTCCGGGCTATTCCCCGGGCAAACGCGTGGATATCTGGGCGCAGATGATCACGTTTACAGAGATTTCCGCCCTGGTTGGCGCGATTGTAGTTATCGGTACGATATTCAAAATGCGCGCGCCAGGATTGTCGCTCCATCGCATGTCCCTTTTCTTGTGGGCGCAGTTGATTACATCGTGCATGATCATTTTTGCCATGCCTGCTGTGATGTTAGCCAGCAGCCTGCTGGCGAGTGATCGATTAATCGATACGCACTTCTTCAATCCTGCCGAAGGCGGCGATGCGATTCTTTACCAGCACCTTTTCTGGTTCTTCGGTCACCCGGAGGTTTACATAATCTTCATTCCAGCACTCGGATTTATCTCTCCGATTATTGTCACCTTTGCGCGAAGAAAGATTTTTGGCTACACGGCGATGGTGTTGTCACTCATTGCTACCGCTTTTATAGGCTTCGGTCTGTGGGTGCATCACATGTTTGCGACTCCGATTCCGCAAATGGGTCAAAGTTTCTTCACCGCGGCCAGCATGATGATCGCGATTCCGAGTGGCGTGCAAATTTTTTGCTGGATAGCAACCTTGTGGGGAGGCAAGGTGAATATCAAAACGCCATTGCTGTTTGT
Organism: Pyrinomonadaceae bacterium; assembly: GCA_036006355.1. Taxonomy (GTDB): domain Bacteria; phylum Acidobacteriota; class Blastocatellia; order Pyrinomonadales; family Pyrinomonadaceae; genus PSRF01. Next base: position 25,591 of record DASYPT010000095.1, on the reverse strand, counting down.
GCTGGGATTCTTTGCGATTTTCGTTCTGGGTGGATTGACGGGAGTGATGCTGGCATCTGTACCACTCGATTTACAGATTCACGATACGTTCTTCGTTGTGGCTCATCTTCACTATGTCTTAATTGGCGGTTCAGTTTTTCCACTGTTCGGTGCTTTCTATTACTGGATTCCAAAATGGACCGGCCGCATGTTAAGCGAGCGCGCCGGTCATTGGAATTTTTGGCTGATGTTCACCGGCTTCAACTTAGTTTTTTTTCCCATGCATAAACTTGGACTAAATGGAATGCCCCGCCGTGTCTATACATATTTGCCGGAGAGTGGGTGGGGCACACTGAATCTGATCGCTTCAATCGGAGCATTTATCCTGGCTGCAGGGGTCCTTGTTTTTGTTGCGAATGTGTTCTGGGCTCGTCGGAACGGCGCCATGGCGGGAGATAACCCTTGGTTCGCCGATACGCTTGAGTGGTCGGTCTCTTCTCCGCCGCCGAATTACAACTTTCATAATATCCCAACCGTGCAGGGACGCTACGCGTTGTGGGAAGCGAAGGAAGACAGCCCTGTCGTGCGGGGCCTGAGTACCACGAAGCGCGAAGGTTTAGTCTCGAGCGTCATCGACGCAGAGCCAGAATTGCGTTTCGAGATCCCGGGCCCTTCGATTTACCCGTTTCTGGTCTCGCTAGCCACTGGCTTTACTTTTATCGTCGGCATCTTCACCCCCTGGGCGTTTGCGGTGGGAGCAATCTTAGCCGGCGCTGCGCTGGCGGGGTGGTTCTTTGGCGATCCGAATTACGAGAATAAGAGCGCGCGCGAATCAGGCGAGCGATCTCATAAAGTTTCATCAACTCAAGATCTGAAGGCAACCGAAGCATGAAGGCACGGACAATCATTGACGTTTCCGAGCTGCCGCATCACGAGTTCGATACTTACGATCCCGTTTGGTGGGGAAACAACTTCTTGCTGGCGATCGAAACGTCAATGTTCGCGATTTTGATCGCGACCTATTTCTATTTGCGTCAGAACTTTGCTCTATGGCCCCCGCCTCTGGCAACTCTCAACGCTTCGTTGAAGCCCCTTCCCGATCTCTTTTATGGGACGGCAAACACGTTTCTGCTGTTGTTGAGTTGTGTCCCGATGATCGTCGCAGACCGCTCAGCACGCCGGGCTGCTCGGCCACTCACGCAAGCGATGTTGGCCATTTGTCTGTTGTGCGGCGTTGCTGCGATGACACTGCGGTCGTTTGAATTCTCAGCCATGTATTTTCGCTGGGACGCGAACGCTTACGGGTCGATCGTATGGTTCATGTTGGGAATGCACATGACGCATCTCCTCGTACTGACGAGCGAGACAATACTGCTCACTATCTGGACTTTTACCCGCGAGTTCGACATGAAGCACCGCGTAGATATCGTAACCCTCGCGGTTTATTGGTATTGGGTTGTGGGAATCTGGCTCTTGATTTACGCGATCGTTTACTTCGCGCCAAGGCTCGGATGAAAACAATGACAAGGACGACGCGACAAGATCAAAAACATGCGACTGGCTTGATGTTGGTGTGGGCAGGCGTCTTGTTGCCGCCCATTATCTGCGCGATACAAATGGAGACGAATTACGTGCTGGTACGACAAGCATGCGCAGCTCAACGCAATCTCACGCTCTACATTGTCACAGCCGTGGCAATGATCGTGACAATATTTTCTGGAGTGGTCTCAGCCGCAACCTGGAAGCGATTCGGTTCCCTTTGGCCAACAGATGCTGTCGACACTACGACACGCGTGCGGTTTATTTCGGTGTTGGGATTGATGAGTAGCGCGATCTCCTTTCTGGTGATTCTTGCTCAAGCCATTGCCACGTTTAGGTTTGATCCGTGTCAACTATAAAGACGACCGTGAAAGTCAGAAATAATCAATCGATGAGGCGTGCGCTGTATCGCGCGTTTCATGTAGCAGCGTTCTTGCTTGTCACAGGCGTTCCGGCTCTCGCTCATGGGGGAAAGCCACACAACTGGCGCGATCTCACGCATGCGTGGAGCTTCGAACCTCTTGTCGTCCTGACTCTTATTCTTTCAGGTGCATTGTTCTGGGTTGGACTAGTCAACCTACGTCGCGCCGCGCCGCAGCAAAAAACTACGACGACATTGGAGGTCTGGTGCTTTATTGGCGGCTGGCTGTCACTTTTTATAGCTTTGATTTCGCCTCTACATGCCTGGGGTCGGGTCTTGTTCTCGGCTCACATGACACAGCATGAAGTGCTTATGCTCATCGCTGCGCCCTTGCTTGTCTTGAGTCGCCCGCTGGTACCGTTCATGTGGGCGCTTCCGCTGAACCTATCGCGAAGAACAGGCTATCTCGGAAAACTCACAGTCGTGCAGAAGACGTGGAGGACCTTAACCATTCCGTTTGTTGCCTGGCTAGTCCATGCGATTGCCTTATGGTCGTGGCATATGCCCGTCTTGTTTGAGGCTGTACTGCAAAACGAATGGGTGCATACCGCTCAGCATCTTTCATTTCTATTATCTGCGTTGCTTTTTTGGTGGGCTCTGATTCATGGCCCGCACGGCGTGATGGGGTACGGAGCAGCGGTTCTTTATGTTTTTACAACTTCAATTCATAGCGGCGTGTTGGGCGCTTTAATTACTTTCGCTGGGTCCCTTTGGTATCCCTCCTACATGGGCTTGACCGCTTCCTGGGGGATGACGCCACTGGAAGATCAGCAGCTTGGCGGACTGATCATGTGGATCCCTGCCGGCCTTGTTTATGTGATCGCTGGCTTAGCCCTCTTCGTCGGCTGGATGCGTGAGTCTGAGATGCGCATGGCGAAGCACAAACCGGGTGACGAGTTCCCGATTAATGCTTCGATGAACCGAGTATGAATGCTAGTCGTCACCGCGTAATACTTCTCTTGCTGCTGTGTGTGGTTGGACAATCATGTGCCAGCAGTTCGCAGAAGTTCACCAAAGAAGTGCAGGAAGCAATTTCATGGGTGGCGAGTGCACGAATGATTGGCGAGGCCTATGTGAACGGAACAATCCCCAAAGGCTACACAAAGAAAGCTCTGGCCAGTTTCGATAGTGAACTGCGGTCAAGTGGGCAACGGCTCCAGTCAATTTCGGACCAGCGAAGAGCGGGGACCCTGGTTATTCTAAATCAGGCTGAGCAGACCGTGGCTCAAATGCAAACAGCACTCGACGACTCGGTATCGTTTGCCCAACTCAATTTGCGACTAGTAGATCAACAAAGAGCGCTAGCCGCAACAACAAATCCTCAAGCGGTATTGCGCGGCCCATGAAAAAGATCTTCGAAATCGCGCTCGGTATCGTGACCAGTGTCGGAGGCTTTTTAGAGATTGGTTCGATCACCACAGCAGCCCAAGCGGGTGCAGAATTCTCTTTTCAACTCGTTTGGGCGATCGTCCTGGGCGGCCTGTGCGTGATTTTTCTGGTTGAACAATCTGGACGCCTCGCCGCTGTGAGTGGCCATACCATACCCGATGCAATTCGCGAGCGATTCGGCTCAAACTATTTTTTGTTTCTTCTTGTCGTAATTGGAATAGTAAGTCTGCTCGTAATGGCGGCGGAATTTGGGGGCGTATGTGTTGCGCTTGAAATGGCGACTGGCATTGGCTTTCAATGGTGGGCCATACCTGTGGCGTTTGTAATCTGGCTGATTATCTGGAAAGGAACCTTCGGCGTTATAGAAAAAGGCGTGTCGCTCCTCGGCTTGGTTACGCTCTGTTTCGTCGCCGGCGCGATTACCATGCGTCCGCCATGGAATCAGATCGTTCACGGAGTATTACCAACACTCGCGGTCCACGATAAGGCGCATTACTGGTTCGTCGCCGTCTCAATCCTCGGTGCATCAATCTCGCCATACCTGTTTTTCTTTTACAGCTCGGGAGCGATAGAAGATGAGTGGGATGAAAGTTATGTCGGAGTAAACCGAGTGATTGCCACTGGAGGGATGAGCTTTGGCAGTTTCATCTCAGTCGCTGTGCTCGTTCTTGCGGCGATGTTACTGCTGCCCCAGGGCATAAAAGTCGAACATTATTCACAACTGCCGCTATTGCTGATTCCTGTTTTTGGGAGAACTGGATTTTGGTTGTTCGTCGCCTCGCTCGGGATCGCCTGCCTGGGCGCAGCCCTTGAAATTACTTTGGAAATTGCTTACCTGGCTGCGCAGGGCTTTGGTTGGAACTGGAGTGAAAACCAAAGGCCCCTCGATGAAGCGCGTTTCAGTCTCGTCTACACAGGCACAATTCTATTAGCAATGCTGGTGGTCCTAATTGGAATTGATCCGTTAAAGCTAACGGTCTTTTCGATGGCTCTCACAGCGGCGACGCTACCGGTGTCGATCGTGCCATTCTTGTTCGTCATGAACGACAAATCCTACTTGCGCGACCATCGTAACGGGTGGATTTCAAACACGGTCGTGTTACTTATCATCGGACTGGCTTTTGTGCTCTCCCTTGTCTCAATACCATTACAGATTTTTGGAGGCAGCTAGCGTGGATTTGTTTCGGGATTGTCTTGACAAGCAGTTGCTCGATCAAAACAAGCAGCGTATGGGGCGTGTCGATGGAATTATTATCGAGTGGCCCTCCGACGGCCAACCACGGGTCGCGTACGTCGAAGTTGGCGCGATCACTCTAATCGATCGAATGCATAAGGTGTTACGTCGAGCAGTACTGACATTACTGAAGCGAGCCGGCGCGTCAACAGATCGATATCGAATTGCCTGGGGAAAGATTCATGTTGGTATTAACGAGGTGCGAGCGGATGTTGATGCGAAGCAAACGCCGGCTCTCGAGTTTGAGTTGTGGTTGCGAAAGAAGGTCATCGGTCGAATTCCGGGAGCATAAATGGCCACACAGGAAATTCATGCAGAACAATTACTAGGCCGACGCGTAACCGCCATAAACGGTCGAGTGGTCGGACGGCTGCAGGAAATAAGGATTCGGAAACAAACTCGAGGGTGGTACGTAGAAGAGTTTTTGACAGGAGACTACGCTTTGCTGGACCGTTTAGCGGGTTGGACCATTGGCCGCGCTGTGCTGCGGGTCTTCGGTGCGTCTCATAAGACTTCTAGCTACAGAATCCCCTGGGATAAGCTCGACCTCACTGATCCACAACGACCGCGCCTACGCTGTGATGTTGCCGAATTATCGCCAGTCCAGATTGAAGAATGAACTACAATTTTATTTGGCGCCGCGTTGTTTACCATGGACTAGTTGTCCTCCTGCTTTTTTGTCTCTGCGATTGCTCTAAATCGAAAGGCCCACTCGTTTTCGTTACGAATGAACGCGACGGAACGATCACAGTGATTGACACAGCGCGTGATGTCATCGTGACGACCTTCAAAGTGGGCGGAAGGCTACGCGGCATTCGGTTGGCCGCTGACAAGCAGAGTGTTTGGGTCGCAATCAGTTACCCCACTAATCAAGCGCAGGGTGAAGATAAGATTGCAAAGATCGACAGGAACGGAAGCGTCATTGCGAAATACGACGCAGGCACGGATCCCGAAAACTTTGTAGTTAATAAAGACGAGACCCGTCTCTACGTGGCGAATGAAGACGCAGGAACGGCATCAGTTACCGATATTCAAGCCAACCGCGTGATTGCCTCAATGCCGGTAGGGCTTGAACCTGAAGGCGCCGCCATGAGTCCCGATGGACGCTGGGTCTATATTACTTCTGAGAGCAGCAGCACGGTGACTGTGATCGATACGCGAACAAATCAACCTGTTAAAACTTTCTTAGTTGGTGCACGGCCGCGCGAAGCCATTTTCACCGCCGATGGCAGTCGAGCGTACATAAGTGCGGAGAATGGCAACACCGTCTCCGTTGTCGATACGGCTCAGCATAGTGTTATCAAGACAATAGAATTTCCGCGGGCCGAGAGCATGGTCCAATTAAAACCGAAAGGACTCGCAGTGTCTTCCGACGGTAAGCGCGTCTACGTAACGACCGGTCGTGGCAATAGCGTGGCCGTGATCGATGGTGAATCTTTGACACTGATTCAGCTGATCCCCGTCGGGCAGCGTCCCTGGGGTATTGCCCTTACAGCAGACGGCAGGAAGTTGTACACGGCAAATGGCCTGTCAAATGATGTATCGGTGATCGATACGGAATCGAATAAGGTGATTGCCACAATTAAAGCAGGAGATGGCCCATGGGGAATTGCGCTGTAGGATCTCTGGTCCTCGGGACAAAAATAGTGGGGCTCAACTCTTTGGCTCGCGCACGATCATGACCACTAAGCGAGAGAACATAGAAGTTAATGGCCGCACGATTACCGTTTCAAACTTGGATAAGGTTCTGTATCCCGCCGGCAAATTTACGAAGGCCCAAGTCATTGATTACTACATTCGTATCTCGAAGTATTTACTGCCGCATCTCAAGAATCGACCAGTCACGCTGAAACGCTTTCCGAACGGCGTCTTCGGTGAGTTTTTTTATGAAAAAGATGCGCCGGCTTTTACGCCCGATTGGGTGGAAACGTTCTCCGTACCGCGCCGCGCAAGCAAGGGCGAGGACATTCGCTATATTCTGATAAATGACTTGTCCACTCTAGTATGGCTCGCAAGCCTCACGAATCTGGAGATTCATCCGTTTCTTCATAAGATTCCCAAAATTGATCAACCTACGTCCATCGTATTTGATTGCGATCCGGGCGAAGGCGCGAATGTCCTATCTTGCGCGCGTGTGGCTCTTGTGCTGCGCGAGTTAATGGATGAACTGAATCTTAAGTGTTGGGCCAAGGTTTCCGGATCGAAAGGGTTACAAGTGTATGTACCCTTCAATAGCTCGACGTCTTATGCAATAACTCAGCCGCTGGCAAAAGGAATAGCGGAGATACTAGCTCAGAGGCAACCGAAGTTAATTGTTGCTGAAATGTCGAAGTTCGTAAGGGGGCAGAGGGTATTCATCGATTGGAGTCAAAACTCAGACTTCAAAACAACAGTGGGAGTCTACTCTTTGCGCGCCAAGAGCTATAAACCTCTAGTATCAATGCCAGTGTCTTGGAAAGAACTCGAACGAGCAGTCGAGACAAATGACTCGGCCATTTTATCTTTCGATCCTGCCACAGCGATTGAGCGCCTGGCTAAACTGGGCGACCTATTCAAGCCGATGCTTACAAAGAAGCAGCACTTGCCGAAGGACTTGGCGGCTACCGCAAAAGGGACCATGCGTTCGCGATCGATTGTTGGACGATCAGCACAGAAGATGCTTCGGCGCAGTACGCAAGGAAGTAAACGCCGCTTTATCGTCTTTCACCCAAACCGATTATCTTTCAAGATTGGTTTGGAGTTCGGCGACGTTTTGAAGACCTGGCAAATAAAGGGTTCCTCGCCAACGCTTAAAGGCGAACATATTTCACGACTCCTTGAAGACGAGCCGCCTGCAAAATCAGTGTTCGACAAAGTCAAGGAACCGCGCACAGCCGGCCCATGGGATCTTGGAACCTATCAAATCATTGAAGGCAGCCTGCGAGATGGTGGGCTAACAGTCTATCTCCAAGGGAAAAGGCTTCAAGGGGAGTGGACGCTAACCAAAAGCGGCAATGGCCAGCAATGGAAAGTGAAAAAGACGAGCTAGACGTTCGCTGGTCGAATGACGAATTAAACGATAGCGATGGCTAGTAAGAGATGAAACTCCTGTTCCTACTGCGGGCAAAACTCTTGTTCATGGGGTTGATCGCTACGTCCGAAATTGATTTCATGCATGCCGCCGGGCATGAATTGTATCTGTCGTGTCGTTTTCCACTAAAAACTCGAATGTGTTTATTCCTGCTTGGGTTTACTCCTCCACACCTGCTTAATTCATACTCGGTTTCATTACAATCTTGATGCAGTCGTCTTTGTTGTCTTTGAATGTCACGTATCCTTGTGAAGCCTCATCAAGCGCAAGGCGATGCGTAATAACAAACGAGGGATCAATTCTGTTCTCTTCGATCAATTTGAGAAGCGGTCGCAGATATTTATGAACATTGGTTTGGCCCATTTTGAAGGTGAGACCTTTGGCAAAGGCTGCCCCGAATGGAAACTTATCCAGGAAGGCGCCATATACGCCTGGCACTGAAACTGTTCCTCCCTTGCGGCAAGCTCGAATAGCCTGACGAAGTGCGTGCGATCTATCAGTGGCCAGGTAAAGCGCTGTCTTCGCTCGATCATAGATGGCATCGATCGTTGTACCATGGGCCTCAAGGCCCACCGCATCAATACACGAATCCGGTCCCATACCGCCCGTCATCTCAGTTAGTTTTTCATAGATGTCCTGATCGCTGAAATTTAGAGTGATCGCCGCGCCCTGTTCAGCTGCCATTTGTAGACGACCCGGAACATCGTCAATCGCGATTACTCGTTCTGCACCCAAGAGGTAGGCACTCTTGATTGCAAACTGTCCCACTGGACCACACCCCCACACAGCGACTGTATCACCTGGTTGTATGTTGCAGTTCTCCGCCGCCATGTACCCTGTCGGGAAAATGTCTGAAAGGAAGAGAACCTGTTCATCGCTTAACGCTTCCGGTATTGGTAAAGGGCCAACGTCCGCAAAAGGAACTCGAACGTACTCAGCCTGACCGCCAGCGTAGCCTCCCATCATGTGAGAGTAACCAAACAAGCCTGACCCGGAAAATCCATATAGGCCTTCTGCCATCGAGGCATTTGGATTTGAGTTATCGCAGGCCGACCACAAGTCACGTTTACAAAAGAAGCAGTTTCCGCAAGCGATCGTAAATGGAACAACCACGCGGTCGCCTTTCTTAAGCTTCTTGATCGCGCTCCCGATCTCGACGACCTCACCCATAAACTCATGACCCAGGATGTCACCCTTATGCATGGTCGGTATGTATCCGTCATAGAGATGCAGATCCGATCCGCAGATAGCTGTCGTAGTGATTTTAATAATTGCGTCTCGAGGGTTGATGATGCTTGGGTCGGGGACCCTCATCACCTGAACGTCGTGCTTTCCATTCCAACACACTGCTTTCATTTCAACTCTCCAGTTGCACTGTAAGCCTTTGAATGTGCTTCTACGTCCGTCTCTTGGGTTCCGCCCATCGTGGCTGGTTTATCCAGCACTTCCGGACTTTCGCTGGCACGGCCAGACGTTTGACCCGCGATTGTGGCTATTTCGCCCGTCTCCATTAATTGCTTGAGACGTCGAAGATCGTCCTTAATTAATTGTGCTGGCTCTCCGCCAAAAAGCTTCGCTAAGGAGGTACCGATGCTCCCTGCCGGTGGGTTGTAGTTAAGCGTTACTCGAATGATGGTCCCGTGTCCCTCGGGTCCTCGTTGAAATCTAACTGATCCGGCATTGACAACGTCCGCATTCTCAACGCTGCGCCACGCAATCAACTCGTTTTCCTTTTCGTTGAAGATTTCCGCATCCCACTCAACAGTGGAGCCGCCTAATCCAGTTGCTACCCAATGACTACGTTGACCATCTAACTCGGTCACCGCTTGCAGATTTTTCATAAAGAGCGAAAGGTTTTTGAATTCTCGCCAAAATCGATAGAGTTCTTCCGGCGTTTTGTCGATGGCGATCGAGGTCTCTATATGTTTCTCAGTTGCGATGTCGGAGGAACTCATCATTTTTACGGCGGCGTAAGCTAGACCGGCCCCCGCAATGATGAACCCGCCAGTGAGAACGGGATGTTGGGCAGCTTTGGCAAACATTCCTTTCTTCGCGTTGTCAACTCCGCTGTCAATTTCTTCCCGGGTCAAATGTTTTTCTTGCATTGTCAATCTCCTATCCTGTGCTGACTTATCTGCGGAACCTGGCTCAGCTTTCTTGCGGTGCTGCTCCGCCAACACATCCGCTGGAGTGAACAATGCCGCGGTGGACAGAACCTTGTTCTTCCAACCGGCAACGACATCACCCTCTCCATTCATCATCGCTTCGTAACCAACTTTGGCCACATCAACCGGATCATCTTTTTTCGATTGGCCAATCTTGGTATCGAGCATGCCGGCGCGTTCAAAAAACTCCGTCTCAGTAGCGCCGGGCATTAAACAAGTCACCGTAACTCCGGTGTCCTTTAGTTCGTTTCGGAGTGCAAATGAGAACGAATCAATGAAGGCCTTGGTGGCGTTGTAAACGGCGTTAAAGGTCCCCGGTGTAAATCCAGCAATCGAGCCGGTAAACAAAATCCTGCCCTGTCCACGTGCGCGCATATCGCGACTGACTTTTTGAGCAAGGTAAACAGTGCCCGTTATATTTGTGTCAATGACGTGGCGGATGTCATCAAAGTCTTGATCTGTAAAAGCCCCGCCCAGGCCCACACCCGCGTTGGCGAGTAAAGCATCTATTGGGCGTCGCTCAGTTGCTGCGCAAAATTCGTCGACGCCTTCTTTTGTCGCAAGATCTGCTTCGACTGCCTCGACGTTAACTCCCAGTAGCCTGAACTCCTCGGCCGCATCTCTAATTTCAGGTTCGTCAGCTGCAACGACGAGGTCAAAACCATCGGCAGCGCAACATTTAGCAAGTTCGAAACCGATTCCCGTTGAAGCTCCGGTAACAAGAGCAAGCTTTCCTTTATTCCTGGGTTCTTGATTCATCTTGGTGACTCCTTTCTTCTCTCAGTGCGCGAGCTTTCATAAGCAAGTCACCATCGATCAGCTCATTACCAGCAATCATTCTTTGAATATGTTCTGGGGAACTCCCAAGAGCCAGGGCCAATTTCTCATCGTTAGATTCGAAGATCTCGTCTCTCATCTCCCGCAATATTTGGGACGCTTCGGCTTGAGAAGTACCTTGTTCGTCAATTACTGGTTTGCGAACTGTTTCAGCAATCTCCTTGCCATTGCTCAACTGCTTCGCACAAACGATGTCGAGCACCGTAATAGCAAGCACGTTGGCAGTGGCAAAGGCAACTCGACCTCGTTTCGAATTTCGAGAAGTGAGAGCTACTCCCAAGCTAGCCAGATCCAACGCGTCGCCAGCCACGCGTGACCAGAGCGCGCCAGCCGGTCTTTTTCCCTTTAGTATTCCTATTCCAGCCGCGAGTTCGCGGAGTCCGTAGAGTCGAATAAGCTTCGTATTTCTTCCCGACACTCCCGAGATTTTCGCAATTAACTTGGGAGAAACCAGCTCGGTCATGCCAAGTCCGACACTAAACCAACCCAAACCTCTTGCAAGCTTCTCTGAATTCATTCCAGTGAAGGTTTGGTAGTTTGTGAAGTCTCTTTTCTCTGATGATTTTTGTTGAACCTGTTGTAGCGTCGATGTTGCTTGATCGGTTTCGAGTTTAGCCGCCATTTTTAAAACTTCCCCCTTGAAATTGATAACTTAAAGCGAAACTAGTCGAAGACCGTGCGCGAAACGTGTCTGCTCCGTTGCAAAGTTTTGTGTTTTCTTAAGACTGGTTGGCGAAGATACTAAATCGTATTCGAGACACCGACAGCCGCTTCCGTAGTCAGCCGCTTGTTAAGTTAACAGAGCCTGTCGTCGACTCCAGTTCCACGGCATCGCTCGTGCCATATCCGTTTGCGACATACCGTTTGTAGCGAAAAAGGTCATAGCCTTCACGAGGTGAGACCGATCTCTTACAACCGCGAGGCGATTTGGAGTGAGGAAGCAAGCCGCCCGCGACAGATCCTTCAATTTCTGTGCGGGATACCAGAGAGTCACCATCAACTCTCGCTTATCATTCGGATCGGCAGTCAGGGTCTCAGCACGCGCCGAGTCCACCCAATAAAAAGTAGTCCGGCCAATCGCAAACGGTCCGGTTGGGGAAGGCAGTTCGGCGAGTCTTTTCGTCTGCTCTGGTAATGTCGCATGACTGCCACTTGGCCCAACCGTGCCGCGCTCGACGGCTTTCACCGGTTATCAAGACAGTTTCATCCGACGACGCGATGGTCTGAATCGAGCGCTTCAGCGATTCCATGATTGGCGAGTTGCCAATCAGGCTTGCATTCAGCTCATGAAAAAATGCTGGCGTAGATTCCAATTCCGACTTCAAAGGACTTGCCGATGAGGCAGACCTGTGCTTCTGCCTGCGCCTACATCGGTCATCGTAGAAACTGAGAACTGCAATGTACTCAGTTTTTCCCGGCGCTTTCTTCTGGTGATAGAGGATGAATATCTCACTGCTGCTCCTTGGCTCATTGGCAAAAGCCGATCCATGTTTCGAGCTCGGTCAGCACACAAATTGTGTGAACATCTGTGTGACCAGGATGCAGTGGATATTTAGAAGTGCGGAATTACTGAGGAAATTGGTAGGCGCATGGGGATTTGAACCCCGGACCCCTACCGTGTCAAGTAGTGCTCTACCCCTGGTGAAGTCCTTTGAAATCAATGAGGACTAAATTTCCAAAGAAAATTTCCACTGCATGCACTGCATCGACTGCTTCAACTGCACGTTCTGCACATTTTTGTGTGCCAAATTGTGTGAGCATTTTATAGCACCTTTTGAGCGACTCGCCGGAGCATTTCTTTTTGTTGGTCCAAGCTACCTCAGTCAGTAGCCTGAAGCACAGAAGGCGGCAAGATACTGTTCGCTGTGTGCGCTGTCTTGTCTCTTTCCCACTTCACCAGTTTCAAATCGAGAACGAAGATCGAATAGATGACCGGCACGAGCAGCAACGTGATAAACGTGGCGACACTTAAACCTCCGATCTGGGCGTAACACAACGGTTCCCACAATGGTCCACCGTGCGATGCCAATGGGAACAGTGCGATCACTGTTGCGCCCACTGTTATCAGTACCGGACGCAAGCGCGTGATGCCCGCATCTAACAACGCTTCGATCAGCGGCTCGCCGTCGGCATGTTTCTCTTCAATGAAGTCGAAGAGCACGATGATGTGACTAACAATCACACCTACGAGACTCACGATCCCGCCAAAGGCCATGAACCCGAACGGCGCTCCCATGATCCACAGCGCCGCCAGCGCGCCCACCATGCCAAACGGTACTGCCGCAAAAACGATGAATGGCTTGATAGCATTCTTGAACTGCAATACCAGCGCCACGAAGATCCCAGCCACCGAGATCAGCAGCACGATGGTCAAGTCGATAAAGCCCCTCACCTGTTCTTCTTCTTCTCCTCCAACCTCCATGCGATAACCGGCCGGAAGAGTCTCTTGCAGTTCGTTCAGTTTGGGCCTCGCGGCAGACATAACCTCCGACGCGAGTTTTCCTTCTACAGGAATCGCTGCGATCGTGATCGTGCGAAACTGGTTACGGGATCTCATCTTCTCGATCTGTATACCGTACTCAGTCGACGCTACCTGTCTGAGCAACACCTTTTGCTTGCTCGCGTCACCGTAGACGTACAAATTCTTCAGAGCGCCCAACTGTGCCCGCTCCTCCATCCTCAGCTTCGCAACTACCGGAATCTGCTTATCGCCCTCGCGCAACGTCGTCACCTGTTTACCGTAAGTTGCCGACAGCGACGCCATTGCAACGTCGTGGTTTGTCAGTCCCGCGATGTTCGCGCGATCTGGATCCGTTTTCAAGTGAACGGCAAAACTCTGATCGCCCCAGTCGTCGCGCACTCTTTCGGCCATCTCTGTTTCTTCGAGAATCGCTTTGACGCGGCTCGCATACGAACGCAGCATCTGCACGTCCTGGCCGCTCACACGAATTGCAATCGGCAAACCGACTGCCTTACCCGACTCGAGCTGGCGCACGTCAATTCGCGCCCCTGCGACTCTCGCCGACAAAGCCTCCTGCAACGGATGGATCAACTTCTCCGTGTCATGTTTGTCTTTGACCTGAACAATGATTTGCGCGTAGTTGGACTGTTGTAGCTCAGGTAAAATTGAAAACCAGAACGTTGGTCCACTACCGCCCACAAAAGTCGTGAGCGATTGCAGGGCATCGCGCGGATTTCCGTCGCTATCGAGGTGATGCTTGCCATATTCCTCAATAACTTCGCGAATGATTGCTTCTGACTGCGCTGTGGCGTCGTTGGTCGCAGACAGTGGCGCGTCGTTCGGCAGCCAGATGTCGACGTAAGACAAGTAAGACAAATCCGTCGGAAAGAACTGCGTTTTGAGCTGACTCATGAGTACGCCGCCCAGAAGCAGGACTCCGAGCGAGCTGGCCATGACTTTCCAACGATGATTGATGGCCCATGTGCCAAGGCGGTAGTACTGAGCGGCGAAACCTTTTTTGCGGCGCTCTTCGATCGTCTGCTCAGCTTTGGGCCGCAGCAAGTAATAACCCAGCAATGGAATGAAGGTCATGGACACTAATCGCGACGCGATCAGCGAAGACACGAGGACTATAGGAAGTGAGTAGAGAAACTCACCCACCGGTCCCCTAAGCATCATGAACGGCAGATAAGCAAGGATATTGGTAATCGTTGCATAGACGATCGCTTTCGCGAGCTTTGTTGGGCCAAGCCAGGCAGCCACAGATCGTTTGTGTCCCTGCGCCAGCTCGCGTTTGATTGCGTCGCCGGCCACAACGGGATCGTCCACGAGCAAGCCGAGCGCGATGATCAACGTCGCAATCGACACTTGCTGAAGATCAATGCCGAGCACGTACATTATGCCGAGCGTCATTGCGAGCGTGATTGGAATCGACAAAGCCATCAGTAACGCCGAACGCCATTCCCAGAATCCGATCAGCGCAACAAGCACCACCAAAAAGATCGCTTCGTACAGGCTCTTCATAAAGAGGTCGATAACCTCCTCCACCTGCAATGGCTGGTCTGAAGTGCGCGCGTAGATCAGGTCTGCGGGGAGCTGTTGTTTTAGTCCGGCTATTGCGACGTCGATTTGTTTACCGAATTCGTCGATCTGTTCTCCGGAGCGCATGTGCACGGACAGTGTCACCGCACGGCTGCGACGCCAATTCCCTTGTGCATCGCGCGAGTTGAAATAGTTCAAATAACGCGCCGGAGTTTCATAACCTCTCACGATGTGTGCGAGATCTCTTAGGTAAACACTGGACCCGTTGATGGCGGGAACCAGCACGTCACCAATCTCGCGTTCACTCTTGAACTCGCCCGACGGATCGAGATTTACATTTTTTCCCTGGACGTTAACTTGCCCGCCAGGCGTCGTGATGTTGCGGCCTTTGAGTACGTCCTCAAGATTGTTCGGCTGCACGCCGTACGAGGCAAGTCGCTCCTGTGAATAGATGAGGTAAACCGTTTCATCAAGATTTCCTGACCGCGTTACTTTCGACACTTGCGGCACTGTTTTGAGCGTCTTTTCAATCAGATCGGTGAAGTCGTCGATTTGGCGATACGTATATTTATCGCCAGCAACGGCGCTCAACTTGGTCAGGGTTTCCTGTGGATTGTGGACCAGGAAGGGCGGCCACGCATCCGGATGAAATTCCGACGACTGCATTCGTTCAGTTACGAACTGTTCGACATAACCCAGGATCTCCGGTTCAGTTTTATTTGAGACACCATCGAAGGCGATAAAGCCATCGCCATTGATAAGGTGCAGATCGCTGGCAAAGCCAGTCTCTTTGGCAAAGGCCTGAAACATTTCCGTGGGGGCTCGCAATAGACCGCGGTCGACAGCGTCCGTAATCGTAAGGACGAGCGTGAACCTCGACGGGTCGTTTGGATTACTGGTAGTTGCACGTGCTGCTTCGATGGCGGATTGGATGGCTTTCGCGCGCAGCGCAATCTCTGCTTCATCTGTCTTCGGGCTGGCTACCGTTAGCATCAGTGCCGGGGTCTCGCGGAAGTCTTTAATGAAATTGATTGGACCGGCGCCGCTGGGCAAATCGGTGATCGCATCGAGTTTCAACTTGATGTCGTCGAATTCTTTGCCTGTGTCCTTGAGGTTCTCATCCAGATCGAAGTAGATTACGGCGAGACCCGTGCGGGAGACGGATTCGATCTTGGTCACCTTCGCGTTCGCCGCGATTCGTGCTTCCACCTTTTTGGTGACTAGCTGCTCGACCTTCTCTGCACTCGCGCCCGGCCAGGGCACCAGCGACACAGCCGTACGCACCTGGAAATCCGGATCCTTGCGGTGCGGCATACGCAGGTAGCCGTAGATTCCCCAGAGGCAAGTGCCGATGAGCAATACCCAACTGACGTGACGCTTCTTGACGAAGAATCGCGCCGTGTTGCGCTTGCGGCTGATCCTTTCCTCATCTGTTTTGCCGCGGGACATCGCTGAATCTCCAATTCCTCTCGTATCTGTCATTTATTGGACCGCTAACACTTGCTCACCATCGGCGACCTGGCTGACGCCAGTTGTAACGACGAGTTCTCCTTTGGTTATTCCGCTCTTGATGACGATCGCATTGCCCACAGTTTCTCCCAGTGTCACCGGGCGAAGTTCAGCGAACGTCTTTCCTTCATGCTGCTCCATCACCATCACTGCATATGCTTCGGGATTGTCGGGCGCGTGCGTGATGGCGGTGAGCGGTACGATTAGCGTCGGCACTTCTGCCGCTGTTCCTTCGCGCGTGTTTAGGGAAGCAATCATTCCCGGCTTCAATAGTCCCTGTTCGTTGGGAATCGTGACTTCGATTTCAAACGAACGGCTATTCTGGTCCGCCGACGGAGAGATGCGCGAGATGTGTCCTGTGAATTCAGTTCCCGGTGTCGCCTCGCTCGTGATCGTCAACGTGTCGCCAAGCTTCAAGCTCTTCAGCGACGTGTCAGGCACACCGAACACCGCTTTGACAAACGTCAAGTCGGCGAGAACAAACGCACCGGTACCTTGTCCGACAAGCGTGCCGATTTCAATCCTGCGTTCGATCACGACCGCACTCATCGGCGCCTTCAATTCTGTGTCCTGAAGCGGGATGCTGGCCGAAACCGTAGTTGCTTCGGCAGTTTTGATCCTCGACTTGGCCGCTGAGATCTGCGCCTGCGCTGTGGCTACTCTCGCTTCCGCAGCTTTCAATTGGCCTTGGGCCACTTCCAGTTTCGCGGCCGCGATTTCGTATTGTGCCTTGGACGCGTCGTAATCCGGCTTGGTAATGCTTTGCGTTTCAAACAGGGCGCGCGCTCGGTCGTAATCCAGTTGCGCCTTTTGAAAGTAAGCCTTCACGTCGGTTACCTGCGCGCGAGCCGTATCTACGGCCGCGATCGCTTCCTGAAGCTGAGAACTGTTCGCATCGAGGGCTGATCGAGCTTCACCAACCTGCGATTTCGCCGCGTTTACAGGCGCTGCATAATCACTCTGGCGCACGCGCGCGAGTGTTGCGCCCTTGTGCACCATGTCACCAGCCTGGATGTAACGCCACTGGCCCTCCGGATTTTTTTCGCGCGCGATGTCGTCGATGTAACCACCGACTTTGAAAGCCAGTTCGACTTGTGCCGCGGGCACGATACTCGCGGAGTAACGCACGTCACTTAGCGACGAGTGTGTTTCGACTGCTTTGACCTTTACCGGCTTTGCGAGCTTCTGTTTCATCGTTTCTTTCGCGCAGCCCGACAGCAAGCCGATTATCAGCAACATGGTGGCAGTGAGAATTTGTTTGGTAGTCATTTGTCTTCTCCTAAGGCTTTTTCAAAATCAGCCTTCGCGGTCCAGAAAGACAGCACCGCCTTTTGATACTCGTAGTTCGCGTTAGCCAGCGAGGTTTGCGCCGTTAACACATCCTTTAGCAGCACGGCCTCAAGTCGATACTTGTTAGCCGCGATCTGTACGTTTGCGCGCGCGGCTGTTTGTGCAAGCTGCGCGATGCGAATGAACTGGCAGCTTTCCTGCAATGTGCGAAACCTGCTGTTTACTTCCAACAACACCTTACTCTCCGTTTCGAGAACCGTGTTGTCAGCTTGTGCAATGATGCGGTTCTTCTCTGCGGTTTCATGCTTTTTGCGTCCCCAGTCAAACACCTCCCATTCGACCTGGATACCGATTCCGGTGGCACTGCGAGGCACGAAGTTCGAATAGTTCACCGTCGTCACAGTATTGAAGGCGAGACTAACATCGGGAATGCGTTCGGATTTCTTTACCCGCTTATCGAGGTTCGCTTGTTGTAGTCTCAACCGCGCTTCGCGAATCTCGGGACGTTGTTCCAGGGCACGTTTACGCGCCTCCATCAAATCCGTTTCGCGCATGACCGCTTGGGCGGTTTCGGGGTCTGTGACACTGAATTCGGTTCTCACGTCGCGTCCAAGAAGGTGGTTTAGTTGTTCTTTTTGCGTGCTAAGCGAGTTGTTCAGAGTCAGCACTTCGTACTCGGCTTTGGCGACTCTTGTTTGCACGTCCATCAAATCGGTCTTCAGCGCGACCTGCTGGACTACGTACTCGCCTGTCACGCGATCCAGTTCGTGATACAGCTTTACTGACTCCTCAGCGCCTCGTACAGCGCCTTCGGTTTGCAGAATCGAGTAATACGCACGTTTTACCTCGTTAACTAATGATTGTTCGGTCGCGCTCAATCGCGTTTGCGAGATCTCTACGTCGAGTTCCTGCTGTTTGATCTGAAAACCAATGCGGCGCAGCTGCGTAATAGGCTGAGTCATTTGTCCGAGGAGAAGTGCGGTCACGTTGGTAGACGACTTGATTATGGTGTCTTGAAGCGGCACCGGAACATTGCCGGGGTAAATACCGAAAACGCCTTTTTCAAAGGTCGTGTCAATGGTGTTCAGCGGCTGCGAAACCAGGGAACTGATTTTGAAAGATGGCAGCCGTCGAGTCCGATAGGCGTGGAGTTTGTCATCGGCCTTTTCGATATCGAGCCGCGCGTTTTTCGCTTCGCGGTTGTTCTTCAATGCGATTGCGATCGCCTGGCTCAGCGTCAGGACGTGGCTGGTTGTGCCGTTATCTTGGGCGTTGGCTTGATGAACCACTCCGGCGGTGAGCAGTAGCAGTGAAAGAAGAACTCTATTCATAATGGTTACCGTCCTCGACCGCTTCAATGATTTATTCCACGAACAAGTGCGCTCCATCGCAGCCTCCACCGGTAAATTTCTTTACTTGATAACGTATCATTGCTTGCTGGAACTCAGGCGTCACCACTTGTGTGGGTGGCAACACTCGTCGCGAGGACCGTGACGAGGACCGCATTTCTGGCGCCGGCTTTCATCGTGTCCGCCAGCAGTTTGTAAACGGTGCTCCAGGCCTCCTTCACTTCGGGTGTGAAAGCAGCGCCCAGACCTCGCTCAAGCGTCCAGAGCAATGCGCGACGAACGGTTAGGTAGTCACGTTCAACGCCATAAGCCGCATGCCGAGCGCCGAGGGCCAACAGCTTAGGCACCAGGTCCTCAAGGCTATCGAGACCTTTGACGGCGATTCCGATCATCTGCATCAGCTTCCGGCCCTGCTCTTCGAGGTCGCCTTTGAACAGTGCTTCGAGACCAGGATCGATCTCGAACAGGCAGCCATAGAACAATCTCGCGGCCACATCGCTGATGGGCTTCACCTGCTCGAAGCTGGCCTGTACCAAACGTATCTGGAGTCGTGTCATCATCTGATTTCTCCTTCTTGCGCGTTCATGGTGGCGCGACCAAAATCGACGCGAAGTTACAGGTATCGCTAAGTCCGATCACCACCTATGCAGGTAGTCGTAATTAAGAACCGAAACTTTGATAAACAGGTCGGACCTAAGCAATCCACCAACTGCCGAGACTGTGTCAGAAATCAGATTTTTGACACAGGCTCTGCCGTTCGTGGGATTCGAAGAATCTACGTGGGTGGATTTCGAGTTTTCGTGGAAGTCGTCCTGGACAGGACTTCGGGATTGCAGATTGTTACGGGGACTAGGTGACCAGCCGATCGCGCAGGGCCTTGGCTACGGCTTCGGACTTTGAGTGGACTTGCAGCTTCTCGTAGATGCGCTTCATGTGGAAGGATATCGTGTTGACGCTCACATTCAATTCGAAAGCCGCAGTCTTGTAGTTGTGTCCCTCAACCAGCAATTTCAACAATAGCAGCTCGTGTGGAGTCAATTCGTAATCGGCGCGTTCGGGTGGACGGATATCTCGGAAGAGCACGATCACGCGTCGGGCAACTTCCGGCGACATAGGCGAGCCGCCTGACACTGCGTCTTTCAAACTTTCGAGCAGGCGGACGGGTGGGGTTTTCTTGAGTAAGTAGCCGCTGGCGCCAGCGCACAGCGCGTCAAAGATGCGTTCGTCATCGTCGTAAACCGTGAGCATCAGCAGTAGCAGATCGGGATAGCGCTCTTTAAGAATGCGTATCCCTTCGATGCCGGACATGCCGGGCAAGCCGATGTCGCAGAGCACTATGTCTGGAAGGGAGCCGCTAATCCTGGAGAGTGCCTCTTCCATGGAGCGGTAGGTCCCTGTGCATTCAAAACCTTCAGTGCCACCAATCAGCATCGCCAAACCGTCGCGGATTTCGCGTCGATCTTCGACGATCGCAACCTTGATAATCGCTGGTGGTTGTTTAGCGTTCATCACGTCTAGCATTTCCCACTCTTGCAGTTGATCCAGCACAGCCTCTCCCGTTCCGGGGCCCGGTTTTAAGCCCGTCCGAAGGTTATGCTGATCCAGTCGGTGCCGCACCACCTGAACAGGTAGCGGCATTCATGATTTCGAAACTAACGAGTTCGCTCCCAGCGGTATTTTCAGAGTAATATTTGTACCGCATCCTGGTTCAGAAACTATTCGGATTTCGGCACCCAAACTCGCTGCGCGGTCACGCATGCTCGACAAGCCGTGGCCATCACTCTCCGCAGACGTATCGAATCCTCGGCCGTTGTCACTAACCGTGAGTTCCAGTTTATGCTCGTCCATCAGAAACCGAACCTCAACCCGGTGGCAATCCGAGTGCTTCACTAGGTTGTTGATGCTCTCTTTGAAAATCAGGAACACTTCGCGGCGGATATTCGCGCCAATTTGCACATCTCTCTCAGCATCAGGCGTTTGAAACTGGAATTCGATATTGCGCGCGGTAAGTGTGTCGGCGGCGAATCTTCGCATCCGCCCGAGCAAATCATTGAGGTGGTCCTTCTGCGGATTGATTGCCCAGACAATGTCGCTCATAGAGTCGACCAGTTCGCGAGAAGAATCCGCGATCAACGCCAACGGTTCAGCCACCGGCGAATCGTCGGTGCCAATCCGGCGATGGACTACCTCGCTGAGAATAGAGATTTGCGTCAGCGCCGATCCGATGTCGTCATGCAAGTCTGTTGCAATGCGCTTGCGCACGCGTTCCAGTTCTTTAAAGCGTTCCTCGCGCGCGTCCCGCAACGCTTCTTCAGCGTGCTTGCGCTCGGTAATGTCACGGGCAATCCCGGTGAAGTAACGCCGTTCGTTCCTCGTGAATTCCCCGAAAGACAATTCGAGCGGCACCTCGTGCCCATCTTTGTGTAACCCCGGCAATTCAACTGCGCTCCAGCCAATGTGTTTGCGGCCCGTCTCCACGTATCGGCTCAGGCCGGCCCGATGAACATGTCGCAGATATTCCGGCATCAGCACTGTGAGATCCGCTCCCAATATTTCTGACACCGGATAGCCAAAAATATTTTCCGCGGCCTGGTTGATGTAGATGATCGTGCTCTGCTCGTCGATCGTAATGATGGCGTCGGAAGCGGTTTCAGCCAGAGTGCGAAAGCGCGTCTCACTCTCGCGCAGCGCCTGCTCGTTCTGTTTGCGCACCAGCAATTGCCCGATCTCCGCGCCGATTGGAGTCATCATTTCCAACAATGCTTCGTTGGGTAGCGCAGTCTCACGCTTGAAGAATTCAATCACGCCGATGACTTTAGTGCCGACTAGAATCGGGAAGCCAAAGCCGCAGCCTACCCCCTCGTGAGACGCCCAGACAATCCGTGGAAAATTTTGATCTGCAGTGAGATCGGAAATCCACAAAGGAGCAGCAGTAGCCCAAACACGGCCCGGCAACCCTTCGCCGGGAGCAAAAGTGCGGGCGCGCGTCTGCTTCTCAAACTGTGGGGCTTTCATTTCTGGTTGGAGCCAGACCGTCACACAGCGCAGCAGGTTTTCGTGGCGGTCCACGTCCCAGATTGCGCCCATCTCCCAGCGCAGCGTTTCGCAAATCGCTTGTAGGATTTTCGGCGCAGCTTCGAGCGTGGAGCTTGACTCTGCCAACAAGCGCGTTACTTCATATTCGAGCTTAAGTTTGCGATTGATCGTGTCCAGCTCTTTCATTCGTGCGACACGATACCGATCGAGCGTAAACACCGCTGCGCCCACAGTCAGCATTGCCAGCACAATGAACCACCAACGCCGCCAGAATGGCGGGAGAATCCTGAATGAGACTGCCGCGGGCGTAGTGCTGGCGAGGCCATCCGCGTTGATTGCGCGCACCAGAAAGCGATAAGCGCCGGGCGCAAGATTCGCGTAGCTGACGACACGTTGCAACGTAGGCGCGCTCCAATCACGATCAGCGCCTTCCAGTTTGTACTGGTAATGAAGTGACTCTCCGGGGCTAAAGTCGATGCCGAAGAATTCGATCTGCAAATTATTCTGGTCGTGCGTTATATCGAACGACGCAATATTCACACTGCCAAGCTCTGCAACAGACCGGGACTCCCCTGCGACGCGCAAACCACTAATCCAAATCGGCGGCACAGCGGCAGCCTTCTCCGGTACAGGTTCCAGACGCGACACGCCATTCGGTGTGCCGAACCACAGCATGCCCCGCACATCGCGAAAAACGGCAGTCACAAAATCACCCGCGAGGCCATCATTGATTGAGTAGTGCCTGATGTGCGTACGATTTGGTGATATGCAATCTAGCCCACGGGCCGTTCCCGCGTAAATGTTGCCGTAGAGATCCTCACCCAGTGAACGCACATTATTACTGGCGAGTCCGTTGTCGACTGTGACACTGTTAAAGTGAGGGACTGGAGCGCGCGGATCATCGACCCGTCCGAGTCCGTTCTCACTTGATGCAATCCAAAGCCGCCCTTGATGATCTATCAGCAATGACGTAATGAACACGTTATCGAGTCCCGATCCCGTGGGAAAATCAGTAAAACGGTTGCTGGAAAAACGCGCGACACCTCCTTCCGTGAATCCGAACCAAAGATCACCATTTTTGTCTTCAGCAAAAGCCGATACTGGTTTTGCCGGAAGACCGTCGGCCGCGGAGAACATTTGGAATTTTTCCGTTCCTCGACTCCAGCGAGCCAAATCAAACCCCTCGGTGCCGCGCGTGCTAATCCACAAATCGCCACGTGAGTCTTCGAAAATGCGAAACATGTCGTCGCTTTTGAAGCTATCACGTCGATCGTAAATTGCGCGTGGCTCTTGTCGCGCTAGGTTTTGCAAATCGTCTGTAGCGACGAAGCGGTAGAGTCCCTCATCGGTCAGAAACCACCATTCGCCGTGACTGTCCTGGAACGCGGTGTTTGCAGTCCAAAGTCCTCGCGCTTCTGGCGACACGCGCGGCCGAATAGTTTGAAACTCTTTACCGTCGAACAGACTGAGAGACATTGAGGACGCGGCAACGTAGAGCGAGCCGGCGCGAGTTCTGTTAATGGTGACTATGTAAGGATCCTTCAATCCGTCTGCGTAAGAAATAAGACCACTGCGATCGAAACGCACTAAACCGTTCGTGTCACCGACCCACAGGTTGCCGTTCACGTCTTCGGCCATTTGCCCAGTCCCATGCAGACCCTTCACGCCTTCGTGGACTTTGAAGAAGCGTCCGTCAAATTCAACCAAGCTCTTGCCGTTCGATATCCAGATGTGTTTGTCAATAGTCTGGTAAAGAAACTTTGAAAGCCCGGGAGGCGGGACCTCGGCGTCGGAGTATTCGAAAATCTCGCCCGGTTTCGCCGGCAGCTGTACACCGTTGGAAGACGGCGCTTGTTTGCGAGCAAGCTGACTCAGATCGCGCACTGTGAGCGTACCAAGTGAAGACAATTCGCTAAGTGGTTCGGGGTTTAGAACATAAAGGTTCAGTACTCGACCAAGCCAGACTCTACCCTCGTGATCTTCCAGCACGCTTGTAAGCGAGTTCGCGCGCGCATCTGGAACGGTGTATAGGATCTCCTTGCCATCGGGCAGTCGACGTACTACTCCGGAAAAGGTTACCAACCAGAGGCTACCGTCTTTTGCATCAGCAATGGAGCTGATGCCAATCGGCAACGAAGGATTGGGAAGTTTCAAATCAACCCGGTCGAAGGTGACCTTGTTGTCGCCATCATTCACGCGATAGAGACCGTTGCCGCCGCTCGCCCAAAGTTGACCTGCATGATCCTCAAAAAGCAGGCCGCGTTCGTTGCTCACAAATCGCGCATTGAGCGTAGGTCTGCCACCGCTGTTTGTTCTGGCGGTTGGCAGCGGCGCATTGGGGTCGAACCGATACAATCCGCCAGTGGTTACAATCCAATAAATACCCTTGCGTGTTTCAAGAATTTGCTCGATGCCGGGCGGAGCGTTCTTGTCACCGACCTGGTAAGTAATAAAGCGGGAACCATCAAAGCGGCTCAGGCCATCGCGGGTGCAGACCCACAAGAATCCGCGCGAGTCACGCATCAGAGCGTTGACGAAACTGCTGCCTAGACCATCCGCCGAAGTGTAGCTGCGTACCGGTAACCGCTCCGCGAAAGCAGCGGGAACGAAGCCTGCAAGAAAACAAAGCAGTGCCACGAAGCCGTCCGGGACTCGACGCTTTCTCATGCGCGTAACACTACAATAATTTGCCACGTGAAAGCGATATCAGAACGATCGCAGCTCAGACCTGAGGCCGATGCCCAGTACGTCCGGAGGGTCCGTTATCGAAAATCATTCGACCCGCTGCCGTTCGCGCCGGCATCAAGAAACGTATTGGCTGGCATACCTTTCGCCACACTTATTCATCTGCGCTCATTCTAATGGCGAGAATGTGAAGGTGGTCCAAGAGTTAATGCGCCACGCAAGCAGTCGATTCACGCTTGAGGTTTATACCCAGGCTAAGACGCAGGCCAAGCGAGACGCCCAGCAACGAATTGTTGACCTTGTTCTATTCCGAACAAGAAGATACTTCTAACTTTGGGCTGCTGCGGAAAGGCCAGATGAGATGCTGGGTGGATGATTGAGTAGTGAGCATCCATCAAGGGTTCTGAAGTGGCGTAATGTGGCGTAACGGGAAATCAGTAAATGGCTGTAAGTTATCGAAAACAATGGTAGGCGCGTGGGGATTTGAACCCCAGACCCCTACCGTGTCAAGCTCTACCCCAAGTGAAGTCCTTTGGAATCAACAAGCACTAAATTTCCTAAGAAAAATTCGCACTGCATGCACTGCATCCACTGCTTCAACTGCACGTTCTGCACATTTTTGTGTGACAAACTGTGTGCCCACTTTATAACACTTTTCCTAATACCAAAAGATCCTTTTGGTTCTCCTTTCTTGTGTTCCCTTCTCACCAGGTCGAATAATGCTGTTAGTGGCTCGTCTCGTTGTTGATAACTTGTCCTGTCAGCCTTAGGCTTGGATAACGATCGAGGCCCGTAGAGGCTGCCATGAGCCGATCGTTTGACGCTGTCGTCTGTAGACTTGGAGCAATGTTCTTCCCGGATCTTCTAGTTGCCTTTCGCGAGATGTTGCGGGTAACAAAGCACGAGGGTGTGATATCTCTCGCGGTTTGGGGCAAGAGCGAACTGAACCCGTTCTCCCACCTCATCACCAACGTCGTCGCACGATACTGTGAGGTTCAGGCAGAGGCTGATCCAAACGCACCAAATGCTTTCCGATTCGCCGAGCCCGGTAGTCTGGCTCAGATTCTTGCTGACACCGGAGCCGT
>DASYPT010000094.1:0-88637 GCA_036006355.1 Pyrinomonadaceae bacterium | reverse complement strand
TCTTGTCCGGCGATCTTTGATCCTTCCTGACCCGCGATCTTCGAGCCTTCCTGACCCGCGATCTTCGAGCCTTCCTGTCCGGCGATCTTCGAGCCTTCCTGTCCGGCGATCTTCGATCCTTCCTGACCCGCGATCTTCGATCCTTCCTGTCCGGCGATCTTCGATCCTTCCTGTCCAGCGATCTTTGATCCTTCCTGTCCGGCGATCTTCGATCCTTCCTGTCCAGCGATCTTCGAGCCTTCCTGTCCGGCGATCTTCGAGCCCTCTTGCCCTGCGATCTTCGATCCTTCCTGTCCGGCGATCTTCATCGCCGCGCTGCCGTTTCCAGACATTCTCGAATCCACATCTTCGTGGAACTTTACGCCGGAGTAATATCGGTATCTGGATCCAGCGGGTACGTCTTCGTCAGGCAATACGAGTTTGCGGAGACTCACCTCATAAAGATATTTTTCAAGAAAACCAGTCCAGGACAAACTTTTCTTTTTTGCGTCTTTAGCAAACCACAGGCTCCTGTAATTTTTGCGCGACACTTCATACCCTTCGCGAGACCACGGGAAAAATACTGAAATGCCGTTGGAGTACTGATAACTCCCGCCACTAAAGCCACTAAGGATCACGGCTTGTCGTAATTGGTCCCTCACCTTTCGGCACGCCTGCTGGATCTCATGTAAGATCTTGACGTCCTTCCCGCCAATCTCTTCCATAACCGAAGCACACTCTTGATCGAGTAGCTCGCAAAAATCGCCGAGGTCGACATTTTGATCGTACATGTATGTCTGACATCTCCAGTGGACGTGAAGAATGACTCGCTGCATCTGCCTGTAAATTCGATTTGCGGGATCCTTAAAGCTTTTAATCAATACTTCAGAGAGTTCATCGAACGCGCTGATCAAATCTCCGAATTTGTAGAAATCCCACGCGGCCATATCAACTGAGACACCTCCGACCGTGTAAGAATCCTGACTACGGATGAATTCTTTCACGAAGAGTTCGGCCACACTTGGCGTGTCTAAATTGCGATTTTGTTCTCGGGCTAAACAACCAAGTATCTTTGCGTAAGTCCAACCAGCGCTCGGCACGCTTCCTTCCGAAGCGATCATCGTCTTAGTCAGGCTGCCAAATTGATAACCAACTTCAAGCATGCCCATAACACAACTGTCAA
This sequence comes from Pyrinomonadaceae bacterium, assembly GCA_036006355.1. GTDB lineage: Bacteria > Acidobacteriota > Blastocatellia > Pyrinomonadales > Pyrinomonadaceae > PSRF01. The sequence continues at coordinate 87,475 of DASYPT010000094.1, read as the reverse complement.
ATCCGAGAATGTCGAGCGGTTGCCCAAGCAACAACTTCGTATTGCTCTCTCGCAGGTCTTCGTCATCCTTGTTCTCGTAAGCCTCTTGATTCAACTCGTCCTGACACATAGTCAGTCGTCTAAGCACTTCGTAAAAATCTTTCATCGTCATCGACTTGCCCGACGTCTCGTCTTTGAACAAACCGATGTCCTGGAAGCCAAGTGAGTGGCCGGAAAAAATCAAGGCGTATTTTTGCGCGCGGCGGCCGTAAGAGATTTCTCCCTTGTTGTTGTCAACCTCAACCTGATTAACGCACCAGTGAACGAAGTTCTTGATAGCGCGAGGGTCAGCTGCATTCTCATTCTCTTTTGTTGTCACCGGGTATAGCTTCTCGGGAACTTTATAGGATCGTACATACCGCGCTTTGCCTGGTTCTGAAAAGTCGCAGTAGAGAGTTGGAATCGAAGGAGAGTTTCCGTCGTAATAAACAAAGAGGTTAGGGCTTTCAGCACCCGCCTCAGCTATTCCTTTGATCTGTTCGAGGGCATAAGCCATGTCAACGGCGAGATTGTTGTCGCCGGCCATGTAGATCATGATGGTCCATTCTCTTAGACTCATGGGGAATCTCCTTTCAATGCGAGTAGTCAGTAAAATAGGTCCAATAGGTCGAACAGGTCCTATAACACTGACCAGCTCACCACTCTTATCGAAAGTCTTTGATCAGTACGATGTCTCTGGTTGCTGACCAGCGATAGACCGCAATCTTGCCATCGTGCGCGATTGCAAAGCTGCTTACGAACTCTGATTTGAAATTAGTTAACTGTTTCGCTGCGCCGCCGTCAATCGGCTGACTCCAAACATTGAAAAATCCCGACGCATTATCGGCGTACGCAATTGAGTGTCCGTCGGGCATCCAGGCAAACTCGATGGGTTGAACGGACGTTGGAAGATCAATCGACTTCACCACCTCGCCACCTTCGAAAGGAACGATCGCAACTTTGGGTTGGTTGTTCGAGCCTTCATCCACGTAGAAATATGCGATGGACTTACCATCAGGTGAGACCATCGGAAACTGGGAGGGATGATTAGTTACCTGTACTGGCGCTCCGCCATCGATGCCCACTTTCCAGATTGTTGCATTGCCTGAGCGGTCTGACGTGAAAATCACAAAACGCCCATCGGAGGAACAAACTGGAGATTCATCAACGTACTTGCCATCCGTGAGCTGCTTCAAGTTGGTACCATCAACATCCATTCGCCAGAGGTTACGAGCGCCCGACCGATTTGACTGGAAAATGATATATCGACCATCGACAGAAACCGTTGGTTGCTGATCGATGAACGCATCAGCTGTCAATTGCTTACTCTGAGAACCGTCACGCTCTGAGATCCAAATATCCCAACTCTCTCCAGTTCGACTCGCGTACACGAGTTTTTCGTCAGGTGTCCATGAGACCTTCTCGGGAAGACTGGTCTTGAAAATTTGTTGCGCGCGACTTTCATCCTCGTTTGGTCCTGTAACCCAAATGGCGCTCACGTTAATTTGTTGGATGGTTGCAATTGTTTTGGAATCCGAAGTCAAACCGAGACTGATATCTCCGTAACCGTTCAAGTCATTTGTTATGCGTCGTGCAGGGCCGCTTGGATATGGAACGAACCAGACCTGAGTGCCGATAGATGAAAACTCCGGATGGGCCGTGACGATTAAGCCGGTGCCATCTGCGAGCCACAGAACTCGACCGACGTTAGACCACTTCTCCGAGCCGATGGGTTTTGCCTCACCACCTTCAACTGGGATTTCCACGACCGTTGAAATATCGCCGTTGGTCATCCCACATGCAATTCGTTTTGCATCGGGAGACCATGACGGTCCCGAAGTTGAAAAGCCATTCGGTTGTCTTTGTGTGGCAATCGTACGTGGCTGTCCGCTGCCATCCGTGTTTGCCACGATTAACTCCATGTTGTCCTGGTTCTTGCGTACAAACGCGAATTGCTTTCCATCCATTGAGAATCCGATTGGACTAAACACTCGATCGAGAACCTTGGTTGGACTGCCACCGAGGACAGGGATGCGAAATAGAGCAGGTACGAAATTGTTCTTCGCGAATAGCGTAACGTAATAAATCTGTTCGCCGTCAGGTGAAAAGGTCGTACCAACAAAACCGCCATTCTGTGGCGGAACCAGGCGCACGAGACTATTCGTAGATACTTGACGAATCCACAAGCTTGCCTGCTGCCTGGTGTCGTTTGCACCAAAGACAACGTACTTGCCGTCCGGGGAAATCGTTACCTGGCCGTTAATATCTTCTCCACTAATTTTTCCGCCTGTCGTAAGGGCCGACAATTTTGCCGGACCTAACACTTTCGACTGCGTCAATAGTTTGTACAGTCCAAAGCCGGCTGCACTCAGAACGATTAAAGCGAGCGCAATCGCGATGGGATATCGGATGTTTGATTTCCTTATGACTGGAGCACTCGTGTCTGCCTCAGTCCTCCTAAGATCTCCGGATGGCACTGTCGATCTTACATTCTCATTCACGGTGGCTGACTTGAGTTGAACCGAACTCGAGACTGCGGTAATTCCCGATTGCGGTGGAAGCGACCGACTGAGATCTGAGGGTGATGTCGGTAGAGTGCCCGACTCGATTCGTTGCTTCAATCGTCGCAACTTGCCCACCATCTCTTTTGCTGTTTGCGTTCGCTCTTCGGGATCTTTTGTCAGCGCCTCGCTGATGATCCATTCGAGTGGTTCGGGCACATCCGCTGTAAATTGAGTTAATGGTTGCGGTTCGTGATCTGTAATCGCAACTATGATGTGACTCTTAGACGATCCGTGGAATGGAGTGTGCGCAGTAAGCATTTCATAAAGGACTACGCCAACACTCCAAATGTCCGCTCGAGTATCAACGACTCGGCCGGCCGCCTGCTCCGGCGACATATATGCAACGGTTCCCAATATCGAACCGGGTTCGGTATTCACGAGAGCGAGCGTTGTCGCGTCGGGCTCCGAAGATAATTCTTCTCGTTCGGTCAGCTTCGCTAGACCAAAGTCGAGCAACTTAATAATGCCATCGGTGCGCACCATGATGTTCTCGGGCTTAATGTCTCGATGAACAATACCGGCGGCATGAGCGGCAACAAGAGCTGATGCTGTTTGAATTGCGATATCAAGGGCTTCGACAAGCTTCAAGGGGTGATGTAGCCGCATGTGTTGCCGAAGTGTGACACCTTCCACAAACTCAGTTGCAATAAAAATGGTGTCTTCGGCACGGCCGATTTCATAAACGGTCAGAATGTTTGGATGATTGAGCGCGGAAGCAGCCTTCGCTTCCTGAATGAAACGATTGACGCGATTTTGGTGAGAAGCGACTTCGTCGGAGAGGAATTTCAAGGCTACGGGGCGACCAAGTTCGATGTCCTGCGCCTGATAAACCTGACCCATTCCGCCAGCACCGATCTTGGAGATGATGCGATAGTGGGAAATCGTAGCTCCGGGGGATAGTTCAGCCACGTGTGGGTTTTACGTCAGTGGCGTCCATTGACGCAAGCGGAAACGTCCGATTCTATGGATTTGCTCTGCATTTCCTTTGCATCTCTGCGGTTTATTTACCCTAATGCTTATGTCGGGTACAGGACCTATTCGCCTTATTCGACCTATTGGTACTATTGACCAGGGCCACTAACTACTGCCACGTGTGATGCGGTCCTCATTAAGGATTTAAGTAGAGCAATCTCTCGAGCGGAGAATATTTGCAATGTTCGAAACACCCGAGTCCTCCGCGTCATATCTCGCTGCTTTTCATTTCATGGTCCTTCGCGGAGCGGCAGGAGTATTGATCGGAGTTTTTTATGGACTCCTGGTCTTTGTTTTGGTTTATCCGCTGACTCATATTGGTCTCGACTATGAACACCCTGGCCCACTTATTCCTGACACAGTCGGATGGGCCAATTTGGCAACTTTTATAGCGGGACTCATTGCTGGTGCAGCTGGAGCACTGGTCGGCCTCATCGTGGGTTTAGTAGGACCGCGAAGGCGAAATGCGGCAATTATAGGATTCATCGGAGGACTGGTTGTCCTCGCTTTGATAACTGTGCCCTTTGAGCCATCGATCATTCCTTCAACTCGACGAGACGCGATTAGTCTCCTGGTAACAGTGATCGTGCTTCCTGTTGGTCTGAGTCTGATGAGCATGCTCGTAGCAGGCGTGGCGAATTTAATAAGAGGACTACAGGCGCACTTTAATTGAAAGCGGGCAGCCGTCCCCGACTACCCGCGTTACCCTACACGCACTCTATTGAACGCGGGCAGGCGGGGTCGCCTGCGGTCCCAGCATTTAGGGTGTTATGTCGAAGTTAATTATATTCGACTCCGCCATTGGACCGTCGCAACAACCAAAGTGTCTCTGGACCGACAACTCATAATGACCAGGTCGTAAGTCGTCGTACCACGCAAGCGCACCCGTTGGATCTGAGCTGTCGTCAACGACTACAAGGAAATCAACCATCTTAGGTTCGTTTGGCATCAGCAGAGCTTGCTCAGGAAGATCCTCCTTTTGGCAAGTCCGTTCCTTCGCTGCGGTTTGCAGCACGTAGTCTTGCCATCTTGTGTATTGGACCAACTGTCCGTCCCGCTTGAGTTGCGGAAGATCCTGATAAATGTCACCTGACAAACAGGTATAGACGGCGTGGGTGGCTGTGTTAATCAAACTGATCGAGATGGGTATTTGTTGGCCAAACTTATAGCTCCGAGTCGGTCTATCCAACAACGAGCTGACTGAAGAAATCCAGACCTTGATTGGTTGGTTTCCTTCACTTAATTCAGCGCTTTGAAATTTCGTCGCTGCGTTTTCGGTCCAGCCAGCGGTCTCCAGGACCGTTAGTAAGAGTGCCAGGCAAACCAACGTTGTTCTCGCCCTGATCATAACTAAGCCCCCGTTTTTCTGATTCTGGTAAGAGCAACAGACATGCCGCTGCGAGCGTCTGCACTTACTCCGGTTGTTGAAGCAGCTGAGTCAAACTTTTTTGTTCATTTGTTTCTGATCGTGGCTGTTTTTCCTTTAAGTGCAGGAAAGCCACAGCACCCTCTCTGGAATTTCTTATGAATTCTGGAGTGTCTTTTCTGGATCGCGTAATCTCTCATGCAATGTTTCAACAGTCGCCACCAACTCTGGGCAACCAATACGAAGAGGATCGGATGCTTCGTTCGTATTTATCCCGCGTATGTCCGACAGATGTCCTGCGTGAGATCGAACCTTCACTCATCGAGATGGGTCGACTCGCAAGCAGCGAGCTTTACCAAATGCAGTTGGACGACAGGCTGAACGAGCCCACCCTGACTCAGTGGGACGCCTGGGGAAATCGCATCGACAGAATCGAGGTAACACCTCTGTGGCTAAAGGCCGAACGGATTGCCGCGGAACATGGCGTTATCGCCACAGCCTACGAACAGAAACATGGCAGTTTATCTCGTGTGCATCAATGCGCGCTTGCATACCTCTTCACTCCTTCAACTGACATCTACAGTTGTCCGTTAGCAATGACGGACGGTGCTGCACGTACGCTAATTTCATCCGGTAATCAGTTGCTTATCGACCGAGCGGTACCGCATCTGATCACTCGCGAACCGAGTAAGTTTTGGACCGCCGGTCAATGGATGACAGAACTCACTGGCGGTTCCGATGTCGGTTTGTCAGAAACTGTTGCGCGACAAGATAAAACTCAGCCGGATAAGTTCTACTTGTTTGGCAGAAAGTGGTTCACGTCAGCCGTTTCGGCGCAAATTGCACTGACGCTCGCTCGGCCTGAAGGAAATCCACCCGGTGGACGTGGGCTTGCACTCTTCTATGTGGAGACAAGAGACGAGCACGGGCGATTGCAAAACATTGAGATCAACAGACTGAAAGACAAACTCGGCACGCGTAAAGTTCCGACAGCCGAGCTGACTTTGAACGGAACGCCCGCCCGCCTCGTTTATGGAACGACGGATGGCGTACGAAACATAACTCCGCTCCTGAACATAACGCGTTTGTGGAACGGCATCAGCTCAGTTGCGCTAATGCATCGCGGACTCGCGCTCGCATTCGACTACGCAAAAAAGCGAGTTGCTTTTGGTGCTCCACTTTCGGAAAAGCCATTACATATGGATACGCTGCTTGGCCTGCAAGTCGAAACTGAAGCAGCATTTCACCTGGCGTTCTTTGTTGCCGAGCTCAATGGAAAAAGCGAGGCCGGAGAGATCAGTGAAAAAGATGTTCAATTGTTGCGAGTGCTTACGCCAATAATGAAATTGACGACTGCTAAGCAAGCCGTGATGGTTGCCAGTGAAGTTCTCGAATCGTTTGGCGGTGCTGGATATATAGAGGACACAGGCTTGCCAGTTCTCTTGCGCGACACTCAGGTGCTACCCATCTGGGAAGGCACAACGAACGTGCTCGCGCTCGATACGTTTCGGGCGTTGGGCATTCGCACAACGAGCGAAGCAAAAGGCGAGAACAAATTAGAGGTCTTACTGTCGCAGTTCAAAAGATGGTTCGAGTCGATTCGCAATCCTCTGTTGATCAATGCCGGACAAACTGCGATGTCAGCTCTCGAACACGCATCACGTTGGCTACTTGAATCAAACAATTTGGAAGGAGGAGCTCGTCGTTTTGCAATCACTTTAGGTCGCGCAGTCGAGCTCGCTCTATTAGTGAGGCATGCGCAGTGGTCAGAGGATCATGAGGCAAACGGAACCGCAACAGCCGCAGCTCACCGGTTTGCTCATTCGGGGATCGACATGATTATAGATTAGCCATCTGCTTGATCTGTTCTCTAAGTTCTTTAGTTCGTGAGGTCGTCATCGCAGTCATGCACTCGGTGATGACGACGGGGTAGATCGTACCGCCGCGATTCAGGTAGCCTTCAAAATCGCAGTTAGTGTCGCGGTACTTCAACCACGCCAGTTGTGCGGTCTTTAAAGCAGCCTTGTGACCCTCATCGTCCAGTTTGGACAGCAACTGTTGATAGACCTTGTTCAATTCAGCATCCGCTTGTTTGTACTTACTACCCGAACACTGTTTCATTTCGTAGGTAGTATCACCCTTGCAGGGATCTCTTTGAGCCTGGGGGCTGACTGGAGCGGTTACAGAGAGCAGCAACACCGGGCTCAGGAATTTCATCGTCTTCATAGGGATTCTCCGAGAGTGAGTAACACCTCACTCCGGAGGAGTGAGATGTTTGTAGATCACCAGAGTTCTAAAGTTCCGCACTCCTTTAGGAGTGCCATGTTCGTTATGTATCAGCCGTTTTGAATATGAACCGCGCGAAAACGGGTTCGCTTTTGTCGAGTGTAACTGCTCCGGAGACATCGCACTCCTAAAGGAGTGCCTGTTTTTTTTCATCGTTCGCGATCTATAAACATCGCACTCCTCCGGAGTGGGTACTCCTTACGCTGCTCGCCTAATCCGCGCAGGTACACTCGTTTCCTCTGAAACGGTCGTCTTCGCTGATCTAGACAGTATGGAACGTATCTCTCTCCAGTTCAGTGAAACATCAGCAAGCGGAACGGCCAATGCCAGGCAAGACCAAATCATCGCCTGAACAATCTCAACGCCCAGTCTCTCCCAGCCGGTAACTCCCAAAACAAACCGTCCAGCAATGAAGACCAATGCAATAGCGTAGCTGCGCGTCGCCCACTGACGGTGTAACGCAATTTTCCTTCTGAACGCGAACAAGAATGCGAGCGAAGTCGCGCCCATCAGCATTGTCGCATCAACGATTCCCAGCACAGTGAACGAACGCGGTCCACCCATCCGCTCCTGGTAATACTGGATGTAAGCGCCAAGTGGAGCTAGGCCCATTGCACCGATGACATAGAGTCGTCCCATTATCCTGTGCGTTTTGGTAAATCGTTGCCGCAGCCGATCCGAGAATTGTAGAGGCGCAAAAAGAAGAACGATGGCCCCGAAGATCCCGTGCGGGAGTAACCACCACTTGAATGGCTCATAATGCTGCCAGGCGGGATTCGATGAATCTACGAGAAAGCGTTCGTTGTGATACATCACGTACGCACTCGCTAAAGCAATTACTGTAAAGACCACATACTTTGCCTTGACCTTCATTGCGACTCCTTCGCGTCAGCTTGTCAATTGCTCCATTTGCTAACGCGAAGTTTCGCGAGGGTTTGGGTCAGGCGAGGGCGAGTGGGCTAGCGAGGGAGTGGAGGGGCGATGGGGTGAGGGGCGATGGGGTGAGGGGCGAGGGGAGAGGGGGCGAGTGGGAGAGGGGCGAGCTATCACTCGTCGTCGCCCACTCACCCACTCGCACCCTCGCCCTCTCTCCGACTCGCCCAATCTACTGCTTATAAATCAGGCCATTCTTCATCACGAACACGACGTTCTGCATGGCATGTATGTCAGCCAATGGATCCCCCGACACGGCAACGATGTCCGCCCACTTCCCGGGTTGAAGCGAACCGACGTGCTTGTCCCAGCCAAGCAGCTTTGCACCGTTCATTGTGCCGGCCACAATCGAGTCCATATTCGACATGCCACCCCACTCCACCATCAAAGCAAACTCGTGAGCATTCGTTCCGTGCGGCACCACGCCGGCATCCGTACCAAGCGCGATTTGTACTTTGTTTGCGACTGCCATCCTGATCGACTTACGTATCGCTGCAGCAGCTGCAAAAGCCTTCTCGGCTCGGAGTCCTTTGAGCACGCCGGACTTCGCTGCACGCTCGACCGTTTCCGCCGCCGACAGCGTTGGAACAAGAAATGTTCCATGTTCTTTCATCAACCGAACGCCCTCTTCATCAAGAAACGACCCATGCTCAATTGAAGTAACTCCAGCACGTACGGCCAGCTTTATTCCTTCCGTTCCATGGGCGTGAGCGGCAACTTTGCGATCCAGCTTGTTTGCTTCCTCGACGAGCGCTTTCAACTCTTCAAAACTATATTGCGTCGCGCCGACCGCATCTCCTTCAGAGAGCACTCCGCCGGTAGCACAAGTCTTAATCACGTCAGCGCCATATTTGATTTGATAACGGACGGCGGCGCGAATCTGCTCTACACCATCAGCAATGCCATCTTCAATTCCCTTGTCCATCAGTCCAGGCCGAAAGCCGTTGCTGTCGCAATGCCCACCCCGAATGCCAAGAGCGTGGCCGGCCGTTTCCATTCGCGGTCCAGGTGTCCAGCCCTCGTTTATTGCTTTGCGCAAAGCCATGTCATCAAACCGGCCGGAGGCGCCCACGTTTCGGACACTTGTAAAGCCGGCCATCAGGGTTGCGCGCGCATTCTGCACACTCAGGATCGCGGCAAACGATTCGAAGTCTCTTGCCGGCGCCATGTCACCTTCGGGATCTCCCAGGACGCGACCAACAAGATGTGTGTGTGCGTCGATGAACCCTGGTAGTAGCGTGACATTGCCGAGATCAATCACTTTCGCGTCTGGGGGTATCGTGACTGAGCTCGCTGGGCCAACTGCAACTATGCTGTTCTCGCTGACGACCACAACTGCATTCGCGACAGGTGACGCGCCAGTTCCGTCAATCAAACGGGCCGCTTTAAGAACGACTGTTCCTTTGCCGATCGGAGGATCAGGTCTCTGAGCGGTTGCTTGTCGGGATGAAAGCAGAGTGAGACAGACTACGAGAAGAAGAAAAATAGAAAGGTGTTTCACGGGAATGCCTCGGTCGAGAGCTGGTTAGCAGAACCGAGGCATTCTAGCAGGAATGTCCGATATGCTTTAGCTTGTCGTGACACAACCAACCAAGCCCCAAAGTTTTCGAGGTTCGTAAAGATTCAGGGCTTGGTTGGCTGCGTCACGACAAGCTAAAGCATATCGGACATTTCACTTACACTTGCTATACCCACAGTCCCGGCAGAAATCACACCCGCTCGCGTGTTCAAGCTGGCCGTGACACTCAGGGCAGATGCCAATCATGTTTGACATAATCGCGCCTGTGACAGGTGAAGCACTGCTTTTGGCCGCATGTTGTTTGCCAACTGCGCGCGCGGAGTCAGGAAGATCCTGAACGCGTCGGTTAGTGATCATGATGCATTCAGCAACGGCTTGTTCCGGTGAAGTCAACAGACGCTCGTTGAACCAAACGGCGTGCGTGCCGGTTACCTTGTTCAAACTGTAAGCAACTTCAGCAGCATCGAATCCACCTCGCAACATCTTAGAGGCAAGCAGACCCACGCCGCCGCTGATCGGACCGGTGGCAAAAACTTCCTGGATCATCTTTCCGTCATGATTGACTGTGACGTACAGGTTCTGACCATCAAAAGGAATCTGCCAGGTCGCGCCTTTCAGTTCGCGTGGACGCTCGATGCGGATGGCAGTCACGGTTGGTGCAGCAATAATTTCAGAGTGTTCACGTGCAATTGCTTCCTGCCGTTTCGAAGTATCGTCTGCTGCCACTGCTTCAGCTTTATCAACAGCTTCTTCGATTGGTTCGACGACGGCCTCCGGATTACAAGCAATCTCACCTTTGGGCTCTTCCGCCTTCATTGAGGTCAACACCTGGTTCTCGCGTGAACCATCGCGATAGTAACTTACCGCTTTGCAACCAAGTTGGCGACCGAGCCTGTAAAGCGCATCGACCGATTCGACTGTATCGTTGACTGCCCCGTTGCACGTCTTCGACACACTGTTATCGACGTTGCGCTGAGCAGCCGCGAGCACATGAACGTGCTGCTCAGCGCTTATGTTCATCGCCGAGATAAAATGCGACGGCAACTCACTCTCGTGTTCTACGACGTAAGCTGCAGCCGCATCTATCGATTCCTGATCACACTGATCCACGTTGAGTCCCAAAGCCTCCGCCGCCAGAGTGTGAACGTAAGTGCGGGTTCCCAGTGTGTCTTTACGAACATAGGCCCAGGAGAAGTTCGGCTCGATGCCTGAAGAGGTTTCAGCTACCAGCGAGATTGTTCCAGTTGGTGCGATCGTGGTTACTTCATAATTACGCGGCGTGAGCGTAATGTCTTTTGGAATACCGATCTGGTTGTAGAGAAACTCTGTATAGGCTTCGCGGTTTGGTTCAAACTCGGGGAAAGCTCCTTTCTCTGCGCCCAGCCGGTTGCTTTCCATCCATGCTTCGCGTCGAACGAAGCCCATCACTTCATCCATCAAATCGATCGAAGCAGGCGAGCCATAGGTGACCTTCAGATTCAAACAAAGATCCGCGAAGCCCATTATCCCCAGGCCCACGGGACGAGTGCGGTGGACGATGTCGTTGATTTCCGGCAGCGGCCAGGCACAGGTATCGATGACGTTGTCGAGAAAACGTGTGCAGAGATGAGTAACTTCGCGCAGACGATCCCAATCAATTCGCTTCTCGGGATCGTAAAACTTAGCCAGGTCTATCGAGCCAAGGTTGCAGGAATTTGAGAAGTGGAGAAACTGTTCGCCGCAGGGATTGCAGGAGTAAATCGGACCCATCGACTTCATCATATGATTGTGACGATTGACTTCATCGATGAAGGCGATTCCCGGCTCAGCATACTTGTGCGCGCTCGCTACGATTCGATTCCAAATATCCGGGGCGAAAATCATTCCCGGTCGCGGCGCCTCTTCGACTGTGCAGCTCGAAAGGTCAGCAGTCAAAAATGCCTGCCGATCACAGAATGTAACCGTTGATCCATCTGCTCTGCGATACACAACGTAGTCACCATCGCGGACGGGATCGTAAATAGATTCGGTCCATGACTCACCGTTAAACTCGAGCTGAAACCATTCGTTGTTGTCGACTGCCTTCAGGAACTTATCGGTTACGTTCACTGAAATATTGAAATTGGTAAGTGAGTGCTGGTCATTTTTCGCGTGGATGAAGCGAAGCACATCCGGATGCGTGACGCGCATCATTCCCATATTCGCTCCGCGACGAACGCCACCTTGTTTCACTACATCTGTGACTTGATTCACGATGTTCATGAACGAAACCGGACCGGACGCGACTCCAGTTGCCGAACTCACCATTGCACCTGAGGGTCTCAGAAACTCATAAGTCATACCCGTCCCGCCACCCGTTTGATGGATGGTGGCGGCTGCCTTGGCGTGATCCATAATTCCCTGTAACGAATCAGGCACTTCGAGCACAAAACAGGCTGCCAACTGTCCATTCGCCTTCCCCGCATTCACGAGACATGGCGTATTCGGTATGAACTCGCGCTCGAGCATCACTTCGCTCATCGCGGCAAAAAACTTGTCTCTTTTCTCGCCCGTTTCAGCAGCCGATACATGTCCAACAACACGACGAACGATATCCGTCCATTCCTCGATAGGGCGACTTTTCGAGTCTTTTAAGGAATAGCGTTTACTGACTACTTTTCTGGCATTAAGTCCGAGCTGCTGCGATTTTCGACGTGCCGGAGTGGTCGGAGAACTAATTGTATTGGGGGCTTTTTTGCCGAAAGCTGCGCTCATGTCGTTAACCTTTCTCGCGGGAGACCGTGCGAGGGTAAATCGGGTTTTAAAAACGGTTTGGCAACGCGATTACTTCGCGCATGCCACTAACTAAGATGTTTGGCGGAAACCCCGGTTGGCTCTATTCGAGGCAAAAAACCGAACCGGAGGGGGCAAAGGGGGCCTGCCACTGCTCCTAGTCAACGCCTCGTCTCAAGCGGAGCGGAATATACTCCTTTGACTTCGAAGTGTCAATATGTTGTGGCTATCTTTTTTTTCAATGCTATAGAGTGTGTTAGCTGAGTCTTGACCTTAAGAAGTAAGTTGCTGAAGACGTGGGAAATAACGGGTTGCATGCCTCCGGAGGTCTTTGGCCTTAGCTCTTTGGTCTTGGTCTTCGGTCTCTTGTCCACGTGCCTGAATTTGATTTGTGTGAGAGTAGACCTTCGGAACAGACAAAGGCCAAAGACCAAAGGTCAAAGATCTATTTAGAAGATCCGCCTTGCGATAAGAGAAGCTCGTAGTTACCGATGTCTCGATTGTGGTGATCGAGGGCGGCAAATGTATCGGAGGTTTCTTCCAGCATCTGCTTGGTCATGGCGATGGAGTCGCTCAGCTGCTCGAAATCAAGCGAAGAAACTCGCTCCGGCGTAGGTAGGGTTACGACTTGATCATTTACCAATCCAAAGAAATTCTCGATCGACTGCAGTTGACCCTCAACTAGCTTTACCGATCGTTCAATGTCATTAAAGGCCGCGACTCGCCGTTTGAGAATCTCGACATTTGCCTGCTGAATCCGTCTTTCCCGATCGTCTTTGGACACTGAGACCGCGCGCTCTGCCTGCGTCAGCTGGTTTTGCACGGCCTGACGATTTATCGAACGCAAATGATGTTTGCGGCGCCTGTAGACGTCCAACAAGTCAACGAAGTCTTCCCAACGTTGATCGAGGCTTTGGATGTTATGCGGAATTTGCTTGGTGCCGGTGAACTTCTTGTAATTCGAATAAATCTGGTTCTTCATCCAACGAAGATACTCAACGGCTTCGCGTTCACGCGGATCGAATAACTTGATTAGCGCTTCCCTCTGTTGTTCCCGCAGTTTCAGAAGGCGTTGCTTTTCACGGCGATCCACCAAACGCCGATAGATAGAACTTGCCGGTACGGTTGCCAGGTAAAGTGTCTCGGCGCCTAAAGCCAAAACCAAAGGCGTAATATCCTGGACATATGCCGTGGCCACGGCGAACCCCGCCATTCCCCAAAAGTTTATGGGTTCTTTAAAAGCTTCTTTCAGATACTTGAGATCAAACTTGGGAAACTCAGCCATAAACTTTATGAGACTCGATTGCAATTATCAAAATACGTAGGAAATCGTTTGAGGAGTCACCCGGTGCCGTTATTTCCTCCTGCCGCCGTTTCACCTTCAGGGAGCGCCTTTGGAGCTGCTGTTGCCGTAGCAGGACCTAACAACCCCATGTCACGTTTATACGCAAGCAGCTTATCCTGAAGTTGCATATCGAGCGCCTCTCGTTCAATTTCCTGCATTTGCGTATCAACAGAGGCAGAACCCAACTGCATTTTTGCTTCGGCGGCAGCGGCGCGACGATCAATCTTGTCGCGCATCTCGTTGAATGTTGATGCGTCATCCCCAAGCTGGAACGACTCCATCGTCTGAGCGAGTTGCTCCTGCAGTTTTGCCTGCTTCGATTGATTTATCAACTGCATCGCCTCTGCAGTTCGGCGTTGCATTTGAAGCACGTAATTGTCGCGTGCTTTTAGTGCCTGTTTCGATGCCGCGGTCGCATGCTCCAGTTGCTGTCCTGTCTTACCAAGATCAACCTGGGCTTGTTGCAATTGACCGATATAGGCAGTGGCAATGTCGTCGCGACCCATTTTGACAGAGGCACGGATTTTGGAGTCGAGGTCGACCACCTGGCTTTCAAGGCGCTCTTTGTTCTTCGCCAGCAGTTTTTCCGTCGCCATTACCTGGGCTACGGAATTGTTCAACTCCGGCACTCGATCTCGCATATCGCGGATGGTTTGCTGGAGTATGAGCTCAGGATCTTCTGTCTTTTCAATAATCCCTCCAAAGAGGGCACGCACTGACCGTTTCATCCTCGTCCACAGTCCCATTTCAGCTAATCCTCCGACGCGAGATTGTCAGATCTCTTTGATGCGATAACTATGCCTCTCTCCGCACATCCGACCTGATGTACGACGTATATGCCAAAGCGGTTTCAACTCTCGAAAATTCGCAACAACCGGAAGTATAACAGTAGAGCCCAAACCCTTCCACAGCGTCACCCGGCGGTGCCAAATGCTGGTTTTGACTTTCCAATGTCCGGCCGAAACTGCATACCTGACCAGTGAATAATCTCGAGTGCCGAATAGCAGGCAGCCAGCGCCGTTGTGAGTGACTCTGCCGCTGCTGTTACGCCAAGCACCCTACCGCCAGTAGCCAGTAATTCTCCGGTGGCTGATAAGGAAGTACCCGCATGGAAAACTTGAACGCCGCCAATTTCAGCTTCTTCGCAACCTCCAATCACGGCGCCAGACTCATACTTTCCAGGGTAACCACGATTTGCAGCGACCACACAAGCAGACGCTCCTTCGGCCCATTCAACTCTTATTTGGTTGAGTGTGCGTCGACGGATTGCATCAAAAATTGCTACCAGATCAGTCTTCAATCTAATGAGAATGGCCTGTGTTTCAGGATCACCAAAGCGCACGTTGTACTCAAGCACCTTTGGACCGCTGTTGGTAAGCATTAAGCCGACGAAGAGAATCCCCTTAAATGGAAATCCCTCGTCACTCGCTCCTTTAAGTGTCGGCTCAACAATCTCGGTGACCACTCGACGAACTTGTTCGTCGCTTAAGATCGAATTACCCGTGATGCTTCCCATCCCGCCGGTATTTGGTCCCGTATCTCCTTCGCCAAGTCTTTTATGGTCACGAGCCGCCGGCATAAGGACGTAATTCGTTCCATCCGCAAAGAGCAATAAAGATGATTCCAAACCTTCCAATGCCTCTTCTAAAATTATTCGAGTCGCGGCTTCGCGTCCGGCTACGTGCGCAACCATGAGATCCCCGACAGCGCGCTCGGCTTCTGCATGGTTCTTCGCCACAATCACGCCTTTACCTGCGGCAAGTCCGTCAGCCTTCACCACGACAGATGATTCAGGCGAACCAAATTCGGGACTGCGTAAGTAATCAATTGCTTCTTCGGACGAGGTAGCCGTGCGATAGCGAGCGGTCGGAATCTTGTGCCGGGCCATAAAGTCCTTGGCAAATACTTTACTTCCTTCTAAACGCGCCGCCTGAGCACCAGGACCGACAATCGCCAAACCTGCCGCTTCAAAGTCATCGACCAGGCCAGCAACCAACGGCGCTTCAGGTCCGACGAAAGTAAGATCTATGCCTTGAGTCTGAGCAAACGAGATAAGACCCTTGTGATCTGAGATAGAAATTGGAACAGTTTTCGCTATTCGCGCTATTCCAGCGTTGCCCGGGGCGCAGTAAATTGTTACCGAGCGCTCAGCCGTTTTTTTCAACGCCCAAACGATCGCGTGTTCGCGACCGCCGGAACCAATAACCAGTATCTTCATCATTTCTCGAAATGCCTTTCGACCCTTGTCACGAGCGCGTCAGTTGGTCCAGCTTTTTAAGGTGTCCGTCCACTGATTTTACCTTGACACAATTTTGCCATAGTTATACTTTGCCCGATGGCAGCCCAGTGAGAAACGCCCTACAAGAGATCCTCACCGGGAAACATCCGCTTCCTGTCTTACTTTAAGAGCAGGTTATCAACCCACCGGCATTATGTGATTCGAGCAACGACCCAGGGAGTACATCATGGCACAGACGGAAGCCGCCCACGAACTCGAAACCAGTCCCGAGAGCAAGTATCAGGACAGATCAATTAAATGTGTTGACTGTAATGAAGACTTTATCTGGACTGCCGGAGAGCAAGTCTTCTTTCACGACAAAGGTCTCAAGAATGAACCCAAACGCTGCAAGCCGTGCAAGCAAGCTAAGAATGAACGCTTAGCAGCAATCGCTGCCGCTCAGACTTCTGGCGTGCGGCAGAGGATCGAAGTTTCAGTTCTTTGTGCACAATGTGGTCAGCAAACCACAGTTCCTTTTTACCCCTCGCAGGGACGACCAGTGTATTGCCGTTCATGTTTCCTGGCAGGAAAAGCTCCAGCTAACGAACCTACGCTAGCCTGACGCTCTTCGTTCGATCGGAAACACTGACCACGATCAGTTCTTCTAAACATCTCCTCGTATATAAATCTCGGATTCCAGTCTGATAGAGTTCGGTCTGTTTCTACGCTTCCCCTCAACCTCCGACATGCACGATCGGTCGACGCGCAGGATCTTTTTCAGCCTGACGAAGGACTTCGTGTGTAACTGGCGCGGTATCGCCTTCACCGAATGCAATGTATCTCAACAGGTACGACAGCGGATTCCCCTCGCTCCAGCCGAAATAAACGTGAGGCAACTTACCGGTCTCGTCTCTCAAATATAGAAGGAAAGCAGCTATCGCGTTTGGCACTGCGGGAGATTCGGTACGAAGTATTTTGTAGCCGTCAACCGTGTCGCCGCGGATTTTAAGCGTGCCGGAAAACTCTGAGGCATCACCTGGTGTGACTTCGAAAAACAGGATCGGTTCACCCTGCGGTATGTGATTGTCCGCGCGTTTCTCTCTCTCTTTCGTTTGATACTCCTGGAGATCCCCCTGGTCTTTACGGTTTGCGATGATTCGAATAGTTCCGCGTCCTGCTACACGAATAAAGTCTCGGGCCAAATCATCGAGTTCCAATTTATCAACGCGCAGCTCGGTTGTGCGAAGCACTCGTGAAATCAATGAAGCAATCACAATCGACAGGATGAAGAACGATGCGATCTTAATTCCTTCGGGGCGCTCGTGAATGTTCTGACCGGTTGTATATGCAAAGACGATGGAAATAATGAGATATACCTTCCAGTTTTTCCCTTTGCGATACATCGCCAGCGTCACTGCGATTGCCGCGGACGTCATGAGCACGAGTACACCAGTCGCGTACGCGCCGCCTTGTGCGTCAACATCGGCTTTAAAGATCAGCGTCACGGTAAACGCGATCGCCATGTAAACAAAAACCAGAGGACGCGTTGCGCGTGCCCATTCGGGTGCCATTCCGTAACGCGGAAGATAACGCGGAACGATGTTGAGGAGACCTGCCATCGCCGACGCACCCGCAAACCAGAGAATTAAGATCGTGCTCAAGTCGTAAACACTGCCAAAGATGACTCCGAAAAATGAGTGCGCGAGATAACTAATTGCGCGCCCATTCGCCTGACCACCTTCCTGAAACTCTTCAGCGCGAATCAACATGGTCGTAACCAAACTGCTGGCGATTAGGAGTACGCTCATGATTAGCGCTGCGGTTCTTAACATCTTCCGCGTATTCAACATTCGTCCACGCAAAAACCTCTCTGCGGTTTCGTCCGGCGCAGCACTACGCGTGGAATGAATACTCTCAAGATCCTCTGACGGGAGGTCCATATCGCTCTTAACAAGCGGCATGACTGCGACACCGGTCTCGAACCCCGACAGTCCAAGTGCAAGTTTGGGGAATAGGATGAATGACACCAGGATCATCAGCCAGGGATTACCGTGAACATTGGGGTGGACCAACAGCGCATGCTTCCACTCCGCGAAATGAAATGGATGAGTTGCCAACTGGTACAAACCGAAACTGAGCACAATGACATTCAAGAAGAGATAAACAAATACAAGAACGACCGCCAGGCCAATGGCCTCTTTAAATCCCTTCAGAAAAATGGCTCCGAGCAGTGCAACGAGGATTAGTGTCACCCCAATTTCGTGCTTGAATCCAACGGGGGTGAACGGGTTTTCGATGATGTGTGCAGTGGCATCGGCCGCCGACAAGGTGATGGTGATGATGAAATCAGTGGCTACGAATCCCAGCAACACCAAAACAAAAAGCTTGCCCTTCCAGCGCGAGAGCAATCGCTCGAGCATAGAGATCGAGCCTTCGCCATGTGGGCTTTCCGCTGCAACGTGACTATAGATTGGTAATGCGCCGAAGATCGTCAGCAAAATGAGTACAAGCGTTGCGAGAGGAGACAAGACGCCGGCAGCCAGGAAGGCAATGCCAGGTTGATATCCGAGTGTCGAAAAATAATCGACACCGGTGAGACACATAACTTGCCACCACGGATGCTGCTTATGATGTGCTTGAGAGGAGGCGGTTTCTCTTCCGCCTTTGAATAGCCAGAGTTTGAACCTGCGTCGTGCTCGCTGAAAAGGACCCATCTTTACCAGTTAGGAACCAGCAAGTCGCCGACTGGCTCTATGTTGCAATCTGTAATCACTGAGTTGAGGATTTTACCTCGTTCAAAACCTACGTCAACAAGAGTTGTGATCGACTGATGTGTGACATGTGAACCGCAAAAACAAAAGCGGGCGGGGGCCTCCCACAGCCCCCACCCTAAGGCCACGTGTCCTCACCCCACGCGACCACTTCGTCCACCGGGGAGGTGAACGCAGCGGGATTATGCAATACTCGCGATAAAGTTTCAACCTACTCACATCTTTCGATGTAACAGTTTTGATTAAAACTTATCGCAGTTATAAGTGGAGTCGATTGAAGAATGATCAGTGGACCACGAGATTGTAATCAGGTCTCTTTCGAACTCGATTGATCAGTGATCTCACCAGCGTGAGATAAATCGGAAAAAGCGACAACCAGCAACAGGGCTGTGACACCGAGTGTCGCAAGGATATAGAGCACCGCCGACATTTCTCTGTAGATAAGTATGATTACTGCGAGTGAAACTAAAAAGACCCACAGGGCGGTCATCATTTTTCGCCGGCGTCGATCGTCGGCTAAAGTTCTTCTGGTCATTAGTTCGATTTCTTTTCTGAATTAAGATTTCTAAGATCAATAAATGACTCGTGTCGGTAAGTATGTTCCGGTTGAGGAAATTGCTCCTGTAAGTCCACCAGTAACCGCTCCAAGAAGCGTCGAGCCGATTCGCTGGGAAGAGAATGCACCCGCTTCAGGAATCTCAACTACATCGTAGGGCATGAGTACAAAGTCAGGCGTTTGACTCTTCTTGATAGCCGCCAGGTCGACATGAATAACATCCTGCTCGGTCGAGCCAGGCTTTTGCCGGTAGATTTTTACATCTGCGAGTTTGGCCTCCTTACGTGTGCCACCAACCATCGCTATCGCACGGCTTAGGGTTAATTGCTCACGAAGAAATACACCTTGAGGTGAAAGAACTGCGCCAGTAATGTAAACCGGCTCAGCTTCGGTAACCAGAATATAATCTCCAGGTCGAATGATCGGATTGGCTTCGATCTTTCCTGCGCGCAATTCGGAAATCTTCACAATCTGTAAAGGTATTCTAGTGCCGTCGATGGGCAGAGCCTCTTTCTCTTCGCCAGGCTCAGGACACATCAATGGTTCAGTGTGGAGCACTTGAATCGTTCCGGAGGCTTGTTCCGTGAAGCCGCCTGATGCTGCGATAACTTCATTCAGCCGAACCTTCCGTTTCATTTCCAGCCGCACCGATTGGCGAACCGCGCCAAATACAGTTGCGGGCTGGCGACTGTTCCGCTCAGTTATGCGAACGCTGACCTGCGGGTTATTGATGAGTTTTGAATACGCAGCAGCGATGTCCTTCTGTATAGCTTTTTCAGTCCGACATTTTGCAGGAATTGGTTCTTCCAGGAATGGAAGCGAACCGAGATTGCCATCCGAGTCTATTTGAGCAGTAGCAGACAAATCTGGTTGTCCGAAGACGCGGATCTCAACGATGTCTCCAGGGCCAAGCAAATATGACTTGATGCCTTGATTGTCGAGTGGTGACGATTGTACGGCTCCTGTTGTGGAACTCTGTTGCGGTTCTTGCTGCTGGGCCACAGCGACAATAAAACAGGCCAAAGCAAACGTCATGACCATTAAAAACTTAACTCTCATTTCAAGACCTCATCGTTACTAATGCAAAAATACGTTCAACTCTCAGATATTCCTTAGCTCAAACTGAGCGCGAGATGCGGTTGTTTGTCTCGTGATCAGACTCCGTATGTCGCCGCCGGTGTCTGCGCTGACCCTTCAAAGTGCCGGGCAACACAAAACCGGTAAAAAGCAGGTTGCAATGATCGCACAAAAGGTAATAGATGCCAACCAGACGCATAAACAGCGGCGTGCGTTTGTAACCACGCCGCAGCTTTGAGCTTCCACACTTTGGACACTTACCTAATGTCATCACCCGAGGAGCGCTGATTCGCGTTACGAGACTCTCGATCATGCAGTTCAGTTTTCAATCGAGCAATCTCTTTTTCTATCCGTTCGGTTCCTGAATTCCTGACCTCCTCTTTCACCACATCCTGATTCAAATAGAATAGCGCGTCCCGATAACGGTCGATTGCTCGTCTATAATGTCGCTTAAACGCGGAACGTTCTGCGAGTTCCACCCAATGTGCCACTTTCACCGACGCAATAAACTCGTAAATGGCCGTTTTCGATTCTCGTAATTCCTGCTCATCCGGATAAATGCGGAGAGTAGATTCCAAACACTCAAGCGCTCTGTTGGCAGTTTCAATTTTATCGAATGTGCGGGCTCGTTGTTGCGCCTCGCGGGTCAAAGTCATGGAATGACCACGTGCCCAGCTTAACAAGTGGTGCTTGTGCAGCGAACGCACTCGCTCCTGACCAGCGCGGATTGCAATTCCCTTCTCGCTGCCCATGCTTCCCGATCGGAGAACTTCTTCAGTACTCGAGAGGTATTCATGGCAAAGCTGCGCGACATCGAAGTGAGCCTGTGGTGTCGACGGGTTCGCGTCTGCAGCTGCGGACTGTTTCTGGATCGCGCGCACCGCAGCAGAGTTTAACGAAGCCGAAAAGCCTTTCTTCTGACTGCGACTATTGTGTTGGCGATGTGACTTGGAAGTATCCTGAATTCCATGTTCCAGTAGATATCGAGTCCAGGCTCGACGCATTACAACTTCACGAGCTGAAAGTGCCACGAGCAAGACTAAACTGAAAGCTAACCCGGCTGATAGCCAGGGCGCTTCGTCGCCGCCATTGGCTAGCATCCACCACAGAATAACACCCAGTCCAGCCGCAACGATTATCGCCGCCAACAAATATCCCGCACTCGAGGGGACTCGGCTTCGCGATTGACTGTGGACGTCTCCCTCAAATCGCGAACGAGATCGCGAGGTTCTGGAGAACAGCTCATCTGCAGAATTATTTGCCAACAATCGCCCTCCGGGTTGATTATGCCAACCGGAAAAAGCCTTCGAGGAACATCGGATCAAGCACGCGCAATCTAGGGGGATGGCCTTCGAAACTAATCGACGTAAATAATACTCAACTTTTTACGATTATGCTGTCAATATACGACAAACCGAGCAGTGCCACCTTCATTCCACGAGGAAACCAAATGAGTGAGACCCTCTTTGCTAACAAGGTCGCTTTTGTTACTGGAGCAACGTCAGGTATCGGCCGGGCCTGCGCTCTGGCGTTTGCTGAACATGGCGCAAGGGTCGCTTGTGTAGGACGAAAGGATGAAGCTCTAGAGGAGGTGATGGAAGAAATTAAAGCCCGCGGCGGTGAAGGGCTAAAGTTAAAAGCGGATCTCGTGAACGATGAGGCCGTTGATTATGTTCTCGCACAAACACTGACGACATATGGCGGAATCGACATACTCGTCAACGCAGCCGGACATATCAGCAACGGGACAATTGAAACTACGTCAATGCAGTCGTGGGAAGAGATGATGAACATCAACGTTCGAGCGATCTTCCATCTAATGCAAAAAGCCCTGCCCACATTGATTGAAAGAAAGGGAAACATTGTTAATGTGTCGAGCGTCACAGGACTGCGAGCGTTTCCCGGGGTGCTGGCGTACTGTGTTTCAAAAGCCGCTCTGGACCAGTTAACCCGTTGTTCAGCACTGGAACTCGCCGCTAAGGGTGTGCGAGTAAATGCAGTCAACCCAGGTGTCGTTGTGACAGACATACACAAGCGCGGCGGGATGAACAACGAGGAGTATGCCGCGTTTCTGGAGCGTTCAAAACAAACGCATCCACTGGGCAGAGTGGGTAGTCCTGAAGAAATTGCAGATTTAGTTTTGTTCCTCGCCTCAGATCAAGCTAGTTGGATAACTGGGGCGACGTATTCGATTGACGGTGGTCGCGCGCAAACTTGCGCCAGATAACAGCTCATGAATACACCACACCAGCTATATCCCGACAACCAACTTGCTCAACAAGCCATAACCATCACGATGCAACGTCAGCGGTCCATCGGCGCCGTTAAGATTGCCATTGGTATCGTATGCGCGCTTATTGCCTTGTTACTCGGCCTACTCCTGCTCCTCCTAATCGGTTACGAAACGGGACCAGTCGCTTTCCTGATAGGACTAGTAACTGCAACGATTCCGGTTCCACTCTATGTAATCCTTGTTTTGTGGATTGATCGCTACGAGTCAGAGCCATTCTGGATGCTGGCCACTGCCTTTTTCTGGGGTGCATTGGTCGCAGCGTTCGTCGCATTTCTCATTAACAGTACCGGTGGCGCAATCGTATCAGCACTTGCCGGGCCTGCCGCCGGGAACACTTTCGCACTCGTAATATCAGCACCGATTGTAGAGGAGTGTACGAAGGCGACTATTCTTTTCATTTTCTTCTTCTTGAAGAAGGACGAATTCGACGGCGTTATTGACGGCATCGTTTACGGCTCGTTAGTGGCACTTGGCTTCGCCATGACGGAGAACATCCTGTATTACGCCAAGGCAGCATTGGGAGGCGGCGCAGCTCTTACTGTAACTCTTTTCCTGAGAGGATTTCTTGCTCCGTTTTCTCATCCTTTGTTCACCAGCATGACCGGTATTGGTCTCGGTCTGGCCAGACAAACAAAGAATCTCGCGGTAAAGCTTCTTACGCCGGTGCTCGGACTTCTGATGGCGATCTTTATGCACAGTATATGGAATGGTTCGGGCGCCATCTTTGGCGGCGGGGGCTTTCTGCTAACTTACATCGTGATCATGGTTCCGGCATTCGTGATTCTGCTAGTGGTCATTGGAATAGCACTGTATCGCGAAGGCCAACTGGTCCGAGAATTTCTTCTCTGCGATCTCGAACGCGGCATGTTGACACGCCAGGAATACGATCAGCTGGGCTCGATCTTTGGACGAATGGGATCGTCATTTAATGCGTTGACTCAAACTGGAATGAAGGGCTGGCGTACACGAATGAGGTTCAACCAAATGGCGAGTGAACTCGCTTTTTATCGTTGCCGGGTCTCAAGAGGAATTTATTCAGGAGTTACTAACCTCAACGAAGTCGAAAATGAATACATTCAAGCTCTCTCAAGTCTGCTACGTGAGGTCCGCGGTCATTGATTCGCCTGGTATGCGTTTAGACGAATAAGACTCGCAGGGCTGTCGCGTTCTGGCTTATACTTGCGGTGCGGCTTGGCCAGGCCCATTTCACAAGAGCTGACCCCTAGTGAAAGTTCAACTCTTACCCAGCACTTTCGATGCCCAGGGTCGCGCAACCCTTGAGCAGCGCCTGACTTGTTTTTTGATCGATGACTGTGTGGCAGTTGATGCCGGCAGTATCGCCATCGCTCTGAATGCCGAACAGCGGACCAAAGTTCGCGACATAATCGTCACGCATCCTCACATGGACCACATCGCGAGCCTACCGATCTTCATTGATGACCTCTATCCAACGCTGAAACACCCGATGCGTGTTTATGCGACGTCAGAAGTAATCGCGCTTCTTGAACGTGACGTCTTCAATTGGAACGTGTATCCACGCTTCTCGGATCTGAAGAATGACTATGGGCCAGTGATGGAATACATTCCAATCCCGACGAGCGGTGAGTTTGACGTGGCCCATCTGAAGGTCACTGCTGTTCCGGTCAATCACATTGTGCCGACGGTCGGCCTGTTGATTACTGACGGAAAGAGCCATGTCGCATTTAGTTCTGACACAGCCGAGACCGAAGAATTCTGGAAAGCCGTAAATGGGACGCGGCAGTTGGACGCGCTCTTCATCGAGGCGTCGTTCCCGAACGAGATGGCGAAACTGGCAGAAGTATCGAGACACTTCACACCTTCGTCACTTGGCAAAGAACTTCAAAAGCTTACCCACAACGGGATGGACATCCTCGCGGTCCACCTTAAGCCGACACACCGCGACACGATTATTCGCCAGTTACACGAACTAAATATTCCTAAACTCTCGGTGATGAATCCGGGTGAGATTTATAGCTGGTAGGTCTGGTTGAAATAGATCCTATCGGTCATATAAGTCCAATAGGTCAGATTAACTAATTGCCTCAAACTCCTTCTCGGTGTGCTCCCCATCAACACCGTGTAGCGAAACACGTCCACTCGCTAGAAGTTCCTTAACTCTAAAGCTTCTGTCTTCTCGGTCCCGTCCCGGCATCAACTCGGCGCGAAACGTCACCGTCATTCCAGGACGTGCCCAAACGTCTCCCGCTTTCTTCTGCCGTTTTGGTTGTGCCGCACCCACTTTTCTCTTCCTCACAAATGCTCCCACCGCCCCCACTGCTCCAACCCCAATTGCAAATCCGCCCAACCAGCGGAGGGTGCGCTTCTTCATACTGTTCCGCTATTCACACAACGGGTCAAGCCTGGCGGTAATTGTTGGCAATCCGCTTAGCGCGCGCTCAGCATTTATCTGCGTGAAGCCAGTCCACTCCGCCGGGACACTGGCTTCGGCGAAAACTGCTTCAACGGGACATTCGGGAACACAAGCATCGCAATCAATACAAGTCTCGGGATTAATGACCAACATGTCGTCGTCAAGGTGAAATGCCTCAACAGGACAAACAAGTGCACAGTCAGTGTAGCGACAATTCACACAAGGTTCGGCAACGACGTAGGTCATAGAGGGAAGGCCTCCTCGAGATTTTGGATAAATTTAATGCTGAAGCTAGTACGCGCCTATACTAAACAAAACTTCGGGCGTTTGAAAACCAGCGACTACGTATTCCATCGATTTACGGGCGCGCCACTGGAAAAATCATAGAACTTCATATCCGTCTGCGCCAACATCTTCGTCAACAGAATGATCTGTCCGGTGTGCATCGAGAAATGCTCAGTGACGTGAAAGATCGCCTCAAGTAGTTCGACGTCTTTCCCCTGAATCGTACGGCGTTCCAAAATTACATTCGAATCCAGGTCGGCGAGAACCTGTTCAACTTCGTTGATGGTGGTGCGCAATAACTCTAGTAGCTCCACTTTTGGAATTATCTTACGCTGTCGGAACTCGCTATCGCGATCCCTTCGATCGGGACTGTCACCGACACCGGACACGATCCACTGCCGCGCATTGCCGCAGAGATGCAAGACGAGGTTCCCAATACTGTTTGACGCTTCGTTCGGACGAAACCAGATTTGTGCGTCTGTAAGCTGCTCAAGACAACGCTCAATTTTCGGTAGATACTCGGTGCTAAGAAATGCGCTGGCCCGATCGATAAAGGCACGGGCAACGTCAGGCGATGAGTTTTCCATTGGAATCGAAGCGGGCCAAGGTTAGGCGTCTTCGTCGTTCGGCAATTCAGGACGACGTTTGTGTTTTGCTTTCCGTTGAGCCGGTCGCGCTATTTCATCTGGCTTGGAATGTGAAAGCGGATGCCCGGGAGGTGCAACGGGTTTGCGAATGCTATCAAAGATGGGCCTTGCTGCTTTGGTCTTACCACTCTTCGATGATGAACTTTTCCTAACCATCATGCGCACCTGCTTGAACAACGTTGAGGCCGCGATGCTATCGCCGACCGTCAGGAGTGTCAACAAACGTTCACGCGGTACTTGGGATAGACTGTCAGCCTGTCCCGAAGGCCAGGGGCCGTTCCGACAGGCTAACAGCCTGTCGTACACAGAACTTGGTTGTTTGGCTTACTCCTAGGCTTCGCTACCGCGAGGTGTCTTGGAGAGGAGTCTAAGTGCGTGGGTGGTTTCAGTGCGACGCTTTTGTTGAAACTCACTAACCCAATTGGTTACGGTTTCGACCATATCGCGCGCCGCTTCACGAGCAGTATTCACCTTTGGTTTCGGACTTGGACGATTGTTCTCGCCTTTTTTAACTATTCGAATTGTTTTCTTCTCTGACATTGCTTGTATTTCGGGTCTTGGGTTGATTCCTTACTTCCTATCAACGAAATTGCCGCCATTGTGTTCCCAAATTCTCAAAAACTAGAACGTTGGTCGCTGGAAATCTTGCAAAGAAGAGGCCACATCAGCTAACGCGCACTTCACGGCCCAAAAGGGTCACTATTTTGCGAATGTGCCGAAATTTTTTGTGAGGCGTTTTGGTACTCGCCTTCAAATCGTACACACCCCGCAGAACAGAGTGGCATCTAGCGAGACAGTACTTAGGGCTTAACATTCAGGACGGCGTTCTTTTCCTTCATATCCATAGCCCAAACTATTTTATGGGTTCGGAAAACCATGAGCGCCAGAACAATTGCTCCGCCGATATTGACGTATTTAAGACCGTTTACCATCTTCCGCGTTCCATACTCGACCAATAGCGCATTGATTATGATGAGCGCCAACCTGAATTCGGTTGGACCTAATTTGAAGTAGCTAATTCTAAACTTGTCCGTAGCAGCAAAACACAAGAACGTACTGATCTCGAAGCCTGAACAAATTGCGAGCAGGATGAGGATCTGGTAACGCGATTTGTCTGGAAGTATGAACGCGTATCCGATTATGACCGAGCAGAGGAACAGATAGTCCAGGAGATGATCCATGTAATACCCCCAGCGAACCAATCCCGTGTTCCTGTACTTCCCGACCTTTCCGTCGTAGTGATCCGTTACGTACTGCATAAAGATCATCACCGAGACCATCCATAGCCAGCGCAAATCCCTGGCGGCCAGATATGAGAAGAACAATATGAGTCCTGACCAAACCATTGTCAGCATCGTCAGGTGATAGGTTTGAAGCCAGCGGGGGATTCTGGGTAACACACGCACAGCGAGACGTCGCTCAAACGGTGTTAAGAAGGAATTATTTATCTTCGACCCACCGGGAAATTGTTGAGTTTCAATCATGGGTAGTTAGCTCTTTTGGTTTTCTAAGGGCGTGGAGGATCTTTATGACGTTTGTCAGGACTTTCTTCGCTTAGAAAGCTGCGAAGATGAGTTCCAAAACAAGCGACAGGATTTCAAAAATTAACCAGCACTCAAACCGCTCCTGAGACGCATGCTGGCGACGAGTCGCAGATTTTCTTCGGGTTTGGGCTCGCTCAGCCGCTAGTCGTTGGGCGTTTTGGCAGACCCAGCATCCGGGATGATAGGTGCCGGCACATCTTGGCGGTCCGTCCTCCATAGCTTCCTGGGACGTTGTTTGCAAAAGCTGTGCTTTGGAGTTGATGAGGCTGGACGCGATTAGATAAACACTACGGACTGCGAACTCGGAATCTCGAATCGTCGCCGGCAGCGCACGTTTCTACAAGCCAGCATATCGTCGATTCTGACGAGGTAATCGCGGGACTTCTGAAAGCGGGCCCGATCCATCTCATTTGCGCCCTTCGGTGGTTGTGCTTTCCTCGTTCGCTTAAGCCAGCGCACGTCATATTCAGCCCGTTCACGACAGTGAGGACAGCTGTAAGTAGCTTTCTTAACTTCTTCTTTTTCGTTAAAGAAATCTCGTTCGTTCATAATCATTACCAGTCTTAGTTTTGATCGCACAGTTCTCTTAGATATCGAAAACTGTAAATTCCCGTTTCGTGTCCATCACTCCAACGGAAATTAATGGCATAACGTCCTACGAGGGTCAGATCGCGAATTTGGATTTCGTCTGCTACGGCCTCGGGCTTAAGAACTCGCTCGCCAGTCCATTCATTTACACACTGCGCGCACGGGCAAGCACGGCGAAGATCGGCGGCCCGGTAATCGCATTCCTTATCATCCGCCCAAATGATTTGAACGGTAAAGTCATCGGCTTGTCGAATCTGGCGAGGCTCGATCGCCGCTCCACGCGGTTCTGACATATCTGTAATCAACTGTTCGCCTGTAATGCCTCAGAAACTGATCTGGCATTTACGTCATAGTGTGACGCGTTCCACACTGCTTTACCGTCTTTAAGGACGATGACCTGCGGCGTTTCGTGTCGTACACCAGTTATGGTGGCGACTTCTCGAGACAATTCGCGTGCGCTCTGGACTTCCAACAGATTTACGTCGTCAAGTTTCTCCATCTCGCGATACGCCCGAGAACTTATTCCACACGCGTTGCTGTGCTTAAAAAGCAATATCGGCCGTAATTTGGATTCAGCAAATAACCTGTCCAAGCTCTGCTGATCCTGAATTCGAACGAAACGGTTAGCCATAACCCAAACTTTTTCTCCTACGCGATATTAGCCTAGACACACAATTCCGGCCAAAGACGAAGTCTTCATCTCTAGGGTCGGCATGTGCTTTTGGTGTTTCGTGTGATTCGTGCATTTCGTGGATCGCTTTTCTTACAGGAACCCAAACGATCCACGAATCAACACGAATCCAAGGCGTCGCCAGCGAAAACAATTTAGAAAACAATTTAGCTATTGACGCGAGAGTGAAATCGTCTTATCGTGCGGGACCAACGTGATTGAGAAGGCTTGGCTGTCCTCAAAGCTGGGCGAACTTACTGAATAGCCTCACGAATCTCTCCACAAGATTCTTGCTTTCTCGTCTTCGGACACAACTATGTTTCGAACCTCAGCAAAGGAGAAAGTGTATGTTCAAACCTCACTGCCGTGCGTCGCGGCAATTACTCTCAACTATGTTCATGATGATACTGCTGCTCGTTGCAGGTGTGGATTCAGCTTTAGCCGACGAGATAGCTGTTTGGAACTTTAATGATTCAGATCTTGTTGTAGATCACGGTTCTGGATCGCTGACAAGCAATTTCGTAGCTGCAAATATTCTGTTTGCGGCCGGAACAACAAACAATGCTCGACTCGGAGACATTGCGGGTCAGGCATTATCGCTACAAGGTGGAACCAGCAACACCAACAATGGTCGCAACATAACATTCAATGTGAGTACAGTCGGATTTACCAACATCCTTGTTAGCTTCGCTACGCAGGGAACAAGCACCGGGTTCAACCTGAATCAATTCCAGTACAGTCTGGACGGAATCACTTTTACTGATTTCGGATCACCCTTTGTTCCGGCAACCGCCTTTGGATCGGTGCCAATAGTTTTCACTTTGGCCAGCATAGTCGGCCTCAACAACAATCCGAACGCGGCGTTTAGGATAGTCTTCAACGGAGCGACGAGTTCGACTGGTAACAACCGTATAGATAACTTTGTTGTTGAAGGCACTGCCGCAGGCGACACAACAATTCCGGAGCCCACAACGGCACTGCTGCTTATTTCCGGCTTAACCGGTCTGGTTCTTAAACACAAAAAGCGAAAGGCTACCTAACTCGGTAGCCTTTGCAGTTGGCTCAGTACGACAGTCAGCCTCTCAGTAGTGAATAGGTCCTATACATCCTATAGGTCCTATTCTCGCCTGGGGCTTGAAGATTACGATGATCAACTCGGACACCACTAGTTCCAATCGCCGATAAGAACAAACGGCGCCCAGAAAAATGGTGCACTGTACTTCTTCCCGGAGATCATTGCTAACTGGGCTCCGCGCAGGGCGCTACTGGACGAGGCATCGTTCGTGGTCAGCAAGCGACGATAGAAATCCGTCATAAGTTCGGCAGTGGATCTGTCTGCGACTGACCAAAGACTTACACCAACGGTAGGTGCACCGGCATACATGAACGCTCGCGATAAACCCATGACACCCTCACCACGCTTCTCTTTCCCGAGACCTGTCTCGCACGCCGAAAGCATTACCAGAGGTCCGCCTAAACGAAGATTGAAAACTTCATCCGTGCGAAGAAAACCATCGTTGGTTTTGTTTCCCACCAACGACAGGACGACGCCGGTGAATTGCGGTCGCTCGGCGTTCAGCAATCCGTGGGTAGCAACGTGAATGATCCTGTATTTGCTAATGTCGCGTGCGTCCAGGTTGTCTTCGTTCGCATCAAGGTCGAGCCAAAGATCAGCCTGAACTCCAGAGGTCTTTGCGAGCTTTGAGATCTGATCTGCTTCGACACGCGTACCAGCCAATCGAGCCAAAGGCAAGCCCTCCATCTTTTGCGGTGGAGCGCCTGTGTCTCCGGCAACGTCGGCTAGTGCGCTCTGAATACCGATTCCGCGTACCTCGGCATCGGCGGTACTCGGTGCCGCCTTTCTGGCACGCGCGTCGTTCGAGTTAAATACGGGATCGGCAACGATGAGCATTGACTTACCCGTCGCCGTTGTGCGCTGCTGCTTGATCGCACCAACAACCGATGCTGACGGTGCATAAACAATTTCATTTGTCTTAACGAGGTAGCCGAGGGAGGAAAAGTCACCCGGATCAGACGATTTCAAGAGCACTTCAAAAGGAATGTAATTCAGAGCGCCGTCAGCCACGATCAATAGCCGCTTGTCTGTAACTGACGAAGCGGCTGGTTCGAGCACGACTTTGTAAAGCGCGTTTGACGCCGCGATGAATGGCGCCGCGTCCGCCGGAGCCGTAGACGCGATTCCAATGCCGCGATCTGGCTCGAGTACGTCGATCCCGACGATTCGTCGTTGCAACTTGGATGGAATCAGTTGCGCTCTAAGGTCCGTGGCGAGCGTATCAATCGACGAACGTCCCGGGAGTTTTATGAGATTGGCGCCACCCTTGCTGACCACCCACAAATACGAGTTGTCAGGCTGAAGCGCGTAGTCCAATAGTACCGTCTGATCGTCCAGCACTTTCTGCTGCACATCGGCCAAGGTCATTGGCTGATTTGAAGTCAACGATGCGTAGCGGGGGCTTGCGGTGCGAATCTGGTTCTCGATCTCTTCGTACTCGGTCTGAAGCTTCTCCAATTCCGAGTCGAGTTCAGAAGGCTTCTTCTTCAACTCCTCG
This sequence comes from Pyrinomonadaceae bacterium, assembly GCA_036006355.1. Taxonomy (GTDB): domain Bacteria; phylum Acidobacteriota; class Blastocatellia; order Pyrinomonadales; family Pyrinomonadaceae; genus PSRF01. Next base: position 56,107 of record DASYPT010000094.1, on the reverse strand, counting down.
TTCGAGATTGAAACTCCTGTCAGGCTGTCGGCAATCTCCTGCTGCCGATCGAGGTTTTCTTGTTTTCGCTTGAGCAGATCAGCTGGAACTCCCTCAGTGATTGCGGCTCCAGTTTCTGACAACAAATCCAAGAGCGAACGGGCACGCGATTGTTCGTTGATTCGAAATGCTTCAGCGGCGTAGTCCAGTGCCCTCCCACTTAACGGAGTTCCAGGTGTTGCGTTTAATGACAACGCCATCTCCGCATTTGCGATTGCCGCTTCGTCGAACACATCCTTGATTGTTGATAAGAACGTCGTGCGCGCTTCGTCGGCGCGCAGACTACCTTCGCGCAACGTTTCAATTGTTGCGAGCGAGTCTTTGTAATTAGCTAGCGCCGACTCTCTCAACGAATTGATTTTCTTCGCGTCTTTTTCCTGAGCAGCCTGCAACCAGAGACTACGACCGAGTCCTCTTTGTGCCGGCCACATCAGATCCAGCCGCTTGTCGTCCTGCGCACCTTTCTTGGCATCGTTATAAAACTTGCTAGCGTCCTTGTACTTTCCTTGTTTTAGGAGCACGTCACCCAGGCTGGTTCTCGCCGCCGCGCGGAATCGTCGCACCTGTCCGAGCTTCGCAGCTCCCGCCAAACTGCTTCCGGCGGCATCAAGCGCCTTTTGAAAATGGTTCCGCGCGGTTTCGTAATCGTTGCTGACGTACGCCAGACGGCCCATTCCCAATTCATAGCTCGAAAAGACGATGGAATTGCGATACTCGTCCAGCTCCTTCTTGGCTTCGAGCGCTGCCGCGAGAACGCTCGTAGGCGCTGAAACACTCACATTTTGTGTTTGAACACCACCGATAATCGATCCGATGCCAAAGCGACGAGTCACTTTTTGAGCGGTACTCTCGGGCTGCTTCACTTGCATACGACTGTATGCAGTCATCGCGTCCGAGACCTTGCCGAGCCGGAAATTCACGTCTCCGATCTTTGCGAGCATCAGGTTCGCGTTGAATTTATCATCGGCGATACTCGCAGCTGCGTTTACACCTTGCGCAGCTTCGGCTCCGGCAACTCTGGCCACACCTGACGAAGCGGCTTGCGTATCTGGCGGTTTCACATTCACAAAACCATCGAATGCTTTTTGGTAGTGATCCAGGGCGACGGAGTACTGTCCCTGGCGCAAATAAACATCTCCAAGCTCGTTGTGAGATGCAGCCATACCACTGGCATTGTTTGCGGTTGTGAACAAGCGCAGCGCTGTCTGCAACTGAACTAATGCTTGATCGGCATGACCTCGCTTCAGCAGTTTACGTCCCTGCGAAAGCACCTGATGCGCTTGATCTGTTTGCTGCGGTGCGACCAACGTGGCAGTGACGTTTTGCGATGCCGGAAGTAGCACTAAGCCGAAGCACAATATTAAAGAGGTAATTCTGGCCATGGTGACACTCACTTCTTTCTTTTAGAACTTTTGCTTTATGACCGAGGAGACTATTTGTGAATCAGATCGAGCGTGGTTACAAGTCTCGAACCCTTTGACGAAGCCATCATGATCACCGCAGGCTGTGGATCATCTTTCGCCAAACCCAATCCGCGAGCACTTGCCTGCTGCTCTGTCGTCGTTTGAGCCTGGCCATTCTGAGCTGAAGTATCGGTACGCAGCGGCGTCTTCAGATCCTTTTCCACTTGTGCCCAAACTTCTGCGGAAGGTTTCACCGGGCAGGACGATTTGGAATCACGACAGAGAGCAATCAGCTCATCTTCAATCGGCAAGCCAGTCAAAGGTTCCTTCGTAAGGACAAAAAACAGTCGCTCATTTCCCGCTGCCTCGTCAAACGCGAACCACCGGAGGCGTTCCTCAGCCGCAAGACTTGAAGGTATCTCAAACGGGACGTGGGCCTGAACATAGTTCCCGGCTTCGTCGAGATCTGCATCAGGATAAATCATTACCGGAGGTCCATCGTTTGTCGTGTTGAAGATGTAAAGGTAGCCGTCGCTGTTTGTTTCAAGTAGCACGCGAACTCGATCGCCCTTCTGGAAGACCCGGGACGGATCAGTGCGAACAGCTAATCCATTGGAGTCCCGCATGAACAACGTTAGCCCCAAGCCAAGTCGTTGCGCGTTTACTGGCGCGGGCTTATTAGAGTTGTTAGACGCGCTCGCGTTTGAATTCTTGTTGCCTGAGTTGGTGTTCTTGTTACCAGCACTAGACGGGTTTTTATCCGTGGAAGGTCGAGGCCTGCGATGGCTTGGACGAGACGTCGTGTTTGAAGAAGTCGCCGGCTTATCTTTGGGACGCGAAGTCAAAAATGCACCACGCACGTCTTCCTGGTCCTGATCGACGCTCGGCAGCGCGCTTATTGCTATTGCCACACAAAGTAAACCAAACAAGAGGACTATCACTTTCATAACTGACTCTCCTTTGAAACAACGGGAACAGCGTTGCGTCTAGTTGTGTTGAATTCGGATCTCAAACACGATCGGATCTGACTGCTTATCGCCGTCAACCTTTACTCGGACAAAGGGCGTTTCATTATTTGAATCATCGCGCTCCAACACTGGAGGCTTTTGCATGTACTTACTGACAAATTCATTGAACTCAGCCAGTTGATTCGCTGGAAGTGGATCTCCCGAGACCTGCGCGCTCAGGAACGATGGCGATTCGAGTTTCGTCTTAGAAAAAACCACTGTGAAGCGATCGGTTCCAGGCTTCTTATCGAGACCCAAAAGCTGGTCTCCCTTTGGAAAACTGAACTCTCGCCCCGCCGTTGCTTCGTTCGTGGAGAGACCGGTTTCTGGCGATGGCTTCGTGGTCAAGAAAGCAGTCGTCTGATTACCTTCCCCAGGTCCGAAAATATAGACGAATCCATCTTCAACAAAAACAAAGTGCATTTGAAACGATTGTCCCGACGCAAGCGGCACTAGCCCTGCAACCCTGGTTAACTTTCCTCCACGTGTCGGCGGTTCGAGCATCAACCAATAACGGCTCACTTCCCTCGGGGCAGCATTTGTCGTTGCCGTTGTTCCTGCTGATACCGTTGCTGGAGGTTGTCTGAATTTTCTGTAGATTAAGAATCCGCCTACACCAATCCCCACCACGAGAAAGATTAATATGAGTGCGCCAATTATTAATCCAACGCCACTCTTCGCAGGTCGAGGCGGAGCAGGAGCAACAATGGCCGGCGCCTTGGGCAAGGTGATGCTTGAATCCATTTCCCGCAATTCGACCACCGTGTCCGACGGCATTCCTGGTAGTGGTTGTGCGGGGCTTACCGGCTGTGGTCTTACGTCAACTGACGCAGGCGGACTTGTAGCGGAAGAGCCGGCTGGAACAGACGTCGCCGACGCGTCCAGTCCAATCACTGTTGGTGCATTCACGTCGGAATTTGTCGGCTGAGACCGTGACTCCGCGATCGTTTCAGCAAATTCATTATTTGATGGAGACGTTGCTGGAACCCGACTCGTATTTAAGCCTGCCTTAAGTTCACTAGCGAGCACGGCAGCTGTTGGTTGTCGATCGGCCCGGTCCTTAGCTGTTGCGCGTTGAATGGCTTCGCTAAACCCCTTGGGCACTGAAGGAACAACTTCATGGAGCGGCTTGGGTACCGTCGAAACATGTTCACGACGGAGCTCGTGTAACGTCTTCGCTGTGTAGCATCGACGGCCTGCGATCATTTCGTAGAACACTAGCCCAAGACTGTAAATGTCGGCACGTCCATCGATCTCCATATTCTCGTCGCGTGGAATCTCGCCCCACTGTTCCGGCGACATGTAGTACGGTGTGCCCAATACCTGGCCGGCCATTGTCAGCGCGGTTGTACCCGCAGTTTCGACGCCGGCGATCTCGCGCATTTTCGCGATGCCGAGGTCGAGCAACTTTACGACTGGACCGCCATTTCCAGTGGGCTTTCCAATCATGATGTTCTCAGGTTTCAAATCACGATGAACGACACCCATCGAATGCGCTGTGTCGAGCACACTCATGATCGGTGTCAAGATCTCAAGCGCTTCAGCAGCAGTAAACCGGCCACGGTCCTTCATCTCGGCGTCGAGCGTGTGACCTTCAACATACTCCATCACCATGTAAATGGTGCCGTCCGCCGCGGTCCGCAGATCGTAAACTGTAACTGCATTGGGATGTCGAAACCGACGCGCGGCTTGTCCTTCTCGACGGAAACGACGAAGCCATTCGGCGTTTGTACGCACCTCAGGTGGTAACACCTTGATAGCCACACGATCACCAAGGAGGATGTGTCGACCACGATACACGGCGCCCATTCCACCCTTCCCAAGCAATGCTTCCATCTGATATTGGCCGTCAAGGACAGTATCCACCAGAGAAGATGGATCGGCTTCGAGGACCTCGCCATCAATCGTGCAGAAGCTCACACTGTCGTCGTATTTTGCTTTGCAGAGAGTGCAGTATTTCATTCGGGGCTAAGGCAGCGCCTAGTCTCAATTTGGACGGATGTGTAAGCCTTCATCCAAACTGGGGACGATTAGTCTAACATAGGGCAGGAGTATGGGATCAGAGCCAAACTTGGATGAGGTCAGTACCACCTCGCGGTAGCGGGTGGGTACCCAGTCCCAGATCGATCGTCAAAGCAGGCTGCGCACCCACCCGCTACCGCGAGGTGGTACTGACCTCACCCAAGTTTGGTTCGTTAATTCGAATAGATCTTCCGGGCGTAGTCTTCCACCATTCGATCGCTGTTGTACTCGGGACCCAATGTGGCAATCGCTCGCTTCATCATCGCAACCCACCTGCGAGGAATGCCCGAGTTATCCACGTCGTAGTACAACGGCATCACTTCCTGTTCGAGCACGCTATAAAGCGACTCCGCATCACTCGCATCAATTGTCGGCAGGTCATCAGATTCGACGCCGTTGCCAATCGCGAAACCGTTAGTTCCGTCGTAGCCTTCCAACCACCATCCATCCAGTATCGAGAGGTTCAATCCGCCATTCATTGCTACCTTCTCACCACTCGTACCTGAGGCTTCAAGAGGTCGCCGCGGAACGTTTAGCCAAACATCAACTGATTGCACTAATTGGCGCGCGATCTCCTGATCGTAATCTTCGAGGAACACTGCGCTCTGTCTTACGCGAGGGTCGTACTTCCATTGAGCAAGTTGTTGTAAGACGCGTTTCGATCCTTCGTCCTGTGGGTGAGCTTTTCCTGCAAACACAAACTGTACAGGTCGTTCCTCGTCATTGATCAGTCGTAACAAACGCTCAAGATCGGTTAACAAAAGATTCCAACGTTTGTATCCAGCTACTCGACGCGCAAATCCGATAGTCAACGCTTTTGGGTTGAACATCGTCTTTGCCGCGTCAATATAATCAAGCCTCTCGCCCGCCGCTCGGCGTGATTGAAACGAACGATCCCGCAAGAAAGCTACCAGGCGTTCTTTCAGCAGCGAGTGCGCAATCCACAGCTCTTCATCCGAGATGCGCACAACAAGCTCTTGCCAGCGCGTGCGATCGCGCAACTGAGTTGACCAATCCCCACCGATGTAGCGCTCGTAGAGATAACGCAACAAAGGTGACACCCACGTTGGCGCATGTACTCCGTTTGTAATGTACGTAATTGGTATTTCAGCGGCAGTTCTCTCCGGCCAGAGTTGTTGCCAGAGCGCTCTGGAAACTTCACCGTGTTTCCTGCTGACACCGTTGGTGGAACGACACATACGTATCGCGAGCGGCGTCAGACCAAATCGCTCTTCTTTGTTGGTCGGATCGACTCGCCCCAGTGCAAGGAACTCGTCCTGAGTAAAACCCAGTTCATTCAAATAGTCAGAGCCAAAACAACGAAGCACTAACGCCGAATCAAACTCGTCATTACCAGCCGCCACGGGTGTGTGGGTTGTAAACACGCATTGCGCACGCACGGATTCACTGGCTTCAACAATTGTCTTTTTCTCTTTTTGAATAACCTCTCGGGCGAGTTCCAACGTTAAAAACGCTGAGTGACCTTCGTTGAGATGAAATACGTGAGGAGTAATATTCAACCGCCGCAGCAGTCTGATACCGCCAATACCCAGTAACATCTCCTGAACTATTCTCGTCTCACGATCGCCGCCATAAAGGTGACCTGTAACCCAGCGATCAGTCTCCACGTTTTCAGGAATGTTCGTATCAAGCAAGTACAACTGAACATGACCGACATCAGCACGCCAGACTTGCGCTAACACATTGCGCTCGCGGATCGACACCTCTATCTGCAGCGGCGTGTTGTCAGCATTTCGAACAAGTTGAATCGGCAACTCCGACGGAAACGTTTCCCCGTAGTGTTCTTCCTGCCAACCATCCATTCGCAGCCGCTGAACAAAATATCCATACCTGTACAACAGACCAACTGCGATCAGCGGCAAACGAAGATCACTGGCAGACTTCAAATGATCGCCGGCCAGGATTCCCAGGCCACCCGAATAAAGTGGTAGTGAGTTATGTACACCAAACTCCGCGCAGAAGTACGCGACAGGATTCTCTGAAGTGATCTTCGCTGTCCCTTGTTGTGGCCAACGTGGAGTGGTAGCCATGTACGTCTTAAAGAGTTCATCGATTCGCCGGATACGTTCAAGATAAACTGGATCAGTCGCTGCTTGCGCTAACCGATACGCCGAGGTTCTAGTCAACAATTGGCGCGGGTTGTGCTCGCACTCTTCCCAAATCTCGGCATCCAAATCTCGAAACAGGCTCGCTCCGTCTGCGGACCAACTCCACCAATAGTTCCAGGCCAGTTGTCTCAACGGCATCAGTGGTGCTGGTAAATCCGGATTTGTGACGGTGGTCTTTTCGATTTCGGCTGTATCAATCATTCAGTTGTTTGTGTCCCGAACAATAAAGTACTAAGAACATAAACTTTCCTAAAACATTAACGAGCTCTATAAGAGGAACTTCAGTCGGCCGCAAAATCGGAGAGTCTACTCGAAGATCTGGTATTGCAGAAATACCCGGGCGTCCCGCGGCTGAAAGAATACAAGACGAACCTGTTGGACGACGTCGTTTGCGGCAATCCAATTCTTTATCGCACGGGACGAAACCGCTGCGGCCTCTTCCTTGGGATAACCAAAAACGCCAGTAGAGATTGAAGGGAATGCGATCGAAGAAAGTTTGTAATGGGCAGCGCAACTTAACGAGTTTTCATAACAGTTCGCCAATAGCTGCGCATCCTGGTCTCTATTCCTGCCATAAATCGGACCAACAGTATGAATAACATAGTCAGCAGGGAGATTGCCGCCGGTCGTTATCGCCACCTGACCGGTTGGAAGACCCTCCGGGTACTCAGTCTGCCTCAGGCGTTGGCATTCTTTCAGGATCTCTGGTCCACCTATTCGATGAATCGCGCCATCAACCCCGCCGCCACCAAGCAGCGTTGAGTTGGCGGCGTTAACAATAGCCGAGACTCGTTGCTGAGTAATGTCACCAACTAGTACAACAATGCGTTCGCCGAAAAACGTCGCTTCTGCTTGCCCGTCCATCCTGCTATTCGTCGCTGCGTGGTTCTGCTCGGATTTCGTCAAACATATCTTGACGACGTAAGGCTTCCGCAACTCCCTTCGCTTTGTGTTCAGTCAGCGGGTGTTCAGGGTCGATGCTCGCGATTTCAAAGACACGGTCATCAAGCATGACAACTCCGAGCGATCCCAAAGTGACACCAGGAGCGATCTGGATCTCGTCCATGTTGTGAATTCGAAAGCGTCCGGTTTGCTCGACCCAATCTTCAATGAATGGGTCGCGCAGCGCGTGTTCGGCTTCGGATTCGGAAAGATACGCGCCTTCAACGATGAGACAATATTCGCGCACTTCTTTTCTGTTTTTCGTGAGCGCCGTTTTATGGGCCAAAGCTGCCGGCAGGCTTGTCCGACGACGTCAACTTTACCACCAGCGTTTGATGAACGCCAAGCAGTTCCGTCAAACTCAGATCCAGTCCATATCGCGAATAGGTCCTATAAGTCCTATAGGTCACATAGGAACTATTCGCGATACTCACTGCATCCAGGCACATAGCAAGACACCGCCGAGACATTACACTCGACGGTGTCTCCAGTTGTGGAATGGATACTTACGATGCTTTCGCGTACTGACGATTTAGTGCTTCTCTCAAGCGGTCGAAGTACGAGTCGAAGGTGACAAATCCAGTGATTCCCTGGAAGAACGCCTTGCCACCAGTCTCGTCGGCTAACCGATTAAGCGAACTTTGACCGTAGCTCGCTGCCAAATGGCTGCGACTCGTCAATCCAACGGAAGGCGCGTAGAAACTGAAAACAGAAACATTGCGTCGCTGCGCTTCCTTGATCACGCGCTGCAGATCCAACGTTTGCCCCGCGGCAGTGGAATCAAAACCTCTGGAGATATCCAGACCATCAGATACCAATAAGACGGCCCTCGCGTTGCCACCACTGCTCTGAAATTTCTTAAGCGCTTCCAGAACTTCTACGTACGGATTGTATGGCGCACTGCTGATACTGGAAACCGGCATCCTCAGCGAGCGGGCCGCCTTATCCAAATCTGAAGTGAATGGTTGGCGCACTTGCAATGCTCCAGCTGTGATGTACCCAACCATTACGCGAGATCCACCAGGCAGGGAGTTAATGAATTCGCGAGTCACACCCAATTCGTTACTAACCTGAGATACCAGATCGTCCTGAATCAAGACTGCCAGGTCCAAAGGCTCAATACCCTGCAATCGATGCCGGTCGTTTCTTGTTGAAACCGACTTAGCCGATGTCAAACCAACACTTCCAATCACAAACATAGTCGCTACTAACAGCGACACAAACTTGCGGTAATACATTGTCTTCAAACGCTCCAAACTATCCAAAAATTCCTGTGTTTTAAGATGCCCAACCTCGAGATAAGGATGGCCGAACAGCACGTCCTGTATCGGATTCGAGGCGCTTTGCGTCAACTTGCTTTGCCCTTGATGGTCAGATAAATTAGCCTAAAAACCACGGAACACATCCCGCCAATCGATCAAAAGCTCTTGTTAACGCGGATGGGTATCCTTCGCCAAAATTCGCTGCCTGAAAGGAAATCAACTTATGAAAGTCTATCCGACGGAATCGATCCGAAACCTGGCTGTCATTGGACACGGCGACGCAGGGAAGACGCAGCTTATCAGCTCTCTTCTCTACGTCGCCGGAGCGACGCCACGCTGGGGGAAAGTTGATGAAGGAACCACAGTTACTGATTATGAAGAAGATTCTATTGCGAGAAAAATTACTCTGAATACTGCAATCGCACATCTCGATCACCGCGATACAAAACTAAATTTTATCGATACTCCTGGATACGCTGCTTTCATTGCCCACGCGCGACCAGCACTCCGAGTCGCTGATTGCGCGATCGCTGTTGTTGATGGAGTTAAAGGCGTCGAAGTTCAAACCGAGAAGAGTTGGGCTTACGCGAACGAGTTCCTGGTGCCTCGAGTCATGGTCATCACCAAACTCGACAAAGAGCACGCAGATTTTGGCGCAGCGCTCGAGAGTGCTCAGAAGACTTTTAGCAGGGCCATCATTCCCTTCACCCTGCCAATCGGCAAAGAAAAAGATTTCCGTGGTGTAGTAGATGTCGTGCATATGAAGGCGTACGAGCTTGGACCAGATGGTCAGGCGAAGGAGATCGACATTCCGGCGGAGGGCAGGGACATCGTTGACAAAACGCGCGAGCGTTTAGTGGAACTCGTTGCTGAGTCTAACGACGAATTGATGGAAAAATACTTCGAACAAGGAACACTGGACGAGGCTGACATTCTTCCGAACATCAACAACGCAATCGCGCAAAGCAAACTGTGCCCGGTCTTCGCCGTCTCCAGCATCACGCACGTTGGTCTACGCGCACTCTTGAACGGATTGGTTGATTACGCACCAGATCCAGCGCATCACGAAGCGGAGTGGGGCAAGCCAATGGACGCAGGTCCGGATGCTGAGCGAATCGGAAGAAAGTACAGCGACAATGAACCGTTCTCGGCTTACTGTTTTCGCACCATCGCTGATCCGTTTGCCGGTCGAATCAACGTCTTCAAGATTATCAGCGGCAAACTTCAAACTGATGCCACTGTATTCAACTCAACTCGTGGCTCTGCTGAACGTCTTGGTGCGTTGCATACAATTCAAGGGAAACAGTTAGATAAAGTTACCGAAGCCCACGCTGGCGACATTATCGCTTGTGTGAAGTTGAAAGAAACACAAACAGGCGACACGTTGTGCGATAAGAACGCGCCGATCGTTTATGACCCCGTTGAGTATCCCGAAGCCGCAATAGCATTCGCAATAGAACCAAAGTCTCGGCAGGACGAAGAGAAGATCAGCGCTGCCTTGCACAAGATTCTTGAAGAAGACTCGGCGCTTCACTTCACGCGTGACGCCCAGACAAAAGAGTTTCTGTTATCGGGTTCGGGTCAAGTTCACGTGGAAACCGTAGTGGAGAAGCTCAAGAAACGATATAGCGTCGAAGTTACTTTGCATCCGCCAAAGGTTCCGTATAAAGAGACGATTACACAACGTGCTGAAGTGCAGGGTCGTCACAAGAAACAAACTGGCGGACGTGGTCAGTTTGGCGATTGCAAGTGTGTGTTTGAGCCACTTCCACGTGGAGGAGGCTTCATCTTTGAAGACAAGATATTCGGTGGTTCAGTTCCCCAACAGTTTCGTCCGGCCATTGAAAAAGGAATCATCGAAGCTGCTAAGTCGGGAGCAATCGCTGGCTATCCGTTGGTCGATTTCAAAGTACAACTGGTCGATGGTTCATATCATCCCGTTGATTCAGATGAACACTCGTTCCGGGCTGCAGGTCGAAAGGCATTCCGCGCGGCGATGGAGAAAGTAAGGCCGTCGCTGCTCGAACCCGTGATGGACGTTGAGATCGCAGCGCCTCAGGAATACAGCGGCGATATCATGGGTGACCTGAACTCAAGACGCGGACGAGTTCAGGGCATGGAGACGAGCGGGAAGAATCAGCAAGTGATCAAGGCACAGGTTCCGATGGCGGAGATGCTCAACTACCAATCAACTCTAAACTCAATAACTGCAGCCCGAGGTTCTTTCCACATGCAGTTTTCACACTACGATCCGGTTCCGGGACAACTTGCCCAAAAGATAGTTGAGCAATCGCGAGCGGAAGGACGAATCCGCGGAGGTGAAGAGGAAGAGTAGAGGAGCAGGAGCAGGAGCAGGAGCAGGAGCAGGAGCAGGAGCAGGAGCAGACAAGATTGTAATAGGACCTATATGACCTATAGGACCCATTAGAATCGTGGCTGCTCCTGCTGCTTCTTCTTCTACTGCTCCTGTTCCGGTTTCCTGATTTTAGCGGGCGCAATTGCGGGTAGAACCTTGAATCCTTCCGTGACTGTGTAATCCGTTGGAACCTCAAACAACGATTTCGCTGGGTCAGTGCGATTGATGTTAGCTAACCGGTAAGTTGTCTCGCCGGTGCGCGGATCGTTGTGGCGAGTCATCAGGTCCACTTGCAATTCCGGGGAGTACCAGCGCTCATTCACAATCTCGATAGGCCGTTCGTTGCCGATCTCACCCGCCGGAATTGTAATCGTGACGCGTGTTCCTTGCGCTTCGACTCCCTCGATGGTTTGTTTACCAAGATCCTCCTTGACCGCGTTTTCATTGGCACCCTGGCGTCGAAACATGTAGACAGCCCCGGCACCTTCCTCTGTTTGAATCCTAAAGTTGTACTCAGCATTTTGCTTAGCTGAAAGTTCAACCGGTCCGGCAGCTCCCGGTGGAGCGGTCCTTACCGCAACACCCGCAGTAGCTGGTCCCTCAAGTTTGAATTCGAATCCCTGAGCATCCTCAATTTTATTTACTCCATCAGCTGTTTTGAACTTTAACTGGAATGGGACGCTCTTGTGGGCAGTTTTCGTTTTGGAGTCGAGCGAATAACTCACACCAGCAACGGGGTCGTTGATAAAGATCGTTCGTAATGGTTCCCCACTGTCACCTAATACGCCAAACATCTTGATTGAGACTTCGCGTCGCGTACGCCCGTCACTATCTCGATACAATGCATTGGTACTCCGATTAATAATGCGATTTCCGTCACCAAGTATCTGAATTGTTTCGGTTACCGCCTGAGCTGAGTACGGCGCTCCTTTTACAATCTTCCCGCCAAAGTTAATTTCCTGATCCATGAAGAAAATATCGCCCCCGGGCATGGGCGGAGGACCCCCATCCTGCGTTTGAAATACCCGTTGCTTCATCACAACTCCCTGCGTTGCAGGTTGCGCTTGCTGAGCGACTATCGCTACTGAAGCCGTGCCAAAGACTGCAACCATTACTGCAGTACGAACGACTAATACTTTTTTCATTTTCGTCATTCCTTTCAGGCCTCGCCTGTATTATTGCGACCTCTTATCTTGAACAAAACGTATTGCGTGAGGCACGCCATCAACACCCAACAGTACGTCTGCTTTAACTCTTTCGTTATAGCGATCCATGTTTACGGGAAGACCAAAGCTGGCCATGGTCGTGCGTGGTACTTCAACCCGCACAATTTGCCCTCCGTCCTGCAACAACGCAGGATTCAAGTAACCGAGCGGCATGAAGTCAGTTGCTACTTCGGCGTGATTAGCCACCGTGTTCTCAGCTCTGTTCGCTTTCGAGTTTCTTGTCTGCGGCACCCGTGGATTGAGGTTTCGCTTTGGCTTGGATCGAGCGGGAAGGTTAGCGACCTGGTCATTAGGCGCAACCAAATTCTTGTTCTCTTTGATCTCCTTAGGCGCTTGTGGAGCCGGCTGAACAGCAATCTGACTCTTCGGTTGATTCGATCCTTTCCAAACCACTGCAACCAATCCAAACACAATTAATAGGATCGCAGCCACAGCAGTTAACCAATAAGGTCGATAGCTGCGAGGTGATGTTAATGGCACCACAACCGAATGCTGTCGAAACGAAGCGAGTAAGCTCTGTTCCGTTGCTTCTGACGCATGCAAAGAGTTCATCTCGACTGCCAGCGAGTGCAGTCCGCGCGTAAGCATCTCTTCATCCTGGAGCCGCAGTGAGCAGCTCGAACACTCCGCTTGATGAGCTCGAGCATCACTCAAAACATCCACTTCCATCATTTCGCCTCGCGCCAGGTCAGCAGCAAGACTCTCAAACTTTTGACAATTCATGCGAAACACCTCGCAGACTCTACGACCTCAGAACTCAACACTTCTTCTTTGTTAGGGCGCAACTTTGCCAGCAGCAACCCTCGAGCTCTGTGCAGTCGCGAGCGAACTGTGCCAATCGCACAACCAAGGATCTCCGCCGTTTCCCCATAACTCAATTCCTGCAGTTCACACAATACAACTACTTCACGATACCGTTCGGGCAAACTCAAAACTGCACGTCGTACGTTATCGATCATCTCCGACTTCGTTAAATCCTCAAGCGGATCGGGCTCATTGCCCACCTGGTCAAATGGCTCATCGTCTTCACCATCAGCGAATGGAACGGTCAATTGGTCCCCTCTGAATCGACGAAGCACGTAATTGCGCGCGACCCCGAGTAAGAATGAACTGACCGAGCCCCGATTGGGATCGAAAACGTGGCCATCCTTCATCAAGAAAAGGAAAACGTCGTGCGTAACGTCCTCGGCCACCTGCTGAGAACCGGACATTTGCAGCGCAAATCGGTAGATGCTCGGATGCCTTCGCTTGTAGAGAAGTGTGAACGACTCCTCATCTCCGCACATCATGAGCCGAAGTAGTTCTGCATCTGTTAGGTCGGTCTTTGGCTTCATTCGTTCTGACTATAGTACCGGTGAAGTCATAGGTTATTCGCCGGTAGGCCAACAAAAGTTCCACAATATAGGACCGATTTAAATTTTCGAAGGAAACCGCTTGCGAAATCCCGGGGAGTTCTGGCGTAAATCGCTCCAATCCTCAAAAATATCGGGATTTTGAAGCCAAATGGCCAGCCATTCAACAATTTCCTTCGCGAGTTCGGTTGGCTTCCGAGCCAGTTCCAGCTTCAAATCCCTGGCGTGTTCAACCACGATTTGCCAACGGGCTTCGTCTCCTTCTGACAAAAATCTTACCCTCAATGTTTCCAGTCGCTTCATTGAGCTGATGGCGTTAGCGAGTGACTCGAAATCGAATTCCAGAAGGTCAGGCGCCTTATTGATTTGATCTTCACGCCACTTCGAATCTGCAGCTAGCACTTCCGGGTGACGAAGGGGAACATGATTATCCGCCAGCGTCCGCGCGATCCGAGCGGGACTCTCGACCATGTCCAAGCTCTCGGACAGCCGCTGTTGAAGGTAAATGAGTTCGCGCTCGCCGGCAGATTCGGCGGGACTCTCTTCCCATAGCATCAGAATCAAGTCCTCTCTACTATTTGGCTTCTTCTTTTGGTAGTTCATCGCTAGTTGTCAGCGGTATAGGACGTATAGAAGCTATATGACCTATTACGTTAAACTCTCTGCGCGTATTTATCTTAGTCTAACGAGAACAGTGTATGTCCCTCAAAACTTCGGTCGTCCTCTCAATCGTTCTTCTGTTGGCGCTCAACTTTTCCCTCTCAGGACAACAGAGTTTCAAGATTGCCAAGATCGAATTCGAGGGCCTCAATCGGCTTTCTCTAGATGACATGATCGCCACCAGTGGACTCAAGGTTGGTGAGCAGTTCGACTTGTCAGCTCTTGACGCTGCCGCACAGCGACTAGTGGATAGTGGCTTTTTCAAAAATGTCGCCTACCGCACTCGCCCCGTACGAGACCAGATAACCATAACCTTCATCGTTGAAGAGTCAAAAGTCGTTACCTCCCGCGTCGTCTTTGACAACTTCATCTGGTTTAACGATACGGAACTGATAGCCGCAGTGCGTCGCGACGTGCCTTCCTTCTCGGGCACTGCACCGGACAATGGCGACACGGTTGAGAGAATCACGAAGTCGCTTCAAACCTTCCTACATGAACACAAGATCGAAGCAACCGTTTCGTACATGGCCTCGCAAGACTCTCCTGGCAGTCTGTCTCAGGAGCACGTGTTTAGCGTCAATGGAATACCAATGCCAATATGCACCCTGCACTTTCCAGGCGCTAACAACATCTCCGAAGCGAAGTTGATTGAAAGTTCAAAATCACTGATTGGTAATGATTACTCGAACAAGTTTGTCAGTCTGTTTTCTATTAACACTCTGCTGCCGCTTTATAAAGAGGTCGGTCAACTCAAGGCAGCGTTTTCTCCTCCTTTGGCGAAACCCGAGTCGAGTGCAAACTGCAAAAGTGGCGTTGAGCTAACCGTTCCGGTTGACGAGGGTCTTATTTACAAGTGGGACAAAGCTGAGTGGTCCGGTAACACTGCACTGACCGCACAGCAGTTAAGCGATCTCCTCGGCATGCAAACCGGCCAACCTGCAAACGGAGTAAAGATTGACAAGGCGTCGAGAGAGATACAGAAAGCTTACGGACGCAAGGGTTATTTGATGTCGCTTGTTCGAAGTACTCCAAACTTCGACGATGGCGCACAGACTGTCGCTTATCGAATGGAAATTCGAGAAGGTCCGCAGTTTCACATGGGCCAATTCATCACTAAGGGCTTTCCAGAACCCGTCGATAAGAAGATACACGAGCGTTGGGACTTGAAGCCCGGTGATATTTTCGACGATGGCTATTCAGGGGACTTCTCAAAGAATCACCTAACAGAATTGACGCGCCCGCTATTTCTTGAGAGACGCGAACAAAACAAACCCGCTCCACATCTCAAGTGGGACAGAAACATAAACCGAGCAGCTCTGACGGTAGACCTTGTTTTGGAACTGACCAACTAGTTAAGAGTCGAAAGTTCAATGTCCAAATTCCAAAGTCCAAAGTCGAAAGTCCAAAGTCGAAAGCCCGATCCTCAATCACATGCCAATCAAACCAGTCGAGACGCAAACAAAGTCCGCGCCTTTTTCGCCAGCGTTCAAAGGAAATTTGGTGCGAGACCCTTTAGACCTCATCGCATCTTTGCCGGCGCTCACGCTCAAACATTAGCCGCTTATGCCTGGCCACGACGCGGGCGCCTCAGTACAACCGTTGTTAAGGATGAAAAGCGACTGTTCGACGTAGACCATGGAGTGCAAGTCCTGGCGCAATGTCGTTGGCAGGAAGATCGCAATGAACATGGCTCCTTAGTTATTTGGCACGGGATGGAAGGATCGACTGATTCGATCTACATGTGGTCCACAGCTGATAAAGCTTTCAGAGCCGGGTTCAACGTAATTCGCGTCAATTATCGTAGCTGCGGAAATACGGAGCACCTGACACCCACGATCTATCACGGTGGCATGAGCACTGACCTGGCAGCAGTCATCGATGAACTTATTCGCGAAGGCTTGAAACGGATCTATCCAATTGGCTTTTCACTGGGCGGCAATATGGTGTTGAAACTTGCCGCGGAATATGGTGGAAACGCACCGGCTGAAGTCATTGCAACCTGTGTCGTGTCACCTTCGGTGGATCTCGGCGCGAGTAGCAGACTGATTTGCAAAGCTTCAAACTGGCTCTACCACCGCAACTTTGTTCGCAGCATGAAAGCGCGCATTCGGAAAAAGAATCTGCAGTATCCAGAGCTCTACGACGTCACGAAACTCGACCAGGTAAAAACAATCCTGGATTTTGATGAACTGTTCACGGCTCGCGCGCATGGTTTTGCTGATGCCGAAGACTATTACTCCAAAGCGAGTTCGGTGAGAGTCGTCGAGCAGATCCGCATTCCAACTCTCATCATTCACGCGGAAGACGATCCGTTTATTCCTTTCGAGCCGCTACGCGAAAGCAGCTTTACTCAGAATCCTTTCCTGCTCATGGTCAAAACAGAACGCGGTGGACATGTCGCGTTTGTTGGAGAGGCAAGCGACACCGAAGATCGTTTCTGGGCAGAGAATCGCGCGATTGAATTCTGCCGATTGAGCGAAGACTATTTCTGAATTTGTTTGATAAGACGAAGGGCGTGATTTCGCGCGATGAGCGGAATATGTTCATCAGTACTCATGTCGCGCAGCAGCGGGAGCAATTGATTGGGATCGGAAAGACCATTTCGCTTGAGGAGCGACTCCATAACTTCCATCAACTTCGGGGCATTCAGCGGCTGATTCTCACGCGCAATTGAAATATCGAACACGAGAATGACTTGATCGGCCAGGCGTCGATATTCATTGACGAGACCTGAAGCATTTTCATTGTGCGTCCAGTTAAATTCCGCGACGCGCTTTTTATCGCCTTGCTGCATTCCAATTCGCATGGTACCCAGATGCGAAAAATCCTGGCTGGTTTGATAGTTCGTCTGCGAGTCGAGGAAATTAAGCGCCGTCCAGTAAGAAGTAATTCTGGCGAGCGCAGCCGGAGAAAGCTCGATGGGTTCCACTACTGGAACATCCTCATTCATTCTTTCGAAGGTAATAGTGCCGTGGCCAGTTGCGTCATGTTCCAACACGATATGCTTCACCACAAATCGCGGCTGAGTGAACTCATAGGTGTATTTAATTGAAATTGCCGGCTTTGAAGACGTATCAGCTGCGGTTGATTGAACTGATGGTGGTTCCGGACGGATGTTGTGCTTTGACGAGGTATCCTGCGCCAAAGTGAAAATCGCCGCGCTCAAACTGACAAGCGCGGCGGGGAGTCCTTGCTTAAGTATTGAAAACTTCTTCACTCGAACTTTACCGACACTAACTTCGAGACGCCCGCTTCTTCCATTGTTACGCCGTAAAGAGCGCGGGCCATCTCCATCGTCCGCTTGTTATGAGTGATAACGATGAACTGCGTGTCAGCGGACATCTGAACGACCTTATCAGTAAAGCGTCCCACGTTCGCTTCGTCAAGTGGAGCGTCGACCTCGTCGAGCAAGCAAAACGGTGCCGGCCTGTAATGGAATATACCCAGCACGAGGGCCAGGGCGGCCATTGCCTTCTCGCCACCCGACAGCAGCAGCACATTTTGCAGCCGCTTCCCTGGGGGTTGCGCGATAACATCGATTCCGGATTCGAGTACATCATCGGCATCGATCAAACTCATTTCGCCGCGGCCGCCGCCAAATAACTCCTGGAACAATTCGCTGAAGTTCTTATTGATCTGTTCAAAGGCATGACGGAACCGCTCGCGCGACCTACGCTTGATCTCTCGCAACGCCTCTTCGGTCGAAGAGATGCCGTCTATGATGTCCTGCCTTTGAACTGTCAGGAATAACAAGCGCTCCTCAGCTTCGGCCAACTCTTCAAGAGCCATCATGTTCACACCGCCGAAACTCTCCAAACGAGTTCGCAACTCTTCAACACGCTGATGGCTTGTATCAAAATTGAAGTCTTCAGCTAACACGACTTCCTGAGCCAGATCGTCCAGCGACTGGCCTAACTCTGTCTGGCAATTCTCGCGGACAAAGGTTTGGCGAGCCTGGGCCTCTGCCTTTTGAACGTCGAGATTAGCACGTTCGTCGCGCACCTCAGCCGCACGTCTGTTTAGTTCCGAAAGTTCGTCAGCAAGCGCATCGGCGCGGGATCTTGATTCTTGCAGCTTTTCACTTAGAGCAGCGATCTCCTGTTCCTCTCGCGCCTTGTCGCTGTCGACTGAACTCGCCTTTTGCTCCAGATAGGCGATGGATGCGCGTAATTCATCTGTACGTCCGTTCATCTCGGCCAATTCAAACCGATGTCGCTCAACTCGAGCAGCAAAGTCCGCGAGTTCACTTTCCACACGCCGGAGCTCAGCACCAGTTGCGCGTCTGCGTTCAGCTGCCGCCGCGGCGGTTGCACGTTGTCGAGCCAGTGCCTCACTTTCGATCTCCGCTTCACGTCTCAAATCTGCTAACGACGCAGAAGCCTTGATGACATTATCAGCTGAAGCTTCTCGGGCAGCTTCAGCACCTTCTGCTTCCTCCAGGGCACGGGCGCGCCTCTCGCTAACCTCGATGCGTTCGGCTTCTACGCGCTCCGAATCTTGTCCAACAATTCGGAGATGTCGCTCGGCGCGCTCGATCTCCTGATCAAGATTGGAAGCTGTTAGCTCGCGTGTCATTGCTTCGCGCTCTTCACGACCAATTGCCTCGTTTAGAGTTACGACAGCGTCTTCCAACTCAACCAGACGATTCCGCGCGGACCTGTTCGCTGAAGCGGCAATTTCCACTTCCCTGCCAATGGCTTCGGCTCGCGTTTCCAGTTCTCGTAGCTCGCGCTTGAATGCCAGGAGACCGGCGCCTTCCTCAACGTCACGTGCGTCTCCGGAGTTTAGGAATTGACCGCTGGCTATCCAGTCGCCATTAAGCGTCACATACATTTCGCCGTTTGACAGTGACCTGGTCATGGCCTCGTCAAGATTGGCAGCAAGCCGGGCGTTCATCTTGTGAGGCAGTGTTCGTTTGAGAACGGTTATTAATTGTTGAGGCGCGCCAAGCAGGTCGCAAATACGTAAATCCTCAACAATCTCGCCAGTCAAACCGAGAGACAATGTGGACCGTTCCTCCAGTTTGCAACTCAGCGTGTCTAGCTCTTCGCTGCCGCCCTGAAGACCTGCAACGAGAAAGCTCGCTCGACCGCCATTGTTTTCACGGAGCCACTGGGCTGCACGGATCGCATCGTCGGGTGTAGGGACCACGATGGCTTGCAATGATGAACCAAGGACGCCTTCGACGGCACGTTCCCATTTCGCATCGACATTTAGAGCATCTGCTAAGGTGCCGATGTAATGAAAGTTCTTGTGTGTTTCCGAAGGAGTGAAAACGAGTTGCACTGCCGGGGAATAGTAAGCGCGGCGTTGATCAAGTTCCTTCAAACTTTCGAGGCGATGGCTAGCGCGCGAAAACTCCTCTCGAAGTCTCGTCAGTTCAGCATCAGTATCACTAACCGCTTCATGTCCGCGAACGACAGCATCAACAGCCGATTCGCGTTCAGCCTGTAATCTGACGACTCTCTCGCGAGCTTCCGCTAGCTCTTGCGCAAAATGTTCTGCCTCGAGTTTTCGTTCAGAATGCTGGGTAGCAGCTCGTTCGCCTTCACGGGCAAGTCCGTCGGC
Organism: Pyrinomonadaceae bacterium; assembly: GCA_036006355.1. Classification (GTDB taxonomy): domain Bacteria; phylum Acidobacteriota; class Blastocatellia; order Pyrinomonadales; family Pyrinomonadaceae; genus PSRF01. Next base: position 36,141 of record DASYPT010000094.1, on the reverse strand, counting down.
TTGTTGAGACAAACGATCGAGAGTTCCCTCAAGCTGTCGAGCAATCTCGCGAACTCGCTCTGCGAGAGCTGTCTGCGCCAACAGACTCGAACGCGCGTTTTCGATCTCCGCCTCGGCTGCAGCCGCTGCAGTTAGACGTGAAGCATACGATTCTTCGGCAAGATGGAATGACCGGGATGTTTGATCCGCCTCTTCACGCAACGTCGCATCTTCACCTTGCAATCGAATGCACTCTGAGTCGATCAGAACTAATCGAGCGGTCAGGGCTTCAATCTCAGCAGCTACCTCATTCTTTCGTTTCTCGATATCTGACAGCTGCTCTTGTTGATAGATGCACTCGCGCGCCTGCCGATCTCGCTGTAGAACCGCTTCCGCTGCTGCTGCTCGAACGATCGTTAACTCGTCTTCAAGATTTCTTGCTTCCTGGGTTGCGCGCTTGGCGTCCTCTTCACCTTTGTTCAATTCGCCGGCAATGCCAACTTCCAACTCACCGACTTCGTTGAGCTTGCTCCGTGTCTCCTCGAGTACCGCAGTGAGCTTTCGATCTTCGGCGATATAAACCTGTCTCAGAAGTCCACGTAACTCCTCGCGCAGGACTCCGTAGCGACGAGCCTTCGCTGCTTGTCGACGAAGACTGTTCACCTGACGATCGATCTCGGAAACGATGTCAGTGATTCGAGCTAGATTTCCCCTCGCCGACTCCAGTCGTGCTTCCGTCGCGCGCTGACGAACTCGAAACTTCGTGATACCGGCGGCTTCTTCAATGATTGTTCGCCGATCCATCGGCTTAGCAGAAAGAATCTGACCTATTCTGCCCTGCTCGATGATTGCGTAGTGACCACCAGCCAAGCCTGTTCCGGAAAAAAGGTCCTGGATGTCACGCAAGCGGCAAAGCTTGTCGTTCAGCAAGTATTCGCTTTCACCAGATCTGTAGAGCCGGCGAGTAACCGAAACCGCCTCCCCAGGAGCAAACTCGAGCGCCAGATTGCGCCTGCGCCAATGACGTTTGAAGGAGTGTTTAGGTTGTGGGGCTTGAGTCGCTGACTGGTCCTCAGTCGCGGCGCTGGCGACAGCATCGCTGTTGCTATCTACGCCGTTAATCTCAACAACTTCGGACTGCGCCTGACTCTCGGCAGGAAGGATCTCGTCCATCGTAACCAGCCGATCGTCGATCTGCTCAAGAGTTGAATCGATATCCTCGATGTCGGGTTCATGTTCTACCGTGTCATCGCGAACCAGGTGCATAACGACTTCAGCCATGCCACTGGGAGGCCGGTTTCGCGATCCCTGGAAAATGACATCCTTCATTTCCCCGCCACGTAGGTGCTTTACGCGTTGTTCGCCCAGAACCCAGGCAATGGCGTCAGCGACGTTGCTCTTGCCGCAGCCATTCGGTCCGACGACGGCAGTTATCCCGTCTCCGGTGAAGATTATTTGTGTGTAGTCGGCGAAGGATTTAAAACCGGTAATTTCCAGGCGTTGAAGTTTGAACATGCGCTAGGTTGCTCTGTTATAGGCCAGCCTCGCGACCTGAAACCCGGTTCGAGGGGATGCGTGTACGGGAGGCCAATATAAGTGTCAGCCGCTTAGAATGTCAACCAGAACTTGAAGTGAGCATCCCTTAAGTTAAGTCAACAGCAAAGTTAGTTCTGACGCTTAAGATTTTCCGGCGCCGCGGCCAGTGGGGTCTGGCCGGTTCGACGCACGTATAGGAGGAGTTTGACTCCGGGTCGGAGGATGAACGCCTGGTCGTCAGCACCGGAGGGAACTACGGTGTACAAACTGCCGAAGTTGGCCTCCATTTCCGCCCGTTGGTCGTCGGAGGCGATGATAATCGGTTCATTTGTGGGGGTCATCCGGCCATAGTACCCAACACGGCTGTAATGCCGGAGATACCAGGGAAGCGGCCAATATTCCCTGGAGACGATGGTGATGCCAGTGCGTGCACCGTCCGGACCCTGTCTGGCAATGCGATCGATTTCGTCAACCAATTGCTTGGTCTCGCGTCTGGTATGAGCATAAACGTAGACGTAATACTGATTGTCGTTGTCGTAGTTTACGAAATTGAGGTCAAACGTTTGATAGCCCCCGATGAGAATCGCTGCGATCAGGATTATGACTGGCAATCGCAGTTGGCCTTGTTCTAATTCAAAAATGCGCTGCACGGCATAACCCGCTATGAGGGTTAGCGGGACTATAAAATTCAGGGCTAACCAGGGTGTTTTGTAAGGAACCAGAGAGTAAGCGGCAATTAACCCAAAGGCCCAGAGCGCACTAAACAGGGCGAACGAGTTCTTCGGCCTGAAGACGACAAACACGGCTCCCAATCCCCCAAGGAATAGAGGCCCAGCTTCCTGTTTGGTCAACCAGTACAAGTAGGTCTCCGGAGGATGGACATGAGCTTCCTTGCCCGTCTTGGTCCAAACCTTGAAGGTTGAGAGAGCGTCGTAAATTCCCTTCGGATAATTCTGGAAGAAGGAGGTATACAAGAACACATTTAAAATGACGAAAACGATTACTGCGAGGGTAATCCACATCGCGAATGACGTTGGTCCGCCCAGGTCCTCCACAATCTCGTTCAGATACCTAGGGGAAATTCCACCTCCATTCGGACTCAGCAACCTTCGGTAGACTTCTGTAGAGATGAGAGCGATCACCAAAACTCCTGCAGAAATCATTGCTGTTTCTTTTGTCGCAAACATCATTGCGGCTGATGCCGACGCGAGGATGAGGTAAAGAGGTTTGTGACTCTCATAAAATTTCAATCCCGCTATAACGATTCCCAGAGTGAAGAAGACAAACAGAGTCTCATGGATGAAGTATCGCGACAGATAAACCGCGCCCGGAGAAATCGCGAGGAGCAGTGCGGCACTCAACGTTGCAACCGTCCCCAATCGGCGCCTCAGCAAGAACACCAGGTAAATCGTCGCGAGCCCGAAAAGTGCAGGTACTAATCTGATTGCAATCGTACTAAGGCCGTAAGTCTCACGCGCGTCGATCCCAAAGAGGAGGCGAATGGTCCACGGGATGAGGGCCGCGAGGTAGTAAAGCGTGGGGCCGTGATAATTGTTAGGATCGTACGTGTAATGACCGTCACGAACCAAACTCAGTAAAAAGTTTCCATTGACGCCTTCATCGTGATGTAGCGGGACAAGGTTTAGATCGAAAACCCTGAGAACGGCGGCAACGATGAAGATACAGATCGCAGCTATGCGCCAGGTGCGCTCCGGGATGTCGAACTGGCGAGATTCCTCAACTCCACTTTCGCCTTTTCGTTTTTTTCTAGCGCTTGATTTTGTAGAGCTGGTACCCACCCACGTCTCCCACTTTTTCGAATTGAGAAAAGAACTGAGGATTCACTGGCATCACAAGTTTTTCCAAAGGGCCCACCACCGCGTAATCAATGTCGTATGTTCTTAGTAACTGTTCGGCGCGCAACCCACCCGAATAGATTGTTTTGACATCGTTCTCCCTCTTCGAAAATTCTAACCCGTGCGTCCAGATGTGGCCTGGGTAACCCATTAACGATTTGCGGCCCGTAAGAAACACTGGCTCATTATGCACTGGTGCGTGGACAATCAATGCGCGCGGTGCCGTTTGACTCTTAACCAATTCTGCAAATTGAATCCCGGATTGATCAAAGATTTCGTACTTGGCTGACCGCATGGCTATCCCCGCGACATCGAGGCCTCCCGCAAGTGTGAGGCAGACAAATAACAAAACCGCTGCTGCTCGTCTGACAAGATTGTCTTGCCACAACCTGGCCAACAACAATGCGACGATAGGCGCTGAAGCAACCCACCAGTAATACAACACCTTGATGTTGTCCCAAATCCAGGGAGCCATTTTCAAGAAGTTCGGCACGATGAAGCAAAGAACAAACGGCAGATAGAAGAGCAGAAGTCGCCTGTTAACAAGGTACTCTTTGCCGCGAAAGAGTAACGCCGCCAGAAGAGTTGGTATGAATAAACCGGTATTTTTAAACCAAAACCAGACCGGATTGTCTGCCCCTCGGTCCCAACCAATTTCCCATGCAAAAAAGCTACTCGCACGCACTGCGCTGTGTGATGTGGACCACCACAACTGTGGAATCGCAATGACAGAGGCAGCAGCAAAGAACGCAAACCAGTCGCGCCAACGTCGTTGGATCAAGGCCAAACAACTTCCCATCGCCATAACGACGACGAAGCTGTGTGCGTGCGCGAGTGGCAATAATCCAGCGGCAATTCCCGCTGCAATCATTCGCCGCAAAGAAGAGGCCATCACTGATTTCCCGTCGGCTTCAGAAATCTGCTTCGACTTCCTATTGGGCTTCTTTTCTTTTGCCAGACGCCCATCAGCTTCCTGTTTTTCTGTTTCACCATTCGTGGCAAGCCACCACTGCGTGAAGACAATGATCGCGAGCGGCAAGCCCATTAAAAATCCCCTCTGGGGAATCAACAGGGCTGAAATTGCGTTTCCCCAACGCCACGTTGTCTCAGGAATCACTGTGAATGACGGAGGCAGATCGCGGAAAACACCTAGCAGCCCGTAGTCATTTTCGTTCGCCTTGTTAAAGAGAAGAACCCAACCAAAGCCTCCATTCAATAGAACCAACACTGGAGTGATAACCGCGGCAAGCTTGTTGCGCAGCATGACTAACGCCCAGCGATGTAACAAACCGACGAATGAGATCCCGAGAACGAGATTCTCTATGAACATCGACTGCCGCAAGTCAGCGCCGCAACGGACAAATAAAGCAGAAGCAAAATCTGATAAGAACGGATAAGTAAACCGAATACCGGCGTACGTGGGATCTTCAGGTGGGAAGTTGTTGCCGTAGGCAAAGCTCGTTATCACGCTCAAGTGAAATGGAAGATCGCCAAAGTTGTTTAGTAGTCCCGTACTGATACCGTCTGAATCCTGAATCATTGCCTTCGAAAACACACGCCACAGAATTAGTACCGTCGCCGTGTAAAAGACGACGTATCCAGTGGTCAACAGATCAGGCTTCGCTATATAGCGTTGAAAACTTCTTGAAGCACGCTGAAGATCGGACTGCAATCGTTCGAAATACGAAGTTCTCAAGAGCAACAAAACAGGGATCGAACAGATCAACGCAGCCATGAAGATGGTTAGTGTTGCTAGTCCGAACAACGACGCGAGAAAAAACCCGATCAAGCTCAAGGCAGTTATTCCTAAACAAGCGCCGGCACAAGCTCGGGCGGCGAGTGGTGATATGTCATCGTATAAGTAAGTCGCGATGGTGCCGCTGAGAACGACAAGTAAGAGGAGTGTAATCGAAGCAATCATTCAGTTAGATTCGCAAAGAGAGCCGGGAACGCAGAAATGATCAGACACAAACGCGCAGATTATACGGTAAGCCATTGTTTTGCATACGTCATGTGAATAAGTTAGTTTGTCTGGCTAGAGGCATCGAACATGTTAAGAGCGGGCATCGTTGGTCTACCGAATGTTGGCAAGTCCACTTTATTTAACGCGCTGACCGCGCAGAGTTCGGCGCTGGCAGCAAATTACCCATTTGCAACTATTGAACCGAATGTCGGAGTCGTGTCGGTTCCTGATGAGCGACTCGAACCACTGGCAAAGTTGGTGAAGACTCAGGTGATCGTGCCGGCCACCGTTGAATTTCTGGACATTGCCGGCCTGGTTCGAGGCGCTTCCAAGGGTGAGGGATTAGGAAATCAGTTTCTTGCAAACATTCGCGAAACGGACACGGTCGTGCAGGTGGTCCGTTGTTTTGAAGACGAAGGTGTGGTGCACGTCGAAGGCAAGATTGATCCTGTTAGAGACATAGAGACGATTCAGATCGAACTAGCGCTGGCGGATCTATCGACTGCCGAGCGCCGCCGTGAGAAGGCGCAGAAGGCATTGAAGGGTGGCGATAAGAATGCTCGCGCTGAAATCGAAGTACTCGACAAGCTTCAACCGGCTCTCGAATCTGGTCGTTCCGCCAGAACGGTAAGCCTGACCGACGACGAGAAAGCGATCGCTCGAAATTTCTTCCTGCTAACAACAAAACCAACAATCTACGCGGCGAATGTAGACGAAGCCACTCTTGCTGATCCAAACAATAGTCCGCTGGTCAACTTCGTCAGGGACATCTCGAAAGACGAGTCTGCAGAATGCGTTGTCATTTGTGCACAACTTGAAGCAGAACTGGTTGCGTTGCCACCCGAGGAGCGCCTTGATTATCTGAGTCATCTTGGTGTTTCTACGAGCGGAGTTGATCAGCTAATTAAGAGTGCATATCACTTGCTCGGCTTGATGTCATTTCTAACGGCCGGTGAGAAAGAAGTGCGGGCATGGACAATTCCGCAAGGTACAAGAGCTCAAACTGCAGCGGGAGTAATTCATTCGGACATTGAGCGAGGGTTCATCCGGGCAGAAGTAGTTAACTACGACTCATTGATCGGAGTGGGATCATATGCTGCAGCTCGCGAGAAAGGACTACTCAGACTTGAAGGCAAAGACTACATCATGCAGGAAGGAGATGTAGTTCACTTCAGATTTAATGTGTAGGAGGTTTGCCCGCTAAGAGCGATCGCTGAGTTCCTTTAGTTTGCGATCAGTGCGCTTCTGAGCGTCGTCCAGGCGATTAATGCGCTCGTCTGTTTTCCAAAACAGATCCCGAATCTCACGAAACGTTTCGCGCATTTCCTGAATTTGACGGTTGGTTTCCCTGGATTGTTCTCTCAATTCTCGAAAACCGTCTTCATTCTTAATCTGCGCGTTAATAAGAATATTGATCTTCTCATCCATTTCGCGAACGCGCTTCCGCTCGCGGCTGCCTGAGTTGAAGTAGAGAGTGAGAATTCGTTCGATGCGATCGAGTCGTTGATCAGTCGTCATGCGTTTTCTTCCTTGCAAGTGAGGTTGAGGATAACGGCAGCATGATGACTGTTGCGACCGAGAAAGGTCAAGATGAACTTGGATGGTCAGGTTTCGTGAGGCTTATGAAACCATAACCGAGCGACGCCACCGCCGCTCGGTTATCAAACAACTTAGCGCAGCAGGGCACGAATTCCAACGAGGATCAAATAGCCTATCGCTAGCACGACGGCGATCTTTATCAACAGGATCGCCAACCCTATTAGTAATCCAATGATGCCGAAAGTTATTCCCACCAGCTTGAATACCACCGGGGCAACAACCATAAAAACAAATAGACCAAGGAGAATCATGCCCACGATTCTCAAAACATTTTTTGCGTCTTTCATCGCTTATCTCCGCCTTCCTCTATGCCCCCAATTTATCGGCCTTATCGTCCGCAGCCAGGTATACGAAGTTTCCAGCGGTGGCGTTCCGTTGAAGATTTCGCATGTTTTGGCCGATAAAGCACCAAAATTTGGATACGAACCAACGGGAATAGATGAGTCGCCTGTTTCGATCTTTTCGGCGATAATTATACATACTTTTTTTCATTATGGATGCCTGGGAATCCAGAAGCCTGTTTAGCACCGATACGCCACAGTCTGCGAGCGAAGGCGCAGCACCGCTGGCGGACAGGATGCGACCTCGTTCCCTCTCGGAATTTGTGGGACAAACCCATCTTGTTGGAGAAGGACGGCTATTACGCCGCCTTATAAATTCCAGGGGAACACTCCCATCGATGATCCTTTGGGGTGCGCCCGGCACGGGCAAGACGACACTGGCGCGCCTGCTGGCCGACCAGAGTGGCCTGCGATTCATTCCACTCTCCGCCGTGTTCTCCGGCGTAAAGGACTTGCGTGAGGCCATTCAGGAAGCTCGCAAGTCCGCCCGCTATGGTGAACGAACCGTTCTCTTCATCGATGAAATTCATCGCTTTAACAAGGCCCAACAGGACGCATTGTTGCCGGCAGTGGAAAAGGGCACGGTTACGTTAATTGGAGCTACTACAGAAAACCCATCCTTTGAAGTTAACAGTGCGCTTTTGTCACGCAGCAAAGTTGTCGTTTTGAATCAGTTGTCGGAAACCGAAATCAAGACCATCCTACAGAACGCTTTGCAAAATGCAGAACGCGGATTGGCGAACTCCAAACCTGAAATACCCGATGAACTACTCGAGAGAGTGGCGCACTCATCAGGAGGCGATGCGCGTGTAGCCCTAACTGCCCTGGAGCTAGCTGTCGAAGCTACCACACCAAATCAACAAGGCGTCAGAGTCATAACTGAAGAAACAATTATCGAGGCTCTCGGCCGCGCTCAGTATGCCTACGATAAGGGCGGAGAGGAACATTACAACCTTGCTTCGGCACTGATTAAATCGCTGCGAAACTCAGACGTTGATGCGGCACTTTACTGGCTGGCTCGAATGATAGAGGGAGGCGCCGATCCGGTATTCATCGCCCGACGGCTGTGCATCCTTGCTTCGGAAGATATCGGATTGGCTGATCCACAGGCGATGGTACAAGCAGCTGCAGCCGCAGATATCGTTCAATTGATTGGTTTGCCTGAAGGGTTGTTTCCGTTGGCGCAGGCCACTATCTATCTTGCGCGTGCTCCCAAGTCGAATGCGGTTTTGAAGGCCTATCAAGCTGCGTTGGCAGATGCTGAAGCAACGTCTCGAGAACCAGTGCCTCTTCATCTAAGGAATGCCCCGACTCCATTGATGAAGCATTTCGGATACGGAAAAGACTATCGCTACATCCATAGTGACCCTGCAGCAGAGCAAGAAATGGAATGTTTGCCTGAAAAACTACGAGGTCGAAGATATTTTGAACCTGAGGGTAAGACTTCAGATAAATGACCACTACAAAAACGGAAAAAGAATTAGCGTTCCTGCATGACCTCTTCATCGCTCCGGATTGGGGTGAGCGATTTGCTGAACTGATCGACGAGCACGTCGTGATCCCAAACGAAGGAAAGGTGCTTTACATTGGGGTTGGCACGGGCGGTCATGCGATAGCGCTGCACGAACGTTCGAGCAAAGGGATCGAGTTTCTTTGCCTTGATGAAAACCCGGAGTGCCTGGAACTGGCTCGAGCCAAAGCAACTGCGACCAGTGATTCGGCACAATTTCGACAGGCCAAGTTAGACAAATTGGACTTAGCCGACAATAACTTCGATGTTGTCATCGGCAATGCCTCGTTAGTTCCGCAAGATCGCATAACAAAAATGTTTTCGGAGATGGTCAGAGTTGCAGCACCCGGAGCGCACGTCGCCTTAACTTTACCCAGTGCCTCGAGCTTCGGCGAATTTTTCTCAATCTACTGGGAAGCAATGCATAACTCAGGTTTGATTGATCATGAATCAGATGTCGAACATCTGATTATGGAGTTACCTGCCGTAACAGAGATCGAGAAAATGGCCGAGGAAGAAGGTCTTACTGAAATTGAATCCTGGACAAGAATCGAGGAGTTTGATTTCGACACGGGCGAACAGTTCCTGAACTCGCCCCTCGTCTCTGAGTTTCTCATGCAGGGATGGCTGGCGACAGTGCCGGATAAGGCGAGAAATGACCTAATGCAAGAGTTGTCGCGGCTAATCAACGAAGAACGTCATGAAGCGGAGTTTGCGCTCTCAGTTAAGGCAACCCTGGTCCTGGGTCGAAAGACTCACACGCATTAATGCCTAACGCAACTATTCTTTCAGGTCCTTGCGAGGTTCCTTCTCGCCTTCGTCCAGACCTTCCTTGAATGCCCGTTTGCTCTGACCCAACGCCTTTGCCAGCTGCGGCAACCTGGTTGCTCCAAAAAGCAAGAAGATCACTACCGCTATTACAAGAATTTCCGGAGTGCCTAAGCCTCCGATCGCAAATATCATTTGACTCATATTTCTCTCTTTCGGAAAGTCGGGTTGATCGACGGCTTACTCGCCATTGTCCGATTCGTAGAACAGATACTTCCTCCACGTTTCGTCAGCACGACCCAGATACCTCATGATCTGCCGGTTCACGTGTAATGAAAATCCACGAGGCCTCCGCAAAAGATGCATTCCCGATTCCTCAGGAGTTCGGTTGCCTTTCTTGTGGTTACAACGCTTGCAGCACGCAACCAAATTATCCCACGCAGACTCACCACCACGCGAGCGCGGGAGCACATGATCCAGGGTTAGCTCTGAAGGAGGATATTGCCGGCCACAGTACTGACAAGTCGAGTGATCCCGCAGCAAAATGTTTTTGCGGGACAAGGACCGTCTCTCAAATGGGATATGAATGTATTCGGTGAGCCGAATGACCGACGGCGCATGTATTGAAAGCTTCTGGGAATGCAAAATGTGACCATTGTGCTCTTCCACCCGGGCCACGCCTTTGAAAATCATCACAACTGCGCGCCGTTCGGTGCACACATTAATAGGCTCGAACGAAGTATTCAGCACTAAAACCCTGCCATTCATACTGAGCCTGATATTACGCGAGCCTCAAAGAGAGTGTCAAAAATATGTTTCATTTGGCTTAACTTTGGCGGCCCCTACCATGCAGGACGAGCGGCAGTCAGCACGTAAACCGCCCGAGCTCCAGCCCTTAATATGGCCTCCGCACAACTCGAAGCGGTCGCCCCGGTCGTGAACACATCATCAACCAATAAGATGGTTTCACCCCGGACGAGTGTTGGCCTTCGAACTTCAAAAGCATCTACCACGGTATCCAACCTGCCTTTGGCATCCAATCCGGCTCGATATTTGTTCGCAGCCGTTAACCTCACCACGCTATTCTCGTCGATCATGATTCCTAACGGCGAAGTAATTGCCTGTGCCATAAGAAGCGCCTGATTGAAACCGCGTTGTCGTTCTCGCTCAGCATGCAACGGAACCGGAATAATTCGTGTTGCCGTATCCAGTGGAGGCCGCCTGGCAACGGCAACGAGGAGTCTCACAAGATGCTGATTAAGGAACGGCCGACGCTTCAGCAGGAGAATGGATTCACGGAGGGCGCCTTCATAAAGACCGCAAGCTCGTGCTACCTCAAACTGTTGGCCGTCACAGCGACGGCAACGAACCAAAGTCGCATCATTGACTCGCATCCCGTGTGTTACAACCCCGCATTTCCAACAGCATGGTTCGGTGCCAGTAAAAATGCGAGTACTCTTCCAACAATCAATGCATGCTGGGATCAATTCGCGCCGCTCGACACTGCGTCCACAAATTGAACACGCTTGTGGATAGATCAGGGTTAGCAAACCATCGTAAAGCTGATCGGCAACGTTAGTGAGGAACGGTGCATTTGTCATTTCTGATTTTCCACTTATCAGTTGGTCATTTGCGCATGTACGACGAACTTTAGTTTGTCGCGCGCAGCGCTACACGCTCTCACATTCTATTAGACAGCTTCAACCCACGCGCGACAAACTAAGTTCGTCGGATATGCGCAAATGACCAACTGATAAATGAATCCGGCCTCCTGAATACCCAGGAGGCCGGAATAAAAACCCACTCTACCGCGTGTTAGTCCTCGTCGTCGCCTAATAGTCCTCGTTCCTGCAAGTCCTGACAACGTACACAGTGACGAGCCCACGGCACTGCGTCCAAACGTTTTTCCGGCAATGCTTCTCCACAATGGACACACTTGCCATATCCAGTCGTCTCAATTCGCTCGAGGGCTTCATCGATGAGATTAAGCAACTGACGATCGTTGTCGGACATTGAAACCAGCAATTCTTTGGTATAAGCATTGGCCGCCATGTCTGCCGGATCCTGCGTGGCTTCAGCATCCCTCTCGCGGCTATATAACTCTGCCGCCTGCACCTGACCCACCAGACCTTCGCGTCGGCCCAATAATTTATCGCGGAAAACTTTGGTTCGCCTTTTATCCATTATTAATTTTGATCCTCCACCCCCCACTTGTAATGCTGGAGTTCGTTACTTCTGATACGGTAAACCGTGAACAATTGTGTAAGCGCGGTACAGTTGCTCAAGTAACAGAACACGCGCCATTTCGTGGGTCAGAGTCAAACGTGATAACGACCAACGCTTGTCCACGCGCGTGACGAAATCCCGCGACAGCCCATGCGGCCCACCAATAACAAACGCTACCTCCTTGATCCCACTGCCCTCCCAGGTTCGAACCTGATCGGCCAGTTGCAGCGAACTCCATTCTGCGCCCTCGGGATCCAACAGAACCGTAACGGCGCCAGGACGCAGAGCGTCTGAGATGCTACGGGTGTCCTTATCGATGCCCGTTTTGTCTGCCCTGCCCGATTCCCTCAATTCCGTGAGTTCGCATCGGACGAAATGGGAAAGTCGTCCAAAATAATCGTCAATGAGAGCACGAAGCCTCGCATCACGCGTCTTACCAGGCCAAATAATTCGAAACCGCATCGGGTTGCTTACTGCCTAAGTCCGTACCGCGCGATCTTCTCGTACAGATTTTTTCGGCTGATTCCGAGAATCCTGGCGCACTCGGTCTTGTTTCCGTCGGTGACTGTCAGGATCTCGCGAATGTAATCAGCCTCCAATTCAGCGAGACTGCGTGGTCGCTCTCGTTGCCGCTTCGTTTTTGCAGCCGCAGTGACGCTACTCGGCAAGTCGTCAACGTCGATCTTCCCAGGTTTAGAAACGATGACGGCACGTTCAATGATGTTGGAAAGCTCTCGAGCGTTCCCAGGAAAATCGTAATTCGCGAGAGTTTCAAGTGCCGCAGCGGTTATGCCACGGACATTTCGACCGTGCTTACGAGCGTAAAGACGAATGAAGTACCTGACTAATTGAGAAAGATCAGCCTCCCGCTCACGTAACGGCGGAACGTGTATCTGGATAACGTTTAATCGAAAGAAAAGATCGACTCTGAACGCACGCCGTCTGGCGGCGTCATCGAGGTTTACATTGGTCAACGCCAAAATGCGCGCGTCCAATTTGATGGTGTTGCGACCCCCGAGTCGTTCAAATTCTCTTTCTTCGATCACTCTCAGCAACTTCGCCTGTGCATCAATTGAGAGATGCGCAATCTCATCGAGAACGATTGTTCCTTTGTTGGCTGCTTCAAGCCGGCCAGGTTTGGATTCGTTTGCACCAGTAAAAGCGCCTCGTTCGTATCCAAAGAGCTCTGCCTCCAGCAGGGGCGCAGGCAGCGTTGTGCAGTCGATCTTCACAAATGGTTGATTTGCTCGACTCGAATTGGCATGAATAAATAAAGCCAGGGCGTCCTTGCCGGCGCCGGATTCTCCCGTGATCAAAATTGTCGAAGCAGTTGTACTTACTCGCTCTGCGAGACTCACTGCCTCGCGCATACCTTTTGAGCGAGCAAAAAGTTGAATCACGATTCTCTTCTCAAAGAACTGGTGTCAGGAAATAATCCTGCTGGTAGCTCAACTCGCTTCGATTCACGCCACAGACGTTCGAGGTCGTAGAAAGTCCTCGCCTTCTGCTCAAATACGTGGACCACGAAATCACCGTAATCGAGCAGAATCCACTCCGCCGTTTTATAACCTTCCACTCGAGCGGCGGTTGAACCCGCCTTTTTCAGTGTCTCGTAAACTTCGTCTGATATAGCCTGAACCTGGCGCTCGTTTGCTCCGCTCGTGATGAAAAAAAAGTCAGTGAAGCTTGCGATCTCTCGTAAATCAAGGACCGTTGGATCGATCGCCTTCTTCTCGGCAGCGGCGTGTAACGCCAGCACTACGCGTTCGTCCAGTTGATCCGCAGCCACAGTTGATTGAGCCTGCGCGCGGGTAACGGGCCGTGGGTTCAAAGATTGTTCCTTAGCGGTTGAATTGGGCTTCATTCGGTTCCTGATAAATTGCGTATTTCTCTATGTAATTTGCGACGGACACAGGCACGAACTGTGTCAAATCTCGAAATCGCCTCTGAACAGCAAGCGAGCGAATCTGCGTCGCCGACACATCTCGCATGACGATGTCTGTCAAATAGATCCTGGTATCGTTCCCAATACCAGGCGGCTTCGCCGCATTGGCGACCCGAAGATCGACAATGTGTGCTGCCATTTCTTTCGGGCCATCCAGCTCATATCCGGGTCGAGTCACGACGATGTGATTGACCATCGTTAACACTCGACTCCATTCTCGCCACGTCGTGATCTCCGTCCATGAATCTGCGCCCATGATGAAAAACAGATCGCTTGTTTCACCCCAAACGTTGATGAAGTGGGCAAGCGTGTCCACAGTGTAGCGACGATCCGGGGCCTCAATTTCGAACGTCGAAACGGCTAACTGCGGATCATCCTGCGTTGCCAGCGCCAACATTGCGTAGCGATGTAGAGGCGCAGTAACGGGCCGGCCTAACTTATGCGGCGCAACTTGAGCCGGTATAAAAAGTATCTTTTCAATCTCAAAGAACTGGGCGACAGCACGCGCGACTTCCAGATGGCCCAAATGAACCGGATCGAATGTTCCGCCATACAGGGCGAGACGGCTTTTCGCGCGCATCACAGTTACAACACTAGTTCGACCGTTTCGTTGTTTTCGGTTGCCTTTAACTCATCCAGCTTTACAACAACCGCGTGTATCAGTTCACGAACACCTTGACCCGTGACTGATGAGACTGCATAGAACGGCCTGCCATCCTTCAGGGCGCGAGTCTGTAACGCGTCCAGTCTTGCCGGCTCATCCAGCGCATCAATCTTTGAGGCAACCACAAACTGCGCTCGTCCAGCCAGGTCCGAATTGTAAGCAGCCAATTCTCGGTTGACGGTTAAATAATCAGTCACGGTATCGCGTCCGGATATTGACGAAACGTCGACGAGATGCAGGAGGAGTTTAGTACGCTCGATATGCCTTAGAAACCGATCTCCCAGGCCTGCGCCCGCGTGTGCTCCCTCGATCAATCCGGGAATATCGGCTATTACGAAGGTGCGAAAATCGCCGATGTCCACGACACCGAGATTAGGCTCCAGCGTAGTGAACGGATAATCAGCAATTTTTGGACGGGCGGCAGAAACGGTCGCTATGAACGTTGATTTGCCGGCATTTGGAAATCCGACCAAGCCAACATCGGCAAGCAGTTTCAGTTCGAGCTGTAAATCTCGCTCTTCACCCTGGCTGCCTTCCTGATGGTATCGGGGTGCGCGATTTGTCGACGTGGCAAAGTGAGAATTTCCAAAACCGCCACGGCCTCCGCGTGCAGCTAACCAACGATCGCCATCATGAGAAAGGTCCGCGAGTAAGTCGCCTGTCTCCGAGTCAAAGATCTGTGTTCCAACTGGAACATTGACAATCCAATCGGACCCATCGTGTCCAGATCGATTAGAACCTTCACCATGCAGACCGCGCCCGGCAATGTGTCGCGGGTTATAACGAAGGTGCAGAAGCGTATTCAGCGAACCGTTAGCTACAATGAATACGTCGCCACCTCGGCCGCCATCGCCACCTGAAGGGCCGCCTCGCGGAACAAACTTTTCACGTCGAAAGGCAGTCACTCCGTTACCGCCATTTCCCCCTTGAACGTGAATCTTTGCCCGATCAATAAACATTAAAATCAAAACGACGCCCAGGGCGCACGATTACGTGCTGACTCAGGCGTCGTGCATTTCTAAGGTCGAGTTTCTACGCAGCAGTTTGCTCCGAAGGATAAACGCTAATAAATTTTCCGGCCCGACCTTTGTCCTCAAATTTCACAACGCCATCAATGAGCGCGAACAAGGTATCGTCTTTACCACGGCCCACGTTATTCCCTGGTTTCCACCGCGTACCGCGTTGACGGGCAATAATGTTGCCACCCAGGACGCGTTCACCCCCAAATTTCTTAAGTCCCAACCGTTGAGATTGAGAATCGCGGCCATTTCTTGATGAGCCAACTCCTTTTTTATGTGCCATGACAGAAACTCCGTACCACGCTACTCGGTCTGAAAACTAATTATTTACCAATCAAATCAATTTTGAGTGTCGTATAACCCTGGCGATGTCCCTTAGTTCGCTTGTACTGTTTTCGCCTCTTCTTCTTAAAAACCACGATCTTTTGATCACGGCCGTGATCCACCACAGTCGCGGAAATCTTTGACGCTTCTGAGGCTGTCGTCAGTAAGGCTTCAAGTTCTACCGAGCTGCCCGTGTCCGCGGATATAGATGGGACGCGAATCGTCTGCCCTTCTTCGACCAGGAATTGCTTTCCGCCGGTTTTTATTACTGCGTGTGACATATCATTTAACCTCTCAGACGCGACCAGTCGCCTTAGAAAAGTCGCTTATTATAGGGAAGCGAGCCGTAAACGGCAACCGCAGAGCACCTCTACCACTTGCTGTCCGCCTGTCGTACATGCAGCTTAAGGTCACGCCCGGGCCGCCGCTTCGCCTCCGTTCTTCCGGCCATTTTTAGCCAGAAAATACTCCATAAAGTTCGTCGAAATCTCGCCTGCGCGAAACCGCGGATCGTCCATGATCTTCAGATGAAGTGGGATGGTCGTCTTGATTCCCTCGATGACCATCGCCTCCAAAGCTCGCTTCATTCGAGCAATCGCAAGTTCACGAGTGCGGGCATGAACGATTACTTTCGCAATCATCGAGTCGTAGAACGGCGACACGCGATAACCAGAATAGACAAACGTATCGACTCGTACACCTGGCCCTCCCGGCAAGTTGAATGCGGAAATGACGCCCGGTGACGGCGCAAATGTCTCAGGGTTCTCGGCATTAATTCGACATTCGATCGCGTGTCCCACAATCAATAAGTCGTCCTGGGTGTAACCCAAAGTCTCACCCTCGGCGATTCTGATTTGATTACGAACGATGTCGGCAAGAGTCACCATCTCCGTCACTGGATGCTCGACCTGAATTCGAGTATTCATCTCCATGAAGTAGAAACGACCACTCGGATCCAATAAGAACTCAACAGTTCCAGCACTCGAGTAACCTAGTTTCTTACAGGCGGCAACAGCCGCCTGGCCCATCTCATCTCGCAACTCAGGAGTTAGAACTGGAGACGGCGCTTCTTCCATCAGCTTCTGATGCCGGCGCTGAATTGAACACTCACGTTCGCCCAGATGAATACATTCGCCGTGTTCGTCCGCAAGTATTTGAATCTCGATGTGACGAGGTCGATCAATGTACCGTTCGATGTAGACCGTACCGTCCTTGAAGGCAGCTGCAGCTTCGGTTGAGGCGGTCTCCAACGCCTGACCCAGTTCCGCTTCACTACGAACAATACGCATTCCCCGACCACCGCCGCCGGCTGACGCTTTTACGATCACCGGAAATCCGATCTCACGCGCGAGCTTCAACGCTTCTGCCTCGGACTCAATTGCGTCAGGACTTCCCGGCAACACAGGAAGGCCCGCTTCGGCCATAGCACGACGGGCTTCGATCTTGTCACCCATCAAACGAATAATGCGCGCCTGTGGCCCAATAAACTTGATGTTGCAAGCCTCACAGATTTCAGCGAAATAGGCTGACTCTGCCAGGAAACCATAGCCTGGATGAATCGCGTCAACGTTGAAGATTTCCGCGGTACTAATAATTGCTGGGATGTTTAGATAACTCTGAGCGGAAGGGGCCGGGCCAATACAAGCAGCTTCGTCAGCAAAACGAACGTGAAGAGAATCGCGGTCTACATCGCTGTGAACGGCGACAGTCTTAATCCCCATCTCCTTGCATGTCCAAATGATTCGACACGCGATCTCACCGCGATTAGCGATAAGAATCTTTTTGAATTTTCGGGTGCCCGTCGCCATCAGAGTTCTAATACGTCAACGTCCAACAACTGTCGCTCAATGGCATCGGCCTTTCTCCATGAACGGTAGGTGTTGGACGAACAACTGCTAACTCTTAATCCCGAAGAGAGGCTGACCGTACTCCACGGGTTGACCATTCTCTACGTATACTTTTACTACCTCGCCACTAATCTCAGCCTGAATCTCATTCATCAACTTCATTGCTTCGATGATGCAGACGACCGTTTCCGGTTCGACGTTACTTCCAATCTTCACAAATGCGTCTGCATTGGGCGAAGGTGAGCGATAAAACGTGCCAACTATCGGTGAAGGAATAATGTGTAAATCCTGATCCTCGGATGCTGCCGTTTCTGCCCGGGCCCCCGGGTGCATCGGTGGGGCAGCCGCAACCGCAGCGGGCGCTGGTTTCACAGGTTGAACCGGTGCGGCTTGTCCCACGGAAGCCTCCGATTGAGCCACTGGAAATGTTCCTTCCCGGCGCAAGCGAACGCGAAACCCCTGTCGTTCCAGTTCAAGTTCGGCCAAACCGTTTTCCCGTAACAGCTCAATCAGCTCCTTCAGCTCATTCATGTTTACGGAAGGACTCGGCTGTTCACTAACAGCGTCGCTGTTTCGTGCTCTGGCGCGTCCAACGCCGCGGCTATCGTTAAGCTGCTCTTTCCTCGAAGACATTAAAAGTGACCGTTTACCAGAATTGACAAAAAGTGATTAGCCCCAAGAGACTCGGTCTGCAGTGCCGAAAATCAATTGGGGCCCGTCCCTTGAGCGTTTTAACCCGACGCTCCAAATATTCAAAAATAGAAACTACGATTCGTCCGAGGTCGAGGATGCTTCCGCTTCAACACTGGTCTTACTTTCTGATTTCGACTTTTTCGATCCTGACCCCTTCTTTTTGGTCGCCGCAGCCTTACGCTTCTTCTCAGCTTCTCTGGCTTCCAATTCACGCCGGTTGTCTACAAGCTCTATGATCGCAAGTTCCGCGCGATCACCATCTCGATGGCCAAGCTTAAAGATCCGTGTGTAACCACCTGGACGATCTTTGTATCGTTCACCAAGTTCACCAAAGAGTCGCCTGAGAGCTGCCACACCCGCCGTGCGTTCCGGTCGTGCCTGACCACGTTTGCCTGAAAGTGCTGCGGCCGTCATGTTACCCGCGTGAAAGAATCCGGCAGCCTGACGACGAAGATGCAATGCACGAGCTTCCCCGCCTTCCGGCAAGTCCTGAGCCTGACGAGAAAGCGTGATCGCGCGCTCCACGAAGGGTCGCAGTTCTTTGGCCTTCGGCAAAGTTGTAACGATCCGCTCGTCCTTTGCATTGATCAATGACGTCGCTAGATTTCGAAGCATCGAGTTGCGATGTTCGCTCGTGCGACCGAGTTTACGATGTGCCTTTAAATGTCGCATGACTAACTACTGTTCCTCGTCGCCATCGAAATCTGACAGGTCGGCTCCGTCACGTCCACCGGTACCCGGTATCGGATTACCCTGTTCGTCGAACTCCATTCCGAAGTCGAGCCCCATTCCATTGAGAATTTCTTTGATTTCGTTGAGCGACTTCTTTCCGAAATTCT
This sequence comes from Pyrinomonadaceae bacterium, assembly GCA_036006355.1. GTDB lineage: Bacteria > Acidobacteriota > Blastocatellia > Pyrinomonadales > Pyrinomonadaceae > PSRF01. The sequence continues at coordinate 17,032 of DASYPT010000094.1, read as the reverse complement.
TAGTGGCGAGCATCTCACGCTCTGTTCGCTGGACCAGGTCACGGATCGTGCGAATGTCGGCGTTCTTCAAACAGTTGTACGAACGCACTGACAATTCCAACTCGTCAACAGAACGATCGAGCTGATCGTTACGCGGTAACGGCGGACGTTCCATCTTGGCGTACGCGTAATCATCCGTGTCCTCTTCAAAATTAATGAAGATCGACATGTGGTCCTTGATTAGCTTTGCCGCCAAACCGATCGAGTCTTCAGGTTTTACTGACCCATCAGTCCAGACTTCGATGGTCAGCTTATCGAACTCGGTGTTCTGTCCAAGACGCGCCGCCTCAACGTTGTAGTTAACTTTCTTGACTGGCGTGTGCACAGAATCGATTGGAATGTAGCCTAGCGAGAGATCTTCATCGAAGTTTCGATCCGCCGAGACGTAACCACGTCCACGTTTAAGTCTCATCTCGACTCGAAGTGAACCACCTTCGCTAACTGTCGCGATGTGTACAGAAGGATCGAGAATCTCAACGTCCGCGTCAGCTTCAATATCGGCGGCCGTTACTTCTCCAGCCTCCTCCTTCGAGATCCGCAGAGTTTTAGGTTCACTGCTGTGCAGCTTAAACGGAACCTGCTTCAGATTGAGAATCACGTCGGTCGCATCTTCAACCACACCTTTGATTGAGGAGAACTCATGTTCGACTCCCTCAATTTTTACTGCTGTGATTGCAGCTCCTTCGATTGACGAGAGCAAAGCGCGGCGCAGCGAATTTCCTACGGTCGTGCCAAAGCCCCTTTCAAAAGGTTGTGCCGAAAAGCGGCCGTATCGATCGGTCAACGTTTCGGTATCCGCCGCCAAACGACGCGGCATTTGAAATCCTGTCCAAAGATTATTTTGATCCATAGCCATAGCGTTCTGGTCCTAATAAGAAAGCGTCCCACAGTGGTCGCGAGCTTCGCCCACTGAAAGACTCAATTATTTGCTATAAAGCTCAACAATTAGCTGTTCGTTGATCAGCCGGTCAATGTCGTCGCGAACCGGCAATCCAATCACTCGAGCGCTCATCTCGCCGCCATCAGCCGAAATCCACGACGGTCGTCCACGGCCAGATGCAGTTTGCCACGCACTCTCCACATGAGTGTTCTTGCGACTTGAATCTTTTACACTGATTGAATCGCCTGGCTTCACTTGATATGAGGGAATATCTACTTTGCGATCGTTCACGAGAATGTGACCGTGATTGACCAGCTGTCTGGCTTGACGACGTGAGGTCGAAAAGCCGGCACGGTAAACAGCATTGTCGAGGCGTCGCTCAAGCAAGAACAGCAAGTTCTCGCCGGTGATGCCCTTCATTCTGGCCGCGCGCTCGAAATAGTTTCTGAACTGTCCTTCGAGGATGAAGTAGATGCGTTTGACCTTTTGTTTTTCTCTCAGCTGCTGGCCATAACCGACCAACGCTTTTCCACGTCGAAGAGAATTCCCGTGCTGTCCGGGCGGCTGCGTCCCGCGTTTCTCGATCGGACAAGCCGGCTTATAACATCTATCACCCTTTAAAAAGAGCTTTGCGCCTTCGCGACGGCAAAGGCGACACACTGCATCTCTATACCTAGCCAATTAACTGCCTCCAGTCTGTGTTAGACGGAAAAGTTTACAGGTTACGCTTTGCGTGAACCCTTCATCCTTTGGGCCGACGTCATTTCAGATTTCAAATTGAAGATTTAAGATTTTCAAATCTCCAATCTGAAATCTTAAATCTTAAATACCTAGACTCTTCGTCGCTTTGGCGGGCGACAACCATTGTGAGGAATCGGAGTCGTGTCACGAATCGTGCTGACTCGGATTCCTGCATTTGCAATTGCGCGAATAGCAGACTCTCGTCCACCACCTGGTCCTTTAACTCGCACCTCACATTGGTGCATTCCCGCTTCATGCGCTTTCTTCGCTGCTTCATACGCAGCTTGTTGCGCGGCAAAAGGAGTGCCTTTACGCGACCCGCGGAAGCCTCGCGCGCCTGCCGATGATTGCGCGATCAGGTTACCTTCCAGATCGGTAATCGAGATCATCGTGTTATTAAATGAAGCCGCTATATGAACAATCCCATTGGGAACGTTCTTCTTCTCTTTCTTACGAAAGACCTTCTTTTTTCCGCCTGCTTTAGCCATAAGTCATTTCCGATTGGCGATTTCCGATTTCCAATTTGATTTCCGCTTAGCCGCAATCGCCAATTGCCAATCGGAAATCGGCAATTATTTACTTCTTGCCTGGCGCCTTCTTCTTCGCAATGGTTGCGCGACGTGGGCCCTTGCGCGTGCGTGCATTCGTGTGTGTACGTTGACCGCGAACGGGCAGCCCTCGACGATGACGCAGACCGCGATAACAACCGATGTCCATCAAACGTTTGATGTCCATTTGCACACGCTTTCGAAGGTCGCCTTCAATCTCACCCTGCGCTTCCAGAATTCCACGAATGCGACTCAACTCGTCTTCGCTCAAATCCCGAACCCGCGTGTTTAAATTTACTCCAGCCTCTTTTAAAACAGAGTTCGATCGTGATCGACCAATTCCGTAAATGTAAGTCAATCCAATCTCAGCTCTCTTGTTTGGCGGAAGATCGACGCCAGCTACACGTGCCATTTCAATTACTATCCTTGTCTCTGTTTATGTTTGGGGTTGACGCAAATCACCCTTACCACCCCTTTACGATGGATGATTTTGCACTTGTCGCACATCTTCTTTACTGACGCACGGACTTTCATTGCTTAACCTCGATATCTATTTATAACGATATGTGATTCGACCGCGATTTAGATCGTAAGGCGAAAGCTCGACTAAGACCCGGTCGCCTGGAAGGATGCGAATGAAATGTTTGCGCATCTTACCCGAAATGTGCGCGAGCACTTGATGCTGGCTTTCTTCCAACTCAACCCGAAACATAGCGTTGGGCAAGGTTTCCAGCACCTTTGCCATGACTTCTATCGCTTCTTCCTTCGCCATATCCTCTCTGACTGAATTTTGCCTCTTCTGACAAACTGCGGATAGTAGCATGGCATACTACTTGATGCCAAGCTGAGGCAGCACTATCAGTTACAAGCAACCGAATGGGGTTTTGTTCCCGCCGATTCCGCTACTCGGGTGAGCACCTCGGGGCCTTCTTCAGTGATGGCAATCGTGTGCTCAACGTGGGCACTCGGCTGCCCATCCATTGTTACGACAGTCCAGCCGTCTGCCAAAACCTTCGTAAAATGTGTCCCCTTGTTCACCATCGGTTCCACTGCGAAAACATAGCCGGCCTTTATCTTGGGCCCAAGACCAGGTTTGCCGTAGTTTGGAATTTGAGGGTCTTCATGCATTCGCCGGCCGATCCCATGACCAACGTAATCTCGGACAACCGAGTAACCGTTGTTTTCAGCGTGTTGTTGCACCGCCCAGCCGATATCGCCGAGATGATTGCCCGCGCGACACTGCTCAATCGCCAGCTCAAGACACTCTTCAGTAATCCGAATAAGCGTTAAGGCCTGTTCATCAACTTCTCCAACCGGCACGGTGGTCGCCGTGTCTCCGACGAACCCTTCGAGCGTCACGCCGCAATCGATCGAAAAAATATCTCCCTCTTTTAATTTGTAACCAGAGGGAAAACCGTGAACCACCTGTTCGTTGACTGATGCACAGATTGAATACGGGAAGCCGTTGTATCCCTTGAACGTCGGCAGCGCACCCGCATCACGAATCATCTTTTCCGCCACCTGATCAATCTCAATCGTCGGGATGCCAGGCTGAACCATGCTTCGAAGGTGTGACAAGACCTGTCCGGCAAGCTTGCCGGACGACCGCATCTTCTCGATCTCTTTTTTTGACTTTCCAATAATCATCCGTACTACTGCGCAGTCATTATGCGAACGATTTCCTTGTAGATACTTTCCGCGTCGCCTCGGCCATCAACTGTTTGCAACAGACCATCTTTACGATAATAGTCAATGAGCGGCCGCGTTTTCTCGTCGTAGGTCGCTAATCGAGCTCTTACCGTTTCAGGATTGTCATCAGCACGATGCTCCAGTTGCGCCTCAGGGTGATTGTCGCAAACGTTGTCGTTCTTCGGCGGCTTAAAGTAGATATTGTAAATCTCGTTGCAGACCGGACAATTTCTACGACCGATCGTCCGCTTTTCCAAAAGGTCTCGCGGAACGTCAATCAGAATCGGCACAATCTCATTCTGCTGCTCTTTCGCTAAATCGTTCAGGCTTTCTGCCTGAGCTGGCGTTCGCGGAAAGCCATCGAGAATGTACCCGTTGCGGCAATCGTCCTGACTCGTTCGCTCTTTGACTAAACGAATTGTCAATTCATCAGGGACCAGCTGTCCCTTCAACATCAATTCCCGCACCTCGAGAGCTATTGGAGTTTGCGCATCTTTGAGTGCGCGAAAAATGTCACCCGTTGAAATCTGCGGGAGATGCAGTCGCTCTTCAAGCAAGCGCGCCTGCGTACCCTTGCCGGCACCAGGCGCACCCATCAGCACTATGATCTTCGACATAAGCAAGAGACGACTTGCTATTCTTCGATTGAACGTAGAGCCGAACTAAATCAAGCTCGACGTCCACGCAACCTTCCACCACTCCCCAGAAACCCCTCATAATTTCTCATTACCAGTTGGGCTTCAATCTGCGACACCGTGTCCATGGCCACACCAACCAGAATTAGCAGCGATGTGCCACCAAAATAAAACTGGTACCCCATGCCAGTCGGTATCCAGGTCAAACCGGGTGTCGTACTTATGAACGAATCCAAAAAAGGCCCAATCCAGGGCAGCCTCGCAACCTTGAAGCCGCTCAACATGAATTGCGGAACGAAGGCTACCACTGCCAGGTAACCAGCACCTACGGTCGTCAATCGCGTAAGTATTGAATTCAAATACTCCGCAGTTGCTCGGCCGGGTCGAATTCCCGGCATGAATCCGCCGTGCTTACGCAGGTTATCGGATACCTCTTCCACATTGAATACGATTGATACGTAAAAGAACGTGAAGAAAACAATCAGCGAAAGAAAGATCAGTTCGTAATATGGGTCGCTTGCGTGGAACGTTTGAAAGAACGTGTATACCTTTGCCCACCACGTGTCTGGCTTACTTGGGTCGGGAGGGATCGCAGCGAATAAGCTCTGCGGCATCGAGAGCACAGAAGATGCGAAGATTACGGGAATCACGCCGCCCATGTTGAGCTTCAGCGGCATGGTTGTTTGTTGGCCACCGACGATCTGTCGACCGACATGTCGCTTCGCATAACTTACCGGTATCTTTCTGCGTGCAGCCTCAACGAAGACGATGAACGCGATAATTGCCACAAGTGCTAAAACGAGACCGATGATGCCGATGATTTCCATCGTGTCACCACCTCTTCCACGTTCAAATACTTGTTGCACACCACGCGGTAAACCGATCACGATACCTGCGAAGATCAACAGAGAAATTCCGTTGCCAACACCACGTTCTGTGATCTGCTCACCCAACCACATCACAAAGATGGTTCCCGTGGTCAAGGTCAAAACTGTCGTTAGAAGAAATCCCCAGGTTGGTGCGCCAACACCGTTAACCTGAAGCCAGTGCGCGACAAACCCTGTCTGGATAGCTGCAAGGCCAACAGTTAGGTACCGTGTCCACTGGTTGATCTTCTGACGGCCCATCTCGCCTTCTTCCTGCAACTTCTTAAGCTGAGGCGAGACAACAGTCATCAACTGCAAGATAATCGATGCGGTAATGTAGGGTGTAACACCCAGAGCAAAGATTGAAATCGTTCGGAAGTTACCGCCGGAAAAGAGATCAAGAACCCCGAGGAGCGTCCCCGCAACATCGCGCCAAACCTGATCGAGTCGGGCTTTGTTGATACCCGGAGCACCAATGTGTGCGCCGAGCCGATAGACTGCCAACAATCCAAGCGTAAAGAAAATGCGCCGGCGTAGATCCGGCACATTGAACATATTGCGAACGGCAGCTAGAAACTTTTCCATGTTATTCCTTTGACGGACGTTTCCGAACTAACCCGCGATCTCTACTGCGGCGCCGCCAGCTTGTTCGATCTTCTGGCGAGCACTCTTCGTGAAGCGATGCGCGGAAACACGCAACGGCTTCGAAACCTCACCATTACCTAAAACGACCACATCGTGCTTTGCCTTCTTGATGATACCGCGATCGTGCAAAACTTCAGGAGTGATCTCTTCGTCAGCGTTGAAGTGTTTATCCAGGGCAGCGAGACTCACCTCAAGCCATCGCTTCTTGAAGATGTTGGTGAAGCCGCGTTTCGGCAGGCGACGATGAAGCGGCATTTGGCCGCCTTCAAAACCAACCTTGCGTGAATATCCCGATCGAGACTTTTGTCCCTTTTCACCACGACCAGCTGTTTTACCCAAACCTGAACCTGGGCCGCGACCAACTCTCTTCTTTTTGTGCGTCGAGCCTTTTGCCGGCCGAAGACTGTTAAGACTGATAGCCATCATCTACTCCGTTATTTTCTACTCAACAATACGCAACAGGTGCGGGACCTTCGCTACCGTTCCCCGCATTGATTCAGTGTCTGGACGTTCCACAATCTGGTTTAACTTTGTGATTCCAAGGCTTCGAACAACCGTTTTATGCTTCTTAGGCGAAGCAATGAAACTACGGTAATACTGAATCCGAATCGTGCCGGTTCTTGCCTGCTCTGCTTTCTTGGATCGCTTCTCTGCCATAACGGGATTACATCTCCTCAACTTGTTTGCCACGCAAGCGCGCCAGTTCCATTGGATCCTTCATTCGTAACAACGCATCAAAAGTCGCGCGTACGACATTGTGCGGGTTCGTTGAACCCAAAACTTTTGTGCGCACATCTCTGACCCCCACTGCCTGCATAACTGCGCGAACCGCGCCACCTGCGATTACTCCAGTTCCTTCCGAAGCTGGTTTGACAAGCACTCTACCGGCGCCATACTCACCAATCAGTTGATGTGGCAGCGTGTTGTTAATCAATGGGACGCGGATAAGATTCTTCTTCGCTGACTCGATTCCCTTTTTGATCGCCAGAGGAACTTCGCGCGCTTTGCCCGTGCCAAAACCGACATGCCCGCCTTCGTCACCGACGACCACCAAAGCCGCAAATGACAGGTTCTTTCCACCTTTAACTACCTTCGTGACACGATTGATCGAGATCACCTGATCCTTCAAATCGAGTCCTTGCGCCGGAATTCGTTGTTTCGGTTGTCTCATAACTATTCTTTACTTTTCTTACGCGGCTTCTTCTCAACAGTTTCAGTAGGTGCGGCTTCTTTTTTCTCTTCCTCAGCCGATTGTGCTTCGTTTTTGTTCAGACCAGCAGCTCGAGCGGCATCGGTTAACGCCTTGACGCGACCGTGGTAGAGATAACCGCCACGATCGAAAACAACCTGCTCGATACCTTTGGCGATGGCTCGCTCGGCAATGGCCTGGCCAATTCTCCGCGCTGCTTCGACGTTGCCGCCTGTATTTCCGCGCAAGTCCTGTTCAGTGGTCGACGCAGAAACCAGCGTTTGCCCCTGGTGATCGTCGATCACTTGCGCATAGATATGGTTCGAGCTCCTATAGATCGCGAGTCTCGGACGTTCAGTGCTGCCCTTCACCTTCCGACGAATTCGTTGGTGAATAGCCGTTCTAACTTCTGCTCGATTCGTGTTTGACATCATCCCTCATTTTCGATTGCCAATCGCCAATTGCCGATTTGAAACCACTCTTAAAATCGAAAATTGGCAATCGGAAATCGGCAATAACATCACTTGCCTGTCTTCCCAGGCTTCAACTTGATCGGCACATCTGCGTATCGTACACCCTTGCCCTTGTAGGCATCTGGCTTTCGCAGCTTATGCATCTCGGCAGCAACCTGACCAAGTTTTTGCTTATCGATACTCGTCAGCGTCAGAGTCGTTTGGTACTGCTGAATACTTCCCTTCGTCGTAAGACGCTCCGCTTTAGCCTCAACCTCAGGTGGAAGTGGAAATTCTATAGGGTGTGAATAGCCAAGCGAGAAGACGATCTTCTTCCCCTGCACGTCAGCTTTGTAACCCACACCTACAACATCCATCTGCTTGCTAAAGCCCTGAGTCACACCGAGGATCGCATTGTTAGCCAGTGCCCGCGCCAGACCATGAAGCGCTGCCTGTTCTTCTGAACCTCGCTCAGCGCGCAGTTCTTCACCTTCAACTTTGAAGTTGATACCTGCAGGAATCGGAGTCTTCAGAGTACCCTTTGGTCCCTTAACCTCGAGCTCCTGGTCACGAACGGTAACGGTTACACCCTTCGGCACCGCAATCGGTTTTTTTCCTATACGAGACATAATCTATTTCCGATTTCAGATTTAAGATTTCAGATTTATTTGTGGACCTTTTCGAAGGGTTTCAATCTTCAATCTGAAATCTTCAATCTTAAATTTAGTAAACTTGGGCCAATAGCTCGCCGCCAACATTTTCACGCCGCGCAGCTTTACCACTCATCAATCCTTTGGACGTCGAGACGATATTGATTCCATAACCGCCAAGCACTTTGGGAATCTCAGTCGAGCCAACGTAAACGCGCCGCCCCGGCGTTGATACTCTTTGCAGGTGCGTGATGGACGATGTCCCGCGCGCGTCGTAACGGAGGAAGATGCGAATCGTTCGCTTCAGACCCTCGCCCTTAATGACGAAGTTATTGATATAGCCCTCTTCTTTAAGAATGCGGGCGATTTCAAGTTTCAGCTTCGATGCCGGAATATCAACGCGCGAGTGCTTCGCCGCAATAGCATTGCGGATTCGGGTCAACATATCGGCGATAGGATCAGTCATATCTCAGTTACTCCAATTTCCGATTTTCAATTGCCGATTACCAATCCCGACCCGTCGGGATCGGAAATCTGCAATCAGAAATCGGCAACGTTCTTACCAGCTCGACTTAACCACTCCAGGAATCTGTCCCTGCAGCGCTAACTCGCGAAAACAAATGCGACACAGATTAAACTTGCGCAAGTATCCGCGCGGCCTGCCACAACGTTTGCAGCGTGTGTACGCCCGCACCGAGAACTTCGGTTTTCGTGCTGCCTTCGCAATCAGTGATTTCTTTGCCATATCTTCTTCGTGAATCGTGAATCGTGAATCGTGAATTTATGTCCTGAAAGGCATTCCCATGCCCTTCAACAGTGCCCGTGCTTGTTCGTCGTTGCGAGCGGTCGTGACGATCGAAATGTTCATCCCTCGCAATTTATCAACCTTGTTGAAGTCGATCTCCGGAAAGATCAATTGTTCGCGAATGCCAATTGTATAGTTGCCTCTCCCATCGAAAGCCTTCGGAGAAACCCCGCGAAAGTCTCTAACTCGTGGCAACGCAACAGACATCAGCCTGTCGAGAAACTCGTACATTCGATCGCCGCGCAATGTCACAACCACACCAATAGGCATTCCTTGTCGCAGCTTGAACGAGGCGATTGATTTCTTAGCCTTCGTGATCACGGGCTTCTGACCAGTAATTGATCGCAACTCATCCGTAGCGGTGTCGAGTATTTTGGAGTTTGCAATCGCCTCTCCCATACCCATATTCACTACTACCTTCTCGATCCGTGGAATAGCCATCGGATTGCGAATTCCAAATTCCTTTGCAATCTGTGGCGCCACTTCCTTTTGGTAACGCTCTCTTAATCTTGCCGCCATTTCAGTTCCTCTGGTGTTCTACCTCTCCAATGTATGGCCACTCTTCGCGGCGACTCGCATCTTAGCGTCACCTTCGCCGTCGTATCGCACGCGGGTGGGTTTACCCGACTGCGGATCAATCAACTGAACATTGGAAATGTCGATGAAAGCTTCCTTATCAACGATTCCGCCTCCACGGTTCGCCTGTGGATTCGCCTTTTGATGTCGCTTAATCATTCCCATGCCTTCAACTTTGACTTTGCCCCTTGCTGGAGCAACTTCAAGCACGCGACCACGTCGTCCCTTATCACGGCCCGCGATTATCACAACCTGATCGTTCTTCTTTATTTTCGACCGCTTTGTTCCTGGCATAACTCTCAAATAACCTCCGGCGCGAGTGAGACAATCTTCATGAAGTTCTTATCGCGTAACTCGCGCGCAACCGGTCCAAAGACGCGAGTTCCAATCGGCGTTCCATCTTCCTTGATTAAGACCGCTGCATTCTGATCAAACCTGACGTAGGTGCCATCTGCACGTCGCACTTCTTTTCGCGTCCGCACAATGACAGCATCCTGAACCGTTCCCTTCTTAATCGTTCCATCAGGTGAAGCCTCTTTAACAGTCACCTTGATACGATCACCCAAGCTCGCGATCTTTCCAGTCGATCCCCCGATCGGCATAATCATCTCTACGCGACGGGCTCCTGAATTGTCGGCAACCTCCAAAGAGGTCTGCATCTGAATCACTGTCGTTACCTCCGGTTTTGGGCCTTTGGTCTTTGGTCTTGGGTCTTAAAAGTGAATCGTAAATAGTGAATAGTTAATCGTTAACTGTGAACCTCCGATTCACGATTCACGATTTACGATTCACTCTTAAGACCTAAGGCCAAAGTCCAAAGACCGGAATATCTACTTCGCAGCCTTCTGTACTATCTCAATAACTCGCCAGCGTTTGCGCGCGGAAAGCGGGCGCGTCTCAACAATGCGCACTTTATCGCCCACAGTGGAACCAAGTTCGTCGTGGGCCATAAACTTCGACGTCTTACGAACGTAACGGCGATATTTCGTGTGTCGCACGAGACGATCCACTCGCACAACCACAGTCTTCTGCATTTTGTCAGACGCGACAGTTCCGACTTTTTCCGAACGATGCGAGCGATTCTTCTTTGCCGCAGGCGCTGTCGGTTCACTTGCTGCCGGCGCTATGTTGTTTTCGTTCTCAGCCATTCTCTTTCACACTCGTTCCTATTTGGTTGCCTGTGGACGTTGACGGGTAATCGTTTCAATCCGCGATAGCGATTTCTTCTCCTGGCGAATTCGCTTCACGGCATCCACTTCGCCAAGCGCCAACTTGAACTTTAATCGAAACAACGACTCCCGAAGACGTGCCGCCTCAGCTCGGAGTTCCTCATCACCCATGTCACGATACTTGTCTAACTCTTCGCGTCGCTTCATTACTAGATCGCGCCTCCTTCTTGATCAGCACGAGTAACAAACTTCGTTCGGATTGGAAGTTTTTGAGCGGCCAGGCGCATGGCATCGCGCGCTGTCTTTTCGTCAACGCCTTCGATCTCGTAAAGAATGCGGCCCGGCTTCACGACTGCAACCCAATACTCGGGAGCGCCCTTGCCTTTGCCCATACGAGTTTCAGCCGGCTTCTTTGTTACCGGCTTGTCGGGAAACATTCGAATCCAGATCTTCCCGCCACGTTTGATATGACGAGTCATCGCAATACGGGCGGCCTCAATCTGGCGATCGGTTATCCACGCAGGCTCCAAACTCTTGAGCCCATATTCACCGAAGCTGATCTCACTGCCGCGAGTTGCGACGCCGTTCATGCGACCCCGCATCTGCTTTCGGTGCTTAACTTTTTTCGGCATCAACATGGCGTTATTCCATTTGCGATTGCCGATTGTCGATTGCCAATTTTAAGAACTTAAGTTCCCCAAATTGGCAATTGGCAATCGGAAATCGGCAATCTCCTACTGTTCTTCTCCCCTCGGCCTTCTGCCTTCGGCTGCGCCTTCGCGTTCGCGTCGAGTGCGAGGTCTGCGTTCGCGCTCACCGACGCGAGTTTCATTAATCGGATCAGAGCCGGTACCACGGGCCATCGCTGCCTTTGGATCCATGATCTCGCCGCGATAAATCCAAACCTTTACCCCGATTTGACCAAACGTGGTTTGTGCCTCAGCCAGACCATAATCGATATCTGCGCGAAGAGTGTGCAGCGGCAACTGTCCTTGCAGATGCCATTCGCTACGCGCGATTTCAGCGCCATTCAATCGACCACTGACCTTGACCTTAATCCCTTGCGCGCCAAACCGCAGCGACTCTTCGACGGCTTTTCTCATCGCCCGGCGGAAGGCAATACGCTTCTCGAGCTGGGCAGCAATCTTCTCTGCCTGCAACTGTGCGTTCAGTTCCGGCTTATGAATCTCCTGAATCGAAACGAGCACTTCACGCCCAGTCTTCGACGAAAGGTCACTCTTAAGCTTGTCGATTTCGGCGCCCTTGCGACCAATGATGATGCCTGGCCGCGACGTGTAGATGATTATCTTGAGACGATTGGCTGCTCGCTCGATGTCAACGTGCGAAACGCCAGCGCCTGCAAAACGCTGCTTCAGGTCACGTTTCAACTTGAGGTCTTCCAACAAAAACTCGCCGAACTGCTTCTTGGCGAACCAATGCGAATGCCAGTCTTTGTTGTAGCCAAGTCGAAAACCGTATGGATGAACTTTTTGACCCACAATCTTCTCCGTCTGAGATCTGAGATTTGAGATCTGAGATCTGGTTTATTCTTCCGCCTTCTTTTTCTTTGAAGCCTTCTTCGGCACCGGCTTCTCTACGCTTTCTGCCGTTTCGGTTTTTGGGCCAGTCCGTTTCGCCCTTGGAGCCGCCACTGCGCCTCCGCGCTTGCGGCCCTTACTCTCAGCTAGCTTCGCTGCTTTAGCCGGGGCTGCAGGAGCTGACTTACTGACGCTCTTCGGTTCAGGCTTCGCATCGTTACTCAACGAAATCGTGACGTGACAGAAATGTCGTTGCTCGCGATAAGCACGACCCTGCGGTGCAGGTCTGACGCGTCGGAGATTTTTTGTTGGACCGCGATCGACAAAAGCCGTTCTAACCCACAGGTCATCAGGATCGATCGAAACATTCGCCTTCTCAGCAGCTTCATTCGCGTTAGCAATTGCCGAGCGCATGCACTTCTCAACGCCCCGCGCCGCGCGCTTTTTAGAAAACCTGAGAATCGCCAACGCCTGGTTGACGTCTTTGCCACGGATCAGATCGATAACCAAACGCGCTTTCTGCGCCGATCCTCTCAAATACTTTGCACTCGCTGTTGCTTCCATCCTGAGCCTCGTGAACCTCGTGAATCGTTAATCGTCAATCGTGAATCGTTATTTCCTAATCGCTGTTCGTGAATCAGTCTTAACGATTTACGATTCACGATTAACGATTCACTATTTCGGCGGTGGCGGTGCTGACGCGACCTTGCTCGCCTTCTCTACCTTCGTGCCCGAGTGCCCTTTGAAAGTCCTGGTGGGTGCGAACTCACCCAATTTGTGGCCCACCATATTTTCAGTGACATAGATCGGCATATGACGTTTGCCGTTGTGAACACCAAACGTTAATCCCACCATGTCAGGCGTAATCGTTGAGCGGCGCGACCAGGTCTTAATCACGGGCGGCCGCGCGCCACCTGAGCGAGCGCGCTCAACTGCCTTCGTGATCCCTTTATCGATATATGGTCCTTTTTTAACTGAACGAGCCATGGAACTCCTTTATTTAAGATTTCAGATTTTAAATTTAAGATTTTCTCGGCCTCACAGACGCGCCACAAATCTGCAATCTGAAATCTTAAATCTTAAATTTACTTGGTTCTTCGATCCTTCAAAATCATCTTCTGCGTTCGCTTGTTGCTACGCGTCTTGTAACCACGCGTCGGCTGACCCCAAGGCGTTACAGGGTTGCGACCACCTGACGTCTTGCCTTCACCGCCACCATGTGGATGGTCCACAGGATTCATCGCAACGCCACGAACTTTCGGTCTCAATCCCTTCCAACGTGAGCGACCGGCCTTACCCAGCGATACGTTCTCGTGCTCGATGTTTCCGACCTGTCCCACAGTCGCTTTACAAACCAGAGGCACGCGACGAACTTCTCCCGAAGGCATGCGAAGCTGCGCATAGTTGCCTTCTTTCGCGACTAACTGTGCGAACGTTCCAGCAGACCGCGCCATCTGTCCACCCTTGCCGGGCCGCAACTCAATGTTATGAATTTGCGTTCCGAGCGGGATGTTGATAAGCGGCAAAGTATTTCCCGGAAGAATGTCGGCATCTGCACCGCTCATGATCGTCTTGCCAACTTCTAATCCGGTTGGGGCGATGATGTAACGCTTCTCGCCATCGACATAGGTGACCAAAGCGATATGCGCGGAGCGATTTGGATCGTATTCAATCTGTGTTATTCGACCAGGCACTCCGTCTTTGTCGCGCTTGAAATCGATGATTCGATAAAAGCGCTTGTGGCCACCACCTCGACGTCGAACAGTGATTCGACCGTCGTTGTTACGACCAGAGATTCTTTTCTTTGGTTCCAGCAGCGACTTCTCAGGTATTGCGCCAAGAGTTAACTCGTCTCTCGTAAGATACGTCTGATAGCGACGCGCTGCTGATGTGGGTGTAAGTTTCTTTATGCCCATCTTGTTATTTCCGATTTTCGATTGCCAATTGCCGATTGTTTTCGTGCCCGATGCCAGCCTTCAAATTGGCAATTGGCAATCGGAAATCGGCAATGCTTAAATCGCTTCTCCGTAATCCACCGGCTTCTCGCCCTGCTTCAGCGTTACGTAAGCCTTCTTCCACGATGGCTTGCGACCAACGTGACGAGTGCGACGCGCGCTGCCGAGCTTGCCCATGAAGTTGATCGTTTTCACATGATCAACTTTCACCTGGAAGATCGCCTCAACCGCGGCCTTAATCTCTGGCTTTGTGGCGTGACGATCCACGCGGAATGTCAATAACTGCTTCTTGTCCTGCGTCTCTTCTTTCGCAACGAGAGCCTTCTCAGTGATCACAGGCGACTTGATGATGTCCCAAACTGTTCGCATCTCTTAGGCCGCCTCCTCTTTTTTCGTTTTACGCGTTCGTTTCGGTTTGGCCGGTGCTTCTTCAACCACCTCTGCCTGGTCATCCTGCTTTCCGGCACCGAGCAGCTTGTCGAGTTCATCCGCTGCCGCGCGAGACAACACAAGGTGATCGTGATAAAGCAGATCGTAGATATTCAATCCAAAACTATTGACTATCTTTGCATGACGAACGTTACGCGACGATAGAATCAAGTTGTCGTTGTCGAGCGAATCAACAATCAACGTCTTACCAGCAAGACCCAATGCGCCCAGTGAACTGGCAAACTCTTTGGTCTTCGGTTTCTCTAACGACCAGCCATCAACTACAAACAAGTTTCCTTCCCGAACGCGCTCTGAAAGTGCCGAGCGTAACGCACCCTGGCGCATCTTCTTCGGCATATTGTAGGACCAGTCGCGCGGTTGCGGGCCGTGGGCATTGCCACCACCCTTCCAAAGTGGAGAACGCAGAGATGCAATACGGGCTCGACCAGTACCTTTTTGCTTCCAAAGCTTTCGTCCAGCACCGGAAACATCGCCGCGGGTTTTGGTCGCTGAAGTGCCCTGGCGGGCATTCGCCATGAAGTTTCTGACAGCCGCATGAATTAGCGGCTCATTTAACGGCGCGCCAAAGACAGCTTCAGACAATTGGACTTCACCAACTTCTTCATTCTTGAGATTGCGCACCTTAACTGTCGGCATAACTAACTCCTGGTCATTTCCGATTTTCGATTGGCAATTTCCGATTGTTAATTTCCCGATTCCGAATCTTCAAATCGGCAATTGGCAATCGGAAATCGGCAATGTCTTACTTCTTCGTCGCCTTCCTAACGATAACCACGCTTCCAAACGCTCCGGGCACTGCGCCACGAATCATCAAAAGATTGTTCTCAGCATCAACTCTCGCAACCGTTAAACCTTTTATGGTGACACGCTGGTCACCCATGTGACCTGACGAGCGGGTGCCTTTGATAACGCGAGACGGATAAGCCGATGCGCCTATCGAACCCGGGGCGCGCACATTCATCGAACCATGCGACTCAGGGCCACGGTTGAAATTGTGACGCTTGATTGTGCCTGCGAATCCCCGACCTTTGGATCGACCAATCACGTCCACCATCTCGCCATCGGCAAATTGATCAACCAGCACCTTGTCACCAACGTTGGTGGAATCGTCAGACGCGGTCAGTCGAAATTCTTTAAGAACACGTGTCGGCGGAATTCCACCGCCAGTCTTTTCGAAGTGGCCACGCATCGGCTTGGAGATGTTTTTCAACTTCAGCGGCTTATCATCTACCAAACCAAGTTGCACCGCATCGTAGCCGTCAGGGCCGGCAGCGGACTTCTTCTGCACCACGACGCAAGGGCCAGCCTTGATAACGGTTACAGGCGTAACCGTTCCGTCTGGTGCGAAGATCTGGGTCATGCCGATCTTTCTTCCGATGATTCCGTTAATCATTGTCGATTTCCGATTGCCAATTGCCGATTGTTAATAGTTTGCCGTTGAACTCCGATGCCAATCGGCAATTGGCAATCGGAAATCGGCAATTCTTCACTGCCGACCAAAAGCCTTAATTTCAACATCCACGCCTGCGGGTAGATCGAGCTTCATCAAAGCATCAACCGTCTGCGGCGTCGGGTCGAGAATGTCCATCAATCGCTTGTGTGTGCGAATCTCAAACTGCTCGCGAGATTTCTTATCGACGTGTGGAGAACGCAGAACTGTCCACTTGTTCTTCACAGTCGGCAGCGGAATTGGACCAGCTACCCGCGCTCCCGTGCGTTTCGCTGTCTCAACGATTTCCGTGGTTGACTGATCCAACACTCGATGATCGTAAGCCTTCAGACGGATTCGAATTTTTTCGTTCATAGTAAGTCCACCAAATAGGTCCAATAGGGTCCTATGAGTCCTATGTCTTCTACTCGACCACTTCCGACACTGTGCCTGCACCCACCGTGCGGCCACCTTCACGAATTGCGAAGCGCAGTCCCTTCTCCATGGCAATCGGTGCGATCAACTCGATCTCCATCGCTACGTTGTCGCCTGGCATCACCATCTCCACTCCCGCCGGCAACGACGCCACTCCCGTCACGTCTGTGGTGCGGAAGTAGAACTGCGGTCGATAACCAGTGAAGAACGGCGTGTGTCGGCCGCCTTCTTCCTTTGTCAATACATACGCTTCCGCCTTGAATTTTGTATGAGGCGTGATCGAACCAGGCTTGGAAATCACCTGTCCCCGCTCAATGTCCTTGCGGTCGATACCGCGCAGC